>NZ_CP049858.1:3773145-4402003 GCF_011299335.1 Dysgonomonas sp. HDW5B
GTCACAAATATTCGTAATGTAACTGATACATCTCAGGCAATAGAGCTTTATTCTATTTTAGTGGATGCCGACGGAAGAGAGATTCTTCAAGTAAAGGCTCCAGTAAATATTGCGGCTTCGCAGGTCGGAATTACTGAACAAGTTTTGAAGCTGCAACAGACTCATTTATGGTCGGTCGATGATCCATATATGTATAAAGTAATTACCCGAATTACTCAGGATGGTAAAACAATAGACACTTATGAAACACCTATTGGGATACGCTTTTTTTCTTTCGATAAAGATAAAGGATTTTCTCTTAACGGCGAATCAGTAAAGATAAAGGGTGTATGTAATCATCACGATTTGGGGTGTCTGGGATCAGCCGTAAACACAAGAGGAATAGAACGGCAATTGGAAATTCTGAAAGCAATGGGTTGTAACGGTATACGAACTTCTCATAATCCGCCTGCCCCTGAGTTACTCGATTTGTGTGACAAAATGGGTTTCATAGTAATGGATGAGGCTTTTGATATGTGGAGAAAAAAGAAATCACCGTATGACTATTCTCAATATTTCCCCGAATGGCATGAGCGTGATTTAACAGATCTGATTCTTAGAGACCGTAACCACCCTTCGATATTCATGTGGAGTATTGGAAACGAAATTTTGGAACAATGGTCGCATATAGATGCTGATACTTTGGATTTACAACAGGCAAATATGGTTTTAAATTTTGCCAACACGTTGGATAAGAAAACAATTCCATCAAAAGATTTACATGTAAATTCTCTTTTAGCTTTAAAGTTAGCTGATATTGTAAAAGAGCTCGACCCAACCCGACCTGTTACATCGGGTAATAATGAGACAGAGCCTAGTAATCATATCTTTCGTTCGGAGGCTATGGAAATTATCGGATTTAATTATCATGAGAACAATTGGGTAAATTTCCACGAAAAGTTTCCCGATCAAAAGCTTATCATAACCGAGTCAACTTCGGCACTCATGTCCCGCGGATATTACATAATGCCCTCGGATAGTATGAATATCTGGCCCGAACGTTGGGATAAACCATTTGACCGACCTGTACATCAATGCTCATCGTATGATAACAGCCATGTGCCTTGGGGTACAACTCACGAAGATACTTGGAGAATGGTAAAAAAATACGATCATATTTCGGGAGTATATATCTGGACTGGATTTGATTATCTGGGTGAACCAACCCCGTTTTGGTGGCCATCACGCAGTTCGTATTTCGGTATTATCGATTTAGCCGGTTTTCCAAAAGATGTGTATTATATGTACCAAAGTGAGTGGACCGACAAAGATGTATTGCACCTCTTTCCTCATTGGAATTGGGAAGAGGGACAACTCGTTGATGTTTGGGCATACTACAATAATGCCGATGAAGTAGAGCTTTACCTCAATGGGCAATCGTTAGGCAAAAGGACTAAAAAGGATGATGAATTTCATGTATGCTGGCGGGTTCCGTTTAATAAAGGGACTTTAAAGGCTGTATCTCGCAAAAACGGAAAAGAAGTTTTATCAAGAGAAATAAAAACGGCAGGCAAACCCGTTTCTATTCGTTTAACAGCTGACAGAAATAGAATAGCAGCCGATGGAAAAGATTTATCTTTTATAACTGCTGAAGTTGTCGATGCTGAGGGGATAGTTGTTCCTACAGCCGATAATTTAATGAAGTTTTCGCTTGAAGGTAATGGTGTTATTGTTGGTACTGATAATGGAGACCCCACAGATTCTTTATCATTAAAAAAGCCCGAAAGAAGGCTCTTTAGTGGCAAAGCGGTAGCTGTGGTTCAGTCTACTAAAAAGGGAGGAAAGATTGTATTGAAAGCAAGTTCCGATAATCTAGAAAGTAGTTTTATTGAAATTAGTTCCGAAAGAAAATAATCAAAGAAAAGAGCTTGCTATGAATGAAGAGAGGATATCTGTAAGGGATATCCTCTCTTTTTATGAAAAAATGCTTTCGGTTTTATAACTGTAATTATTGTTTTACCGAACTTCCGAAAAATCCAAAGAAAGATATGTAAAGAAAACAAACTAAAGGAACAATAAAACCAATGCTCATATTTGTTTCTCCTATCAGTCCCATTAATGTGGGAGCAATAGCTCCTCCTACTACCGTAAATACTAAGATCGAAGAAGCGGTCTTCGTTTTTTCGCCCAAGTGTTTTAATCCTAATGCAAAAATAGAAGGGAACATGATCGACATAAACAAATAGCTGGTGATTAAAGCAATGAGACCAAAACGTGTATGACTCGTCATGGTAACAATCATAAGTAATGTATTAATAAGAGCAAAACTACCTAACAGTATTTCTGGTTTTATTTTCTGCATGATCATACTGCCCGAAAATCTGCCTATTGCAAATAATGTCATACCTCCAAGACCTAATAAAAGTCCGGCTTGCATTTCATTTAATTGCAAAGCTTGTATTTCGATAGTATAGTTGATAAAGAAACTGCCAATACCTGTTTGAGCTGCAACGTATAAAAACTGAGCTATAACAGCTAATACGAAGTGACGTTGGCGTATCAATGGTCTGTTCGAAATCCGCTCATTATTGAGGTTTGCAGTTGCATCGCCCGAACCTTTTTCAGGTTTAATCTCAGGAAGTTTTACAAATATAAATAGTAGCAAAACCAACAATACAATTGTGCCTAACCCCACATAAGGGGCTACTAAAGCTGAATTATCGGTCATACTTTCGTTTACAGATGCTGTAATATTCTGAACCTGTTCTGTAGCTCCCAGAAACACTTTTTTTATAGCCTCAATAAATAATTCGAAAATAGATTTTTCGGACTCATTGTTAAAGATGAGTATTGATCCGACAAGAGGTCCTAAAATCCAACCGATAGCATTAAAGGTTTGAGCCAGATTTATTCGACTTGCTGCCTTTTCGGGTGATCCCAATACAATGGTATAGGGATTGGCTACTGTTTCGAGGCATGTAAGACCGCAAAAGAGGATTAGCAGACCTATGAGAAAAGCCCAAAAGGTATTAATACCTACTGCGGGTACAAACCAGAATGCCCCTGCTGCAAAGAGAGTGAGTCCAACTATAATTCCAGCTTTATAACCAAATTTACGCGCTATAATTCCGGCAGGGATTGCCATTACGAAATAAGCACCATAGGCGGCTGCCTGTACAGCTCCCGATTGTGCTTTGGTAAGGGACAAAGAGTCCTGAAAATGTTTATTTAAAACATCTAGTAAGCTGTGTGCAAATCCCCATAAGAAAAACAGACTGGTGATTAGGATAAATGGAAATAAATAATTTACTCCATTCTCTCCTGTAAACATCGAGTTCTTTTTCATATTTTATACAAATAAGTGTTTTACATTTTCCGCAACTTCTAACCATCTTTGGTTATCTTTGGGATAGTACGATTTAAGGATAAAGCTATTCTTTATAATTTCATGCCCTTCGTGCCAGTTTTCTACAGTTTTATCAGCAATAGCTTGCTGCATAATGTTACCAATAGCAGTTGACTCAGTCATTCCCGTTGAAACTACAACATTCAAAGCATCCGATGTATATTGGTTTAGTAAATCATTTTGACTACCTCCTCCCACAACATATAATTGTTCGATATTCCTGCCCGAGCATTCGTTCAGCTTTTTCACTACGAAATGATACTTCAATGCCAAGGACTCTATAACACACCTCACAAATTCTCCTTTATTTGAGGGGACTGTCTGATTATTATCAGCACAGTAAGTTTCTATTGCTGTGCTCATAGATGATGGATTCGTAAATATCGCATCGTCAGGATTTACGATACTTTGCAGTGCTTTTGCCTGAATAGCTTCCGATAGTAAATATTCATATGAGTATTTCTTTTCGTCTTTTTTCTCCCATTCGGCAATTAACTGCTGTAAAAGCCAAAGACCAGTGATATTCCTCATAAAGAGGATTTTGCCGTTTACTCCACCTTCGTTGGTAAAATCGTTGTACATAGCTTCGGCGGTGAGAACAGGTTCATCTGTAAGCAAGCCTAACAAAGACCATGTACCCGAACTTAGAAACGCCCAATTATCGCCGTCTGCCGGAATAGCTCCTATTGCACTGGCTGTATCATGAGAACCAACAGAAAATATTTTTGCATTTATGGCTCCTGTTTCTTCTGCTATTGCTTTGGATAGATTACCAATAATTTCTCCCGGTTGAATAATCTTTTCCATGACAGAATATGGCAACTCCAGTTGACGAAATGTATATTCGTCCCATTGTCGTGTTTTTGCATTTAATAATTGAGAAGTAGAAGCTATTGTATATTCATTCGCTGCCACTCCTGTCAGGAAATAATTTATAAGATCGGGGGTGAAAAGTAATTTATCGGCAGAGCATAACGATGGATCGTTTTTAGAATAAAGGCTGTATAATTGAAAAAGAGTATTTATTTCCATCTGCTGAATACCTGTACTTTCGTATAGATATTCTTTTGAGATATTTTGCATAACCTCTTTTGCCATACCCGAGGTACGGCTGTCACGGTAGGTAACAGGATTGGAAATAAGATGCCCTGATTTATCTATAAGACCAAAATCGACTCCCCATGTATCAACGGCTATACCTTTGAGATTATATCCTTTTTTTACGGCAAGAAATATACCTTGTTTTATATTTTCAAATAAAGACAAAAAATTCCAATACAGAGTATCTCCCAACCGTACAGGTTTATTCTCGAATCGGTGAACTTCATCCAAGCAAATTCTGCCGTCAACAATAGTACCAACGATGGCACGTCCACTGCCTGCACCTAAATCTAAAGCCAGATATGCCATAAGTGCTTTATTTAGATGTTTTGCCTAAGATATATTTATCAAGATCGTCTATTTCTTGTTCCGTAAGAGTTAAATAGTTACCGGCACCTGCATTAACAATTATCTGACAAGCCAATTCTATAAATACTGCTTTTTGGAAAGCGTCATCAAAATCTTTACCGCAAACAACTTGTCCGTGCTTGCTAAGTATGGCTGTGTCGTGATTTGCGAGTGCTTCCGTTACTGCTTTTGCCAGTTCGGGAGATCCCGGTCTGTGATAATCTACAACCGAAATTTCGCGACCGCAATAACATGGTACTTCGGCAATAACATTAAAGTTGGCCGGTTTATCTTTCATACATGAAACTACTGTAGCATATTGTGACTGAAAGTGTAGAACAACATTAACATCCTTTCGGTTGCGTAACACTCCTAAATGGAATGAACTTTCCATAGATGGTTTAACTCCTTGTATAGGCATTCCGTCGGAAATACGACATGCTGCAATTTTGTTTTCGGTCAAACGAGGTAACCAGGAGCCTGTTCCTGAAACCAATGCTATATCGTCTTCTACTCTCCAGGATATATTTCCACTGCTGCAAAGTTGTAAGCGTTCTTTTCCCACTCGTTGAGCTTGTGCAACAAATTCCGCAAAATGTTTATCTGTAATCATGGTATATTTTAATGTATTTATGTTCGGTTAACAGCTGTCGTTCGGGTTTGCAATAGGGGGCACTGTATAATAAGAAGTAATTTAACGTATGCTGAATTACACCTTATACAACTATCTATTGTTCCTTTTATATAACTCCTTATATTCTTTGCGAATAGATGAAATCTCGCAGCTGTTGATCCGTACGGCTAAAACGAATAAACGTAATGTTTATCCGTTTTAGTGTATGGTTACTATTGTTTTAAGTATAATTTAACAGTAATGTTTATATTCAGTGTCAAAAAACGGTTTCAGACCTTATTTGTAAAGAGGTCCGTAAGTTTGACAGGCACGATAATCGGCACCTTCCTTATCCATGCCAAAGGCACTCCATACAGCAGGACGGAAGACATCTTCTTTATCGACATTGTGCATCGAAATCGGAATACGAAGCATGGATGCTAAAGTGATTATATCTGCTCCGATATGACCGTAACTGATTGCTCCGTGATTTGCTCCCCAGTTGTTCATCACAGAATATACGTCTTTGAAGTTTGAATCTTCTGTTAAACGAGGTACAAACCAAGTTGTAGGCCATCCTTTATCAGTTCTGTCGTCTAATATTTTGTGGATTGCAGGGTCTATGTCTACTGTCCATCCTTCAGCTATTTGAAGTACAGGACCAAGTCCCTTGATCAGGTTCAGACGAGCCATTGTACAAGGCATACCTCCTTTGGTAAGGAATTTGGAAGAAAAACCCCCTCCTCTGAAATATTCACGGTTGGCTGGCATCCAAGTGGTTGCATCTAGGCAAGCTTTAGCTTCTGCTTCGCTGATATCCCAGAATGCTTTCATGGCAGGATTGCCATCTTTGTCTGATTGTTGACCGGAACCGTCTAATGTTGCAGCACCCGAATTGATTAAGTGAATCATTCCATTAGCCGCTAAACCTTCTAGTTTTTTTCCTGTAACACGTTCTACCGCGTCAGGACTCCAATATGTGCGAACATCGGCAAATATTTGTGCCGTATTGGTCAGTAAATAACTGAATAGCATCACAGTTCCGTTCAAAGCATCATTTTCGGTTGCCAACATATAAGGAGCACGAACACCTGTCCAGTCGAAAGACGAATTAAGAATAGCTTCGGCAAAGTCTCCGTTAGGATAAAAATCTGTCCATTGGCGTTGACCTTGAAAGCCTGCTGCAATAGCATTGTGTCCAAGGGCTTCTTCACCAAATCCTAATTCTTTAAGTTTAGGATTTCCTACCATTAAATCTCTGACAATAATAGCCATTTTGATAACGAATTCCCAGTCTGCATCTTTTCCTGCTCTGTCTTTGGCGAGGTCTTTTCGGTTAATAATATCTTCGCCTTCTTTACAATTTGCTTTAGCCCAAGTGAGAGCTTTTTCGTATTCTTCTTTATCGTATATTCCTTCGGTCATACGGCGTATGATTTCGACTTCGTCGATACCTTCGCAACGCATGCCTAAATAATCTTCAAAAAAATCGGGACTTACAATCGAACCGGCTATACCCATACACACAGCACCAATCGACAGATATGATTTACCTTTCATTATGGCTACTGTCATTCCTGCACGTGCAAAACGTAGAAGTTTTTCAGTAACATCTTTAGGAATGGTAGTGTCGGAAGATTCTTGTACATCATGACCATATATGCCGAATGCGGGTAATCCCTTTTGTGCATGTCCTGCTAAAACAGCTGCCAGATATACAGCTCCGGGACGTTCTGTTCCATTAAATCCCCAAACAGCTTTAATCGTATGCGGATCCATGTCCATCGTTTCGCTACCGTAACACCAACATGGGGTAACGGTGATCGTAACGCTTACACCTTCTTTTCTGAATTTTTCGGCACAAGCTGCACTTTCGGGTACACGTCCTATGGTTGAATCGGCAATTACACATTGTACGGGAGTACCATCGGGATATTTAAGGGTCTTACTGATTAGTGCAGCTACATTTTTAGCCATGTTCATGGTTTGAACTTCGAGCGATTCGCGTACACCACCCATACGACCGTCTATGGTTGGGCGTATACCGATTTTAGGCCATTCGCCTTGAAATCTGTTTTTTTTCATGATATTTATTATGGTTAGATTAAAGTAAGGTCTAAGACCTCTTGGTTATTTCATACTACTGATAAAGCAAATATATATTTAATATCTGACGATGCCTTTCACTATTTCGACGGAGAAGTAGTATAATATCGATATTGTGCGTGGCGTATTATCTCTTATTGATTAAATATAAGTATATTTACATATTACAGGTGTGATATTAAAACGACATGTCATATGCTTAAATCGAATGAAGAACTTAGTCTTATCTTATTAAATGTAGGGTATTCGGAACTGAATGCCAATTGGAACTGGAAGAATGTATGCAGTCCTTTTGCCCGTATATATTATGTAAAAGAGGGGAGAGCCAAAACAAAAATTGGTGACAAAACTTATTTGCTGGAGCCTGATCATTTGTATTTAACACCTCCGTTTACTTTGCATGATAATGAGTGCGACAGTTATTTTTCGTTGTACTACATCCATTTTTACGAAAAAGTTATAAATAAGGAGTCTATATTTGATACGTACGATTTCCCGATAGGCATAAAGGCTTCCTTGCTGGATCTATCATTAACACAGCGATTACTAGAAATAAATCCCGATAGGTACTTGCATCATTTCGATCCTCAGTTATACGATAACCCGCCTATATTTTCTCAATATATTGCCAATAATAATAAGATGCCTTTACATTCGAGTATCGAAACGCAAGGTATTTTATATCAGCTTATGGCGAAATTTCTTGAACTGATAAAAATGAAATCGAATAATAAAGATATTCGAATAAATAAAAGTCTCTTATACATACACGAAAATATAGATAAGGATATTTCTATCGATCAATTGGCAGATATTGCCTGTATAACCGAAGATCATTTTATTCGGTTATTCAAAAAGGAAATGAATTATACACCTACTAAATATATCAACTTGAAGAAGAT
This sequence comes from Dysgonomonas sp. HDW5B, assembly GCF_011299335.1. Taxonomy (GTDB): domain Bacteria; phylum Bacteroidota; class Bacteroidia; order Bacteroidales; family Dysgonomonadaceae; genus Dysgonomonas_A. The sequence goes on from NZ_CP049858.1 coordinate 3,781,601, forward strand.
GGAAAAGGCTCAACTTTTTCTACTTACAACAAACTTGCCTATTCGAAGTATTGCATTCGATTTATCAATAGATAATATTTCGTATTTCAACCGTATTTTTAAACAACATACGGGCAAAACGCCCACTCAATATAGAGAGGAATATAAATAAGTAGACTACATTAAAATGATGTCTTTCCTCCTGCATTCCGGGGTTACCTTCAACAACATGATTTCTCCGTTTTCAAGTTTACATTCTATTGTTGTGTTATAAGGTGCATGCAGTTTGAAATGTACATTCCATGATTTATCCCATGCCGGAAGAAGAAATATTTTCTTCCCATCTGTTTGGAGTAACATTTCCTGTAAGGCAATCATACCGCTGCCTCCCCAATTGTGATCGGGAGTCCAGTCATAACCCGGTCCCCAGAAAGCCGGGAAACGTGTTTCTGCACTTTCCAGCTTTTTGATGAGTAAATCTTTTGCTTCATCTATTAACCCCAATCGTGCTGCCCAGATAGCGTCTTGTTTCCATCCAACATGACTCCTGAATTTAATGACGTCTTTATCGTATTTCCAAGTGTTCATGGCAATATCTAAATTGGGTTTAGCTACACCATAAATCCCCCACGGAAAAACGGGATATAATTGTGGTGTTTCTACATTATTCACCCTTTCCCAAAGCCATGCAGGTGAAATAGTGGTATGTCCATCAATTTCCCGTGTGTGAATTTCCGGTATTCGGTTTAGAAATTCAGTAAAATAGTTTCTTGTAACAGTATCAGATTGTATTTCGGATAACTCTAATAATCGGGAGCTAACTGTTTGCAAGGCTGCGATTGTAGATGTAGCATTGTAAGCCATCTTATAAGTCTCGCAAGCCGATCCCGGATAAAGGACTAGCTTCTCTTGCTCATCCAAAGTTTTACGACCTCGTTGTCTAGCCAGATATTGATAATGCTCGTCAAAGAAGCGTAGTGTGCTTTTGATTAAAGGTATATACTCCGAAATATCTTTGCCAGTATATCTTTGTTTCTCCAGTATCATAAAACAAAACTCAAGAGCTGTATCCCATTGATACTCTAGCCAAGCATTGTATTCCATTCCTTTATCATACGATTCGGGGCGTTTCCAGCCATATTCACTAGGGTTGGGTAATCCGAAATTTTCTATTTGCTCTGTAAAGCATGCTCCTCCATGTTCCCAATAGGTTTTGCTTCGTAATTCGGCAGTGGGCAGGATGCGATTATAGAAATCAAATTGAGGTTTCATCATATCCGTATCGCCACTTTTCAGCATGGGGAAATATACTAATCGTTGATTTTGTGCAGTATGAGTTCCTCCTCCCCACTTACGGAAATCAGGTGTGAAATTTAAAGTACTATCGGTATGCACAGGATCATACGTAAATAACCCTCCATTGAATTTAGTAGGATATTGTCCGTACGCATTACAACCCAACATATAACGGAAAAGCTGATAGTTACGGGCTATTTCGAAACCTTTATCATCTTTCTTATCGGATTGAATGTGGATAAAGCTTCTGTTCCAGAATTCTTTCCACCAAGCTGCGTTTTTCTTCAAATCGGAAATGGCAGGTTTATCTAAAGCCGATTTCCAATCTGCAATATCTACTGTTTGTGCGGTATATAACTGTATCTTTATTTGACTGTTTTTAAGAGGTCTTTCACTCTCCAGTTTCCATGCTTTGTAGTCGGTATCTGCATATATTCCATCTGAAATACTATTTGCCTTATATTCCTTTGCTGTGATTACTCCTCCAAAGGTTAGATTTTCCAGAGGGTTGAATATCTGAGATTTTACGGCATCTAGTCCTTGCTGTTTAACTGTAGCATCAAAGGCTGTTTCTGCGGAATTGCGATGATAGAAAACGATTGTATTTCTATCGAACAGGATTTCGTCTTTATTGGTTACTAAATCTTTTGGAGCAGCCCATTTGTAGGAATTCTGATTACTTTCGTTCTTCCGTAATAATCTGTCCTGATAGCGCCAGTTTTCATAAAAAACTTCTGTCTTTAAATTTTGATTATTGGAAATATCCACATTGATAATTGGATTAAAAACATCTGCCCAAATATGAATATCGGATGAAACCGCCTTATTCTTTCCTTTTATAATAATATGCCCTTCTTCAAGTTTTAACTCCTGACTAAATTCACCTCCATCAAATGGATTAGGTGTAAGGCGTATGCGTATACGACCCAATTTCAGTAATGTATTATTCTCATCAAAAGTTCCACTTCGGGAAAAGTAAAAAAGTATATCGCCATTCTCTACCCAGACATTCATACCGATGTCTCCGCCTCCGCAAGGCATACTTTCGGAAGAATTTTTACTTTGAGTATTCCAGACTATGTTATAATCAGAGATACTCTGTGCCATTAATTGAATGCTACAGAATATTAGAAAGAGTACAAGGGGAATAGAATATTTACTGTTATATCTCATAGTTATAATTAGCTATAGTTCTGTTTAATATCAATCGGGAGTTGAAAACTTGTACTATAAGGTCTCATTCATTCGTTACAAAAAGTAAACAAATCAAGTGACAAAAGTAACTGTCAAATGACTAAAAAGTGTCACTTTTGAATGTTTTTCAAATGTCTGTATATCAGACTAAATATATAAAAGATTACAAAGGTTACAAAAGTGACACTTTTTTACTGCTTTGTTTTTTCTTGTTTATTTTTTTCGATTCGGGCAGAAACATAGGTTAGCCTCTATTATGATTTGTTGACTGTTTATTGTTCTTACTATAGATAAACTCAACTACTCGCATACTTGCCAAATCTATAAAAAGGTCAAGACCTTAAGTTTTTTTATTCGTCCCAATTGTCGCTTCTAAAAGAGGATAGGGGGAATCCTTCGGTACTGAACAAGTCACCTACTGCAAAGTCTTTGAAAGCGTATCGTACCGCAACAGGCTTACTCACCTTATCGGAAGAAACTTCTACTTTGCTGCGCTTAATTTCTGCTTTGGCCGGATAGAAAACCTTGTCGGCTCCTGCTATTTCGAATTGCTTTAATTCCTGACCATAAGCAGTGAGCCACATAGGTGCATTATCGAACGAAAGTATAGCTTTGTTTTCTTCAATTACCATTTCTTTGAAAGTGGGACTATCGTAAGCAAAACCTGTCATTCCATAGGTTTTTCCCAGTGCCATCATTGCAAGGCGTTCGCCTCCCACTTTTTTATCTCGGGGATGAATGCACTTTTCTTCTCCTATATCCATTAATACAACCATTCCCGAATTGGGAATTATTTGTGCCGATTTATACTGTGCTTCTCTCAAAAAAGCAGAATTAAATTTACCTCCTTGCTTTTCTATAGGAGCAATAGAAGCATAATTATAAGGTGCTATCTGGCAAAAATAAAAAGGAAATTCTCCTTGCCTCCATATTTTACGCCATTCGCTGACCATCTTTTCGAAAAGTAAAGAGTATTGATCGGGGCGTTCATAATTAGACTCTCCCTGATACCAGATACATCCTTTAATTGTATATCCTGCTATGGGATTTATCATACTATTGTAAAGCATTATTGGTGTTCGGTTAGGTATTTTGGTGTCTTCTTCCGATGATGGAAGTTTTATATCATTAAAACCTGAAAGCATATCTTTACTCATCCATGCCTCAATTGTAGAACCTCCCCATGCTGAGAGAATCAATCCGACAGGAACATCCAGCATCTCATTTAATAATTTGCCGTAATAATAGCCTGTGGCACTGAATTCTTTAATCGTTTCGGGAGTTGCTTCTGCCCACTCTCCGATAATATCATCCTGAGGACTTAAAGAAGACGCACGCTTAACTGTGATTAACCGTATGTTTTTATTTTTAGATCTTAAGATCGCTTCATTGCTTCCCGAAACAGGTTGATTTTTAAATCCCTTCATGGGCATTTCCATATTCGATTGTCCTGAACAAAGCCAGACTTCACCAACAAGCACATTATTAAAAATGATACTATTTTTATTATCTGCTATAGAAATAGTATACGTTTGATAACTACCTGCAGGTGTTGGTATTGTCAGATTCCATTTTCCCGAATTATCTGCTTTAGTCGTATATTTTTGTTTCGACCATGACTGTGAGATATTTATGGTTTGTCCTTTGTCTGCCCATCCCCATAATTTGACTTCAGTATTTTGTTGAAGCAGCATGTTATTACTAAATATGGCAGGCAATTTAAGTTCAGCATGTAATGCCAAAGTTATTATAAATAGCAAAAGAAAAGAGCTTATCTTTTTCATAATTAATATTTTATTCTGTTGATTTTTACAGTTCCGATAAGTCCGCTTTTGACCAGATTTTTTTCAGTAAGTCGATAGCGGGCGTTTGTCCATATTTTTTGGCTGTCATATTTCTCCGCACCAAAATTTTCATCACCCATTATGCGGTTTGCCCATGTATTAGCGACTGATATTTCGAGTGTATTGTTTCCGCTTTTTAAAGCATCGGTTATTTCCACTTTATAGGGTTTTGTCCAGATGATACCGCACGATTTTCCGTTCACTTTTACTTCAGCTAAATTGCAAACTTCTTCTATCTCGAGATAATAACGTGTTTTTTGATCGGAAGTCAATTTAAAGTTATTTTGATAAAGTGCTGTTCCTGAGTAATAACGAATTTGCTCGTTTTTATGTGTACTCCAATCAGTCAGATCGTTAAAGATGACAGGCTCTTTTGTCCCTCGTGATTTTTCATCGAATAATACTTGCCAAGGTGTATTAATTACAATAGGAGAATGTATCTCAGTTACTTTCAACTGGTTTTTTATTTGGTCAGTCGGAGTTTTTAGTACTATGAATACCGATTCGTTAGCGTCTAGTGTTAAGGATACATTCGTTCTTTTGTTTTGAATATTCCATTGAATATCGGTTGAGATTTCACCTGTTACAGGATTCCATCGTTCGGGTATTCTTCCCGAAGTTCGTAACGAAATTTCAAGTTGTCGAAGTGTATCCAATTGGTTCGATATAAAGTAAATATCAACACCATTACCTTGCCGATGCGTGTAAGCAACATTTGTAGCGTATTGAGAAGAGTTATTTTCTTTTACAATAAAGTCTCGTTCTATACCTATTTTATCGAAATTTTCATCCATATAGGGCAGGTTCATTGCACGGAAATTATTCCAGGTTACATGATCTTTCTTTTCTTTATAGTTCAATGTTTGAGAAGGAAGTTCTCCCATCAATATAGTTGCTCCCTGTGCTGAAAGTTCATTGATTTTATGAGCTACTTCTGTTGATATACGCTCGGGATTAGGTTGCATAGGATGTTTTCCCGGAATAACTAACGCTGCATAACTCATGCCATTAGAAAGTACAATGCGACCATTTTCTACTTTTGCTGAATTAAGAAGTACATCGGGGTTAAAACTGTCGTATTGATAACCTCTCAGTGCATTTACCCAATTTTCAGCGTTGGTAATATTCGAAGAATGATTTACTCCCACAGGCATTTGACGGGTAGGTTCTCCTACATTGGCAAGGCGTATTTTTTCCTGTTGCACTTTTTCTTCTCCAAAAATACCGGGTAAAAAAGGAACTAATCTATCGGGAAGTAAAGCCCGGCGAGGAAGTTCTTCTCCTGTGAAAACGGCAATATCTATTACAGGTTTCCCAAATTGTAATAGTGCCTGACAGCGTTGTGCATAGTCTACCCATGCTTTTCCCAATTTCCACCACGTTTGGTCACGTTGAAAATATAAACCGATACCATCTAAAGTCATACCGGGTTGACGGTCGAGCCACGGATTCAGTACATTTACGTGATAGCTCAGACGGTTTATTCCCAACGCATAATGTCGGTCTTGTAAAGATTTAAGCATGGCGGGATGCTCATCAAACATGGTACGGAGTTGTGTAAACGCTTCGGCTTGAATGATATTCTTTCCATAGATGTGTCCTCCCGAAATAGCATCAAGTACATCGTTTGGTTTGTCATGTGTAGGGCTTTGCAGCCAATATTCACCCATAGGGAGATCGGTATTTTTATAATGCATCATTCCATCGCTCATCATGGTAGGTGATACACATTCGGCACTAAATTGACAGCCCTTGGCATTGGCTTCCTCTTTCAATATAGCATAAAATTTATCTACAACCAATTCTGATATTGTTTGGCGTATATCGTATAATATTCTTTCTGATGTTTCGGTACTTTCTATCGGAATACCTGCCATAACAGGCAGATATGGATATATGTCGTACCCTCTGCGTTTTTTGAATTCCTCCCGAAAGTTAGACGACCAGTTTTGGCTGCCACACTCCCAACTGTCTACATGGAATACTTTCAATACACGTGAGGCTAAATCTTCACCGGATACCTCTACAGCTTTTCCAAACCATGAATTAAATTGTAAACGGATGGCTTCGGGATTAAACTTGTCGCATTCCAGTCCTGCTCCTTTTCCGCCTGTAGCATTGGTATGACCTGTTGATGTATGCCCCATACGTAAGATAGTCCAGTTTCCTTTAGGAGCTTTCCAATTTAGTTTTCCGTCTTTATCCAGATATTGAGTAATATCAATTATTTGTTTAGGATCAACGCACAAGTCTGTTGTTATTTGCTCATTGGTTGTTCGTGGGCTAACTCTCCATGTCTGTGCACTCTTACCTTCGTATTGATGTATGCGTGCTTCGGATGATAAGCGAATCCCTTTTATTTTAAGAGACTGTTTCCATTTCGCAGCATCCAAATCCTCAGAGCCCGGTTCTGTTCCCGATTTATGATACAAGAAGCGGAAATAACGGGCTGTTGTAGTGGGTATGCTATTCGTCATCGGAAAATCGTCGTTTTGCCATCCCTGGCGTGGAGGTTCTAATTGTACAATTTTGCGAAAACTCACACCATCATCACTGGCTTCAATAGTAAGACGTTGTCCTTGGAAGCTTCGAGGTGGAGCTTGTACCTGCACGCTTCGGCAAGTGAAAGGCTTATCAAATGCGTATTGTATCCAACAAGGCGATTCGCTGCGGAAAGTACCATCGCTGTTTTTATCTGCTAAAAACTGAGGATCAATATCAGAAACATTAGTCGTTACTTTGGGTTTCATTGTTTCTGTTGAGATACCTTCACCCTGTGGGGTCGGATAGGCGAATACGGCAATGTCTTTATAATACCCTTGGTAGTTTTCGGGCTGGGGAAGTAATAAGTCAGTTATAGTTCCACCTTTTACATTTGCCTTACTCCAGACTACTTTTTGCATGGATAATTCGGGTGTAATCCAAGGGCCACCTGCAAGGGCAAATCCGTCACAAATGTGGAAACCCAATTTCACACCTACACGGTCGGCTTCTTCGAAAGCAAATTTTACCATTTCCCACCAAAGGGGACTCAGTTGTTCAACTATAGGGGTGATGAATGGTTTTTCGGGAACTCCTTTTATGGGCATGAGATATGCTCCCGCTATTCCGACTTCTTTCATTGCTTCTATATCGGCTGTGATTCCTTCTTTTGAGACTGCTCCTTGCATCCAGTACCAGAACACCCACGATTTAGACTCTTCGGGAGGCGATGTCCACAATTGACGCAAGTCTTGTGCGTAGCTTAGGTTTAAGCTAAGGCAAAACAGTAAACAGATTGATAATATTTTTCTCATAATCTTTTACTTGTTTCGAATTTCAGATAAATACTGCCTTGTTGCAAACCTGTTACCCATTGAGCCTGAGAAGAAGGACCTACCAAATCGGTCGCATTTACTTTATTTCTTACAGCAGGAATTACTTTCAATACAGAAATTCCACTTTGAGGAATGGTGTATAACAAGGCATCACGACCATCCCGAGGGGTATATACTCCCAGATAATTATTTTCGTTAGTATTACCTAAGCAGATAATTCCTTCGCTGGTATTGATATCTGCCCACTTCCAATTATTGAAATAGCCTTTAAATTCGGGGTAAAGAAACGATTCTCCGGGAATAGGATCATTATAATCATTTTCCCATATTCCGAAATTTGTTCCGTGTAAACGGTTTTGCCATACACGATAAGGACCTTCGCCTAACCATCGTTTTGATACGACTTGATTTTCGGGATAATCAAATTTTATACCCATCAGTTCCACAACTCCTTCGTATTGATAACTGTAATCTAATCGAATAGTTCCGTCCGATTTAATTACCCAGTGTGCCTGACGCATATTCCCAAAATAATCGGCAGTAATTGTGATGCTATCTGGAGTATTTTTGAATGTAAAATCAGTTAACTTGTTTTCTCCCGAAATATCAGTGTAGATGCGTTCTTTGCTGCGTGCTTCAGCATCGTCATAATTATAGAACACATCTTTAGAACGATCGCTACGGCGGGCAGCTATAAATCGGGGTCCGTTTCCAAAAGAAATATTTTTGTTGTTTTGCTTTACAGAGCTTAATTCTCCATTTTTTTTGCTGAATGTCAATATTGTTGAACCTGCTGTTACAATAAGGTTATCAGCCTCCTCTTTTGCCGATAAGTTGGTCTTTCCTTTTGAAAAGTAATAGTATTCAGTCGGCTTTTTCCATTGCCAGTCCCATGTCCATAGCTCTTCGTTAGTTGGGCTATAAGCTGTAAAATATAAAGCATCGGAGTTTTTCCAATCGCGGGGAAGGTCTATTTTTAATGTTCCCGAGGCATGAGGGGCAATATCAATGCCTTTAATTTCGCCCGTCTTTACTGTTTTTGCTTCACCATCGAACGATTTAAGCACCCAAACGAAACGGCAATCTTTCAGATTGGTAAAGTCGTATCGGTTTTCTATATTTAGAGTACCGTCAAAATTATCGGGTAGGTTTGTAGTCATTATTTGTATGGGCGACCATACTTGTTTTACGGTATAAAAGCTGCCTTCTTTTTCGTGATGAGGTCCTACAATACCGTCTGCCGCGTAGTTACCCACATTATCGATACGTCCGTTTTGATCTGTTCTAACAACTCCTTCGTCGGCAAACATCCAGATAAAACCACCTGCACAACGGGGATGTTTACGCATCATTTCCCAATAATCCCACAATCCGGCACCTGCACCGCCATCGTATAAGCCGTGAAGAAACTCGGTAGGCATAAAAATTTCGGGCAAACGCATATATTCCTGACTTTCGCCATACGAACGGTAGTGCATGGTTTCGAATCCACCGAAGTTTTTTTGTGGATGCAAAACAGGTCGTTTCTGCGGATCGAGTGGTGCAAATTCTTTATCTATTTCGAGATTATGACCTCCCTCATTTCCATTTGCCCACCAGGTAACAGATGGGTGGTTAACATCTCTTTTCACCATTTCGTGTACAAGTTTTGCACCTACATTGCTGTCGTATTTCCCATGCCATCCGGCAAGCTCTACCATTACATACAAGCCTAATTCGTCACAAGCTTTTAAGAAGTCGGGATCGGATGGATAATGAGACAGGCGAATGGCGTTCATGTTCATTTCTTTGATGAGTTTTACATCATCATAATTGTCTTTTTTGCTGAGTGTTCTTCCAGTTTCAGGACGAAAACTATGACGGTTAACTCCCTTTATCATAATCTTCTGACCATTGACATATAAACCATCGCTCGGACGTACTTCAATGGTGCGAAATCCAAAACGTTCTGTTACGGTGTGCAGTACTTTATTGTTTTGCATTAATGAAAATTTCATGTAATACAGACTGGGTGTTTCAGGCGTCCAATTCTTTATATTATCGAATTTCCCTTTGATAATAGCTTTATCTGATCCTCCTGTGATGGGAGTTTCAATATTCTTACCGATTGACTTTCCATCTATATCAGTCAACTCAGCAACCACTTTAGTATTGTTACCCATTGCTAAACCTAGAAATACATCTGCATAAAAACTCCCATCTGCATCTGCATCAATAGCTGTGCGGTCTATAAACTGAGCGGGAAGTGCTTCAACAAATACAGGGCGAAAAATGCCTCCGAAGTTCCAATAATCGGCTCGTCTTTCAGCCATGTTCACACTTGGGTTTGCTGATTCTTTACTGACGGTTAGCTCAAGAGTATTCTCTTTTTCCCCGAAAAATATGCGATCACTGACATCACTTTTGAACCGATAAAATGCTCCCTGATGAGGGTATCCGCAACGACGACCGTTGATTTGAGCTTCAACATCGGTCATTACCCCATCAAACACTATGCGAACTGTTCGTCCTTCCCATTCTTTAGGCAGCTTAAATTTATATTTGTATTTACCTTGCTCGTTGGCTATTCCTGGAGGATTGGGTTTGCCATAAAAAGGCATTCCATATTGATATGTGCCAAAACCTTGCAACTCCCAACAAGAGGGCACGGGAATAGTTGTCCATTTGCCACTGTTGCGTCCATCGGTACAGAAAAACTCCCAATCGACAGTATCGTCCGAGCCTGTCCCCGACAGATATTGTATGCCGGTTTCGGTGGCGTTAAATGTTTGGTTTTTATTTTGTGCGTTTACATTTTGCGAAATAAAGATTCCGAAGAATAGCACAAAATGAAATAGTTGTTTTTTATTCATAGTTTTTTCATTTCAAAGGTTCGATAACAAATTTCAATTCATGTGTTTTTTTCTCGACAGCATATTTCTTTAATACTCCCGGTCCGCAGCTGCTATTTCCAAGTCCCAACATGATAGCATCGAGAGAAAGTATCACTTCTTCTCGTGGTTTCAACAAATAAGCATGAGTAGCAGCATCCAAATCTCCTGCCGTAAAATGCAATGCAGACCCCGACATATTTTCGGATAAGGAGGTGATTGAAATACCTTTTCCGTTTTTATCGGTTAGATTTATCCATCGAATACCTTCCTTATTGCCTGTTTCCTGTGGATGCGGATACGGTACATATTGGTCTGTAACGGTACTTGAATATACTCCAATGGGGCAACTTGTCTTCCGATCCGAATAGTTTTCGTAAGGGCCGTGACCATACCATTTAATATTTTCTAAATCGCTGTTTAACGACATTACAACTCCCAATCGGGGCAATTCGGGTAAATCTCCTGATGGTGTAAAGGTATTATCGACCTTTATGCTTCCATTTCCATTGATAGTCCAGAGGCATTCGTGAATGAATTTTCCATTTTTAGCAAAGCTTTCGGCAATGGTTTTTATTTTGATAGATGAGCCGTTCTCTTCTACTATTTCAGCCGATTTTACAACTCGTTTTAAGCTGTCTAACCCTTGCTGTTTCCAGTCTTTGGCAAGCCAGTTTCCGAATCCTTTGTCATTATCAATAGGGGCACGGTATCCTTGAAATATGAGAGGGGAGACAATCATTTCTTTGCCACTATATTTTAAGGACGATAGATTGCCATTTTGCATATCAAATACAGCGGAAAAATCTTTTCCCTGCACTTCCATCCTATCAGCGTACCTATCAATTTTAGAGATAGGTGTTTTATCGCTTAATACCGCTAACTCTTCTCTGGCATCTATACCAAACTGCTCAAAAGCTATTTCAAAGCTTTTGTTTGCCCAAAGCGTATTTTCTTTCAGATGAAAACTTACTCGTAACCAATAGTCCGAATTGGGCTTTACTTTTATCGGTTTTATGGGTAATTGCATATCCCGTTTCTCTCCCGCCGGAAGATTCAAATTAGCAATTATACCCTTTTGTATAGTGTCTCCATCGGTAATAATTTGCCACCTCATTTCGTATTCGTTGAGGTTGATATGATGATTACGATTGGTTACATATAACGATGCTTCATCTTTATTTAAAACTAATGGCTCGATAAGTACAGGCTGATATACTTTCTTTACTTCGAAGTATTTAGGAGTGGTTTCGCGTTCTGCAAATACAATTCCATTAAAGCAAAAAGCTTTCAGATTGGGTTTGTCACCGAAGTCACCTCCATACGCCATAAAGCGGATGCCGTTTTCGTCGGTTTTGTATAGCCCCTGATCTACCCAATCCCATATAAATCCTCCTAGCATCCTTTTATTAGAATATATTTCATCCCAATATTCTTTGAAATTTCCTAGAGCGTTGCCCATTGCATGAGCATATTCACTTGTAAGCACAGGGCGATTATCAACCGTATCTTGGGCGATACTAAGCAGACGTTCCCAACGGGCATTTTCGGCACGTTCTTTATCTTCCCCTGCCTTGATATTCGGATTGAGGTATTCTTGCTCTACTCGTGGATAAAACCGACTGATTACATCTACCGTCTTGGGATCGGTAGGCGTACCTTGTGCCCCTTCGTAATGAATAAATCGGGTAGGGTCGAAATCTTTAAACCAAGCTGATATAGCAGCAAAATTAGGTCCATAACCTGATTCATTTCCCATCGACCAGCATAGTATCGAAGGATGGTTTTTGTCTCGTTCTGCCATGCGAACAGCCCTATCCATAAATGCGGCATGCCATGCGGGATCGTTAGCCAGTTGTCCTCTTAAGCCATGTTCTTCTATGTCGGCTTCGTCCATAACATACATTCCGTATTCGTTACAGAGTTCGTACCATTGCGTATTATTCGGATAATGGGAAGTACGAACCGCATTGATATTAGCTTGCTTCATGAGGATAATATCCTGCTTCATTCGTTCGTAACTGATGCTTCGCCCTGTGGCAGGATCGTGTTCGTGACGATTTACTCCGCGTAAGCGAACAGGGTTTCCGTTAATCAAGACTTGCCCATCCTTTATTTCTATGCTACGAAAACCAACTTGAGTATGAACTGTTTCAACGACTTCGCCTTTATCGTTTACTAGACTCAAAACTAAAGTATATAAGTTGGGTGTTTCGGCTGTCCATTTCAACGGATCAGAAACATTGGCTTCTAACCATGCAAATTTAGCTGCACCCCGTTGAGGTGTTCGATCGTTCATAACTGCCGCTTTGTAGTCTGTATTGAGTACGGGTAGAGCATCCTGTTTCAAAGTATTTGCAAATACAGGATTGTTTTGTGCATCATATAATTGAGCTTCGATATTCCAACCTTCGAGTTTATTTCCTTTGTACGATTTCAGTTCGGGTTTTATTTGCAGACTTACATCTTTGTAGTCTTTGTCTAAAACAGTCCTCACGGCAAAATCCGAAATACGAACATTGCTTGTTGAGTAGAGAAATACATCTCGATGAATGCCGCTTGTTCGCCACATATCCTGATCTTCGAGGTAGCTACCATCACACCAGCGATACACTTCTACTGCCAATTGGTTTTTTCCTTTTTGAACGTAATCTGTTATATCAAACTCGGAGGGTTCCATACTTCCCTGACTATATCCTACCTTTTTGCCGTTAATCCACACATAAAAGGCACTCTGTACTCCTGCGAAATGTATAAATACACGGCGATCTTTCCAGTTCTGCAGAAGATCGAACGAATGCCGATACGATCCCACCGGGTTGCGTTTTTTAAAAGCTGTATATTCGGCTTTAGGTTCGCCCATCACACGGGGAGGGTCTATTTTAAAGGGGTATCCTGCACTTACATAGATAGGTGTACCGTATCCCTGCATTTCCCAATTGGATGGTACAGGAATAGTTTTCCATCGGCTGTCATCGAAATTCGTTTGATAGAAATCCAATGGTCTTTTATTGGGGGTGCTTACCCAGTTGAATTTCCAGTTTCCGTTGAGAGATATAAAATAAGGCGATTTTTCCCTGTTGCCTAACAGTGCTTGCTGAGTATTGGCAAACGGAATAAAATCGGCTCTTGCATCTTCTCTGTTTATCTCCAATACCGATAAGTTTTCCCAATCGGGTTTGTCGTATTGTGCGAAACCCGAAAAACTGGCTATTAGGAACGATATAATTAAAAGTTTTTTCATCTTGTATCTCTTATCTTGTAACTTGTAACTCGCAACGACCTCATTGCATATCTAAACCATCGAACCAAAGTCCGTTCAGGTTTTCGCCGCTGATTACTATCCTGTAATGCCCCGCATTGATATACGCCCCCGTGGTGGTGCTTACCATACGCCATTTTTCGGGAGCAGATGGAAACTGAATATTATCTTCACGCATTACTCTGTCATCCGAAGCCAGTACCTGAATTTTAGCAATAATAGGTTCTTTAGTCACATTCATATACTTGAAGCGGAGAGCATACACCCCTGCCAATCCGGGCGAGATAGTCCATGTAATGCTGTGCTCTCCATTTTGTGTAATCTTCATTCCATCTTTTTTACGATGGTTCACTTTTGCCCATCCTTTGCCTTTGGTAATGGCCTCTTGTGCTCCGTAAGCAATCTCGGGGCGAAGGTTTGGTTCTTCTATCCAATCGATTTGAGGAACGGCTACTATTGGTTTATTTCCACTGATAGTAATCGGCTCATTTTTAGGATATGATTTCTTTACAAAACCGGTATCTTCTTTGATATAAATATCAGCATTGTCTGTCAGGCTGAAACTGATCTCGTTAGAACCTACGCTCGGAATTATATATTCTGCTCCGTATAATAACGGAGGAAGTATTTTGAACTCTTTACCTGTATCGAGCCATGATTTTTGTGTACCTCCTTTTACATTGGTAATCAGTTGAGGCGATTGTGGTGCAGGTTTTATACTTTGATTTGTTGATGCGATAGCAACAGCCGAAAGAATGGCTTGCCCTGCCGTTGTATTCGGAAAAGATATTTCGAGTAATCCGTTTTTAGCAGATGCTTTAACCGTCTTTTTCAGTAGTTTGTCGTGCCCTGCCTCTTTCCAGATATCCAGATTTTTCAGAACAGTATCTCCGCTTATTGCAACGTTAAAAATGCGGTATCCTTCGCAATCCATACTTCTGTCTGTTCCCCACCAAGGTTCTATAAAATACATCTCTACTAAATATTCGCCATCGGGTAGGGGGAATTGGTATTTCAGTTCGTGGCGACCGTAACGGAAAGTCCGGAACAATTCCCAATCTTTAGTGCCTTCAATAGGGTCTTTGGTAACTCGTTGTGAGCCCAAAAAGTTGGGTAAGTTACCAAACCTGTCGGTCCACGAAAGAGATCCCCAGTAATTCCCGTCTTTTTTATGTACATCGGCAGACCAAAGGTTTCCGTTTTCGTCTGTAAAATCGCCCCCTCCGCAATTGACACGGTAGAGGTAATTATATCCATCTTGGGGTAAAGTCTGATTCGTTACATTTTTATATAATTTGCCAAAATCGGGCGATTGAGGCAGGTTTTCCAAAACTATATAATCTTCGGCAACGGCTTTTCCGTTAACGTATCCCACCGCATAAAGTACATTGTAACGAATATCCGCGTTATCCCACTGAAAATGTGTACCTATTCCGCCTTTGGTAAGTTTGCCCAGCGATACGGATTTTACATCGTTGAAGAGTTCCACTTCGTCGCAGTTCGAATATACAATGATGCTGTCTTTCTTGCCTGCTTGGGTCCAGCGATGGTTCCAAGTATGCGAAACCAGATGTACCATTGGCGATTCTTCTTTCGGCACATAATTGGAGCGGTACATATAATATACATCCAAAGGTTCTTCCCACGGAGTAACTAATCCCTTGTAATTGAAAGGCCCGATGCGGTCTATATCCCGAAATCCTTCTTCGTTCTGTATTCTACCGGGGTTGTCGTGTGAATTGTATATCCATTGGAATTGTCCGCAAACACTGTCCCTGGCTTGTTCTGCCAGTCGAATTTTCATTTCCAGAAGAAGTATCATTCTATCCTCACTCCATATTCCATCTTGTTTAAATCCCCCTTCGGTATGTAGTCCGATACTTCTCCATGCACCGTATTCACCGTTGAGCAGTTGTTCTTTTTTGCTGAGTTCTTTATCGTATTTATAAGGGTCGCCTCCATAAGTTCCCGACCAATTTTGTACCACGTTCCAGTCTGTTCCCGTACCTCCGTTACAGGTTGTAACCAAGCGTTGTGAAGGTGAAGTGGGATCCATTTCACGTATAATTTCAGTACACTCTTTGGCAAAATCTTCGGGCAGTGTGCTTTCGTTTTGTAATCCCCAGAGAATAACCGAAGGGCACGAACGTCTTTCTTTGACCCATTCGCGAAGATTGTTCTTAAAGTTCTCTCTGAATTCGGGTGTGTCGTACCACACGTGAGCCGATAATTGTGTCCAGAAAAGTATTCCTGTTTTATCCCACATATTCTGATAGATAAGGTTGTGAGGTTGGTGTGCATCGCGAAAGGCGTTGAATCCTCCGGCTTTCATTTGACTGATGCGTGACAATATCTGTTCTTCGCTGAAAGCGTGGCTGTCTCCCAACACATGTTCGTATTCGCAAACACCATTTAGGAATACAGGCTTACCGTTCAGATAGAAACGTTGATCGCTATTCGTCCGATAGACAGGCCACGAAATCCACCGGAAACCGTAAGGGGTTGTTTCCTGGTCTATGGTTTTCCTGTTTTCTTTTATCATCGTTATCAGTTTGTAGAGATACGGGTTTTCGATATCCCACAAATGCGGGTTTTGGATGTCCTTACTCTTTTGGCTGATAGTCTTTATTTCATTCGGTTTTAAGGTTACTTTATCCGTAATGCGTTCTATTTGAATACCGTCTTTGTCTACCAGTTTCTGAATAACTTCGAAAGTGCGTTCTTTTGAACTGTAGTTTTTGACTTCGGTATTTACATTTAGCGTAAATGTTTTTTTGTCATTACCCGTAGGTTCGTTATTCCACGCATGAACACCGAAAGGTTCTATTCGTACATCGTCAGTAACAACTAAAGTTACAGGTCGGAAAATACCCATAGGCTGAGAACCTTCCGAAAAACCCCATTCGGACGAACAACCGCCGCATACCCAAGGCGAATCTGAAATCATAGGAGGGTGGTCTGCCTGAACCGCCAATATATTTGGCTTGTCAAAGTTGACAACATCGGTTATATCTAAAGTAAATGTGGTACGCCCTCCCGAATGATAGCCTACTTTCTTTCCATTCACAAATACGGTTGCGTACGAACCGACACCTTCGAAATAAAGAAAATATCGTTTGTTTTCGCCTTGTTTTTCTACATCGAAAGTTTTTCTGTACCACGAATACCCATGCTTATTTCCATGTTTCAAGCGACGGATACCTTCGTATTTGTCCCAATTGTGAGGAACACTTACCCGTTCCCATTGAGTATCGTTATAAAGCGGATTTTCGAAGCCTTTGTGAGTATCTCTGTCTGTTTCATTGACGGTAGTTTTCCAACCCTCATTTAACGAAAGTTCTTTTCTGAAAGTCTCTTTATCGGGTTTTGGAAAGCGGATAAGGCTTTTGCCCATATCTTTAGAAGTGGCTAGAGCAATTCCCCGCTGATTGTTTTCGTTTACTCCACAATAGAAGTGATATACCGTTCCGTTCCATTTCACAACGTACGATTTATGTGCAAAAAGATTGTCGTATTTTTCAGACGGGATAATCAAATCTTCACCATCCCAATCAGTCCAGGTGACTAAGTCATATGAACATGCAAAGGTATTGAATGCTTTGTAAGGGCGGTCTTTGCGGAATGCACTGAAATAGAACATCACATACACATCGCCTATCTTTTGAATCACTCCATCGCCCGTAATTCCTTCTTCGTGGTTTACAATGGGGTTGCCTTTGTAGCGTTTCCAGTTGACCATGTCCTCTGACAAGGCAATGCCGATACGTTCAGCCTTTACATTATTGGCAGGATTGACTCCGCCCGCATTGTAATACATAATGAAAGGGTAACCCAGTGTTTTTTTCTTGTCCCAGATAACGGACGATTTGTATTGTGTTATATTTTCCCACCAACCTTTATCAGGGTCAAGAGGAGAGAGAACAGGTTTTTCAAAGTATTTCCATTCGTGTGCTTTGTTTATATCTCCATCGGTGTAAGCAATACCCTCTTCGAGCCTGCCTTGTTCGTATCCTTGACCAATCCCTCCAAAGTATGACATCCAGTATTTATTATCGTATTTCTGAGCCTTGTAGTTTCCGCCCCATTCGTAATCAATTAAGGAGATATATCCACCCCGTTGGTTTTCGTCCCATCTGCCGCTTCCTGCTTTAGGGAATGACATTATCCGTCCAAGTGTTTTCCATTGTAGCAGGTCGTCACTTTCGGCAAGCCATGTTTCATAGCCACGTCCGTCTTTTCCTGATTTTCCGTTATAAACGAGGTATGACATATACCATCTGCCATTTTCCCGAAAAAAAGTTGGACAATCCATTTTGCGCTTATTATCCGAAGGAGCAAGCACCAGCCCATATTTGAAGGGTGTTTTTACTTCTTCATATATTTTTCGCATTACATCTTTGGTAACTGTCTTTTGTGCCGACAGCAACGATATAGAGGTAATACACAGCAGTATGGTAACGAATGTTTTTTTCATGGTAGTGTAATTTATCAATAAAATAGCCAGTCGATTTTGCTCGATGCATCTTGACCTCCAAATCCTGCGTTGTGAGGGGTTATTTTTTGACTTGCATCAATAAATCCGAAAATCAGTAAAGCTCCTTTCCCCAGATTCAGCGTATTTTTTCCGGCAGGAAAAGTATAGGTATGAATATTAACAGAACCCCTTCCGGGGATGTCTAGGGCATTGGCTATTTTCACATCTCCTTGTTCGTACTGATTGGCACTGGCATCAGTTTCCAATGTAGGAGCTTTGGCATATTCTTTACGTTCAGTATTCAGATATCCTACTAGTAGGCTGACAGGCTTTTGGCTCTCGAAAGATATAGTTGTACCTTGTTCGGCTTGTTGATCCTGACTAAAACGGATGGGTCTCATATTTTTCAGTTCAGGAGAAAAATCTCCGATTACAAAATCTTTGTCCGAAAAAACTTTTTCGCCTTTTTTGATCGTATAAGCAATGCCGTCTTTATTGTCTAATTTCACTTCAACAGGTTTTAAAAGATCGAAAGTCTGATTGTCAGAATTTCCATTCTTTTTGATAAACTCTACATTTTTCTTGAAGTTTGCCAATTCCGCCTGATAATGAGGAAGCAATTCTTCCCATGTTTTATTTTTCGCATCGTCTCCTCCAATCGGAATACGGCGTTGAGCCGTTTGCATACTATTTGCATACAGATAAGCATCTTTAGTAAGATTTACCAGTTGTTGGTAGTATTCCAAACTTTTTTCGATATGAGGAATAGCTTTCTCTAAGTCTGCAACCCGATTCGAATGTGTATATTGAAGTATAAGCATGGCAGCCTGTACTTTCTCCGAGAAGAAGTTGGCAAATGCCTGATAACAATACATATCATTTTTCAGGCGGTTAAACTCTTCCTTGTTCTTGCTTACTTTAGATGCCGCTTTGTCTATGGCAGCAACAGCAGCATTGCCATGTGCCACAGCCTCCGAAATAAGTTGAGGAGGGGTTTCGCCCACATGAGGTTGTTTGTTCCATTCCTTGTTCATATAATCGATTAGCAATTCACCTTCGGGTCCGCACGATTCATGAAATCCGGGATATACCTTCCATTTTGCTGGATTTACTAACTGGCTTAGGAACATTCCCAATAACAAAGTTTGCCTGTTTCCTTCTGTAATACCGAATTTGCGAAGTAGTTTAGGTGCTATTTCACCCGACTGCTCGTAAGCTTCGAGAATGTCTTTTCCTGCTTCGCCGCAATCGTACATATTACCGATTTGTTTTGTCCAGTATTTGATCTCATCGCTTCTGTCACGGTTTCCATCCCACGCATAACGAGCCCATGCCTGATACCATATCCAGTCTCTTTCTATTTCTTTTAAACGAGGATCGGTTTTATCGGCAGTATAAGGCCAATCCCAATAAGAAGCTTGCGGATAAATATGAACTGCATTTGCCCCATGTACATTATGCATAGCATGAACCACTTTCTGAATAAAATCAGGCGATCCCCAGCGGAAAGGCTCCAGATTAGCCAAAATATGTACATTTGAGATATGTACCGAACCTAGACTGCTAAGGTCGGTATGTATCTTAGACCACGAACCACGTGGTTCGTATGTTGTCAACGATTCACCATTGTATTTGTGCATGGTGTATAGGTTCTTGTAAAGGGGTAGGGAAGCCTCCATCACCATTTTAGCATCAGTATCGTGTGCCCTTAAAACTATCGGAGGTTGATTGGTCGTTCCCAGTTTAGCTAATCCGTCCTGTACTCCGGGAATAATTGTTTTAGTGAACCATTCTACGTCGTCTTCGTATGTATCCATCGCTTCTCCCAAGCAAACTAATAGTCCGACATTGGGATATTTTTCTATAAATGCAGCTACCGATTTCCGTGTATAATCCGATATAAGAGGAGTAATAGGGCGGCTTCTGTCTTGTGTTTTAATGCCGTGATGTTCGGCGAAAGGTTTTGATACTAAGATATTGTAAAACATTTGTATGACCCAGATACCTCTTTTATCTGCTTCTTCTGTGAGGAATGCGAACATATCTTCATTCTTCTTGAATGTTTTATCGTCAACCTCTACAGCATACGGATAATCGTCCAATTTCACTAAAGAGGCAAAGGGATGTCCGTTCCATAGATATAGGGAGTTCATTTTATTGTCAACCATCATATCCAGATATTCGATCCACAAGGCTTTATCATAGAACCAAGGGAAAGTTTCGGGCGTATAAGGATATTCGTATACCGTTCTGTCGGGCAGATAATACGGTTTTTGTACGCCTACACACGAACCCCGAAGAACCATTTCGGGTTTATCGGTGATGTTGAAATTAGCAGGTAATTGTTTCTCTTCTTTGATTTGTTTTATCACTTCAATACAACCGTACAGTGTGCCCGAAGCATCATTTCCTTTAATGTGAATAGAGCCGTTTTCGGATTTAATTGTGTATCCTTCTTTTGCCAGTGAATCGGTTTTATTCTCGCTGATGGTAATAACGTGACTGTCTTTATTATCGTTTACAGTTTTAATATAAACTGTATATTTAGCTTCTTCTAGAGCCGATTTTAATTTATCAATACCAAAGGTTACACGGGTTGAAGGATTCTCTTCAACTATGATTGTTACTTTTTCCGTTGAACACGAAATAAATAGAATCATACAAAGAACTGCAAATATTAATTTGTGCTTCATAATTTATAAATTTAGGGTAGGGGGCGCACCCAGTTATTATTTGAGCTAATGCGATATTTAATATAAAAGTTAAAAGTTATAACTAGCTATAAGTGTTTTACTAACCAAAGCAATAAAAAGGTCTGAGACCTTATCTTTTTAAATTCATCCAGACAGTCATATCCGATTTTCCTCTGTTTCCCCACGCATAATAGGGAATCAGTTTTATCGAATTGAGCTTTTCTATGGGAGAAACTTCACGATACAGTGTGTTGCTCCAATTATTATCTTCGATATACGCTCGTCCTTCTAAAGCCATGAACTTACTATTATCTATATTCATTTGAATAGGAGCAAGCTTAATATCAGAAGGAATAACCACTTGAAATATATCTTGTTTCGATAAGTCGCTACTTTCCAGACAATATACAACAGGGCCTCTTTTAACAGCAATCTGATTGCGTGTTTCTTCCACCAATGGGTTTGTTTCTATGAGTTTGGCTTCCATAGGTAAGTTTAATTCTACTTTGTCACCGTCTTTCCAGTTTCTGTTTATTTCAGCGTAAGAACCCGATGTAATATTAGCTTCTTGTTTCTGCCCATTGACAGATATTGTTGCTCCTTTACACCATCCGGGAATACGCATCGAAAGTATAAATGATTTCTTTGGAGCTTTATCAATGGTTAATAAAACTTCCCCATCCCAAGGATAATCAGTAGTTTGAGTCACTTGGATGTTTTCGCCGTTTTTTAGATTGGTTTTTAATTGGCTTCCTCCATAAAGGTTTACATATAATCCGTCTTCCGAAAGATTATAGACATAATTTTGTACTTCGGATATAGTTCTCACCGTATTTGGAGGGCAGCAATTAGATAAGGCTATGTAAGGAATCCTACCACCTGCCCAGCGCATGGTATACGGAAATTTATCGGAAACTGCCAATGGATTTGTATAGCAAAAGTCAAGGCCATTGAGACTCACGCCCGATAAAATACTATTATAAAGAGTCAGCTCCACAATATCCGCATATTTAGCTTCCCCTGTGAGTTGAAGCATTCGCCAGTTCCACAGTAGATTACCAATATTAGCACACGTTTCGTTATGTGCCGTCATATTAGGTAGTTGATAGTCTCTACCGTATGATTGGTGTGTTTTTTGTACAACAGAAGGCTCATAAGATGTTCCGTTGGGAGATACTCCATCGTAAAGAGCACCGCAAGCTCCCGTGATGTACATTTTGGTATTCACCATATTGTCCCAGATCAAATTCAAAGGACGAAGTAATGATGTGTCTCCCGTCTCTGCATATACGTCTGCTACGCCTGCATACAGATAGTTTGCACGCACGGCGTGCCCAATCGCTTTGGTTTGTTGACGGAACGGAATTCGATCCTGATTGTCGTCTGTACCGTTTTCCATCAATCCTCTGATATCAATAAGGCTCTTCGATAATTCCAGGTATTTTGGATCACGAGTAGTGCGGTACATTTCTACCACACCCATATAATGTGAAGGGCAAATTGCATTGCGAGCCAATTCAGGCGATGCCGTTTTATAGAAATTATAGAGATAATCGGTTGCTTTGACAGCTACATCCAATAAGCTGCGCTTTCCTGTAACCCGATAGTGGAGGCAGGCCATAGTCATTAGGTGTCCCATGTTGTAAGTCTCGAAGTTTAATCGGTCATCGAAAGCTTTTGCTTTTTGACCGTTTTTACGTTCTTCGATCATAACGGGTGTATGGATATATCCGTCTTCACGTTGCGATTTAGCAATAACAGGGATAATCCTGTCCATCAATGCCATCAGGTTTTTATCTCCTGTGGTAGCATATAAACTTACCAAGCTTTCGAATGCTTTGTAGAAATCGCCATCGTGGAATGGAGGACCCACGTGCGATCCGGTATCTAATCGGGCTGCAATTTCGAAATTTTTAAATGAATGGCTGATACTTTCATCCATATATGTTTTCATCAATTCGGGCGACATCGATTGTTTGCAGATTTCAAAGCGATCTGCCCAAAATCCGTTTGTCCACTTAACATCGCTCATACCTACGCCTGAAAGTTTTGCATACGGGCTTTGAGAGGTATTTACCAGACTTTTATTTTGAGCGACTAAGGTGAAAGTACCACTCAAAAATAGTGCGGATAAAAATATATAGCTTAATTTTCTCATTCTCTTACAGTGCTTTATAGGTTATGGTGTATTCTTTTCCTTTAAGTATTTCTACTTCGTAAGTATTGCCGCCTTTCGAATTTATAGAGGTATTTTTACAGGTCGGCTTCGATTTACTTTTGACAGTTAATATTCCTGTTCCTGTATCCGATTTTACTTTAATCTGTTTAGTATCGCAATAGACATAAATATCTCCGTTTTGGGTAGGTACTTTTCCTTCGATCCATTTCAGATCGGCCAGATTTGGTTCAATAGCATATGTTTCGTATCCGGGAGAGGCAGGTTTTACTCCTAAATAGTATTTTCCGAATAAGTATATCGGGCTTGCTCCCCACGCATGACATAGGCTTTTGCCAAACGGACGACCATACATAGCAAAATGTTCCGCTCCTTTTTCATTTGGATTGTATTTTTCCCAGAATGAAGTAGCTCCTTCATTGAGCATTCCGCCCCAATAATTACGAATTTCTTTTAGCATATGCTTTTGTTCTCCAAGTAAACACAATGCCTCTAATTCATAAAAACGCATGTAAGGAGTGGTGATTTTCAGTGCATCGGGATTCAATAATACATTGTTTTTCACCGCATTTGTTTTGTCTTGATCTAAATAGCCGAACAGAACGGCAAACATATTGGTATAAGGTGTTACCTGCTCACTTTGAACACCGTTCTCCCGATTATGTATAAATGCGTTTTCTTTTCCAGACCAGAATGCGGTAAATAGTTTTGATTTTAGATCGTTAGCCAGTGATGTGTATTTATTGCTGTCTTCCGTATTGTCTACTAGTTTAGCACAGAGAGCCATAGTCTCGAGGCTTCGGCAGAATAGTAATTGTTCGAAACTTACTTCTCCCGTTTTACTCATTTTGAAATCTGCCCAATCGAGAAATACCCAATCGCCCGAAATACCTTCCATCATTCCGTTCGAATTGGTGCGTGACAGGCAATATTGCATCAAGCTTTGCATACGGGGATAAAACTGTTCGATAAAAGTCTTATCTCCTGTATATTGATAATAGTCGTACACGCCCATAAACCAATAGAAAGTATAATCCATAATGGTATTTATATGACTTGTTACCGGATCTTTACCCCTTAGATTAAGCATGGTTCTGGTAACAGAAGGCGAGTCGAAAAACAAATAATAATTCATCAAGTAGCTTTGGTAAGCATCGCCCGACCATACCCATCTGTCACGTTTGATTCCATCAATGAAAAACTCACGGGAAGTAAGGTGCATCGTATAGGCTGAAATATCCCATATCTGATTCAATAAAGCATCGTTGCATCTGAAACTACCTCTGTAATCTAAAGGCAGATATTCGTATAACATAGATACCGAATCATAGGAGAGACTGTTATCTTTTTCAATATAGACGTAACGGAACGCTTTAGAATCTTCAATAGTCAAGTCTTTCGCATTACTATTGTCAATCGGTAAACGGTCCAATGTTTCACAAGAGGCTGTCGATAGTGCTTCTTCGGGCGATTCGCCATAGTAAATATTCAGAGTTCCTTTTCCTTTCAGATTGTGGAACTTTACAAAACCGAAAGTTTCTTTCCCGAAGTCGATGAGTGTACCGTTTCCTTTTTGCTCCGATTTTACAGCTGACATAGGCTCGGTTGTTAATTTGAATTTTGAGGGTGTATTTTCTGGAGAATCGAAATTCCAAGAAGAAGCGTTCAGATACATTGTTCCCGAAGAAGTATCCGAAGCTTTGCCCGATTCGTCAATCCACTCTTTGTCTTCGAAAGTGACTTGCCATGTATTGTCCGATTGTACGGTTTTTCCTTTTACATAGATAGCAGGAACATTCGCCTGATTATGTACTTTTATATTTAAGCTGTGTTTCCCTGCGGGAATTTTGACAACAGTAGGGTAGCCCGAAATCATTTTTCCGTCCAGTTTTACATTGTAGCGACCTTCTGCATAAATTTGTACCTCTTCAGGTTGAGCTAAGTCTAACTTCTTGGAGAATTCAACTAATACATAATGGCTGTCCATTTTCCAGAATGGAGGAAAGAAAGTTCCTCTTTCGGTTCTTCTGTTTTGCATTTCGTTGCCCAACCATATTTCGAAATCTCCCGGATAATAAATCCATGTCGCTTTTTGTTGGGCATTTATTGATTGTGCAGAAAAAATAATTATAAAAAGAAATAATATGTGTCTCATAGATTTACCAGTTTAATAAATGTTTGTATTTATTTTCTAATCCGGCCTTATGTTTAATGGAGTCTGCAACCATTGGTCCGTTGTTTTCCCATGTATTACCGGGACCATTAGCATTTTGCAAAAACTTTTCCGAAGGCGTCCAGTTATCTTTTACAGTAATAAAAGACGAGCCTTCATCTGTATATAAATAGAACCAATGATCGGGATCATGCACATAAGAGGGTACATAAATGCTATCTACAACATTCTCGCTGATAGTCGATTTCGATTGTACCGACAAGGTGTAAATACCTGCAACATCATACATGTGTTTTCCGTAATGATGGATATAATTGGCATGAATAAGGTTGTTTCTCATGCTATTAACAGTTTTTGTCCATCCCCATCCGAGATTTATCCCCGAATACGAAACCTCACTGATTTCGTTGTGTTCGATGGTGATATCCCGCACAAATCCGGCTGCTATCCCTAAACATCCCCAGTCTTCGTTGGTAACATCAGTAATCAGATTATTAGCAATGCGTTGATGAGAACATAGTAGTCTTTCATCTTTGGGATCGTAAGGTAAATGGGTTTCAAAAGCTTCTTCTGCAAATTCACCTATCTGTATCCCGTTTCCGGCTATATCCCTGAATAGGCAACCTTCGATTGTAGAATATTTAGAACCTGGAAGAATATCTACTCCGCAAGAACCAAGCTGTTCGAACCGGCAGTTTTCTATTCCGATATAATTTGTATTTTTTAGTTGAAGTGCGGCAGGAGGACGACCTATCCACCCCTGATTTTCGATTCCCTTATTGAAATTTCCTGGAACTCCCGGAGGACGTAATTTATAGGCATCAATCAGATACATACCTGCTTGTAACGGAACATGCCCTTTTTCGGATGGTCTTGTCCAAGTTGTGTTTTTTAAAGAGAGCCCTTTCATATAAATGTGTTGAACAGGGTTGTCAAGTGTTCCACAGATATTAATGAGAGTTTCTACCGCAGGAACTATAGCTTCTGTGGTGGTCATATCTTCTCCTATGCGAGCCATATAATATATTTTATTTTTAGCTCTGTCGTGATACCATTCTCCCGGTTCATCCAGCAATTCTATGGCGTTGGTGAGATAAAAAGCCGAATTGAATCCTTCCTTTATCATCGGTTGTGGCCAAGGATGTTCGAATTGAATTCTGGCTTCGGGATTATGAAACTTTATCCCTGCTGAATCTCCTTGTATCATGATTGATTTAACACGTAGATTTGCAATTGCCCACATTTGATGAATAACCAATTCTAGGTTTTCAGACTTCATTACATTTTTCACGGCAGAAGCAGGAACCCAAAGAATCTCGTTTACTTTGTCATTACTGCGGATTCTATCCATTTTTTCAAAATCCGAAACATTACATGCCCTTGTAGCTTTTTTTCCATTAATCCAAAGTTGTCTGAATAGGAGAGGGTTTCCATTGAATGACGGAACAGTAGCAGTCCAATATTTGCCTTCTTTTTTCCAATCGGTTATGTTGATTCCTCCGCTTAATATGGGCTCTTCGCCATCCATAGTCTGTATAATGGTAGGGCTTTCTTCTGTACCCGAATCTTCGGGACGAATAAAAACAGGTTCATAAAGAGAATAAGTACCTCCTGACATCCAAATATAGAGAGATTCATTTTTCTTGATCTTACCCAATCGACGCATATTGCGAGCTTCCCTTAAAGCATTGTGTAAGGTTGCTTTAGGCATAGACTTAGTTCCATCATTACTATCTTTTCCGTTGGGGCTGACATAGATATCGGCTCCGAAAGAGTGGAATGAAGCAAAAATGAAAACTAAAAAACTGATATGTTTAATCATAATATAGAGGGTTCTTATTTCTGCTGAAAAACTGATTTCAAATAATTGGCATTTGCTCCAAAATTTTTCTTCACATTATGAACATCTGTTGTATCACGAGAACGTTCGATAACAAGCCATCCGCTCCAACCCATTTTGTCAAGGGTTTTCTTTACTTCGGGCATATTAATTGCAGGATCATTTTCGAGCCAATGCCCGTCCGTATTACTTGCATGTATTTGAATGATACGGTCTTTTTCCAAAGTTTTAAGTTCTTTGATAATATCTCCATTACGTTTCAGAATACTTGAAAAATTGACATAGCTTCTTACAGCCGGAGAGCCTATTTCATCAATCAGTTTTGCTTCTCTTTTAGCATCCAGAGATGTTTCTATACCAATAACAACTCCTGCTTTTTCGGCTTTCTTGGCAACCACTTTCATACGTTCCAAAATGATGGGATATAGTTCGGGGTTTTTAGCTAAATCGCTTTGATTTCCAAGTGGCAGGAAAGCTACTTTCACACCTAATGCCTGCATGGTTGCAATACATTCGTCAATCAATTGTTCGTAATTATCTCTATTGGCGAACGATTGTCCATAAAATCCGGACATAGCTATAGAACTCAATTGTATACCGACTCTGTTGCACTCGGAAATAAATAATTCCTGAAATTGTTTTTCAGTAAACTTATTATCAAAAGATACACGTTTACCTAAGCTGCCCATATCCAATTCTAAACCATCAGCACCTACTTCCTGAGCTAATTGCATAGCGCCTACTTTCTGACGTTTTAGCATCATCCAGTCACAAACCGAAACCTTATATCTATTGTTGTTTACAACTTGAATTTCGGATGTTTCTGTTGTTGAAGGCCATTTCATATTCTCAATTTTAGATAATACTAGTTTGTTAGGATCAATCTGAATATGCTTAATGGCTTTTCGTCTCCATGTATATACAATATGCACCATGCCATCTTTACTCTGAATAACAGACGGATAAGAATACTGACTGATAGGTGAGTCCTCTAATATAGAGGTGGCATACCATGTTTTACCATCTTCCGATATAGCTACATTCAATGGAGTACGGGCACCTTTTCCATTCTTTAAAGTATCATGAGGTAATACATGGTTATAGACTAATAATTGACGACCATCTTGCAGGGTTACTGCGTCTGTCCCCGAATTATTATTGGGTAGCATCGTTTTAGTCATAGGACTCCATGTCTTTCCATTGTCGGACGACCATGATTCGGCAATAGCACGTTCTTTGGTACGACAAAGTATTTGCAGCTTTCCATCTTTATGAATTAAGATAGATGGCTGTATAGTATGTAGCTCTACACCTTCATTGATAGGACCTATTTTATACCAAGTCTTTCCAAAATCTTTACTGGCTTCGAAGTGAGTTTGCCATGCTCCGCCTTCGGTACTGGATGGAGAAAGAAGCGTTCCATTTTTTAATAAGACAGGTTTATTTTTTACGGGACCTAAAAATCCATCAGGTAAATCAATTGGTCTTGACCAAGTTTTACCACCATCCTGAGAAGTTATCAGTTTACCGACCCATCCTCCAACATTTGGTCCTACTTTGTAGTATAATTGTAATTCTCCGTTGGGAACTTGAAACAATACAGGATTCCAACACGCATACCTCAAGGTATCATTTACAATACCGTTAGCAACATTTTGAGGCTTTGTCCATTGACCTTTAACTAAATGACTTGTCCATATGCAGACATCAGGATTTCGTTCTTTAGTACCGCCAAACCAAGAAGCTATTAATTGTCCTTCTTTGGTTTCGGCAATAGTAGCTGCATGACTTTCGGGATAGGGGGCAGTCTTATTTATAAATTGATCGACTACGATTCCTTCTCTCCAACGGTTGAACGATTGTCCGTATTTACAGGTGAAAACATATTCTCCCGATCCTATTTCGAGATTGATTCTGCCATTCTCTTCTCTTACATATTTAAGCCCTTCTACCTTAGTTATTGATTGACCGTTTTCTGTAATATCATCTCCCGAAGCAGCAGGTAACAGAATATTGGCACGGGTATTTGCCGGAATCGTAATTTTCCATGTAAAAATGCCTTTATCTAAGTTCCATTCACTTTTAGCTAATCCGTATGGTGTCTGATGAGAAGCTTTTGCATAGGTTAGATCTTCAGTAGGATTTGGCATCATCCAAAGATTTTTAAATCCTGGATAGTTTGGGTGGGGTTTGATACCTGCCACATCCTGATACATCCATGTAATAAGATCACCTAATAACATCACATGATTATGTGAATTCATTTTAGGGCTGGCTGTATCACCATTCCAAAGTTCCCAAATGGTGGTGGCTCCCTGTTCAGCCATATACCCCCAACTAGGGTAGTTTTTTTGTGAAGCAATGGTGTAAGCAACATCCGCACAACCTCTTCTGGTCAATTCACGCATGAGCCATTGTGTACCAATTACCCCGGTACTGATATGTAGTTTATCTGTTCTGACAATTTTATCCAGCATATTCTGGAATACAATATCTTCGTTCTGTTTATCTACCATATTAAATGCCAATGGCAGCAGATTAGCAGTAACAGTATAGTTGCCATACTGCCCTGCTTCTTTATTGTAAAATTTAGTATTGAATGCCCTTCTTACATTCTCAGCCAGATCAGCATAAGCTTGAATATCCGCATTGTTATTACTTATTTTTGCAAATTTCTGCATGAATAACAATATCTTATAGAAATAAGCAGTGGCAATAAGCTGACCATCTGTTATTCGGGCAGGGTCTTGCGACTTAATTATTTCTTTACTTTCAGGAGGCACACACCAATCTCCATATTTATCTTTTGTCATGATATAATCAACCGTCATATATTTGTCAGTCATATATGAGAGCCATTTTTTCATATACGGATAATGTTCCACAATAGGTTGAGAGTTTCCAAATTGATTGTACAACATATTGGCTATAAACATATATGTTCCCGGCCATGTCATATTATCGCTGTAATAAGTTTGATAAAAGGGTGGGGCAATATCCGATAATTGACTATTATTGAGTTGAGAATCTTGTATGTCTTTGAGCCATTTAGTATACAGTTTTTCGTTACCAAAAATGTAACTTTCACCTAAAGAGCCTGTTGTACGGTCTCCTAACCAAGGCTGCCTCTCATCTCTTTGAGGACAATCAAGAGGTATACCTTTGTAATTTCCCCGAATACCCCAATAGGCATTTTTATAGATCCTGTTCAGTATATCATTAGATGATTCGAAATGACCTGTAGTCTCCATGTCATCATAAACGACTTGTCCTAAGAAGTTTCCGATAACAGGAGTTTCTGAATACCCTGAGATTTCCATATAGCGGAATCCATGAGTTACAAAAGATGGTTCCCACGACTCTGATAGATCACCTCTCATGGTATAAATGTCATTTTGCTTGGCACTTCTTAAATTAGCTGTATTTAAATGTCTGTCAGCAGTTAAAGTTTCAGCAAATCGTAGTGAAATTTTATTGCCTTTTTTTCCTTTTAGATTCAATAACTTTACCCAACCTACCATATTCTGACCCATGTCTACAATAAAAGTATCTGCTTTCAGATGGGTAATCGAAACAGGTTTAAGTGATTCATGAACCTTCATATTTTCGCTCATTTGAGCCGAAAGTTTTCCTTCGGGAGCTTTTACCAATTCAACTTTTTGCCATTTTTTATCATTGAATCCGATTTGATTCCATTTGCCTAATTCTTTTGTAGCATCGTATTCTTCGCCGTCAAAATCATTATTCGAACGGATAGGGCCATCGGTTGTAATTTTCCATGAACTATCACTTACTACTATTTCTTTTGTGCCGTCTGTATACTCTATTTCTAGTTGGCAAATTAATTTAGGATAGCCGAATGTCTTAATCTTATGCGGTTTGAAATTCTGACGCATATTGTAAAAACGTCCGTTTCCTAAAACTACCCCGATTGCATTTCTGCCATTTTTGATTTCTTTAGTGACATCGAACGTATTATAAAGAACAGTCTTAGTATAATCGGTAGCCACAGGTGCTAATACCTGATCGCCTATTTTAATTCCATTGATATAAAGCTCGTATACTCCTAATCCAGAGATGTATGTTTTAACCGACTTAATGCTTTTACTATTATTGAATTCTTTTCTCAAGTAACGGGCTGAGAGTCTTGACCACTGAGTTTCACTATCCCAGGGGAATACTTTATCAAGTCCGATCCATTGAGCAGACCAGTCTTTATCCGCTAATAATCCGATACTGAATTTTGCAGGTTTGCTCCATTCCGATTCGCCTTTGTTGGTAGAAACTCTCACTTTCCAATAGACATCGGTACGGCTTTTTAAAGGAGCGCCTCCATAGTTTACGAAAATGGATTGGCTGTCTTGTACTTTTCCCGAATCCCAAATATCAGATTCGTTTTTTGCCAATTTATCAGCAGAAGAAGCCATCAGGATTTGATATGAAGTTTGGCTGATATTTCGTTCCTTGGAAAGAATTATCCAACTCAATCGGGGGTGAGAAGTGGCGATACCTTCGGGATTGGTAAGCATCTCGCATCTAAGCCTGTCTACTTCGATACTAAATGCACCCGATACACAGAGTGCTGATAACAGGAGTAATATTATTCTTTTCATATCAATTCTTATTGTCCATTAAGTTATCCTGCACATAAATTTTCGAAGCATCCGTTATGATAAGTACCCAATCGTTTCCTGCACGGTAACCTGAGTCATTAATGAATGTGTGTTTCTTGTTGTCAAATTCTCCAATGAATTCAACTTTGCCATTTTTTGGACTAAACCACCATGCTTTTTTCTTAACTCCTGCTATTTTAGTCAGGTCAATTTCGGTTAATCTATTGGTATAGTTGTATGCTAGAATATAATCGTTGCCTCGTGTGGCAATTACCCGCTCATATTGTGTTCCATTCGCATTGGTTATTACCGATTGATCAGAAATACGATCGAAGAAAGGAAATGCCAGAACCAGTTTTTTCAAGTATTTCATTTGCTGACATCCCGGATCGTGAAGTGCTTCCCACCAAGGCTTCTTTGCTCCGAACGAAGCCAGATAACCGGGACGAAGCATTTGCATTGTAGAATTATGTCCGTATGTATGACCGAATGATCCTGCAAATACCGACCAATAAGCGTATCGGCGTACATCTTCGGCTTGCCAGTAACGCTCATCGAAATCGTGTAAGCCGTGAGGAATATCTTCATAAGAAGGCTCTCCGTCGAGTACCGGTTTTAACGGTTTTTCGGCTAAGCTTCGTTCTACAAAACGCCAGTTATCTTCTTCTGTATTTTCTTCTATAGGATAATCTCCATCACCAAAGCGTTGCCCATAGCGGCGATGTCCTGATTGGAACATGTTGAAATCGAGCCACGGTTCGTTATTGAACCATGTGGTAGATATAGTACGTCCACGAGGGTGAAAAGTCATTAAATGATCAGGATCAATAGCTCTTATTGTTGTAGCAAGTGCCTGCCATACTTCGGGTTGAACATCTCCACGAATATCTCCTCCGATAAGCCATACTATATTGGGATATTTCTTATATCGCTCAGCTAAGAATTTTCCGTATTTCTTAGCATTTTCTGCCGATAGTTGTTTTTGCTGAACCACACTTCCCCATACGCAAACAATGCCTATATACATGCCTTTAGCTTTGGCTCTTTCTACAATATAATCAACATGTTGCCAATAGTTATACTCTCCTTTTTTATCTATATTATCAAAGTTAAAGCCATCAGTTAAAGCCCAATCTCCATAAACATTCATAGCAGGAACGGTATGTAAGGTCGATATTTGAACAACATTATAGCCATTCTTTTGAGTTTCATTCATAAAGAAATCCACTTCATCCCGATTAGAACGAGAAGGTAATAACCAAGCTGTTTCTCCCAACCAAAAAAATGGTTTTCCATTTTCATGTTCAAGGAAACGTTTATTGTCGCTGATTTTCAGCTTCCCGTTTTCCCAAGGTATATCAATCTTACTTTTCTTCTCTTGTGCATGGATAGAACCCAGTCCTAAAAATGCGAAGGCTGCTATAAGTATTACTTTGTGCTTATTCATGTTTCTTATCTTTAAGGTCACAGACCTATTAATTAATTCAATAAGGTTGCATTCAATTGTTACTATTATTTACTTTTGAACGTATATGTTTTTCCCTGTTCGGTTTTGAGATCGTATGTATATGGCATTTTATCGGATAAATCAAAAACTAATTCTGCTTTCTCTGAAATTACAGGTCGCTTTACTTCGGGTGTTGAATAAAGTGGATTTGGATTTGTTCCTTTAGCTAGTTTCAGTCCGTTTCCTTGTAAAGGTGAATCGATTTTTAAGCGACAATTTCCTCCATTTTTAGATACTATTTTCAGAGACTCAACCTTTCCATCTTTCCAGTCAATATCTACTACAAATCCTCCACGTGCAACAAGTCCTTTGATGCTTCCTGTTTTCCAGACACTGGGTAAAGCAGGTAATATGTAGATAAATCCGTTATGACTTTGTACAAGCATTTCAGCGATTCCTGCAGTACAGCCAAAGTTTCCATCGATTTGAAAGGGTGGGTGAGCATCAAACATATTGCTGTAAGTACCTCCTTTTTTCTTTTCGTTGGTTACTAGGCTCAATTGCTCGGTCAGTAATTTATAAGCGTGATCTCCATCTAAAAGACGTGCCCATAGGCATACTTTCCATCCCATTGACCATCCTGTAGATGGATCACCTCGTTGAATTAAAGTATTCTTTGCGGCCTCACTCAATTCGGATGTGTAAAGTGGAGATATTTGATTACTTGGGTATAATCCATATAAATGAGATACATGGCGGTGCTTGTCTTCGGGTGAATCCCAGTCATAGATCCATTCTTGTAACTGACCATGTTGTCCGATCTGCATAGGGGGTAATTTCGCCCTTTTCATTCGCAATGTGTCTGCGAATGCTTTGTCTAAGCCTAATATATTAGCAGCATCTATAACATTCGAAAACAGGTCGAAAACCAATTGATTATCCATTGTCGTTCCTGCTGCTATGGTAGCTTTTAGATTACTGCCTGCATGAACATTTTCGGGAGAATTGGAAGGAGATACAACCAACCAGCTATGATCGGGTTCTTCAATCAGAAAATCAACAAAGAATAGTGCAGCACCTTTCATTACCTGATAAACGTCTTGCAGGTATTTTTTATCACCTGTGTATAAGTAGCGATACCATAAATGTTGGCTTACCCATGCACCTCCTGTCGGCCACATTCCCGATGTTGCCTGATCCACTGGTGCTGTGGTTCTCCATATATCCGTATTGTGGTGTAGTACCCATCCACGGGTATGGTACATCATTTTAGCAGTTGTTTCACCTGTTTCGGCAACCTCTTTTACTAATTGCAACATAGGGTCGTGCATCTCGCTTAGGTTGGTCGATTCGGCAGGCCAATAATTCATCTCTAAGTTTATATTACAAGTATATTTACTGTCCCAAGAGGGCAGGAGTCTGTCATTCCATATTCCTTGTAAATTAGCAGGTTGAGTATTGGGTTGCGAAGATGAAATCAACAAATAACGTCCGAATTGAAAATACAAAGCAGCCAATTGAGGATCAAATGTCTGTGCAAATTCTTTGATTCTTACATCAGTCGGTTTTAAAACTGCATCGGTTGTACCTAAATTCAAGGAAACACGATCCATATACTGACGGTAAAAATTAGTATGGTTTTGTTTTGCTAAAGAGTAATCTTTTCGGATTGCATCGTCAATATATTGCTTGCATTTCAATGTCTTATCCCCTGATATATCTTTGTAATTGATAAAGTTTGTAGCAATAGCAATGTAGATGATCGCTTCATCCGCATTTTCTACGCTGATTATATTATCTTTTATTTGATAACTCCCTCCAATGATTTTGGGTTTAACTCTTGTTTCTAATTGTACTTTTCCGCTTTGTTTTTCGTGGGTCTGAGTAAGAGCCGATAATATAATCTGATTGTTATCGGTAGTATATTCGACTTTTTCCTGTGGAGTTGTCAAAAAGGCATTACAAGAGATACTGGCAGGCTTATCGGCTGTTAATCGAATCATAATCACCTGATCGGTAAACGAGGTAAGAATTTCACGCTTAAAGGTTACACCATTCACTTTATAGCTGACTGTTGCCGTAGCGTCGGATATATCTAAATCTCTGTAAAAGTTCGTATATCTCTCATGTCCCGGAAAAGAAATAAACAGATCACCCATCGTTTGATAGGGCATTCCGTGATTCTTTTTCGACATCAGTTTTTCATTGGCTAATTGCTGTGCTTCAACATACTTTTTTTCGAAAATAAGCTTGCGAACTTCTTGTAAAACTTCGGGAGCGACTTCGTGTGCATTATTATTGGGCGAGCCTGCCCAAATGGTTTCTTCATTCAGCTGTAAATGTTCAACAGAGGGAACACCAAATACCATCGCACCTAAACGTCCGTTACCTAATGGTAGTGCTTCGTTCCAATCGGCGGCAGGTTTATTATACCATAAGCGCAAATGGTCGCTATCCTTTGCCATCATCCATTGCGATGAAAAGCTGAAGAGAATTAAAAGATATACGAGTTTTTTCATGGGTATTGTATTTTGAGTAAGGTTTACTTTTGTATGCCTGCTTTTTTCAATACTATCATCAAGGCTTCCTTTCCTTTTATGGCGTTTGCGGGAAGATTCTTTCCGCTTTTGCCAAAAGCATACATTTGCCATTCTTTTTCAATGGTGATTGTGCTTTCATCATATTGACCGTCTTTGCCTTTAAGTATATCAGCATTTAATCTAAATCTTTCGGCTATAAAGTCATATGCTGCCATCCTTTTAGAGAAGCCATAATCGTGACCTTCCTCAGGTAAGTGTACATTCTTTACATTATCAGTTGCCCCATAAAATCCGTATATGCGTTTTATGAATGGATATTCCAATGCAGGAACACTGCTTGACCAATCTTTACCATCAGAGATTATTAATTGAGGCTTAGGTGCAAATATGGCTGCAACTTCAGCATTGTTGGTACGATTTCCACACAGATGAGTCGGCATACCGCTTTCGCACGGACATCCTCCATTGAAATGTGAAGCCAGCATAACAACGGGAATACTAAGGTTTATACGATCATCTATGGCTGACATCATCATTGTCATGCTTCCTCCTCCTGAGCCTCCGGTGATTCCAACACGAGACGAGTCTGATTCTTTAAGGGTTAACAGATAATCTAATATCCGTATAGCATTTAGTGTTTGTATAGAGTGTGCTGCACTCAGCCGATGTAATGTCCCGTCAAATTGAAGCAGGCTTTCACCCCAAGCAAAGAGATCCCAAGAAGCGGAAATAATTCCCATACGTGCTTGCATAGCACAGCGTTTTTGTTGGTCTTCTCGATACCTTCCTAGTCCGAAATGTCCATTCGGATTAAGCATTATGGGACATTTATCTTTTATTTTTGTCGGTTTATAAATAGATCCGCAAACATATATGCCGGGTAGGGTTTCGATGGCAAAATTTTCAACTGTATATCCATCGTATTTTCTTTTCGCAGTAAGTATTACTTTCGAATTGGGTTTTTCGGGTAGTGGAGATAGCCTTAAAGCTTCTTTGAAGCAGGGAACAAGCTCTGCTTTACGCTTTTCCCAACTCGATTTATCATTATATTGTGATTCGAGGTATTTCAGAAATTTTTCTCCTTGAGCTACATTTGTTCTGGCATATTCGAATGATTTTATTTTATACTTACCGTTATCCATCACAAAAGTATAATCGAAAGGAGCCAATATTGCATAAAGGCTTTCTTCTGCACTCCAAGGCTTAATTCTCCAGTCGGCATAATTCAATATTTTGCCATCTATCATCTTCTCGTCATATTTGATTTTGATATTGAACTGTTGCTCAATATCAGCCAGAACGTCTTTCAAGAGGCGTGCATAAGAATCGTCTGCTGTTTGCGCGAACAAAAAAGACGAAGCAAAAGTCAATTGCAGTAAGAATATAATTATAAGCTTTTTCATTATTCTATAATTATTGCATTCGGATTTAGATCCTGTGATTTCTCAATAGTCTGGTTTAATCTTTTAAGATAGTTGCCCGTCAGTATAATATTGTTGGTACTTGCTCCCTCTGCTTTTAAGAACGATTTGCTTCCGGCAAGCGGAAAACATCTATTAATAAAAACGTCTTTAACATCTGTCAATGAGATTAAACTTTTCTCAGAATTAGGTTGTAATGTATATACATTATTCATGTATATATTCTCCGAATTCTTAATCGTAAATGAGGGACTCAAAGTTGCATTTACCTGAACATCAGTAAATGTCAAATCCTTTGATTTGTTAATGTCAAACCCTGTTTGAGCATCCATATTCACGTTTGTAAAAGTTATATTCGAAATGGGAGCTTCTTCGATCCCCCAGATAGTACAGGCTGCATTAACGTCCGATCCTGTAATGTTTGAGAAGTGAATGTTTCTGAATATAGGCGTTCTCTCAGATATTGGTTCGGCAGGGACATTCGAATAGAAAAGATTCAGTGTAATGGCTTCTTTTTTAATGTTTTTCATCACCACATTGCTCACTCTTATTTCTTCGACTATTCCACCTCGCCCTCTGGTCGATTTAATACGGATACCTCGGTCAGTTCCATCGAAAATGCAATTTGATATAGTTATTTTATGTACATCGCCCGACATTTCACTGCCGATAACTACACCTCCGTGACCTGCTAACATGGTACAGTTGGTAATTGTCACGTTTTCGCAAGGAGTAGCATATTCACGCCCTTGGAGATCACGTCCCGATTTCAATGTAATGCAATCGTCTCCCACACTGATGTGACAATCCGAAATATGTACATCTTTGCATGATGATGGATTGATACCATCGGTATTTGGAGAATAGGGATTAAAAATAGAGACTCCTTTTACTGTTACATTCTCACAAAACTCAGGATTTATTGTCCAGAAAGGAGAATTAACAATTGTGATCCCTTCTATCAATATATTCTTACTCTTGTACATCTGGATAAAGGGTGGGCGAAAGAACTTTTTATCAAACGTTCTTTTCCAGTCCGATTGTTCCTCTATCTTTAGATTCGGATTTTCTTTATCCCAAAGTTCCTGTAAAGGAGCAACTCTTTTCAATAGTGGTGCATATTTTTCAATCCCATCCATTGCCCATGCCACATGCCACCAATGAGAACCGTTTCCGTCGATTTTTCCCCTTCCTTTTATCGTGATATTCTCTTTTTCGTAAGCATAAAACAGAGGGCAGAAGCTTTTCATAACAACGCCTTCATAGCGTATTTCTACAAAAGGTGTATATTCTTCGTATTCACCCGAAAAGAGGATTGTAGCTCCCGATTCAATATCTATTGTAATATTATTTTCGAGTTTGATAGGACCTGTAAGGTATGTTCCTGCAGGAAAATATAACGTACCTCCTCCATCTGCGGTTAGCTTATCGATGGCTTTTTTTATTATCGCGGTATTTGAGGTTTTTCCGTCAGTTTTTCCTCCGAAAGATTTCAAGTTAATCGTTTCAGCATTGCTGCAAAAAAACACACTTAAAAAATAAATAGTAAATAATAAGTTCTTCATCGTATCTATATTGTGTTTATTCAAGTATAGGTATTAGGTTGTTTGATCTGTTTAGTTTGATCAAACTAAACAGGTATGCAGACTTGCTTGCAATTCTATCTTCTCAGTCTTATTTGATTTATTAATTATTTGATTCATCAATATATCTATTGCTTTTCTCCCCATTTCGGGCAATGGTTGCATCATATAAGGTACATCATAATTTACGAAATCGAATATTTCATTTT
Source organism: Dysgonomonas sp. HDW5B (assembly GCF_011299335.1). Lineage (GTDB taxonomy): Bacteria > Bacteroidota > Bacteroidia > Bacteroidales > Dysgonomonadaceae > Dysgonomonas_A. Next base: position 3,820,532 of record NZ_CP049858.1, read on the forward strand.
TATCAAAACTCATCAGATTTATTTTCTTAAATAACTTCCTATCCAGTTGTTGCATATACTTTATTCCTGCCACGCAAATACTGTCAGTGGAGAAAAAGATACCGTCGAGATCTTTAATCTGAAGCAATTCATTGATCGCATTGGTTGTATCTTCTGTAATATTTTCATAGCTAACTTCCTTAATAAGTTCAGGATCAAAAATAGAGGCTTTTTGTACAGCTTCTGCATATCCGCGTTTACGTTCGATCATATGATGAAGTTTATTCTGATAAGTTAGCAATGCTATTTTTTTACACCCTAAAGCTATAAGGTGTTTGGTCGCTAACCAGGATGTCTGATAATTGTCAATCATTACATGGCTTGTTTCAATAGCCGGAAAACACCTGTCGAGCAGTACCACGGGAATCTTCGATTTAACCAGTTTCGATATATATTCCTCTCCATTCTCTGTGGGAACAATAATGAATCCATCCACCTGTCTGCTTTGAAGTGTTTGTATCATTTTTTCCATTTTTGAAGTATCTTCATTCGTATTGGTTATAATAATAGTATATCCGAGCTTTTCGGCATATTCCTGTATATGAAATGCTAGAGTTGCAAAAAATATATTAGATATATCAGCTACAATAAGTCCTATTGTTTCTGAGCGACCAATTCGTAAGCTTCGTGCGAGATTATTAGGCTCATAGTTTAACTCTTTGGCTTTAGCTCTGATCTTTTCAGCCATTTCGTGTCCTACTCTGCCTTCCTTTTCTTTACCGTTAATAACTAACGAAACTGTAGCGTTAGAAACACCTAATGCAATTGCTATATCTTTAATTGAAACTCGTGCCATTGTAGTGATATTTATAGTTCTCGATTTTACAAAAGTATTAGATTAAACGTTTTAGCAACTTGTTTTCATTATGTTATGTAACATAAATTGCAGAAACAAATATTACTTTTACAGTCGCCATATCTTATTGTCCAAATTCGGTTTGCTGCCTTTCTACTTCATCTAAAGCTTTTTTTCTTTCTTCCTCTGTCAGCTGTCTGTCAAAACTTCGCTGATATGCTTCACTGGCATTCTTATTGGCTATCGGTTTTTCGATGAATAGAAGCGTACGATCTGATAGAATCGTTTCGAATTCGATATCAGCCGGAGTAGGAGCGTGCTCTCCCTCAAACAACACACGGGCATGTACTTTTATTTTTCCGGGATTTATGGTCGACCGAACTAAAACAGGGGCAGAACCAAATTCTACAATTCTTGGATTGGCACCGATTTGCGATCCTCCGATTATTTCTCCTTCTCCTTCTACTGTAAATAGGATTTGTTCTTTAGCCAATCTGCGAATATTGCCTTCATCATCTGTTACTTCACATATAACGGGTACAAAATCAGATCCATCTGCATACAATTGTCTGCCTTCATTATCTATTCTTAAGCTCAATTTGGTAGAGCGTCTCGATGGCATTTTAGTTGTAGAACAAACTACTTTTCCATTTATAAGACCTTCGGCTACAAAAGTTACTTTCTGCCATTGTTTTTGTACATATGGATATTCCCTCATGGCATTGAAATCAAATACATCTTTGAAAATAACAGGAGGATGAGGCATTCCATATTTAGCCTTCTGTACTTTCTGGATCAAAGTATCTTTTCCGTAAACAATTAGTCTGACTTCATCGCAATTGGTAAATAGGGTTACATCCGTATCTGAAAAAGGAGATATTTCATGTGCAATAAATATCATAGGACCTGTTTCAGATAGAGGGTGTTTAAGGTTTGCATCTACCTGACTCTTGAACATATAATAGGAGTATTTAGGCTGGCGGAATGCGTCCATCAGTCCTCCCCAATATGGATCGGGATGATAACCTCTCTGATGATCGAAAGGATGCCACAATGCACCTCCTATGAACTGATTACTCTCGGTGTACATTTCATTGTAAGCTTTAGCTAACTGCAGGGCTTGAACTACTTGAGGTCTCTCTCCCCAACTGCGGGATGCTCTGTTATTTGTATTATGAGCATACCAGTCATCTACGTTTTCACCAAATTCACGTGTGAATATCGATTGCTTGTAATTTCCTACATCTTTAGGCCATCCGTAGACTACTTCGTAATTGTCGGCAACACCTTCCGAATGTGCATCAGCCACACAGAAAGCTCCCATATACGGATATTCTTCGTGTGTGATCTTATGAGCATTAAGCGAGAAATCTAAAGGAAAGCGAGTTTCATTTAATATTGGTTCCCACATTAGAACCGATGGGTGATTGCGATCTCTCCGTATCATGTTACGTATATCTTTGTAAACTAATTCTGCAAATTGAGGGTCTTTATTCCAGTATTGCCATCCGGGAGTTGCAACAATAACAAATATGCCCAATTCGTCGCAGGCATCCATGAAAGAGGGGTCTTGCGGGTAATGTGCCACACGAACTATACGACAGCCGGCATCACGAAGTTTCTTGGCATCCCGCCAATGTTGAGAGTTAGGAACAGCATTGCCCACATAGGCAAAATCCTGATGACGGTTTCCTCCTATCAGTTTGTCTGATAATTCATCGTTTAACCAAAATCCGTCCTTCCCTCTGAATTCTGCTTTTCTAATTCCTGCACGTGTAATTCCACCATCTAATATTTTACCGTTTGATGAGATAATTCTTGACTCGATATGGTATAAATAAGGACTATCAGGTGACCATAAGTGAGGAGAGTTTACTTCTATTGTTTGACGTGTTTGTTTCGATTCTCCTTTTCTCAGATTGATTTTAGATGTAAGTGTTTTTATATGATTCCCGTTAGCATCGCACAGGCGAGTTTCTATTTTGATATTTTCATTATTTGCAGACTTATTCACGATATCGGTATCAATAACTATAGATGCTTTCTTTTTAGATATTTCATCGTAATGTACAAATATGCCACCACCGGCAGGCTTATCCTCTTTATTTGGGTCGGATATATGAATTTTTGAAGTTGCTATCAGCCATACATCCCTGTAGATACCTCCATGATATGTAAAGTCGAGAGTGGATTGCTTTTTTCCCGGAGGGAAGTTCTTGTCATCGGAGTTATCCGTTAATACTGCAATCAAACATTTGTCACCTGCTTTTATTCCATATTGAGTTAATTCTATGCTAAAAGGTAGATAGCCTCCTAAATGTTCCTCTACCTTTGTACCATTTAAGTAAACAGTTGTTTTGCCCATTGCCGCTTCAAAATAAACGTTTATGAGTTTATCCTCTAAGGTTCCGTCTACTATGAAATGTTTTCTGTACCATGCCGGTCCCTGATAGTTCCGACCACCACTTGCCTCTGCAGGCATTAACTGAACTGTGTGAGGTGTAGAAACGATATCCCATTTAGAGTCATCAAAATCTAAGAGTTCCGCTCCCTTCGGATTACCTCTTTGAAATCGCCAGCCCACATTAAAGTTATAAATTTTTCTCCCCGAATCATTCAAATCAAAAAGTCCTACAACAGATGTTTTCGGTTGAAGGTCTTTCCCAAAAGAGATAAGTGATAAAAATAGAGAAAATAATAAAAAATGTATTTTTTTATTCATCATTGGTGTTCTTCAATTATGTATTAAATGGCTATATTTAGCCCCGATAAGAGTAATTATATCGTCAAAAATAGGTAAGATTTATCATAGTATAAAATGATTGAATCTTCTTACTTAATATAAGAACCCTTTACCTTATAATTGTTAACCTCTTGTATTAATAAGGGTTTGAGAGAATTTACCTGTTTTATAAAAGGCCGGAAATGTCAATAATAAGATCAATTTAATTACAATTAAGATCAATTTGCATACATCAAAATATGAATAAGAACATACATTTGCAATTGTCAAATACTATTTAGAAAAATTTACAAATTAACCGATCACTTATCTCAAAGTTTAAGAAAGCACAGCCCCTAGTTTAATTTTAATCTCAAATTTTCATCTAATACAAGTTAAACGTTTAATCAAAATGATGCATTCTAAGTTAAACGTTTAATCTAACATAAAACCTATTTATAAATACCATTTATTAATATTTAAAATCATGGAAAAACTATGGAAAACAAGTCACTGAATTTTTTGAAAGCCAGGACGAAATATATAAAGATGAGATTTTGTCTCAGAAGTATATTTTGGCTTTTATTGACATTGTGTACAGTTCCTCAAATTCAAGCTAAACCAGAGGAATCAGGCATTTCCCAACAACAAAATAAAGTTTCGGTTTCAGGAACTGTTGTTGATGAAAAAGGTGATGCTATTATTGGAGCCAGTATTATCGAAAAAGGAACTAATAATGGTATAGTAGCCGATTTAGATGGAAAATTTAATATCAATGTTGCTCCCAATGCAACTCTTCAAATTTCTTATCTTGGATATATAACTCAAATGGTGCCGGTAGCGGGAAAACGAAATCTGTCTATAATTATGCAGGAAGATTCCCGGAATCTTGATGAAGTTGTAGTAATCGGGTATGGTAGCCAAAGAATAAAGGATGTAACAGGATCTATTGTACCTGTAGATATGAAACGAATCGAAGAACTTCCTGTAACCAGTATAAGTGAAGCCTTACAAGGACAAATTCCCGGACTCTCGGTTACCGGAGGAAGTACTCGTCCCGGTGTGGCTGCATCATTGAGTATTCGCCAGCCATTTACATTATCGAAAGATGGAGGTAATCAATTGCCATTGGTAATTATCGATGATATGATCCAAACCGATCCAGCAACCGGATTAGCAACATTAGAGCAGTTCAATATGCTTGATCCTTCAGAAGTCGAAAGTATTACAGTGCTACGTGATGCGAGTGCTGCAATTTACGGATCCAGAGCATCTCAAGGTGCTATTGTCGTGAAGACAAAAAGAGGTAGAGAAGGAGCTCCTAAAATTTCTTATTCCGGAAAGTTTATGAGAAATGATGCTGTTGGTCATACAAAAACATTAAATGCTCATGAATATGGCGTTTTTGCAAATAGCTTTTTGCGAGCCAGTGGAATTACAGATGAAGCAAATTTATATTCGGACAGTGAATTACAAGCTATGAAATCTTTAGATTATAATTGGCTTGATAAAGCATGGTCTGCTGCAACTGTTATGCAACATTCATTAAATGTGAGTGGGGGATCAAACAAAGCTACCTATTTTGCAGGAGCATCTCTATTAGATCAAGGAGCGAATTTAGGAGATCAGGATTTCAAAAGATGGACTTTCAGGTCGGGGGCAGATGTCAAATTAGCCTCAAATTTTAAATTAAGTGCTATTTTATCAGGTAATAATGGTAAACAAGAAAAATCATTTACCAAGATAGTTAGTGGATTGAATGATGGAAGTTATGGTTCTTTGGCAAGAGGAGAACAAGCCGATTATGGTATTTTAGCCCATATACCTAAATATATACCTTGGAGTCAAACTATTAATGGTGTTGAACAATGGGTGTCACCGGCATTGGGACCGCATAAAGTTTCAGGAACTCAAGTTACATCTAATCAAATAGCTGCATGGAACTATTTCGGATTATTGGATAATGGATCAATACAAACAAACGAAACTTTCAGCTATAGTGCCAACTTCGCATTAGAATATAACATTCCTTTTGTAAAAGGCTTGTCAGTAAAAGGAACCTATGCCCGCAGCCACTCGTCGAGCAATACAGAACAAGTGCAGATGCCTTATACATTAGCACTTGCCACGAATACAAATGCAGCAGGTACTCACTTATATACAGACCAAACTGTTTGGAGTGTGAAAGAAAATAATAAAAATTCACGTGTTGTTTATTCTGATGTAATTGGTAAAAGTGAACAAATGAACTTTTATGTAAATTACGATGGCGTTTTCGGATTGCATAATATATCAGCAATGGCTTCTGTAGAGCGTTCTGAAACTAATGTACAGAATAAAACCATATTTTATAACAACCCTATTCCCGGTGGATATATCGGAGGCAGTTCTTCTGCGGGAACGTTAGATCCGGCTTTTACGGAAGTAAAACGCTCTGAAACAGGGACATTGTCGTATCTGGGACGTGCAAGTTATAATTATGCAGGTAAATATCTGGCTCAAGTACTGTTTCGTGCAGATGCATCGACCAAGTTTGCTCCCGAAAATTACTGGGGATTTTTCCCAACCTTGTCTTTAGGATGGAGTATATCTGAGGAATCGTGGTTTAAAGATAATATTAAATGGATTGACTTTCTGAAAGTTCGTGCATCTGTAGGAAAGACCGGAAAAGATAATATTAAAGCATGGAAATGGTTACAGCTTTATAATTATGCCTCAGACAAAGGGCTTGGCTTTGGAACTTCAGGTGGCACACTCGGACCGGGTGTCACACCAAGTGCAACCCCCAATCGTAATGTACGCTGGGATACAAGTATGAAGTATAATGCGGGACTTGACTTTAATGTACTGGATAACCGTTTGTCAGCAAGTTGGGATTTCTATTTTGACAGAAATACAAATATCTTGATGTCTTTAGCAGGAGAAGCCGGTGTTCCCATTTTTGTTGGCGGAGGTTTTGCCGAACAAAACTATGGAGCTATTGATGCATGGGGTACTGAAATATCGATTAACTGGCGTGATAAAGTAGGTGATTTTCATTATAATATAGGTTTAAACTATAGCTTTAATGACAATAATGTTCGTAAGTATCCGGAAGCTGGAATTGGTTATCCATCGGATAATACCACACGAGTTGGTAGTTCTACCATTTTTCCTTCATGGGGATTTAAAACATGGAAAGGCACAAGCAGTGGAGATGGTATACTTCGTTCCGACAGCGATATTGATGCATACTGGAATTATTTGACTGATTTAGCTGCGGCGGCAGGTACTACTCCTTCTTATTTAGGAATAACCGATAAGTCGAAGATTTATAAAGGTATGCTTGCTTATCAGGATTTAAATGGAGATTTAAATAAAGAAGACGGCTCATTAGCGGGACCTAATGGTCGAATCATTGAAAGTGAAGATTTCGCTAAACTAGTAAAAAAGAATAGATCCGAGGGTTTTGTCACCAATTTTGGACTAAACTGGAAGGGATTAAGTTGGGCTGCTCAAATCGAAACATCTTGGGGTGGATATAACGCCATTGATAATGTGAAGCAGGGAACTTCTTCCAATCAAATGCTTTGGGCACACGAGGCATATTTAAAAGATATGTTTGATGAAGATAATAATATAAACGGAAGATATCCTAATCTTGCTTACTATGCACAATCAACGGGCTACGCTTCCGATTTTTGGCAAGTTTCATCTTTCAGATGTTTTGTAAGAAGTATGAGTGTTGGTTATACTATACCTAAACACGTATTCGCTAAAACAGGTATCGATAATGCTAAAGTAAGCCTTACAGGTAATAATCTTTGGGATTTTTATAATCCATACCCTAACAATTATCGTAACAGATACGACAATTCATCAGCTGTTTATCCGACTCTGAGAACATGGGCTTTGGGTGTAAATCTTACATTCTAATAAGATAAATATTTACCTAAATTAATTAAATGACTAATTATGAATAAAAATAAAATATGGAGTCTGACTCTATTCCTCTCACTGGTATTAGCAGGCTGTAGTGACCAGTTTTTAGAAGATAAGAAGAACTTTGATTCATTTGATGAATCCATCTTTACAAATGAAACGCAAACCAGTTGGTATATTGATAGAATATATTATGATTTTTTTGCAGGCTATAATTCACCTATAAAAACATTAGTCGGAAGCTATTCTGATGACAAAAGCAGAATGACGGAAGAGATAGGTGGAACTATCAATAACCTGATTAACCCTGGAAAAACACTCGAAACTTCGGCCGATTGTCCTACCTATTTTGGAGCTCAATTAGTTGCTAATCCTCAAAACCACCCATATACACGTATTAGAAACTGTAATATTTTGATAGAAAAAATGGATGTGGTTGGTGCAAGCCTTCCTGAAACTTTTCGCAATAATGCAAAGGGACAGATGTACTTCTTTCGTGCTCTTCAATATTTCGATCTGGTTCGCACTTATGGTGGAGTACCCATTGTCACTGAAGTACTGAATGCCTCATCTACGGATGAGAGTATTAAATACCCGCGTGCTACAACATCTGAATGTATTGCACAAATCATAAAAGATTTGGATAAAGCCGCAGAGCTATTGCCTACAGAATGGGTTGCTTCATCAGGATATGGAAGATTTAATAAAGCTGCAGCTTTGGCTATGAAGAGCCGAGTTTTGTTAACTCATGCAAGCCCTTTATTTAATACAGATTGGGATAATGCAGGAAATCAACGCTGGCAACTGGCTTTGGAAGCTGGACTTGCTGCCGAGAAAGAATTGTCGTCAATGGGATACGGCTTGTACGGAAATTCTGCAAAAGATTGGCAAAATATGTTTTTGATTGATAATAAATTCTGTTCGGAAGTTATTATGGTACAAATGTGTTCACCGGCTACAAGTGCAGCAATAAATAATGGTTGGGAAAAATCGATCAGATTATCAAGCCAAAGTGGGAGTGGCGGAGTACCGGCTCCTAAAGAAATGATTGATTTATTTCCTCTGGAGAATGGAGTACGTCCAACTAAATCGAACGGTTATGATGAAACAAATTTCTATTTGAACAGAGATCCCAGATTCTATCGTACGTTTGCCTTTTCGGGATGTAAATGGGGACATAAAACGAATGCCAATGTTGTTGTTTGGGCATATCGCTATAAAAAAGCTGATAATAAAACAATTGTTTATGCCGATGGCAATCAGTTGAAGAGTCCTGCATTTGTTCGTAAAATGTCCAATCCTGTTGCCGATGATAACTCCTTTGAATATTCAGGAACTGATATCTTTGAATACCGTTATGCTGAATTATTATTGAATATTGCCGAATGTTATGCAGCTAAAGGAGATATTGCCAATTGTACTGCTTATTTAGGGAAAATCCGTAAACGTGTTGGCATTGCATCGGCTAATAATTATGGAATAGGAACCTTAGCAGATAAATATGCTGCAATTGAAGCATGTTTGTACGAACGTCGTATCGAATTAGCTTACGAAGGAAAACGTTTCTGGGATGTTCAACGTTGGATGTTGTATAATGATGATGCTTCTGTAAATAATAATACTTGTGCTAAATTAGGAATAAAACCAATTAATGGAACAACACGTACCGGTAATCACTGGCAAGCTATTGCAACAGGTAATACTGACCCGATAGCATCTATCAGGGGGACTATATCAATAGATCCTGACGCTTCTAACTTTAAAGACCAATTGAATGCTTTGGCTAAGTTTTATGCAGATAATTTCACATTAGTATCTCCTGAAACAGCAATGGATGTAGATGGTAAAAATCCGGTAAATATCCTTTGGAGACAAAACTATTATGTGTTCGGTCTACATACTACCGTATTAACGAATAACTCGTGGTTAGAACAAACTACAGGTTGGAAAGATCCTTTCGGTGCTATGGGAACATATAATTTTCAAAAATAACAAAGCTATTATTTATTCAGGGAGGAGAGAAAATCCCTTCTCCCTAATATAATTATGAAAATAAAAAGCGCATGAAAAAAAGTGTAATTCTAGGGGTCGGAGCAACAGTATTGGCTTGTGTATTCAGTTCACCCGTGCTAGCCCAATATCCCAAAATTTCTGCTGAAGTCAAAAAAGAATCAGAGGCAATGCTAAATGAAGCAGAACGTCTGTCAGACATTGCTTGGGAAAAAGCTTTGCCAATTATTGAACAACAAGCAAAAGAAGGACGCCCCTATATTCCGTGGGCTGCACGTCCAACCGACCTGCCACAAGCTGAAATACCTGCCTTTCCCGGAGCCGAAGGTGGTGGAGCATATTCGTTTGGAGGACGTGGTGGTAAAGTGATAGTAGTAACCAGTTTAGAAGATAGCGGTCCCGGAACCTTCCGTGAAGCTTGCGAAACAGGCGGTGCACGTATTGTTGTATTTAATGTAGCCGGAATTATCAGGTTAAAAACTCCTGTTATTATTAGAGCTCCTTATATAACTATTGCAGGACAGACTGCTCCGGGCGATGGGGTTTGTATTGCAGGGGAGACTATTTGGGCAAATACTCACGATGTTGTTGTGCGCCATATGCGTTTCCGCAGAGGTGAAACTTATGTGGGCAGACGCGACGATTCTTTTGGCGGAAATCCGGTCGGAAATATTATGATAGACCACTGCTCAACTTCGTGGGGATTGGATGAAAATATATCGTTTTATCGTCATATGTTTAATCCGGGGGACGGAACCAAAGATTTGAAACTTCCAACAGTAAATGTTACTATTCAGAATACGATATCGTCTCAGGCATTAGATACTTATAACCATTCTTTTGGCAGCACATTAGGCGGTGAGAACTGTACTTTTATGCGTAATCTTTGGGCTAATAATGCAGGTCGTAACCCTTCTATCGGCTGGAACGGAGTTTTCAACTTTGTAAATAATGTAATCTATAACTGGGTACATCGTTCGGTAGACGGTGGTGATTATACAGCTCTTTATAATATGATAAATAACTATTATAAACCGGGTCCGTTAACACCAACTGATAAACCTGTGGGACATCGTATTCTTAAACCGGAAGCCGGACGCAGCAAGTTAGGCTATTTTGTATTTGGCAGGGTATATGCCAATGGTAATATCGTGGAAGGTAACGAGGCTGTTACAAAAGACAATTGGAACGGAGGTATTCAGGTTCAGGAACAAGAAAATACCGAAGGATATACTGCAAATATGAAATGGGACAAACCATTTCCGATAGACAATCCGTTCCCGATTATGCCTGCAAAAGAAGCTTACAATTTCGTGATGGATAATGTTGGGGCTACTCTTCCTAAACGTGATATTGTAGACCAACGTGTTATCGAACAAGTTAAAACAGGAAAAGTATATTATAAAGAAGGTTTAAATCCCGAAAGTTTTTATCAATTCGAACATCGACGTTTGCCAGCCGATTCTTATAAGCAAGGTATTATAACTGATATAGAACAAGTAGGTGGGTATCCTGAATACAAAGGCACACCATACAAAGATTCTGATGGTGATGGAATGCCCGATGCTTGGGAGATTAAATACGGATTGAATCCGAACGACCCTTCAGATGCTATAAAAGATATGAATGGAGACGGATATACAAACATCGAGAAATACATCAACGGTATAGATCCGAAGAAAAAAGTGGATTGGAAAAATCCAAATAACAACCACGATACTTTAGCTAAAAGAAAGAGTTTATTTTAGGTTTAATAATAGTTTTGATTTGAAGGTAACTGTACAAGCCTCGGCGGTACAGTTACCTTTCTAAAGTTGAAATATTAATTATCGTTATTATACTTACCAGAGCAATAAAGAGGTCTGAGACCTTAAGTTTATTTTTTTATTATATTTACTAGAAATCTGTATCTATGAAATCACTTATATTATTTATTTCCGTTTTAATATCCTTATCTGCTTTTAGTCAGGACAAAGAGGCCGAATATACTAAAGTATTGACCCAAAGAGCTGAAAAGATAGTTAATACTCTTGATATTAAAGATAAGACTGTTTTTTATGCTATAACAAAAATTATCGTTACCCAATATAAAAGTTTGGGAGAATTACATGACAAATCGGATGCTAACGTCAAAAATGTTAAGCTGAATATAACAGATAAAACAACAAAAGAAAATGCTGTTAAAGCATTGGAAACCGAATTGAGCGCAGACTTATATAATTTGCATTGTACATATATAGGAGCTCTTTCAGCTTATCTGACAAATGATCAGATTGAAAAAGTAAAAGATGGAATGACTTATGGGGTGGTACAAGTTACTTATACCTCATATCAAGATATGATCCCTTCATTAAAGCCCGAAGAAAAAAGACAATTATACGCATGGTTAGTGGAAGCCCGTGAACATGCTATGAGTGCACCATCTTCGAAGGAGAAGCACGAGTGGTTTGGAAAGTATAAAGGACGATTTAATAACTATCTTTCGAAACAAGGATACGATATTCAGAAAGAAAGACAAGCTTGGCAAGAACGTCTAAAAGCTAAAGGAGGAACATTATAAAGTCGCAGAGCTTTTTATTACTTAGAGCTTGTTTTTTATTTACAAAATATATAAAAAGGTTTATGACCTTAAAATTAGTTTATGAATAAGATATGTGTTTGTTTATTGATCTTTTTAGCTGTGGGAATAAACGGATTCTCTCAAGGTAAAAAGAACGCTCCTAAGCCGATACCACCTATAGTATTTAAAGATGGTATTCTTTCTTATATGACTGATAATTTGGGTAATAGAGTTCCTGATTTTTCGTATTGTGGTTATAAAGCATCTGAAGAACCAATTCCGACTATTGATGCAAAAATATTTGTAACATGGCAAGACGGCGATGCAACTGATCTCCTTCAAAATGCAATTGATTATGTCGGCTCGCTACCTCTGGATAAGAACGGATTCAGGGGAGCTATCTTATTAGATAAAGGCTCTTTTAAGATTGAAGGGCAATTGAAAATCAGACAATCAGGAATTGTACTGCGAGGTAGCGGTGTAGGAGAGAATGGTACACGTCTTATTGCAGCAGGAAAAGACCGTCGCACATTAATTCGTGTTTTAGGACAAAATGATAAACAGCTAGACACCCCGATTAAAATATCAGACACTTATGTACCTGTAAATTCATTCTCGGTTACTTTGTCAGATAAACATGGATTAAAAGTTGGAGATAATATATTAATTCAAAGACCATCGACAAAGGAATGGATTGAAGAACTCGGAACAGATCACTTTGGAGGCGGTATCACATCATTGGGATGGAAACCATCGGAGCAAGATATTTACTGGGATAGAACAATTACCTCAATTAATGGAAATAAAATAACCTTTGATACTCCACTGACAACAGCATTAGACCGGAAATATGGAGGCGGTTTTATAATTCCTTATACATGGAATGGTCGAATCTCTAATATCGGGATCGAAAATTTATCTTGTATTTCAGAATATGATATAAATAACCCTAAAGACGAAGCACATGCCTGGATGGCAATAACAATGGAGAATGTTTCCGATGCGTGGGTACGTAGTGTTATTTACAAGCATTTTGCAGGATCGGCGGTAGCAGTTCTCGAATCCGCAAAACGTGTAACAATAGAAAATTGTAAATCGCTCGCTCCCATTTCTGAAATAGGGGGACAACGTAGATATACATTCTTTACATCAGGACAACAATGTCTGTTCCAACGATTGTATGCTGAACAAGGATATCACGATTTTGCACTGGGATTTTGTGCCGCAGGCCCAAACGCTTTCGTTCAGTGTCATTCCGAATTACCTTATAGCGTTAGCGGCCCTGTTGATAGTTGGGCTTCGGGAGTATTATTTGATGTAGTCAATATAAACGGTAATGCGTTAAGTTACAAAAACAGAATGCAGGAAGCACAGGGTGCAGGCTGGAATGCCGCAAATAGTGTATTCTGGCAATGTACAGCGTCTTTGATGGAATGTTTTACTCCACCTACGGCTCAAAACTGGGCATTCGGTTCATGGTCTGAATTTTCGGGAAATGGTTATTGGAAGGAAAGTAATAATCATATAAATCCCAGAAGCTTGTATTATGCTCAGTTGAAAGAACGTTTGGGAGATAAATATATCGACCGATCTAATCTATTAGCTGTGGAGACGGAAGCATCTAGTTCACCGTCAATAGAAGTTGCTCAGGAATTGACTAAAAAAGCTAATGAAGTACCTTTAACTCTTTCGGAGTGGATAGATACTCTTATTTCTGAAAATAGGATACCTATCGAAAGATCAGGTGTTAAGCTTTTTGAGCAAAAGAACAAAATATTTATAGGCAAACAAATGGCTGCCAGACCTTCATTATCTGTAAAAAATGGATGGTTAGTAAGAAATAACACAATTCAAACAGGAGGAAAACATAATATACAGTGGTGGAATGGAACAGTTCAACCCTCTTATCTAAGAAAGTCGGCTAGTCCTCATTTGACACGTTTTGTACCCGGAAGAACAGGGACAGGACTAACAGATGATATTGATTCCGTAGGTAGTTGGATGAAAAAAGAAAATATACTTGTCTTAGATCATAATTATGGCTTGTGGTATGATCGCCGTAGGGATGATCACGAACGCATCCGCCGTATCAATGGCGAAGTCTGGCCTCCTTTTTATGAGCAGCCTTTTGCCCGTAGTGGAGAAGGTACGGCTTATGACGGGTTAAGTAAATATGACCTGACAAAATACAATGACTGGTATTGGAGGCGGCTTCGTCAGTTTGCTGATTTAGCAGATAAAAACGAATTGATCTTATTCCATCAGAATTATTTTCAACATAATATTATCGAAGCAGGGGCACATTGGGCGGATAGTCCGTGGAGACCTGCAAATAATATAAATAATACAGGATTTCCGGAACCTGCACCTTATGCAGGTGATAAGCGTATCTTTCTGGCTGAACAGTTTTATGATATAAATCATCCTGTAAGAAGAGAATTGCATCGTGCTTTTATTCGTAAATGTTTGGATAATTTCAAAGGGAATAATAGTGTGGTTCAACTAATCAGTGAGGAATACACAGGGCCTCTTCATTTTATGGAACTCTGGTTAGATATAATAGCTGAATGGGAAGCCGAAACAGGAGAGAAACCTCTTATCGCTCTCAGTGCGACAAAAGATGTGCAAGATGCCATTTTGGCTGATCCTGTCCGTTCAAAAGTGGTCGATATTATTGATATACGTTACTGGTTTTACCGTGAAGACGGCACAACTTATGAGCCAAAGGGAGGATTAAATCTTGCCCCACGCCAACATGCTCGTTTGACAAAACCTGGAAAGGTCTCATTTGAATCGGTTTATCGGGTAGTGAACGAGTATAGAACAAAATATATGGATAAAGCAGTTACTTATTTTTCGAACTCTTATCCGCAACAAGCTTGGGCTTCTTTTATGGCAAGCGGTTCTTTGGCTAATTTGCCTCGAATTGCTAATGAACGTTTTTTAGAAGCAGCTTCTTATATGAAACCTATGCCTGAACTGAATAGTACAAATCAATATGTGTTGGGAGACAAAACTAAAGGCTTCATCATATATAGTAGTAATTCGACAATAGAATTAGATTTATCTAAAGTAGCAGGTAAATTTATTGTATACAAAGTTAATCCTGTAGATGGTTCAATGGTAAAAGAAAAGAATGAAATAAAAGGAGGAAATCCTATTAAATTAAAGAACTCTGATGCTAAAGACGCAGTTATCTGGCTGCAAAAAAAGTAAGGTCTATGAAAAAAATAATTTTATATATATTAAGTCTGTTTTTCTTTATATCCTGTAATACAGGAAAAAAGGAAGCAGAAAATACGACTCCCGAAAAAGAAGTGTACTTGTTTACTTCTTTTCATGAACCGGCTAACGAAGGGCTTCGATTTCTTTACAGTTACGATGGCTATAAATGGGATAGTATTCCGGGAGTATTTTTAAAACCCGAAGTAGGTGTGCAGAAAATAATGCGTGATCCCAGTATGGTTCAAGGGGCTGATAGCACATTTCATTTGGTTTGGACTTGCAGTTGGAAAGGCGATCCGGCATTTGGATATGCTTCTTCTAAAGACCTTATAAATTGGTCGGAACAACAATATATTCCCGTCATGGCATTCGATACAACTACTGTAAATGTGTGGGCTCCCGAGTTATTTTATGATGACGAGAATCGAGATTTTATTATTGTCTGGGCTTCAACTATTCCATTCAAATTTGAGAAAGGAGTAGAGGCAGAGGACAATAACCATCGTTTATACTACACAAAAACAAAAGACTTTAAGGAGTTTACCAAAGCAGAATTACTTTATGATCCCGGATATAGCTCTATTGACGCTGTGATTGTTAAGCGTGATTCGGCCGATTATGTTCTGGTATTCAAAGACAATACACGTCCTGAACGGAATATGAAGGTTGCATTTGCCAAAACTCCGACAGGAGAGTATATAAACCCTTCTGCTCCTTTTACAGGTAATTTTACAGAAGGCCCTTCGGTTGTTAAGGTAGGCGACGAATGGCTTATCTATTTTGATGCTTATGATAAAAAATCTTACGATGCTGTATCAACGAAAGACTTTAAGACTTTTACTGATATAAATGATAAAATTTCGATTCCTGTAGGACATAAGCACGGAACTATATTTAAAGCTCCCGAAAGTGTTTTAACTAAACTTAAAGCAGCTAAATAGGTAACCGTATTTTTAAATTGAACAGGCTTTTATCTGTAGCCTTAAATGATTATTATGAAAAAGAAATCAATTATACTATCGTTACTTTCTCTGAGTATCATTTTTTTGTCTAATGCCCAGGAGGGAGTTTATTATACGGGAAAAACCTTGTCTAATGTGAATTATCACAACGGACGATTAAATCCTGCTGTGGGTACTCACAATATCCAAACTATGCGTGCTAATCGTGAGCATCCCGAAAAAGGAGATGGTTTCGGTTGGACTTACAACCATCAATCTTTCCTTGCATATTGGAACAACACATACTATCTTCAATATCTGAGTGATTCTGTTGGTGAACATATTCCACCGTCTCATACATTATTGCAAGCGTCTAAAGACGGCTATACATGGACTAAACCCGAAATTGTTTTTCCCCGATATAAAGTGCCCGATGGTACAATTAAAACCGGATATAATGGTGTAGCAAAAGATTTATATGCTATTATGCACCAACGAATGGGATTTTATGTGTCAAAAAGTAATCGCTTGTTGACTGTGGGTTTTTATGGTATCTGTTTAGATCAAAAAGACGATCCGAATGATGGTAAAGGAATAGGGCGTGTGGTGCGGGAAATAAAAACCGATGGAAGTTATGGACCTATTTATTTTATCCATTATAATCCGTCGTGGAACGAGAAAAATACTGCATACCCTTTCTATAAAAAGAGCAAAGATAAAGCCTTTATTGCTGCTTGCGACGAGTTAATGACTAACCCTTTGATGATGATGCAATGGGTTGAAGAATCGGATAGTAACGATCCTCTTATTCCTTTAAAAAAGAAATACAAAGCATTCAGTTATTACCATTTAAATAATGGTGATGTTGTCGCTCTGTGGAAGCATGCTCTTACAACGATAAGCAAAGACGGAGGTAAAACATGGCCGGGAAATGTAGCCCGTGCAGTTGGTTTTGTAAATAGTAATGCGAAAATATGGGGACAAAGAACCTCTGACGGAAAGTTTGCCACGGTTTATAATCCCTCTGAATTTCGTTGGCCTTTGGCAGTTTCAACCAGTGAAGATGGGTTGAATTATACCGATTTATACTACGTTCATGGAGATATAACAGCGATGCGTTATGGTGGAAACTATAAATCGCGTGGTCCTCAATATCCTCGAGGTATTTTGGAAACTAACGGAACGCCTCCCGATGGCAATATCTGGATGACATACAGTGTAAATAAAGAAGATATCTGGGTAGCAAAGATTCCTGTACCCGTAACCGATAAGGCTATCATCCATGCTGATGAAACCTTTGATTTGATGCCTCAGGGCAAAGAATTAGACACATGGAATATTTACAGTGCGTTATGGGCTCCTGTAAAGATTGAGAAACGATCTGATAATAAACGCTGGCTTTCGTTGAAAGACTGGGATCCGTTCGATTATGCAAAAGTAGAAAGAGTAATTCCCGAATCAAAAAATTTAGAAGCCTCTTTCGCTGTTCTGGCTGCTCAAAACAAAACAGGAAATCTCCAGATTGAGTTTCAAAATGCTCAGGGAGATGCCTGTACACGCATTATTTTTGACAATGACGGTTTGATAAAGCTAAAGACTGGGGCAAGATATGCAACTTTACAGCCTTATGAAGCGGGTATTGTATATGATATCAAAGTGTCTTTGTCGACTTTGACAAGAAGCTTAACAATGAAAATCAATGATAAAGATATTTCTACAAAATTGTTTTTCAATCCAATAGAATCTATTCAAAGAATTGTATTCAGAACAGGAGATTTACCATCTGATCCGACACCCAATGATCCGGCTGACAGGGATACCGATTTACCTGATGCAGGAGCGGAAGATACTAAAGCAAAATATTATATTTCATACTTGAAAACCTCCGATCCGTCTAATCATTCAGTCATTTTAAATATAAATGATTATAAGCATTATGCGGATTATTTCAATACAATGGAGGATGAAAATATAGCACAAGCTATACCCAATGCACAGTCTTGGGAGTGGATGAAAGCCAATATACCCTTGTTTGAATCTCCTCAAAAGAATTTCGAAGAGATGTTTTACTACAGATGGTGGTCTTTAAGGAAGCACATCAAAGATACCCCCGAAGGTTATGTAATGACCGAGTTTTTGGTTGACAGATCTTATGCCGATAAATACAATTTAATTTCTTGTGCTTTAGGACATCATATCTATGAAAGCCGATGGTTACGTGATCCGAAGTATTTG
Source organism: Dysgonomonas sp. HDW5B (assembly GCF_011299335.1). GTDB lineage: Bacteria > Bacteroidota > Bacteroidia > Bacteroidales > Dysgonomonadaceae > Dysgonomonas_A. The sequence goes on from NZ_CP049858.1 coordinate 3,838,981, forward strand.
GATCAATATGTACATGTCTGGTTTAGAGGAAACGAGGGTAAACCTATGGCAAAGCTTCGTAACTTCAGTAGCTGGACAGCCGATGCCCTGTATAATAAATATTTGGTGGATGGAGATAAAAATTATTTGCTGGATATGTTTCCCGATTTGGAAGCTGAATATACAGCATGGGAAGGAGATCACCGATTGCCAAGCGGATTATATTGGCAGGGAGATGTTCAAGATGGAATGGAAGAAACCATAAGTGGCGGACGTCGTAAGAAATATGCCCGACCAACTATTAATTCCTATATGTTTGGCAATGCAAAAGCATTATCGGAGGTTGCAAAATTAAAAGGAGATAATAGTGCTGCAAAAAAATACGAGGAAAAGTCTATCGAAATTAAGAATCTGGTACAAAATCAACTTTGGAATCAAGACAGTACATTTTTTGAAACACTAAGAGAGCCCGGAAAATTTGCCTTAGTGCGTGAAGCTATCGGCTATCTTCCCTGGTATTTTAACTTGCCTGATAATAAAGCAGATTACGCAAAAGCATGGGCGCAAGTAAAAGATGAACGAGGCTTTTGTGCTCCTTATGGACTCACTACAGCAGAACGTCGTCACCCTGAATTTCGTTCTCATGGATGCTGTAAATGCGAATGGGATGGTGCTATCTGGCCTTTCGCTTCTTCTCAAACTTTGACAGCAATGGCTAATCTGCTGAATAACTACAAACAAGATGTTGTAAATGATAGTGTTTATTTTCGCCATTTGGAACTATATGTAGAAAGTCAATACCATAGAGGCAGACTTTATATAGGAGAGTACCAAGATGAAGTGACGGGTTATTGGCTCAAAGGTGATCAGGAACGTAGCCGTTACTATAATCATTCTACTTTCAATGATTTGATTATTTCGGGATTAATCGGATTAAAACCCCGTCCGGATAATACACTGGAAATTAATCCTCTGATTCCACAAGATAAATGGGATTGGTTCTGTTTAGATAATGTCCCTTATCATGGTAAGAATGTGACTATTGTTTGGGATAAAACAGGAGGTAAGTACAAAAGAGGAAAAGGATTCTATATCATGCTCGATGGCAAAATGGTTGCCAAATCTGATAAATTAGAACGATTAACTTATAAAATGTAATCAGAATGAAACGAACGATACTACTTATATTGCTTACACTTTTTGTTTTTAATAGCCATTCGATAGATATTAAAGACTTGACCTGCGAAATGCAGAAAATACCTTTGGCTATAGATAAAGCGAATCCTCGATTCGGATGGAAATTAACTTCGGATATACAAGGGGATAAACAAACTGCCTATCAGATTATACTCACAGCTAATGGAGCTAAGATATGGGATTCGGGAAAAGTAAAATCAGATCAAAGCCAGTTAGTTTTATATAAGGGAAAGCCTTTGGAAAAAGGACAAAGATATGTGTGGACTGTGAAAGTCTGGGATGTAAATGGAAATGCGAAGGAAAGTGAAAAAACATTTTTCGAAACTGCACCCGATTTTAATAATACTAAGACACAATGGATTGGAGCAATAACAAAAGCCGATTCTTATCTACCAATAGGACGTCGGGATTTACAAGGACCATCTTTTAAGAAACCCGAATACAAGGAACTTTATGATAGAATAAACCCGTTAGCTCTGCGAAGTATTATGCTGCGAAAGGCTTTCAATGCAAATAAGACTATAGAGAAAGCAATTGTTCATGCTTCAGGTTTGGGACATTATAATCTTTCGATTAATGGGCAGAAAGTAAGTAAAGATATTTTTACTCCTGTTTGGAGCGATTATGATAAAACCGTTTATTATAATACTTATCAGGTAGATACTCTTTTAAATAAAGGCGAAAATGTTATAGGAATTACATTAGGGAATGGCTTTTATAATGTTGTAGGTAATCGCTATCGTAAACTATGGGTATCTTTTGGACCACCTACTTTATTTCTCGAAATGCACCTTTATTATACGGATGGAACAAGTGAAATACTTACATCTGACAATTCATGGAAATACGCACTTAGTCCGATAACATTCAATGATATATATGGTGGTGAAGACTATGATGCCCGTTTAGAACAAAAAGGATGGGATACGCCAAACTTCAACGATAAAGCATGGAAATCTGTAGTTATTCAAAAAGCACCTAAAGGAGTTCTTCGTGCCCAACAGATTACAAATGTGCGAAGCATGAAACAATATGGAGCTATTTCAATGACTAAAATAGACAGTAGCTATGTATTGAATATGGGGCAAAACCTTTCGGGTTATCCTGCGATAAAGGTTATTGGTAAAAAAGGGCAGACCGTTAAAATAACAGTCGGTGAATTATTGAATGAAGAAACAGGAAAAGTTTCCCAAAAACAATCGGGAGGTCCACATACATATTCATATACAATAAAAGGAGATGGAGTGGAGGAGTGGCACCCCGAATTTACCTATTATGGCTTCCAGTATATACAAATTGATGGAGCAAACGTATTATCATCAGATGATGCAGATAAACCGTTGATTATAGATGTAAAGTCTGATTTTATCTACAATTCAACCAATGAGAATGGGCATTTCGAGTCTTCAAACGAGATTTTTAATAAAGCCCATCAACTGATTAAAAATGCAGTAAGAAGTAATATGCAGTCAGTATTTACGGATTGCCCTCACCGTGAAAAATTAGGATGGTTGGAAGAAACCCATCTGAATGGTCCCGGTTTACTTTATAATTGGGATTTGACTCAGTTCTTTCTCAAAGTGATGCAGGATATAAAAGACGCCCAAAGAGACGGTGGACTTGTACCTAGCATTGTTCCTGAATATGTAATCTTTGGTGACGATTTCTCAGATTCTCCCGAATGGGGAGGTGCGGCTGTTATTGTTCCTTGGATGTACTATCAATTTTATGGAGATAACACTCTGATTGAGCAATACTACAATGTAATGAAACAATATGTAGATTATCTGACTTCAAAATCAACAGGTCATATTGTTTCACATGGTTTAGGTGATTGGTATGATTATGGGGAACATCGGGCGGGATTTTCGATGAATAGCCCCATTGAGGTTTCGGCTACGGCTCATTATTATTATGTTACCCATCTGTTTGCTAAAGCGGCAAAGATGTTTAGCAAGGCTGATGATGAGAAAAAATATACTATTTTATCTGAGAATATCAGAAAAGCTTTTAATGATAATTTTCTGGACAAAAAGACTATGAAATATGGCTCAGGCAGTCAGTTTTGCAATGCAGTAGCCTTGTTTATGGGTATAGTAGAACCACAAAACAAAGCAGTAGTCTTGCAAAACCTGAAAGCAGATATTCAGAAAAGGGGCAACCGCTTAACAACGGGGGATGTGGGTAACCGATATTTGTTTCAGGCATTAGCCCTTAATGGCGAAAATGAATTGATGTATCTGATGAATAATCACACAGATGCTCCTGGATATGGCTTTCAGATACAGTTCGGTGTAACAACATTAACAGAACAGTGGGATCCGCGTAAGGGGGCTTCATGGAATCATTTTATGATGGGGCAAATAGACGAGTGGTTTTTTCATAGTTTAGCAGGCATCGTTCCTTCAACACCCGGATTTAAAGAGTTTACGATTCAACCGCAATCTGTAGGCGATTTAACTTGGGTGAAAGCTAATCACGAAACCTTATATGGTAATATAGCCGTAAGTTGGAAGCGTGAAAATGGTGTATTCTATCTGTCTGTTGATGTACCTGTTAATACTCGTGCTACGGTTATTTTACCCGATGGAAATAATACAAAAAAAATAGTTGGTTCAGGAAAACACTCATTTGAGTGTAAATTATAACAATTTTAGAACGATTGGAATGGAATATAGAAAAATTGGAAATACAGACATGAGGGTGTCTACTCTGAGTTTTGGAGCTTCTTCGTTAGGTGGTGTTTTCCATTCACTGAAAGAGTCAGAAGGTATAAAGGCGGTGCATGCAGCTGTTGAGAATGGCATTAACTTTATTGATGTATCTCCATATTACGGGCATCTGAAATCAGAAATTCTATTAGGAAAAGCTCTGAAAGAAATTGATCGAAATAAGTATTATTTATCAACTAAAGTCGGTCGGTACGGAAAAAACGGTATAAACCTTTGGAATTATACAGCGAAAAAAGCAAAAGAGAGTGTTTACGAAAGTATGGAGCGTTTGAATGTCAATTATATTGATCTGATAAATGTGCATGACATTGAGTTTGCCGATCTAGACCAAATTTGTAACGAAACATTACCAGCCTTGGTCGAACTGAAAAAACAAGGTATTGTGGGATATGTCGGGATTACGAATCTGACATTAAGACATTTTAAGTATGTAATAGATCATGTGCCTTCGGGAACAGTCGATAGTGTCCTTTCTTTCTGTCATTACTGTTTGAATGATGATGCTTTGGTTGACTATCTGGATTACTTTGAAGCCAATGGAGTAGGGGTTATTAATGCTTCCCCTTTCTCAATGGGATTACTTACTGAAAGAGGTACTCCCGATTGGCATCCTGCACCAAAACCTTTGATAGATGTTTGTCAAAAAGCTGCACAGCATTGCCAAAGCAAAGGGAAAAGTCTCGAACAACTTGCTGTAAAATATGCAATAAGCAATCCCCGTATTTCGACTACTTTGTTTAGCACTACTCGCTCGGAGGCTGTCCTTCAAAACCTGCAATGGGCAGAAGAGCCTTTAGATATTCAATTATTGGCAGAAGTGCAAGATATTCTTAAATCAAGATTTCGTGATACTTGGCTGAATAGCTAAGGTGTCAGATCTTTTTATTGCTATGAAAATGTAACAAATCCCATTAGATTTAATTCTTAAGCACAACATTAATCTAAAATGTATGAAAATTAAAATAATCGATGCACATGCCCATCTGTGGTTAAAACAGGATGCAGAGGTAAATGGTCTTAAAATACAGACGTTGGATAATGGGCGTTCTCTCTTTATGGGAGAAGTCCGCCAGATGTTACCCCCGTTTATGATTGACGGGCGTAATACTGCCGAAATATTCCTCTCGAATATGGATTATGCACAAGTTTCGGCTGCCGTTATCACACAAGAATATATAGATGGCTTACAGAATGACTATCTATGGGAAGTTCAACAGAAATACTCCAATCGTTTTTTATGTTGTGGTATGGTAGATGCTCGTAAACCTGATTATTTTGAACATGCGAAGAATTTAATAGAACAAGGGTTTAAGGCGATAAAAATTCCGGCAGAGAGATTGATAGAAACACATAAACAAACATTTCTCACATCATCCAAAATGATGAAAATGTTTAAACTGATGGAAGAGAAAAACATTTTACTATCTATCGATTTAGCAGAAGGTGACACTCAAGTTGCCGAAATGGGAGAAGTTATTTCCGAATATCCTGATTTGCGTATTGCAATAGGACATTTTGGAATGGTTAATCGCCCTAACTGGCAAAAACAAATTAAGCTAGCCCGTTATAAGAATGTAATGATAGAGTCGGGTGGGATAACCTGGCTATTTAATGATGAATTTTATCCTTTTAAGGGTGCAGTACTGGCTATTAAAGAAGCAGCATCACTTGTCGGAATAGAGAAGCTAATGTGGGGATCAGATTATCCACGTACTATTACGGCAATAACCTATCGTATGTCTTATGATTTTGTATTGAAATCAGCTTTACTTTCTGAATATGAAAAACGCTTGTTTTTAGGAGAAAATGCTGCTCGATTCTATTGCTTAAACGATTTAGTAGAATTACCTTATATCAAAAATATGTCCGAATGAAAAACAATACGTACCGAGGGTCTTTAATCTTAATTTTCAGCCTGTTTTTTATATGGGCAATCAGTAGCAACCTTCTGCCGACCATGATCAGGCAATTGATGAAGACTTGCGAACTTAATACATTCGAAGCCTCATTTACGGAAACCGCTTATTGGCTTGCTTATTTTATATTTCCTATTCCGATAGCTATGTTTATGAAGAAATACAGCTATAAATCGGGTATTGTTCTAGGGCTTCTCTTGGCTGCTTTTGGAGGATTTTTATTTCTCTTAGCTGCTGATATAAAAGAGTATTGGGCATATTTGGCCATTTTTTTCATCATTGCAACAGGAATGTGTTTCTTAGAAACAGCAGCAAACCCTTATGTAACTGCATTGGGAGATCCCAATACTTCGACACGAAGGCTCAATCTAGCGCAATCGTTTAATGGTTTGGGTGCTTTCATTGCAGCCATGTTTTTAAGTAAACTAGTGCTTAGTGGACATACTTATACACGTGATACATTGCCTACCGATTATGCAGGAGGATGGGAGGCGTACATTCAGTTCGAAACCGATTCGATGAAATCAATATATCTGTTGTTGGCTTTCATTTTGGTTTTGATAGCCGTTCTGTTTATCATTTTCAAGTTTCCTAAAATAAAAGAAGAGGAAGCCGAAGATACGGGAAAACTGATTGATTTTAAAGTCTTAAAACGCTCTCACTTGAGATGGGGCGTAATCGCACAATTCTTTTACAACGGTGGTCAAACAGCTATTAATAGTTTGTTTCTGGTCTATTGCTGTGTATATGTTAATATGGAAGAGGATATAGCAACTACTTTCTTTGGGCTTTATATGCTGGCTTTCCTTTTAGGTAGATGGATTGGTACGCTATTTATGGGAAAATTCAAACCTCAGAATATGTTGCTTCTCTATGCAATTATCAATGTGCTTCTATGTGGTGTGATAGCTGTATTTGGTGGAATGATAGGACTTTATTCCATGTTGGGAGTATCCTTCTTTATGTCAATTATGTATCCGACACAGTTTTCTCTTGCCTTGGAAGATTTAGGATCAAATACCAAAAGTGGTTCAGCTTTTCTGGTCATGGCAATTGTAGGAAATGCTTGTTTACCACAGCTTACAGCCTATTTTATGCATCTTAATGAACATATTTATCAAATAGCTTATAGTATTCCTCTTATATGCTTCTTATTCTGCGCCTATTATGGATGGAAAGGATACAAGGTTGTAGATTGAGCCTATACGAAAAACGAAAAAAACAATAACATTATAAAACAATGAAAGCAATACAAATTGTTCAACCGGGTGAAATCAAAACGGTTGAATTAGAAAGACCTATACCTCAAGATGATGAAGTTTTAGTAAAGATTCAATATGTAGGTTTCTGTGGATCAGACTTAAATACATATCTAGGAAAAAATCCGATGGTAAAACTACCCGTAATTCCTGGTCATGAAATAGGGGCTGTCATAGAATCAGTAGGAAGTAAAGTTCCCTCTGATATTAAAGCCGGATTGCCATGTACAATCAATCCCTATACCAATTGTGGAAATTGCCCTTCGTGCCGAAATAGTCGCCCTAATGCCTGCCAGTTCAATGAAACCTTCGGCGTTCAACGTAATGGAGCAATGGCTGAATACATGGCTGTACCATGGAGTAAAGTTATTATTGATCCTGATTCGCAGCTCTCCTCAAAAGATTTTGCATTGGTTGAGCCTATGAGCGTTGGTTTTCATGCAGTTTCGAGAGGTGAAGTTTCTGATCTTGATACTGTAATGGTTATAGGATGCGGTATGATTGGTATAGGAGCTATTATTCGTGTAGTAATACGAGGGGCTACAGTAATTGCTGTAGATATGGATGATGAGAAACTGGCATTAGTTAAACGCCTTGGTGCACATCATGCAATCAATTCCAGAACAGAGAATGTTTCACAAGTTCTAAAAGGTTTGACCAATGGCTGTGGAGCTGATGTCATCATTGAAGCAGTAGGTTCACCAATAACCTATCAGATGGCTATTAACGAAGTCGCTTTTACGGGTAGAGTGGTATGCATAGGTTATGCAAAAAGCGAAATAGCATTTGAAACTAAATATTTTGTTCAAAAGGAATTAGATATCCGAGGCTCTCGTAATGCTATGCCGCAGGATTTCAGAAGTGTAATGAAATATCTAAAGAGGAGAACATGCCCTGTAGATGAACTTATCAGCGGTATTTATAAGCCTGATGAAGCTCAGATAGCTTTAACTAAATGGCAAGAAGATCCCGGAAAAGTATTTAGGATATTAATTCAATTTTAAGAGAAAGCTATAGTTAATTATAATCGTGAAAAACTACAAATCAGTAATAAATCCACATTAATGTCGGTTTTTTACTGTTTTGCAGTTTCTTATCCATATATTTCATCATTTCGTTACTTGTTACAGGACATCCGAAACTCCATCCCATAGGTAAATGTTTGGGATATATTTCCTTATCGGGTAAGGGTGTATGCGAATGAAATACTATGATACGCTTATAAGCGTTGCTGTTCGTTTTTTCGAGTCCGTGCATTTTGTAGTGTACGTTGATTCCCCATTGGCTGTATGATCGTATTCCTAGTTTATACTTTCCTAATGATGAACATAAACTGCCTTCGGTATTGCTGAATACAGGCTTTGCTTCAGTACTGAGTTTATCGCCTTTACCGCAACCGTGTGCACATAAAGCTTGCCTGTCGATGTCCTTTGTCTTAAAATTCCATACAAACATACGGTTTTTCCCTGAATGAATTCTCATATCAATCAGAATACAAAAATCAGTATTATAGTTGTTGTTTTCGCAATAAGTAATAGCTTCATTTGCTTTCTGTTTTAATCGGTTATGAGCATCAATATCTTGTTCTTCCTTGGGGCGGCTTTCGATATTGTTACAAGTCGAAAAGAATATCAAGACAATAATTGCTTTGATATATATCGTGAATAAACGATTCATGGTTAGTGTAGTGTTAAATTGAAAAATAACAAAATGAGGCTCACATTTTCATGTAAACCTCTTTCATTTGTAGCGGGACGGGGAATTGAACCCCGGACCTCATGATTATGAATAATAAAATATACAATTTTCTAATTCTTAATATTTTTGCTCTTAGTTTATAATATATTGTTTTACATATATTTAAGTAGATAATTTTTTTCTTTGATTTTTGTTGTATATATGCTTTTTTAGCTATATTTGCATGACATTTATGTACAATTCATGTACAGTAAATTTGGCTATTAATAACGATTTAAGTCGTATTTATCACTTTTATTTATGTACAATATCAAGTATCATGAAAACAAAAGAAAAAATAGAAGCTATTAATCTAATGCAGAAAGACGATGTCAGGGTTGCAACGGTATTGGATACAAGACGGCCTGCCAATAATGGCTTGTACTATGTGAAAACACGAGTAACCTTTGATTATAAGCAAAAGTACTATACAACAGGTACGACTTTAACTATAGATCAATGGCAACGACTACCTAAAGCAAGAGATTATACTTTGGCTGAAATAAGAAGAAGTGTTGAAGCGTCGGCTAAAGTGGTACACAATGCAATATTACAGCTTTGTGAGCTTAATTCTTTTAGTTTTGAGAGACTGGACTCTTTACTTGGCAAAGGTAATAAGGAAAGTGTTAATACGGCTTTTAAGAATAAGATTCAAGAACTGATCGATGCAAATAAACTAAACACTGCCGAATTTTATCAAGGTGCATTGAATGCTTTTGTTTGCTTTAAATGTGGCAAATGGTGTGGGCGAAGAGAAATGCAGAAATGCACTAAAGATTTATTTGAACTTACTTTTCAAGATGTCACAGCCGAGAAGATGCAACGGTTCGAAAAAGAAGCCCTTGCTCATGGATATACGAAAACTACAATTGCAATGCGTATGCGAGCCATGCGGACAATTTGCAATGTTGCTTTGAGAGATGGCGTAATAAGACCAAGCGACTATTGTTTTAAGAAAGGCTCTCAAAACTCATATACTATAAAGAAGACAGGTAGTCGGAAGATTGCATTGACGCTGGATGAAATCAAAATCATAGCACAAGCTTCTATAAAAGAAAGAAATCGTAAAATGTCAAGAGATTTGTTCTTGTTCTCTTTTTGGGCTAATGGAATAAACTTTGCGGATTTGATACGCCTAAAATGGTCAGACTACAACAGAAAAACGAATGAGTTTACATTTGTCCGTGAAAAAACAAAGAATACAGCATCAGAGGATATGTATATATCATTCCCTTTGTTCCCGACAATGAAAGATATCATTGACGAATGGGGGAGTAAAATGGATAAAGAGAGCTTCGTTTTCTCATTTCTTAAAGGTGGAGAATCATATGCTGACGAAATACGATTAACAAAGAATATTACTTATGTTGTGAATAGCAATATTAAGAAACTAATAAAATCGATAAATGCAGATTTACCCGAAGAAGAGCATTTGCCTGAAAATGTAAGCACTTACACCGCTCGCCATTCTTATGGAACCATATTAGCTCATAATAGAGTGCCCGAATCTTATATAGGGTTTGCTTTGGGGCACTCCAGCAAGTCGGTTACAGACTCTTATATCGAAGAATATAGTAAAGAAGACAGGATACAGTATAATTCCTTATTACAATTTTGAATAAATAATTACCTTTGAATAATCCTCTTAATAATAACCAATATGACCGATATTATTAAATCTAATTCAGAATATAAGCAATGGCTAGTTGACCTAAAAAAACAAATCAGACAAAGCCAATTAAAAGCAGCCGTAAAAGTTAATTCGGAACTAATAAACCTATATTGGTCTATGGGTAAAGATATTGTTGAGAAACAGAAAAATAGTCAATATGGAGATGGTCTAATAAAACAACTTAGTCAAGATTTGAAAATTGAATTTCCTGATATGAAAGGTTTTTCTTTAAGCAATCTTAAATTTGTAAGACAATGGTATCAGTTTTATAATGAGAATATTGAAAAAAGCCAACAGCCTGTTAGCTTTTCTGAAAAAGTGCAACAGCTTGTTGCCCAAATTCCGTGGGGGCACAATCTGAGAATCATTTCGAAATGCAAGAACATTGACGAAGCCTTGTTTTATATCAATAAAGCCATTGAATTTGGTTGGAGTCGTGATATATTGGACACACATATCAAGTTAAACGAATTTAAACGTGTTGGTAGCTCCACGACTAATTTTGCATTGACTCTACCACCAATACAAAGCGATTTAGCGCAGCAAACATTGAAAGATCCTTATAATTTTGACTTTCTGACATTATCAGAGAATTATAAAGAACGAGAGTTAGAAGATGCTTTGACAGAAAATATCACCAGATTCCTTTTGGAATTGGGTGCAGGATTTGCTTATGTTGGCAGGCAAGTTCCTTTGACAGTCGGAGATAAAGAATTCTTTATAGACCTGCTTTTCTACCATCTGAAACTAAGATGTTATGTTGTTATCGAATTAAAAGCAGTTGACTTTATCCCCGAATTTGCAGGAAAGGTAAGTTTTTACTTATCAGCAGTAAACGACCTTCTTGCCCATCCGACAGATAATCCGACTATCGGTCTAATGATATGCAAAAGTAAAGATCACTTTGTTGCCGAATATGCTCTTAAAGCTATCAATCAACCTATCGGAGTATCAGAATATGAGTTAACAAAACACTTCCCTAAAGATTTTAAAGGCAGCTTGCCTACGATAGAAGAAATAGAAGCAGAGTTGGAGGAGTAAGCAAATCAAAATTAAATATTCCATACACAACCATAATCTAGAAATACATGTTTAATTTAATCTCTGCAATAACAAATATTACAAATCTATTCTTAGAAGGATTTAATAGTTATAAAAACATAAAGAAAGATACATTTTATAATTTTATTGAACCTGCTTTTAAGGATTTTGAGAAAGTACATGAAAATTACCTTCTTACTATTAGAAATTATATTGAAATAATAAATGCTAATGAATTTAAGAAAAACACGAAGCATCCTCTATTAATTCAAGTCCAACATGATTCATTATTTTCTTCACATTTGAGACATCAAGTGATTTTACTTAGTGATGTTGTATTTAAGAATATAAAAAACGAAGAAATTTCTTTTTTTTCATTTGAAATATTTAAATATTTAGATCAGTCTTATTATGATCTACAAGATTTATTCAATTTTGAAGAACATTCTTTAAACTCTTTTTCTGATATTTCTGAAGAAACAATCAAAATACTTAGCCAATTAAACCATGCAAGAGGATTTATAAATCAAAGTCTTATATATATATCAAAAGAAAAAATTACGTCAAAACAGAAAAAAGAAAAAATGATTGACTTATTAGAGCATATGGTTAATAAGCTACAATGGAAATATGAGGACGTATTACATTACTATAATGCAACAAAAGTCCAACTGCTAAAATGACAAAGTTACATTTCTAAATCTGTTATAAATATGAAATAGTCATATTATAATCGTTAACTTAGCATCAAAATAGAACATCATTCAATCAAAACAAGATGATTATACTTAGCACATTACAAGAAAGAGGTAATCAAAAAGAATATCCCAATAATGAAATAGAAGCAAAGCTATCTCTTTTAGCTTTGGATATATCTTCAAGAGCTAAAGAGCATTTAAAAAGGGTAATAAAAATATTGCCTGAGTTTGATTTACATGATGCCTCTCATAGCGAAAAAGTATTATACAATATAGAGTCTCTTGTTGGAGAATCTACAATTCAAGGATTATCTAGTTACGATTTATTCATTATATATTGTTCTTCTTTTTTACACGATTGTGCAATGGCTCCTACTGATTGGGAGATTAATCTCTTAAAACAAACAGAAGGAAATGACAACTTCACTTTAGGTAACCCAATTCATAATGATTTAAAGAAACCATTTTCATATACAAAGTCACATCAGTACATCTTAGATAACAAAAAATCTATATACAAAGATTTTGATGAAGTAAAAGGATGGATGTTTTCACCTCAAGAAGAAAAAAAGCTAGTCATATATCTTGCTAATCTATTAAAAGAATATCAGGAATTTAGAAATGGTTATGCTGATAAAATTAAAAATGTTAGAAAAATAACTGATTATGAAAGTCTTAATGATGAAATAAGATTTGATTTTATTAGGATTAATCACCATTTCAGAATAGAAGATTACATAAAGAATATGTCTTCCTTATTTGAGTGTCGTTTAGGGGCAGGTTGGAGCAAAAAACTTCTTAATGATTTAGCAATTATATGTAGATCGCATGGCGAAAGTATTTCTTATGTAGAGACACTCGATATTGAAACTCCATATTTCGGTGCTGAAACAGCAAATATTCAATTCTGTTCAATGATGCTACGCTTAGGAGATGTTATACATTTTAGTTATGATAGAGCTCCTGTATCTTTAAGGAGTACTCGCATTTTCAGTTCTGATTTTAGTTTTTCTCAATGGGCAATTAAAGGACAAGGGGTAAACTATAGTATAACAAATCACGAAATCCTCTTTAATGCATTTTGTGATACTCCTTCATATTATTACAAACTTCATGAATATATTGATTGGATTGATATTGAAATTCAAAATTATTTTAAACTCTCTAGAAAATGGGATAAAAAATATGTTGTATCACTCGCAGAAAAAGTAAATCGAAATGGGATAAAAAATGATGATGAAATATTTCAGCCAAGACACGGATTAAAATTTGTTCTTGATCAGAAATCAATTATAGAGCTACTTATGGGTGTTGGCTTATATAAGGATAAATATGCCTGTATAAGAGAACTATATCAGAATTCATTAGATGCCTGCAAATGTATATTATCTCAAAAAGATTATTCCGACAAAATTGGAGAAATAACATTTGGTATTGAAATAACTGAGTCAGGTAGGTATCTATACTGTCAGGATAATGGTATTGGAATGTCTAAGTATATAATTGAGAACTATCTTCTTAAAATAGGCAACTCATATTACAAATCTTCTGATTTCTATAAAAAGCAAGCTGAAAATTCCAATCAATTTACTCCAACATCTCAGTTCGGTATAGGAATCTTATCTTGTTTTATGATTGGTAATAAAATAGAGATAACAACTAAAATGGAAGGTGAGGATTATATATCATGTTCTATAGATGGTCCGCATGAATATTTTTATTATAAGAATAGCAGTGAATTCGATAAAGAAAAAATCGATAAATCAGGTACTATAATTAAAATATTATTGAATGAAGATATAGAATTGTCTAGCCAAGCAATGGACAAAAAAGAATTACCTCTTTTTTTAGACGTTTTACCTAATTTTATACCTAATGCAGAAAAGTATAAAGCTCTATTCGATTTGTTTCCGAAGCATTTATATTCAGTCATCACTAATTTAGTCGGTATAGTTCCTGATAATATCTCTGTATATATAAGTCAGGAAGATCATTCACTTATTCCTATAAAATCACAACCTTTCCTGTTTTCAGAAAAGGAATTTACCGAAAACTTAACGGAGGAGGATTTAGAATTGGTTAACCACCATATTAATAGATGGCATAGATCCGAAGATAATCTTTTTATAATTACAGATATTATTAATAAAATTGAAACTTATAAAATACATATAGAAAAAGACAATGTTCATTTTTATGCCTTTTTAAAATTACCTAAAAATGAAGATATTGAATTTGATACCAATATTTTACGGAGTATTCCATATGCATGCAATGGGCATATCTGTATAGATGGCATTTTTATAGATTCAAAAAGTCATATTTCGTCAATTGATCATTATTATTCAGGATATTTAACTCATATTGGGATTATTGATTTTTGTAGTTCAATACGTCCTCAATTGTCCGTAGATAGGAAATCGATAACTAATTATCCCGATGATTGTGAAAAAATAGCTAAAGACATTTCTGTTGAACTATTAAGTGAAGTCATTAAAATTACTCTAAAGCATATAGAAGAATATAATATCCAAGTATCTGGGTCTACTTATAATTCTATTTGGAACTATTTATTTAAAACCTATAGTTTTGCCCCATCTCTTTTTGTCAATTATATTGCAAATAGTAAACTTGGAAATATAAACTGGCATGAGTTTGATAATGTTCTCATTGAAAATAATCTCTCAATAAAAGAATTTGTAGATAAAAAAGAAGTCGCATTCAAAAATTATAAATTCAAGAGTCTTAATGCCTTTACTCAGGATTTGATATTAACAAAAATTATCTCCTCTGATTCAATTGAGGTTACCGAAGATGAGATTAGAATTTCGGCAGAAAAACTTCTTAAAACTCCATGGAAAGATAAAAATAGACATCACAGAGATACGATGTACTATGTTTGTCCAGATAAATGGGATATCAATAACAAGGAGTATGATATTATATCCAACAAATATCCAGTAGTTTCTCCTACGCTATTTAACAAATTAATAAAATATAAAGATGAAAAGATTAATAAAAGAACAAATGAAATACATGTTTATGGAAATAATTCAACAGCAATATTTAATCAAGACCCTGTCTTAGTACATCCACGATATGGTTTATACAGTTATTCTGATAGAGGAGTAGGTCATAAAAAACCTAGTCTAATTAAAGCTTTTGACAACAAAATAGAACATTTTTATTTAGCCGAAATTAATGGAAGAGGTAGTTCAGATAAAACAAAATATTTATTATATGCATTCATCGCACCAAGAGAGCTAAATGATATAGAAAAGTCTGAATTAAAAAGCCTTATTCAAGATGAGCCAGAATATGTAAAAGGTGTTCAAGAAGGTTGGAGCATTTTAATAACGACTCAAGAGATAGATGATGTGATTGTACATCCTGGTCAGGTGAATCGAGATGTTCTTGTAAACAAAATATCTGATAAATTTTGGGAATTATACAAAGATTGGACGTTCAAATTTACAGATGGAACTATTTGTTCTAAATCATAGTTTGTTTTCGCGTTTTAAAGAGACAAAAGAACTAGTTTGTTTATCATTCACTTATGAGTAAAAGCCATAAAACTATTTAGAATTTCTGTTAATTCTGGTCTGGTAGTACAAACTGTTTCACTCCATTCTTTAAAATCAGAGAATGATTTACCTGAAGGGATTATATAAATATACATCCTCTTTTTCATATATTTTATAGGTTCTAATTTTTCCGACATTCCATCTTCTTCAATAAGTATAACCATAGGATTAATATCCCTTACATAACAAGAGTTGAGATATAATGCTAATAAATGAATCGCATCTTCATAATTCCCACTATACCAATTCGCAAAACTTAATACGCCATGAATTAAGGGCATATCGGATTCTTCTATTAATTTCTCTTCAATAATAATTTTATAATGTTTTGCAAGGATACCAATAGCATTCTCATGTTTATTATCAAGTATGAGATGATATCCATAATCAAACAAAGCTCTTTCTTTATTCCGTCCTAATTCAAAATTCTCGCACAAATCTACACAAATACCAAACATCTCTGTAGAACCACTATAATCCTCACATTTAGAGTATGTCCATCCATAACTATTATACAAGTTATATAAACCATCAATAACATTCATCCCAAATTTATCAATGGCTATTCTATAATAATCAATGCTCTCATCATAAGATTCAAAAGCTCTTTGATAATCTTTGGTTTTACTATAAGCATCACCTAGTAATTGCCAAACTTGAGCTTTAACATTTGGCTCTATTGAGTCATCGAATAGCTCTATTGTTTTTAGAAGAGCGTCTATCGCATTATCATATTCTTTTTTGTTTAAAAGAAGTTTCGCCAATGCTGAGTGACTCTGGATAGAAAGAGATGAATTATTGCTTAATATCAGTCGATTATAAATGAGAATAGCATCCTGTAAATAATCTTTTGATTTATCTGATAAATATACTTGCATCGTAGCTTTTTCATATTCTGCCTTTTCCTTTTCATCTACACTAGACAGAAAATTTAGACTACAATTATAGTTCTTTAGAGCAGTTTCAAAATCACCTTGAAAGCGAGCTATCCGACCTCTTATATAATATAAAATTCCCCAGTTGTCTAAACGAGATTCATTTAATAAGTCAGTTGATATTTTTGATGCATAATTGAATTTGCCTGAGTTCATAAGATATGATATGAAATTTTCAGCCTCTTTTTTAGCCAGAGCTATATTGTTAGCATTCAGAGCAAAATAAATCAAAGCATTTGTCTCTAAATTTGTAATATCAGATTTGACAGACAGAAGATAATTTATAAATTCAGTATATATTAATTTATCTATGTTGTTTTTGTCAACCAACATTTCTCTCTTAACAAATTCAGGAATAACGAAAAAGAAATTGTGAAATGGTTCTATAAGAAACTTATTTCTTAGATTTCTAAATAATTTATCAAATGTGTCTAATCCTATATATTTTCCAATTTCATACCTAAAGGGTATTTCAAAAATGGATAATAGTTTTAATAGTTCATATTCATTATAGTCTAAAGTATTCAACACAGTAGATTTTATATAACTACTAACTTCTTCAATTTTTTTTCCCGTAAGTTGAGTTAAAAAAGACTCTACTGGTTGATATTGAATAATACTTATACATAGCTTCAATAAATAAGGATGTCCATTTAGCAACTGATGTATTTTATTAAAAGAATCTGAATCAACATTTTTTATATCATATGTCTGGAATAACTTCAAATAAGAATCTTTATCAATACCTCGTAATTCCACCTGATAAATAGGATTTTTAAAAGAGGCTATATTCCAACTAGAAAGAGTCGTTATAATTATTTTGGAAGAAGAAACATTATCATTAAGCGACTTTAGTAATGAATTAAAATCATTCTCTATTGAGCCTAAGCCATCGAAAATAATACAACAACTATATTTATTTAGACAGGATATTATAGTCCTAATAATAAAATTATAATCTGATGACGATAATACTCTTTCAATTGAATTATCTTGAAATGTTTGCTTAATAAATCTAGCAAAATAATCAAAAAATAATTCTTGACTGTCTGTTATGTCACTATTTACCCATAGTATCTCATAATTAGGAATATTTGATAGGAAATTAGCAATAAAACTACTCTTCCCAACACCTGATATTCCTCCTATGATGAATGTGTTGAATTTGTTAAAGTTTGAATTAAGATCTATATTCTCTCCAATTCTCCCATAAAAGTTCTGTGTTAAAGGAATTCCAAAATATTCGTTAATAAGATCTTTAGGATCAGCTATATTTTTAGATTTAAGTATATCTAATATCTCATCTTGTTTTTCATTAATGTTCTTGCTTATTTTTATATTTTCATTTATAGATATAAATAGATTCTGGAAAAAGGTAAGGACTTCTGAGACATGATTAGGGTTTATGTTAATTTTTGTCTCTTTAAAACGTTCCTCATGAGTAGCCTTAATTCCTTTAAGCTTCTCTACTGTAAACTTTTCAACATCATCTGTCTCTTTGTGGTGTTTATGGCATAAGAATAACAAATTTTCTATTGAGCGCCTTTCCTCAGGGGTTTGGTTTTGATTGTAGCGTTCTCCACCTGGTAATGCAGCTTCAATATGACAGCATTCAGCAATTAATATATCGTCATCATTGAATATTCTTTCTGTACAATTCGGAAAGTAACATTCATTCCCTGATCTCAACAAAAGCATTTTTATTGTTTCTGCTGTTGGTGAAAGCCGTTTGCTATTCATACAATCTAGATATTATTTCTCCCCATACTCCTCAATCTTCTCCTCACAAATCCGCTTTGTAATATCCCGAAGCAATTCTACTTTTGGAACAAGCGCATCAATATCCTCTTTGGTAACAATGAAGTCAGGATCGTAGCGACCATTCACATAAGCAGCTTTGATAAGTTCGAAGAGGCGTTTTTCTTCGGCGGTATCTTGTGGAAATACCTTGATAAACTCGTGAGAATATTTCTTTACCGAATTTAGGAGCTTGGTTAGGTTATGTTGTTTGCTGTTTTGCAAGGTATAAGCTAAACGGATAGCATAAAAATAGTTTTCGCAAGTTTGATGAAGATTAAATGATGCTAATTGAAAATCGTTGTCATCTGAATGAAACTTAGCTCCTTTGAGAAATCCATTTGCTCTATTAAACTTCTCGTCATAATACTCTTGAGCCTGTTGTTTTATTTCGTCAAAGTTGAGTTTGCGACGACGGGCAAGTTTGAACTTTCCACTGTCGTAAAGCATCACACCCTCTTGTTTTATCTGCGTGAAAAAATAACGACCTTCATCCAATTCTTTGTTCAACTTCTTCATGTCAATATTGATAAACTGAACAGGCGGTTGGCGGTCAGGGTCTTTTGCCCGATTATAGTATTGTACTTCTATATTGTCGAGTGCTTTTCCTGCAATACCATCCGAAATGCCGCTTGTTACCACCAAAATATCGTAGTCGCTCACATAGAACTGTAACTTGCCAAACTCAAACTTCTCATCATACACCACATAATTGTTGCGAGCATAACTCCCGAAAAGGATTATCATTTCGGTTTGTTTTACTCTTGTTAAGATAGACTCAACAAGGAAATGCAAATCTCGCTGATTGGTAGATGGTAAGTATGTGATTGACTTTTTCATTCGCTACAGATTTCTAATGATCTCAAAGGTAGATAAAATAAGGAAAACAAGAATTAACTTTTGATACAAAATTGTATATTTGTGTCATGTCCTGTTATTGTCGATTTTGTTACATATTTCAAATCCACAAACCACTCACAGCGATATAAACTATTTATTCTTTTAATATTTATATCGGCTTGATCCATCAATCAGGCTTAAACATGGACATATATGGATACATTAATAAAAGGCAATCTCGATTTAGGAGCACTATACACATTTTTCACGGAAGACACCTCGCCCAACGAATTTGCGAAGCTGTTAGACGAGTTTCTGTTTGATTACATGAATTTACTTGTCAAAGTTCAGCTATCGGACGAAAAAGACAAAACGATTCACGCACGAACCGATCTGTTTGTTTTTTACATAAAGACTTTGCGAGATATTTTACCCTATTGCGAGAAAGGGTAGCATCTATCTATTTCATAAATAGATTTATATGAAGAAGAAGGAAGGAGCAGCTTTTGCCCCCATTCCTTTATTGTAGTTATTCGTAAATACAATTTATCCGCTCATTATATATATGCGTCAGAAGTTGTTTCGCAAGCTATGCCCCTTTGACTTTTCAATGAAGTGTTCGAAACGTCAAATTTTCAGCGAAAAATACAACCTGAAAAGGTGGAGATTTTTTGTCTGAACCCCTTGAGGCAGGAATTTGACCGGTGATGAACACGAATTTAGCTTTGTCAAAGGGGCGTAGCGCGAAACTATTTTTGATGCCCTATTGAGAGAGATTTACGATAACCCTTTATACACCTTAGATAAGACTTACTTATTCTTCATCTTGGGCGGTTGCTTTAGAGCAAGTTTTAAACTATCATTCTCAACCTGTAAATTCCTGATGAAAATATATTGAGAAAAATACCTGCTTTGCTGCAAAGCAAAATCATTTTGCTGCTTCATGCTAAAAAGCGTTAAGATAAACACCAGCAGAGCAAGAACAGCAATAACTACAGACGATTTTCTGACCTGAAAAAACCTGAAATTAAAATAGATTGTTTCATCTTTTACCTGTTCTTTATTATCGGGCTGTGGCTGCACCTCCGTCTCTTTTTGATGTTTTCTAATATAGCTAACAACATTCAATATCTTCCTGATTTCTTCACCTAAAGCAATTATATTTGTTCTATTTGCATCGAAATGAGATTGGCTATGTCTACCAAGCAAGTCCATTTGTGCCCTAACTTTAGTAATTATATCGTCTTTCAGCTCCCCTAAATCAGGTTTAATTTTCGTTTGATTCTCTTGTGGAGGAAGCGATTTTTGAGCGATTGAAAGCTGATCCATTTTCTCAGCCATCTCCGACAGTTTTTCCCATAGTGCATCATTCGATATATTATTTCCCATACTGTTATTTATGTATTATTGTTTATAAACCGAAGCCCTTACGCTTCTTTTTTCGTTGACGTTTGCTTTCCTCATACTCCATGCGATTGCGGAAAGCTTCTTCCTGATAGTCGTCCCCATGTGTTTGCAGCAAGCCTGTTCCGCTGAGTCCATCCAATACGGATTCAACCACAGATTTAGATTCCATGTTTCTTGTATTGGGTTGTTGAGCCTGCTTACCGTTTTGAGTAATCTGCTGCACAAGTTTTGAATAACTGAAACGTCTGTCTATTTCCGAACCCTTAAAAGAAACCCCATCTTTACCGAATGATATTCCTTGTACCTCGTTGGTCTGACCTTTACACTTATATTGAACAGATACGCCCTTCTGCCTCAGGATAATTTCAAACTGCTGCCAATCTTTCGATATACTTAATGCTTTATTGACCACAGCATATACTTCGTGCTTGGTTTTCTCTGTGCCTCTGAGCATGTGGATATTGGTATTTTCTTTTCCTTTACCATAGGTCAGTTGATAACTATCTTTTATTGCCTTACATACCTTTTCATTCCGATATTGATCGTTCTTGTCCGATATGGTCTTACCCTCGTTGTTTACCCGATTGAATACAATATGGCAATGGGGATGTTCTGCATCTTTATGCCTGACAATAATATATTGCGTATCCTTGATATTCATTTTCTGCAAATATTCTTTCGCCAGTTGCAACATAAACGGATTTGTTAAACGCAAATCGTCTTCTTTGGAATAACTCAGCGATATATGCCCGACAGACTTCGATAGATTCGGATTCATCAGACTTTGTAAATAAAAGCTGTTGATAATCGACTTGGTATCTGACAATAAGATGCCATCACTGTAACCGATCAACTCCGCTTTTGGCTTATCCATCACATAAGAAATACATCCTTTAAAGCTTCTTCCTTTTGTTATTTTTCCAATCATCCGACAGTGTATCGATTATTTCAAGAATACTATTCAACACAAATAAGGTCTTATTTTCTAAATCTTTCAGGCTTAAAAACCGAGTATGTTTGACCAACTGATTCAGATTATTGCCCATATTAGAGAGACTTTTCAATACAATCAGATCCTCTTTATTGACAGCTTCAACAATTTTTGCTTCCAAAATCGCATCGTGACAATAGATACTTAAAGGCAATTTTGCTTGTTTAGCCCGATACTTCAGGGTATAGAGTTCGGGCTCGGAAAAGCAGACACCGATAGTTCTACTCTTCCGATTGACCGCACTCTTTTTGGGGCGACCTCCTTTCTTTTTATTATCTGAATTATCCTTCATCAAAATCTATTTTTTGTAAATGATTACTTATTTATCCCACCAAAATTGTCGACCAACGGGAGCAATTTTCCCTTTGGCGAAAGCCAAAGCGAGGGTTTTCATGCAATGAAAACATAACCTCGCTCCGCTGACGCACAAAAAGCTGCTTTACCTACCAATGGTTGAGCTTACTCGGAAAAGTATGCTTACAACTTTTTCCAAGTTTCAACATCATCCTTGTATTCCTCCAAATGGTGAATAGCCAGATTCTCGATGAAGCCCGACACGCTCGATTTCTCTGTACCCAGTTTGCGAACTATGTCAACCACACGTTCCCGAAGTTCATTGCTGATGAATACGGTTTTGCGGTCAGTTATTTTGGGTACGACAAGAAATGTTTGTTGATAATCGAGTAAACCTGATTTACGCTG
Source organism: Dysgonomonas sp. HDW5B (assembly GCF_011299335.1). GTDB lineage: Bacteria > Bacteroidota > Bacteroidia > Bacteroidales > Dysgonomonadaceae > Dysgonomonas_A. The sequence continues at coordinate 3,861,468 of NZ_CP049858.1, forward strand.
CTTGGTGGAAGATCTTTGCTTGATTGTCTGATTGGGTAAATCAATAGAAATCGGTTCGCTCGTTGAAGTTGGCAAACTCTCCTTACTTTCCTCAGAAAAGAATGTTTGCTTCCGAGACACTTCTCCCATGATTTCAGATATATTAAAATCTGAAGGAACTTCTTTTTTATTTTTCATAGAGCAGACGTTTTATTTGTTCGAGTTCTTTTTAATCAGCTTGGATGTTTGTTTATATGCGTCTTGCTCCAATTGTTGCTTCGACCTTACAGGATTTTGCCTAAGCCACTCTTCAAGCATTTCCCTTTCGAAATAAATCATTTTGCCCTGTGGTTTGTAGTGTGGGATAATTCCTTTTGATGTAAGTTGGTATAAATAACTCTTCGATAGATTAAGAAACTTACTTGCCTCTTCGAAAGACAAAATGTTTTTAGTTACGTACAGCTGTTTCTCTAATGCGGAAACCCTCATTTCTAAATTTTCGTCCATAGTGATATGAATTTTGGAATTAATAAAATAGGGTTGCGCATACCCTGTGAATTTATCGACAGGGCAAAAATAGATTGTTTATTAAGGAGTTATGTTTGAGAGCGTGAAAGTCTCAATGTATTCTCAATGTTGTTGCAATTGTTTAATGTACTTGTCTATGATATGAGAATCTTTCGGAGGGTTTTCTAAATTGTTATTTACAGTCGTAGATATATTATCTTGTGTTAAAGGTCTTCCTTTTTCAGAAGAGAGAAATATGTTGTTTTGAGCGCATACGGCTTGCCATTCTCTGACGATATAATAACGGTTACTCAACTCTGTAAATAGATAAATGAGGAGTTTATTTTTCTTGCTCCCAATTTTCAAGGGTTTTTTCAACTCACATAATAAGATTTGTTTTAGTAAATCAGATGTGACAGCTATTTCTAAAACGTTTATTTTATTCATGCATTCAACGACAATCTCTACCTGTTTATCATTGAGAGTTGACTTAAAATTCTTATTTATTATTTCAGGCTGTTGCGAAATAGTTATTTTTTGAAACTTGTCAGCGTTCTTTTTATACAATAGTTCAAATGTTGCATTTATTTGGCTTTGTGCATCAATAGTCAAGTTTCCATAGGATACCCTATTTTTATAGTCTGAATACTGTTTGTCTAAATACTCTTTTTCCTCTTCTTTATCCATTTTATTATACTCAATCACAGTTCTCATATAATGCGGATAAAATTGAATATCCTTGAATAGTAAAGTAAGAAGATTTAGCCAGCTAAACATAGCAACGAATCCGAATAGAATACAAGCTATCGGAAACCATAGGTAAGCCAATATGATATTTTTCTCTTTCAACAATACATATTTATCCATCAAAGAATTCCATATCTTCCGATTGGCTTCTTTTTGTGAAATATTTATGTAAGTCAATTTTTTCATGTAGGCATGTTTCAATAATAGCAAAACTAAAGAAAAGAAATATAAGAACAAAAACACAGGCTTATTTTGCCGTGATTTACCCCATTTTGGTATGTACATAGTATGTACATTAGAGGGGTGTACATAAATTGTACATAAATAATTATTGGATTAACTTTGATTTTCCTCATTAGAGAAAGGAGTACTAACAATAAAACAGGCTATACTCTTCTTAGATTTTCTTTCTCTTAGTTATTGATTTATAGCGGGAAGTGTTATGTACAATTTATGTACAGCAAATAAAAAAGAGGCTTACAATTTCTTGTAAACCTCTCATTTTCAAGTAGCGGGACCGAGAATTGAACTCGGGACCTCATGATTATGAATCATGCGCTCTAACCATCTGAGCTATCCCGCCATGCCTCATTAGCGGTTGCAAAAGTATGGCAAATATTTTGCATCCGCAAGCCTATTTTGAAAAAATATAAGTGTATCTTTGAAAATATTTTTTAAGATATTGATAATTAATGTTTAATAAGTACTAAGTTTTATGATAGACCGGTCGATTTTAAAATAAGCCCGTATTTCAATATAGAAAAAGATAAAAAAGATTATATTTGCACGCTTAAGTCGTATTCTAAGCTATTTCTTAAGATATATTTGCATTATTATATCATTTGGATGTATTTATAACTACAAGAGGTTTTGGAATTTATATCATTGAAAATTAAATATTAAAATAAACAAATAGTAACAAAAGTAACTTTAAAATGCAAAACAAGGGATTTGTAATAACTTTTGCCATTTTGTTGACTGTCGTTTGCTGTTTTTATTTATCATTCTCCTTTGTGACGAGATATTATGAAAAACAAGCCGCAGAATACTCTAATGGTGATCTTAATGCTCAGAGTCATTATCTGGACTCTATTTCTACAGAAAAAGTATGGTTGGGATATACCCTGAAACAAGCCAGAGAAAAAGAAATCGGTTTAGGGCTAGACCTTAAAGGTGGTATGAATGTTATCCTTGAAATTGATGCTGCTGCTGTGCTGCGCTCATTGGCTAATGAGGGAGATGCTCAATTCAACAAAGCAATACAACAAGCTGTAGAAGAAAATCGCAGAGGTAGTAATAAAGATTTTATTACATTATTTTTCGAAAAATACGAGGCTATAGATAAGTCTGGTAAGTTAGCAATGGTATTTGGTGCAAAACTAAAAGACCAAATAGCTCCAACAGATAATAATGCCACTGTAAAAAAAGTTCTTGAAAAAGAATTACAAGGTGTAGCAGATAATTCATTCAATGTTTTGCGTACACGTATTGACCGTTTTGGTGTTGTAGCTCCAAATATTCAAAAATTAGATCGTGCAGAGCGTATCCTTATTGAATTACCCGGAATTAAAGAACCCGAACGTGTAAAGAAACTTTTGCAAGGTAACTCAAACCTTGAGTTCTGGAAAACTTATAATCTACAAGATATTCAAGGTTATTTAAGTGCGATCAATTCAAGAAGCGTTGAATTATTAGCAGGAAAACATTCTACAAATAAAACAGTTGGTACTGATTCTATATCTTCAGATTCTTTATCGTCTGTTACAGTTGTTGAAGTAGACTCAATAGCTACTCCGTTCAACAAATCGTTATTCGAATATTTTGATGGAAAATGGGGTGGAGGTTCTGTTGTTGCTATTGCTGACAGAAAAGATACCGCAGCTATAAATACGATACTTCGTGCATCAAAAGATTTATATCCTACCGATCTTAAGTTCGCTTGGGGATTCAAAGCAATTGATGACAAAGAAACTTTATTCCAATTATTCTCTCTTCGTGGTGATGGAACTAAAAGAGGTCCTGCGTTAGATGGTGATGCAGTAGTAACTGCTACAGCAGATCAGATACAAGGGCAAGGCTGGGGTGTAAGTATGCAAATGAACTCTACAGGAGCAAAACGTTGGGCAGCCATTACAGGAGCCGAGAGAGGACGTTCTATTGCGATTGTACTTGATGGTTATGTGTATTCTGCTCCAAATGTAAATGATCGTATAGAGGGTGGAAATTCTTCCATTACAGGAAATTTTTCTGTAGAAGAGGCAAAAGACTTAGAGAATGTTTTGAAGTCGGGTAAAATGCGTGCAGGTGTACGTATTGTACAAGAAGATATCGTAGGACCTTCTCTGGGAGAGGAGTCTATTCAAGCCGGACTTATATCGTTTGTAGTGGCAATCATTGTTCTAATGATATATATGTGTCTTGTATATGGATTTATACCGGGTATGATTGCGAATGCAGCTTTGTTACTTAATTTATTCTTTACACTGGGTGTTCTTGCATCATTCCATGCGGTGTTAACTCTACCGGGTATTGCCGGTTTGGTTTTAGCTCTGGCGATGGCAGTAGATGCAAACGTACTTATCTACGAACGAACGAAAGAAGAGTTACGTGCCGGTAAGAATGTGAAAACTGCTGTACAGGATGGTTATAAACATGCGTTTTCTGCAATTTTTGACTCTAACTTAACTTCTATTATAACAGGTTTAATCCTTTATAATTTTGGAACTGGAGCCATCAGAGGATTTGCAATCACTGAGATTATCGGTATTTCGGCATCATTCTTTACTGCTATATTTATGACTCGTTTGGTTTATAACTATGGTTTCTCTAAAGGTAAATTTGCAAACCTGACATTTACATCAAAACCTCTTCGCAATTTCTTGATGGATACTAAGATCAATTTCTTGAATCTACATAGAAAAGCGTATGCAGCTTCGTTGATTGTAATTCTATTAGGTGTTATATCTGTATTCACTCTAGGCTTGAATAATGGTATTGACTTTACAGGAGGACGTAATTATATTATTCGTTTTGATAATCCGGTAAATACAGAAGACATTACAGAGGCTCTTAAACCTGTATTAGGTGAAGAGTCAATGGTTAGTGTTATCACTATCGGCTCAAGCAATCAAGTGAGAGTTACTACCAATTACAAAATCGAAGATGCAAGAGACGAAGTTGAAACAGAGATTAAAGAAAAAATGAATACTGCATTAGGCAGTTACATAGCCTCTGGAAAAACTATAGACGATTATATTCAAAGTTCTCAAAAAGTAGGTCCTAGTGTTGCTGATGATATGAAAACAGCAGCGGTAGGTGCGGTTCTTCTGGCAATTCTGTGTATGGGATTATATATCCTGCTTCGATTTAGAGATGTAGCGTTCTCTTTAGGAACAATTATTGCTGTAGCTCACGATGCCGCTATTGTGATCTTCGCATATTCATTCTTCCATAAGATTATGCCTTTCTCTTTAGAGATTGACCAAACATTTATTGCAGCGATTTTAACTGTAGTTGGATTCTCTATCCACGATAAGGTTGTAATCTTTGACCGTGTACGTGAAAGAAGACGTGACTTTCCATTAAGAGATATTGCTACAAATATTAATGATTCACTGAATACAACTTTGACTCGAACAGTTAGTACCTCTTTGAGTACTATCTTAGTGTTGATTTGTATCTTTGTTTTAGGAGGTGATTCTATCAGAAGCTTTACTTTTGCAATGTTGTTAGGTATTATTCTTGGAACATATTCATCGGTATTTATTGCAACGCCTGTTGCTTATGATATCTTGAAAAGAAAAGAGGATAAATCAAAAACTGCAAAATAAAATATAAAAAAGTATATCATTGTGCAAAAGGCTGTCAATTTTGGCAGCCTTTTGTTTTGTCGTTTCATATCGATTTGTCGGCTAGGTAAGTGTAATAATTAAAGCTTATTATCTTTATCTTAACTTTTTTCAAATTTTATAAGTGATACTTCCTGCTACTTATCTGCGTTTTTTAGAAATATTCCTTCTTTATTTTATTACCTTTGCTTCCAGTTTGAATTATAATTATACTTCATAAAATGGTTGTTTAGACTTAGTGTCTCAAAATAAAGACATTAGTAGCTTATGGTATATTTATAATATTTGCAATACCTAAATTGATATAAATCTGATAATGGCGAAGTATAATTTTGATCAAATCATAGATCGCAAGGGAACTAATGCCCTAAAAACAGACGTTTTAAAAGAAAGATATGGCAGTGATGATCTAATACCTTTATGGGTAGCCGATATGGACTTTTTATCACCTCCAGCAGTCTCAGAGGCTATTATTGAACGAGCTAAGCATGGTTTATTTGGTTATACCTGTCCTTGCTCTCAATATTACAACTCTATTATCAATTGGGTAAAAAGAAGTCATGATTGGAACATCGATCAAGAATGGATAACTTTTATCCCGGGTATTGTAAAAGGAATAGCTTTTGTTATCGATTGCTTTTCGACAAAAGAAGATCATGTTATAATTCAACCTCCGGTATATCATCCATTCAAAATTATACCAACCTTGCACCAACGAAAAGTAGTTGACAATCCTTTGTTTTTAGAGGCCGGTCAATATAAAATGGACTTGGTTGATCTGAAGAAACGGATCGATTCGAATACGAAAATATTAATACTTTGTAATCCCCATAATCCAGGAGGAAGAGTATGGACTAAACAAGAACTAGTCGATCTGGCTGAAATATGTTATGATAGTGGTATACTTGTGATATCGGATGAAATCCATTCGGATATGGCTTTCGGAAATAATAAACATATACCTTTTGCATCAGTTTCAGACAAAGCAGCCCAAAACAGTATAACGTTTATGGCTCCCAGTAAAACCTTTAATATTGCAGGAATAGTTAGTTCATATTCTATAATACCTAATGAGAAGATAAGAATAAGATTTAATAATTATCTAAAAAGTAGCGAATTAGAAGAAGGACATATTTTTGCCTATTTGGCAGCTCAGGCTGCATATGAAAAAGGTGAGGAGTGGCTTACAGAAGCAAAAGAATATATATGGGGAAACATCCTTTTTGTAGAGGAGTTTCTGAAAATAAATATCCCTCAAATAAAAGCAATGATACCCGAAGCATCTTTCCTTGTTTGGCTTGATTGCAGAGAATTGAACTTGTCTCAAAAAGACTTGGTATCTTTGTTTGTAAAAGCTGCTAAACTGGCATTGAATGATGGTTCAATGTTTGGTAAGGGAGGGGAGGGCTTTATGCGCTTAAATGTTGGTTCTCCAAGATCTGTAATAGAAAAAGCTCTAAATAACTTAAAAGCTGCTATAAAAAACAAATAAAATAAGATACATACAACAAAAAGGCATGATTCTTGTTATGTATTTTGAGATGACTAAAAATAGCCTGAAATAAATACCGGGCGATTGAATATTAAGTAATATAAAATAATTAAAATGAAAATTTCACCTAATAAATTTGTTTCGCTATCTTATGACTTGAATGTTGGCGAAGGTGACGAAAAAGAGTTAATGGAAAAAGCAACTCCTGAGCAACCACTTGAGTTTATCTTTGGAACAAATTCTATGCTTGAAGCTTTTGAGAAAAATGTAGATGGTTTGGTACAAGGAGATTCTTTTGACTTTGTGCTTACTCCTGATCAGGCATACGGAGAATATGACGATGATCATTTAGTGGATTTACCTAAAAATATCTTTGAAGTGGATGGTAAAATGGATGAAAGCGTTGTATTTGAAGGAAATACTATTCCAATGATGGATTCTAACGGTAACAGACTTAACGGCTCTGTTGTTTCAGTTAGCGATGACGTTGTTAAAATGGACTTTAATCATCCTCTAGCCGGCGAAACTTTGCACTTTACAGGTAATGTATTATCGGTAAGAGAAGCTTCAGCGGAAGAAATCGCTGCATTATTCGCTCCTCAAGGCGGTGGATGTGGTTCAGGTTGCGGTTGTGGAAGTTCTGACGATTCTGAAGGCTGCGGATCAGGTTGTGGATGTGGAAGTTCAGATGAGTCTGAAGGTTCTTCATGTGGATCTGGATGTGGTTGCCATTAATCTAAAGATTACATATATAATTAAAGGACAGACTTAATATAAGTCTGTCCTTTATATTTTGATGAAAGATAGAATGCTCTAAAATTTATAAGTCAACATCAATCGACCCTCTGCAGTTACAGAATACACATCCTCAAAGTATTTATAGTGTGTCGAACGTCTATATATAGTTGTCATACCTGTTAAGTGTATCTTATTCTGTAGTTTAAGATCAGCTCGGAGAGTGGATAAGTTAAGTGTTGCATTAGAATTATCACCTTGAGCATTCAAATTTAAATAATCAACAGTATCCAGATCGGTTCCTTTGGGATAACCTTTCCATGTGAATAGCCTATACCCCTCGTATAACCACGATAAACCGATTTTATCTTTGTAAGAAATATTAATACCTGTTTTCCAGCCGAAACCACTTCCTAGATTGTAGTTTCTATTAGAGACTCTGTAGTGATCGCTTAATGTTGCTCCCAATAGGATGCCATTAAGATGAACATAGGAGCTAAAATTCCAATCTTCAAAGCGTTTACTTTCATGTATAAATCCCACTCCAAAAGCCGCTGGAGCTGCTAATTTATAGGGAATTTCATTCGATTTTGTTGATATTGTATCTGAATCATAATAATCGAAATGCTGATAAAAGCCTATTCCCAAATAGTCTTTAGATGTATCGACTAACAGGCTACTCCATAGGCGACCTATTACATTTATTTGCCCAAGCACGGGCTGCGAGTTTTGTATATTTAAATTAGCTTGTATAGTAAAATAATCGAATGGTTTGGTGCTTACCTCTTCATAACGATCACCATATTCAATAGTAACGGAACTTGTAAAACCAGCTCCTTTGTCAAATATATCATCTTTTAGTTCTAATATCCTTATTCCTGCTGATACTTCAACACTAATCTCAGGAATTCCGAATTGGCGTCCGGAGGTTGATCTTTTTTTCCAGGCATCTCCATTTATTATTCGGGTAAGTCCTCTTCCCGGAGATATCAGAAAACCCAAGAATTCGCGTCTGAACCTTTCTCCTCCTCGCTTCCTATCGTCATATACCAGATCAGAAGCTCTGTAGAACACTTCTCCTAAAACCATTCCACCAATTGGCGTCGCTATAATATCATTGCTCGAAGGGGGTTCATTTTCCATAGCTAATTCCCACATGGCACTACCTGCCAATGCAAATGCTCCGGACTCCCAGTAATTGAATCCTCTTGATCTAGCAGAATTATAGTATAAACTACCATGATAAGGATGTAGAAACATATTAGTTCCAATCTGGTCATTATCCCAATAAAATCCTTTTTTGAAATTATCTTTTATCGAATTAAAGCCGATATAAGCAAAATCTTCCTTCATGATGTAGCGATCAAACGCCCAGATTCCCATATTGAGAGTGAAAATTTGAGCAGCAGCTCCCCATCCATTCTTTTTAGAATAATATTGAATATCTATCGGATCAGCAGGGATAGTTTTTGTAGTTTTGTGTCGTAATAAATGTTGAGAATAAGCACTTAAAGGTGCTAAGAATATCAATATGAGGGATACATATTTCTTCATTAACAATAAATAATAATAATTTGAAATGTACTCTATAAGTAACTGAAAATATTTAATGCCGTATTTCAAAGCTATAACGAACAATCATTCTTATACTTGGGCCGACAATAAATAGGTCTGAGACTTTAATTATAGGCAAAGATAAGTTATTACAACTATTTGTTATAACATTTCTTATTAATAATTTACGATTGTTATTATTCGCCAACACAATGAAAAAAGACCTCTTTTTATTTAGTCCATTTTATAAACTTCAGTAGCTGCAAATATTTATGGTATTAAATATGTATAGCTATCTGGAATAAAATTATATTTGTGGCAAATTTAGAAATATCCTTTACTTATGGAAATTTTAGAAACCTTTTTACTTCCTTCTGCATGGATTGCTTTATTAACATTGACTTTTCTTGAAATAGTTTTAGGAGTCGATAATATTGTCTTTCTGTCAATAATGTCTTCAAAGCTACCTCCGGAACAACAGCCCAGAGCCAGATCGATAGGTTTGATTTGTGCCATGTTTTTCAGAATACTATTATTGTTTTGTATTTCATGGTTGATGAAACTAACTCAGCCGATCATAACTATTGATACTTCCTGGTTTGATGGATCAATTTCGGGACAAAGCTTAATTATTTTCTTCGGAGGTTTGTTTCTTTTGTATAAAAGTGTAACCGAAATACACCATAAATTAGAAGGTATGGAAGATCATGACAAAGAGCCTCGCAAAACAAGTTTTGTGTCAGTAATAGTACAAATTATAGCACTCGATATTGTCTTTTCTTTCGACAGTGTCCTTACAGCTGTTGGATTAGTTAGCTTCAATGAATTCGGTTATGTGGGAGCCATGTCTATAATGGTAACTGCGGTAGTTGTTTCTGTTGTGGTTATGTTATTATTTTCAGGACCTGTGAGCCGATTTGTAAACACACATCCAACGATACAGATACTTGGACTTTCATTTCTTATCTTAATAGGTGTTATGTTGTTGGTTGAAGCAGCACATCTGTCACAGATATCGATATTTGGATCTGTTGTAGGTGAAATCCCTAAGGGCTATATATATTTTGCCATAGCATTCTCTTTATTAGTGGAATTCTTCAATACCAAGTTGCGAAAAAAATCAAAACCTGTTCATCTAAAAGATTCAGAACTGGTAGAAAATAATAAGACCGATATATCTAAATAATTTTAACCCGATTTAGGAAGAATTATATTATTGGTACAGCAGAGTAGTTCTTTTATAAAATAAGAGCTACTCTGTTTTTATAAAAAGAGCATTATTTGTTAATTAGTTTGGTTGTGGTCAATCTACTTTTATTATATTTGTGATTAAGAAATAATAGAAAATAAAATACACAAAATAGTATGGAAAATAAAGAACTGTTAAAGCAAGTAACATCTAAAGCTAATATTTGGTTAGCTGGAAACTACGATACCGAAACTAAAGCAGCCGTTCAAAGCATGCTTGATAATTCAGATAAGACTGAATTGATGGAATCTTTTTATAAAGATTTAGAATTTGGAACAGGAGGTCTCCGTGGAATTATGGGAGTAGGTACAAACCGTATTAATAAATATACGATAGGTGCTGCAACTCAAGGACTATCTAATTATTTATTAAAACAGTTTTCGCACCTTGATCAGATTAAGGTTGTTATAGGATACGATTGTCGTAACAATAGTAAATATTTCGGTCAGGTTGTTGCAGATATTTTCTCGGCAAATGGTATTAAAGTTTATCTTTTCGAAAATTTAAGACCAACGCCTGAGGTTTCGTTCGCAATACGTAATTTGGGTTGTCAAAGTGGGGTTATACTTACTGCGTCTCATAACCCTAAAGAATACAACGGGTACAAAGCTTATTGGGATGATGGAGCACAAGTAACGCCTCCTCATGATAAAAATATTATTGATGAAGTAAACAGTATTAGCTCTGTTTCTGATATTAAGTTTACAGGTAATCCCGCTCTTATCGAATCGCTGGGAGAAGATATGGATAATAAATTCATCGAATCTCTAAAAGCAATCTTATTATCTCCCGAAGCTATTAAACGCCATCATGACATTGGTATTGTTTATACTCCTATACATGGTACAGGAGGTCAGATAGTACCTAAAGCATTAAAAGCGTATGGATTTACCAATATAATACATGTACCGGAACAAGATGTTGTAGATGGAAACTTTCCGACTGTAATATCTCCCAACCCCGAAGAGCCTGCTGCAATGGCTATGGCCGTGAAAAAGGGCATTGAAACAGGAGCAGAACTTGTATTTGCAACCGACCCTGATGCAGACCGATTCGGAGCAGGTGTTCGTGATACCAATGGAGATTTTATTCTATTGAATGGAAATCAGACTATGATTATCCTTATTTATTATCTGGTAACACGCTGGAGAGAACTGGGAAAACTAACCGGAACTGAATATACTGTTCGTACAATTGTTACAAGTGAATTGACTCAGGTTATTTCAGAGAAAAATGGGGTTGAAATGTTCGAATGCTTTACCGGTTTCAAATGGATTGCATCTGTAATGCGTCAATTGGAAGGTAAACGTAAATATATTGGAGGTGGTGAAGAGAGCTACGGCTTTTTAGCAGAAGACTTTATTCGTGATAAAGACTCGGTTTCGGCTGCTGCTCTATTTGCTGAAATAGCTGCCTGGTGTAAAGATAATGGCAGAACTATTTACGAAATGCTTCAGGATATCTATGTAGAATATGGATTTTCTAAAGAGAAAGGTATTTCGGTAGTTAAAAAAGGAATGTCAGGAGCACAGGAGATTCAATCGATGATGGATAATTTCCGTAATAATCCGTTAGAAGAAATCGCAGGTTCTAAGGTTATATTGGTAAAAGATTTTGAAATTCTTGAAGCTAAAGATCTTATTACCGGTAAAATATCGAAATTAGATATGCCTGCTACATCTAATGTTCTTCAATACTTTACTGAAGATAAAACAAAAGTATCTATTCGTCCTTCAGGTACCGAGCCTAAGATTAAATTCTATATAGAAGTGGTTGATAAATTGCCATCTCGTGAAGATTTTGATAAAGTAGATGCTGCTACAGAAACTAAGATTGTTCAAATATGTAAAGATCTTGGAATCTAAATTCTAAAACCTTTTTATTAAAATACAGGCGAGAACTATAATTGATATAGTTCTCGCTTTTTCATTTCGTTTAAAACTATTACATTTGAAACTAATAAAGTTTTGAAACTATTTAGTTTATATTTGTATGATACGTATTTTATATCCGGTTTATCAGTGGTTAATATTTGTTCCATTACTTATAATCGCAACAATATGGTGTACTTTGACTATCATTATAGGCTCTACCATAGGTGACAATAAGTTTTGGGGGTATTATCCGGGAGTAATTTGGGGACGTTTTATTTGCGTGGTTGCACTATTACGAATAAAGGTAAACCGCAAATCTGTCTTAGATAAAAAGCAATCATACATATTTGTAGCAAATCATCAGGGAGCTTTCGATATCTTTCTTGTTTACGGTTATTTAGGTCATAATTTTAAATGGCTAATGAAACAAAGTCTAAAAAAAATGCCATTAGTAGGGCTTGCATCAGCTAAGGCAGGACATGTGTTTGTAGATCAATCGAGCAGAAAAGGAATTGTTGAAACAATGAAAAATACACGAGATACTCTTAAAGAAGGGATGTCGACTGTTGTCTTTCCTGAAGGTCATCGTACCCCTGATGGAAATATGGCAGAGTTCAAAAAAGGTGCTTTTCAGACGGCTTTAAGTCTTAAGTTGCCTATTGTTCCATTGACAATTGATGGTGCATATAAAGTGCTCCCTATACACTCTTGGCGTATGTATCCTTCGGCAATATCTTTGACATTCCATGAGCCTATTGATACTGCAAACTTATCATCAGATGATATTCCAGATTTAATAAAAAAAGTACACTCTATTATTGAATCGAGTCTATTAGAAAAAGAATCTGTCTGATCAATAGAAAAATCTCAGATTCTGCCTTATTATTAATACCTTTGATTTATTATCAAGCCTTTTAGGGCTTAACCTTATATTGCTATTATCTTATGAAAACACTCAAACTAATCTCTTTTACATTAGTGGGCTTGATTGTTCCTACCAAGCATAAAGCCCAAGACCAGACAAGACCTCATATTATTTTAATTATGACCGATCAGCAGCGCTTTGATTGTGTCGGAGCTATGGGTAATCCTCACATTCAAACTCCTCATATGGATGGTCTGGCCGAAGATGGAGCTTTGTTTACGAATGGCTACTCGTCATTGCCAAGTAGCACTCCTGCCAGAGCCAGTTTATTGACAGGCTATGCTCCTTGGAAACATGGTATGTTGGGATATTACAAAGTTGCTCCCAAATATCCTCACGAAATGCCTCAAATGCTACGTGATGCAGGTTATTTTACATTTGGTATCGGTAAAATGCACTGGACTCCGCAGCGTAACTTGCATGGTTTTCATGGAACTTTTTTGGATGAATCGGGTAGGGTGGAATCTCCTGATTTTGTGAGTGATTACCGTCAATGGTTTGCCATGGAAGCTCCGGGATTGAATCCAGACTCCACCGGAATCGGCTGGAATGCCCATCAAGGAAAAGAATATGCTTTAGAAGAACGACTGCATCCCACACAATGGACAGGAAATGAGGCTATACGCTTTATTGAAAACTATAATCAGAAACAACCTTTGTTCTTGAAAATTTCTTTTGCCAGACCTCATAGTCCTTATGATCCCCCTAAGAAATATGCGGATATGTATCGTGATAAAGAAGTAACAGCACCTTCTATTGGCGATTGGTGTCAACCTTTTGCAGATAGAAAGATGACTCCTGATGCAGCTTTTGGTGATTTTGGACTTGAACATGCTCTCGAATCACGCCGATATTATTATGGAGCAATTACATTTGTAGATGATCAAATAGGCAGAATTATTGAAGCTTTAAAAGAAAAAGGTATTTATGATAATGCTCTGATTGTATTTATATCGGATCATGGAGATATGTTAGGAGATCATTATCACTGGCGAAAAACATATGCTTATGAAGGCTCGTCACATATTCCATTTATAGTAAAACCTCCTAGAAATATGCATCTAAAAAGCAACCAGCAAATAACTCAGGTTGTTGAACTAAGAGATATTCTACCTACATTTCTGGATGCTGCACATGTCGATAAACCACAGGAAATGGATGGAATGTCGGTTCTTCCTCTTATTAAAGATTCTAAAACGAAGTGGAGACCTTATATTGATTTCGAGCATGCTACTATTTATGAAAATGACAACTATTGGGCTGCTTTAACTGATGGTACAATGAAGTATATATGGTTCTTTCATACAGGAGAGGAACAATTATTCGATCTGCAAAAAGATAGGGGAGAAACAACGAATCTGTCTAAAAATAAAAAATATCAAAAAGAGTTAGAGCAATGGCGAAATCTAATGATTGGACACTTAAGCGAGAGAGGTGCCCCTTATATTAAAGACGGAAAATTGAATGTCTTTAAAGAAACTATCTTGACGAGTCCTAATTATCCGGTAAAAAATGAATAAATTATTGCTTTACTAAATGTAAGAATAGCTGGAAGTTATGACTGAATAAGCTATCAGATAGAATATTTACTATTCAATTCTTAGAACTATTTTCGTGCTAAAGCATTATATATAGTTAAACACTTGTTCATATAATTACAATATAAATAAGCACATGAAAAGTAATACCAGAAAAACCTTAGATGAGTTTATTATTGAAAGACAAGATGACTTTCAGTATTCAACAGGAGAATTATCACGTCTTCTTAATTCGATACTTCTTGCAGCCCGAGTGGTAAGCTATAAAGTGAGAAAAGCTGGATTAATAGACATAATAGGATCAGTGGGGACAACTAATATACAGGGCGAAGATCAGCAAAAACTCGATTTATATGCCCACAATGTATTCGTTGAAACGCTTGTTAACAGGGAAATTGTCTGTGGTATAGCATCCGAAGAGAACGATAACTTTATAACCATACAAGGGCTTGACCAATCACACAATAATAAGTATGTTGTACTTATGGATCCTTTGGATGGTTCTTCCAATATTGATGTAAATGTATCTGTTGGAACTATTTTTTCGGTTTACCATCGTATTTCACCGGTGGGAACACCTGTGACTATGGAAGATTTTCTTCAACCGGGGGTAAATCAGGCTGCGGCAGGATATATCTTATATGGAACATCAACTATGATTGTATATACAACAGGACATGGTGTAAATGGCTTTACATTGAACTCGGCTATCGGCAGTTTCTATTTATCGCATCCTAATATGAAATGTCCCGAAGATGGCAGTGTATATTCGGTGAATGAGGGAAATTATGTTCATTTTCCACAAGGGATTAAGAATTATATAAAATACTGTCAGGAGGAAAAAGATAATCGCCCGTACACTTCCCGTTATATAGGGAGTTTGGTTTCCGATTGTCATCGTAATTTAATCAAAGGAGGTGTATACCTTTATCCTTCAACGCTAAAAACACCTAAGGGTAAGTTACGTTTACTTTATGAATGTAACCCGATGGCATTTATTACCGAGCAGGCAGGAGGACGTGCCTCTGATGGAAAAAGACGCATTCTAGAATTGGAACCTACAGAACTTCATCAGCGTACTCCATTCTATTGTGGCAGTAAAAATATGGTAGATAAGATCGAAGAATTTATTTCGAATACAGAGGAATTAGATAAGTAATTGCTTTATTATTATAATAATAAAAAGACCCAAAAAGTTATTTTTGAAAAAATGAAGAAAATTATTTGTTAATTCTATTTTTTTCATAACTTTGCAAATATCATAAAGAAATAAGAAATGAATTTTCAATTGACAAATACATATTGGTGGTGGAGCTTACAACTTAAAAAGTCGTGAGTCAGGTCAATACGTATTAATCAGTAGAAAATGATTATATAATAAATGAAAGCCTATCGTCCTCACGATAGGCTTTTTTTCGTGAAATAGGAAATAACAAAACAAATATATAATGGGAAAATTTAATGTTGATGCGAATGGATTTTATGGAGAGTTTGGAGGGGCTTATATTCCTGAAATTCTCTATGATAATGTAGAAAACTTAAAGAATGCATACTTACAAATACTGGATGATCCTACTTTTCAGAAAGAATACCATGATTTGCTGCGTGACTATGTAGGCAGACCTTCGCCTCTTTATTTAGCAAAAAGATTATCCGAAAAATACGGATGTAAAATATACTTGAAACGTGAAGATCTTAATCACACAGGTGCTCATAAAATAAACAATACTATTGGCCAGATAATTTTGGCTCGCAGAATGGGTAAAACCCGTATCATTGCAGAAACAGGAGCCGGACAGCATGGTGTTGCAACAGCCACAGTTTGTGCATTAATGGATATGGAGTGCATTGTATATATGGGTGCTACAGATGTAGAGCGTCAGAAGTTGAATGTTCAGAAGATGGAAATGTTAGGAGCAAAAGTAGTACCTGTAACGAGCGGTAATATGACTCTGAAAGATGCTACCAATGAAGCTATAAGAGACTGGTGTTGTAATCCTTCGGATACTTATTATATAATTGGTTCAACAGTGGGACCACATCCATATCCCGATATGGTGGCACGTCTACAATCGGTTATCAGTGAAGAAACACGCAAACAATTACTTGAAAAAGAAGGACGGGAAACTCCCGATTATGTAATAGCCTGTGTTGGTGGTGGCAGTAATGCTGCGGGCATGACTTATCACTTTCTAGATGATGCTGATGTTAAGATTGTATTGGCAGAAGCAGCAGGAAAAGGGGTAAATTCTGGAGAATCGGCTGCGACTATTCATCTTGGAAAATTAGGTATTATTCATGGCAGCAAAACGTTGATAATGCAATCGGAAGATGGTCAGATCGAAGAACCTTATTCAATATCAGCCGGTTTGGACTATCCGGGAATTGGTCCGTTACATGCACACTTATCTAGATCAGGACGATCGGAAGTATTGGCTGTTACCGATGAAGAAGCCATTGCTGCTGCATTTGAATTAACCGAACTCGAAGGGATTATTCCCGCTATAGAATCAGCTCATGCATTAGGTGTATTTGGTCAAAAGAAATTCAAGGCTGATGATGTAATTGTACTTTGCTTATCGGGACGTGGAGATAAGGATATGGAAACTTATGTACGAATTAAAGAAGAATCTAAAAAATGAAAATAAAGATACAAACTCAAACAAAAAAGCTTCTGGCTGATATGCAAACTCCTGTAGGCATATATCTGAAAATTAGAGATGTATATACAGAGTCGGCATTACTTGAAAGTTCGGATTTCCATACCAATGACAATAGTTTTTCGTTTATAGCTGTAGATCCTATTGCCCGATTTAAAGTGGAAAACAATCAGGTTATCAAGCAATACCCATCCGGCGAAATAGTTGAAAAGCCTTTACTAGAGTCAGATCAGCTTACATCTGTTTTTCAGGAATTTATACACGAATTTGATGTTAAAGGAGAGAATCCTACAGGGATGAATGGCTTTTTCGGATATACATCGTATGATGCGATTCATCATTTCGAAGATGTTGATTCTGTTAACTTCAAGTTAGATAATTCGGATGTTCCCGAATTTTATTATATTCTATATCGTTTTATTATTGCTATCAATCATTTAAAGAATGAATTGACTATCGTAGAAAATGTGGTAGAAGGAAATTTGTCTCGGACAGAAGAATTAGAAGCCATATTGATGAATAATAATATTGCAACTTACAATTTCGAAAGCATTGGCAATGAATGTTCTTATATAACAGACGAAGAACACATTGAAATGATAAAAAAAGGTATTGCACATTGTAAACGTGGTGATGTATTTCAGATTGTATTATCTCGTTGTTTCACTCAGAAATTTAAAGGAGATGAGTTCAATGTTTACAGAGCATTACGTTCTATAAACCCTTCACCTTATTTGTTTTTCTTCGATTTTGGTTCATTCCGGGTATTTGGTTCTTCTCCCGAAACACATTGCAAGATAAGTAAAGGAAAAGCCTATATCGATCCTATTGCGGGAACTTACTTCCGTACAGGTGATGATGAAAAAGACCGTGTATTATCAGAAAACTTATTGAAAGACGAGAAAGAAAATGCAGAACACGTAATGCTTGTAGATCTTGCCCGTAATGATTTGAGTCGTAATTGTCATGATGTAAAAGTTGATTTTTATAAAAATGTACAGTTTTATTCACATGTAATTCATCTTGTATCTCGTGTGAGTGGAACTATAGATAAGGATATTGACAGTATCAAAGTATTTGCCGATACATTTCCTGCCGGTACACTATCGGGAGCACCCAAAGTAAGAGCTATGCAACTGATTCGTGATATCGAGAAGTCAATGCGAGGTGTTTATGGCGGTTGTATCGGATATATCGGTTTTAATGGAGATCTTAATCAGGCAATAACTATCCGTACATTCCTGAGCAAAAACAACACACTTTATTATCAAGCGGGTGGGGGAATAGTTGCAAAATCTACTCCCGAAACTGAAGTGATGGAAGTAAAAAATAAACTCGGAGCTTTAAAAAAGGCTGTTGATTTTGCTGTAACAATAAAAAATTGAATTTTATGAAAATATTAATTTTTGACAATTACGATTCATTTACATATAATCTGGTTCATCTAGTAAAACAACTTGGATATAAAGATGTAGATGTTGTAAGAAATGATAAAATAGCATTGGTCGATATAGCACAATACGATAAAATTATCTTATCTCCCGGTCCGGGTATTCCATCCGAGGCAGGTTTATTATTGCCTTTAATAAAGGAATATGCTTCAACCAAACCTATCTTGGGAGTATGCTTAGGACATCAAGCGATAGGAGAAGCATTCGGTGCTAATCTGGTAAATCTGGAAGATGTATATCATGGTATTACAACGAATGCCAATATCGCTGCAGACGATTATATTTTGGAAGGTCTTGATAAAGAAATAGAAGTAGGTCGCTATCACTCATGGATTGTAGATTCAAAAAATCTTCCCGAATGTTTCATTGTAACTGCCTTAGATAATGACGGACAGATTATGGCTATGAAACATAAAGAATACGATGTGCATGGTGTACAGTTTCATCCCGAATCTGTATTAACCCCTCAAGGAGCAATAATCGTAAAGAATTTTTTATCAAAATAACTAGCATTCAATTTAAGCTAAAATCTAATATTATTTAAATAAGCAATTTGTTATGTCAAAGAAGATACTTTTAAGCGAAGATGAGATTCCAAAACAATGGTATAATATTGTAGCAGATATGGTAAACAAGCCTTTACCTCCATTGAATCCTGCTACAAAAGAGGTACTGAATGCCGAAGATTTAGAACCCATATTTGCCAAAGAACTTATCGAGCAGGAAATGTCTCAAGAGAGATGGATCGATATTCCGGAAGAAGTAAGAGAACTATATAAAATATGGAGACCAACTCCACTAGTGAGAGCGACAGGATTGGAAAAGGCTTTAGGTACGCCGGCTCATATCTATTTCAAGAACGAAAGTGTGAGCCCTATCGGATCTCATAAATTAAATTCGGCATTGCCTCAGGCATATTATAATAAGAAACAAGGGATCAAGCGTTTGACAACCGAAACGGGAGCCGGACAATGGGGAGCAGCATTAAGTTTTGCCTCGAGTGTATTCGGTCTGGATTTGGAAGTATATATGGTAAAGGTGAGCTATGAGCAAAAGCCATACAGACGAATGATGATGCAAACATGGGGTGCCAATGTAATAGCTTCGCCAAGTAATAAAACCGAATCAGGAAAAAGTGTACTAGCTAAAGACCCCAATAATTCGGGAAGTTTAGGTATTGCTATTTCGGAAGCGGTAGAAATGGCGGCCAAAGATCCCGATACCCGATATACTTTAGGTAGTGTTTTGAATCATGTTTCATTACACCAAACTGTAATTGGTCTGGAAAGTGAAAAGCAAATGGAAATCGCAGGAGAATATCCTGATATAGTTGTCGGATGTTTTGGTGGC
The DNA here is from genome assembly GCF_011299335.1 of Dysgonomonas sp. HDW5B. GTDB lineage: Bacteria > Bacteroidota > Bacteroidia > Bacteroidales > Dysgonomonadaceae > Dysgonomonas_A. The sequence continues at coordinate 3,881,377 of NZ_CP049858.1, forward strand.
GGTTCTAACTTTTCGGGAATAGCTTTTCCTTTCCTACGTCACAAAATACTTGATGGAAAAGGTATTCGTATCATTGCATCTGAGCCTGCTTCATGTCCTAAATTATCGAGAGGTAAATTTGAGTATGACTTTGGTGATTCAGTCGGTTTAACACCACTTTTACCGATGTACACGCTTGGTCATGATTTTCAACCTGCTGATATACACGCTGGAGGATTGAGATATCATGGAGCAGGAACTATTGTCAGCCAATTACGTAAAGACGGATTGATAGAAGTTCAGGATATTCCTCAATTGGAAACATTTGAAGCCGGTAAACTATTCGCAAATACAGAAGGAATTATTCCTGCACCCGAATCAACACACGCTATTGCGACCGTAATACGTGAGGCTTTGAAAGCTAAAGAGGAAGGTGTCCAAAAAAACATACTATTTTGTTTGTCAGGACATGGTTTAATCGATATGACAGCTTACGATCAGTATTTAACAGGAAATATGTCGAATTACAAGCTGACAGATGAAGAAATCAGTAAAACGACAGAAACATTAGAAAAATTAGCCTAAAAACGATGAAACAAGTATTAAATAGATTATTCAATCACCAACAGTTGAGCCGTGTAGAATCGAAAGATATACTGACTCGCATATCGAACGGTGAATACAACCACTCTCAGATCGCTGCCTTTATTAGTGTTTATCTGATGCGTAGCATCAGTATAGATGAGTTTCTTGGTTTTACTGATGCATTGCTCGAACTATGTGCAGATGTAACTCCTTTGGCTGCTTACAATCCGGTAGATATTGTAGGTACGGGAGGAGATAATAAGAACACATTCAATATATCGACCTTGTCATGTTTTACAGTGGCAGCGGCAGGATATAAGGTCGCTAAACATGGTAACTACGGGGCAACATCCGTTAGTGGTGCTTCAACCGTGATGGAACAGCACGGTGTGAAGTTTACAGCAGATGTAAGTAAGTTGGAGAAATCATTAGCTGAAATTAATATTGCTTATCTGCATGCTCCTTTATTCAACAATGCGTTGAAAGAAGTTGCACCTGTCCGTAAGGCTTTAGGAGTACGTACTTTCTTTAATATGTTGGGGCCTGTAGCTAATCCGATTCGTCCTAAGAGAAGCGTGCTAGGGGTATTCAATCTTAAAATGGCTCGTATGTATTATTATATGTATCAACAGACTGATGTTGATTATGCAATTGTACATGGTTTGGATGGTTACGATGAAATATCCTTAACCGGCGATTTTAAAGTAATAAACAGACATTCTGAAAGTATTTATTCACCGGAATTATTGGGATTTGAAAGATGTTCGGAACTTGATCTAGATGGTGGTAAAACCCCCGAAGACGCATCGGATATTTTTGATAACGTAATCAATAATACAGCAACAAAAGCACAGAAGAATGCAGTAATTGCCAATTCGGCAATAGCTATTCAAACGATTGACCCGACTCTTTCTATTGAAGAATGTATTGCACAAGCTACAGAAGCCATAGAAAGTGGTAGATTAAAATCGACCTTTAAACGATTCTTAGAGCTAAACAGTTAATCGGATAAAACGTCTCAATATGAAAGTAATTACTTGCCAATCTTTAGATGATGTTCGTACAAATATTGATCGTATTGATCAAGAACTCATTCGATTGATCTCAGAAAGAAGTAACTTTGTTGATAAGGCCGCACAATTTAAGAAAACGGAATCGGAAGTTGAAGCTCCTAAACGAGTAGAGCAAGTAATAACCAAAGTTAGAGGTTTAGCCCAAAAAGAAAATCTCAATCCTGATATTGCAGAATCTATTTATAGAGCGATGATTACAGCATTTATTCAGCAAGAAAAATCTAAATTAAAAGAATTAGAAGATGAGTAATTATATAGAAATAAATAAGAATGCTTGGAATTTAAAGACTGAGATACATATACAATCTGATTTTTATGAAAACGAAGCTTTCATAAATGGAAAAAACTCATTAAAGGAGATCGAATTAAGTTTACTTGGCGATATTAAAGGAAAATCAATATTACATCTTCAATGCCATTTCGGTCAGGATAGCATCTCACTTAGTCGAATGGGTGCTAAGGTAGCAGGTATTGATTTATCGGATAAGGCGATTGAGAAAGCAAAAGAATTTGCACAGCAAGCAAATGTAGATACCCAATTTATCTGTTGTAATATTTTTGATCTGCCTAATCATTTAGATAAACAATATGACATTGTTTTTACGAGTTATGGTACTATTGGTTGGCTTCCCGATTTAGATAAATGGGCGGCAATTGTATCAAAATACCTTAAGTCTGAAGGCAAGTTTGTTTTTGTTGAATTTCATCCTTTTATCTGGATGTTTGATGATGATTTTAGAAAGATTGGCTATAATTACTTTAATTCGGGAGAGATTGTAGAAGTTAATGAAGGTTCATATGCGGATAGAAATGCAAGTATTGAATACTCTACAGTAAATTGGAATCATAGTACAAGTGAGGTTTTAAATAGTTTGATTAAGCATAATATTGAAATCAATTCATTTGATGAGTATAATTACTCACCCTATAATTGCTTTAATCATACAATTAAAATTGATGTAGATAAGTATCAGATTGATGTGTTAGGAGATAAAGTGCCTATGACTTTTTCTATTGTTGGAACTAAGAAATAAATGAGATTAAGATTATGACTAATATTTTAGATAAAATAGTTGCTAATAAACGTATTGAGGTAGAGCAGCAAAAGAAAGAAGTTAGTATAGATCAATTGCTTAAACAAATAGCGAATGTTGATCGTAAGCAGGGATTATTTAAGCAATCTCTAATAAATTCTTCGACAGGAATAATTGCCGAATTTAAAAGACGCTCACCTTCTCGTGGTTGGATTTTCGAAAATGCAAAAATAGAAGAAGTAGTTCCTCTGTACTCAAATGGAGGTGCAAGTGCCATTTCTGTTCTAACCGATACAGAATTCTTTGGAGGTACTTTTGCTGATCTTACTTTGGCTAGTTCCTTAACTAAAACTCCTCTGCTTCGCAAAGATTTTATGGTAGATGAATATCAGTTTTATCAGGCTGCTGCAATGGGAGCCAGTGCCGTATTATTGATTGCGTCATCGCTTACTATTCAAGAGACTAAGCAATTTGCCATAAAAGCAAAAGAATTGGGCTTAGATGTTTTGCTTGAAGTTCATAATGAAAAAGAACTCAGACACATCAATGAATATGTAGATGTTGTGGGCGTAAATAATCGTAATCTAGGAACATTTGTTACAGATATACAGGCTTCATTTGATCTAGTCGATAAAATACCTGATGAATTTGTAAAAATCTCAGAAAGTGGTATTTCTTCACCTCAAACAGTGATTGATCTTCGACAAGTAGGATATAGAGGCTTCTTAATGGGTGAGAATTTTATGAAAACTGATAATCCGGGGAAAGCTTTGGCTAATTTCATCCAAGAACTATCATGAAGATTAAAGTTTGCGGGATGAAAAATCCTGAAAATATTCAGGCTTTAGCTCAATTACCGATTGATTATATGGGGTTGATATTTTATACTAAATCTCCCCGATATATTCAAGATTTGGAATCTTCGCTATTAGATATTTTACCCAATACAATAAGTAGGGTAGGTGTTTTCGTGAATGAAGATATTTCATCACTTTTAAGGCTGATTGAAAAGTATAAACTATCAGTAGTACAGTTACATGGGAATGAGTCTCTAGAGTACTGCTCGAATATAAAGAATAAGTATCCGAAACTTATTATAATTAAAGCTTTTAATGTTTCTGAATCTTCAGACTTCATTAAAATGGATCAGTATGTTGATGTTTGTGACTACTTTCTTTTTGATACAAAAACGTCTCAGCATGGAGGTTCTGGCTTAAAATTTGATTGGAATATTCTTGATGAATATATGGGAAATACTCCCTTCTTTTTAAGTGGAGGTATTTCAGCAGAAGATGTAGAAGCTATCCGGAAAATATCTCATCCTAAACTATATGCTCTGGATCTGAATAGTAAATTCGAATTAGAACCGGGCTTGAAAAATATAACACTATTAGAACAATTTATAAATCAATTGAAAAATGAATAGAATAAAACAACTTTTCGAAACGAAGCAAAAGGATATACTATCTATATATTTTACAGCAGGTTTCCCTAACATAGATGATACTGTTGATGTCATAAAAGAGTTGGAAGCAAATGGTATAGACTTAATCGAAATAGGTATTCCTTTTTCGGATCCGATGGCCGACGGTCCTACTATACAAGCCAGCGGTACTGTAGCTTTACAAAATGGTATGACTTTATCAAAGCTATTCGAACAATTAACAGATATACGTAAAGAGGTATCTATTCCACTTATATTGATGGGATATTTGAATCCGATTATGCAGTATGGTTTCGAGAATTTCTGTAAGAAATGTCAAGAAGTTGGTATTGATGGAACTATTATTCCCGATCTGCCATTCAATGATTACATCAAAGAATACAAGCCGATTGCTGATAAATATAATGTGAAGGTAGTCATGCTAATTACTCCTGAGACTTCTGATGAACGAATTCGTTTCATAGACGAGCATACGGATGGCTTTATCTATATGGTATCATCCGCAGCTACAACAGGCGCTCAGAAAAGTTTTGATGATCAGAAACAGGCTTATTTCAAGAGAATAAATGCTATGAATCTCAGAAACCCTCGTCTGATAGGGTTCGGTATATCAAACAAAGCCACTTTAGATGCTGCTCAGGCAAATGCCAGTGGTGCAATCATTGGTAGTAAATTTATTACTTTGTTACAAGAGGCTAAAAATATAAAAGAAGCTGTTGCGGATTTAAAGTCAAGCTTAGAGAAGTAAGCTAATAGTTTCTCTTTTTCTCTTTATTTATGGATTACAGGATGAATGAAAATCTTTATCTTTGGGTAGTCCTAACAAACAGAAATTTAATGGTTCGAAATATATCTTTTATTCTTATTATAAGCTTATTTATAGGTACGAGTGTCTTTTTCTCTTGCACAAAGATCGATGATGGCGATCACACACCTCCCACCATAGAGGTATTTTCACCTGTGGCAGGTGATACTTTATATGTATATAGAGAAACAGATACAGTATTTCCAATATTTAATGCACGATTTACAGACGATACTGCATTATCATCTTATACCTTCAGAATAAGACACGCAAAAGATAGTATTAAGCTGGCACCGGGAGATACTACTGCATATTTTTATAGAAATTATCAAAGTGTATCGATATTCGATACTACCCAGATAACAATTTCTCAGATATTTAGAATTGATTCTCTGATGACTGTTACCATAGATGGGACTTCAAAAACTGTTCCGATATGGGAAGGTGTATATCAGTTAGATGCATCTGTCGTGGATATGCAAGGAAATGTAGCTAAGTTCGATTCTATTCCTGTTTTTATAAAATACCGAAGCAGTAAAAAGAAGTAATTAACTATTGTTGATTAAAACATAAGCCCTGTATTTAGTTGTTTCATTTACAGGACATAGTGATAAATATCCTGATTTTATTCTTCCATCCGAAAATAAAACAGGATATTTCTTTTTCATTTCAATGTGCCTGACTTCTTGTTCTCCTTCAATAGAGCTAAAGTCTGTAAAAAAAGTACCTTCAGCACCTGTTTCCAAATAATTTTCACTAAACCGAAGAGCCAGTAACCCCATATTGTCTCTTACATTGATCTCTACACAAGGATGCAATTTATATTCTTCATTTTCTTGATAAATCATCATATCAACACCTATACAGCCGGAGTAAAACTTACCAAATTTCTCTTGGATAATCTTTGATAGCTGTCTTTTTACTTCCTCCAGAAGAGTATAATCAATAAAACTATTGAGCTTTTCTACTAAGTTTCTTTGTGAACCAATATAATTGCCTAGATATGCACCTTTGTTATTTGTTTCGAATAAAGAATATCCTTCAAAGCGAATATTATTATCTTCTAAAATAAATTCCATAGCAAAATCAAGCTTCTTATTGAGAACTTTCTCTATAGAAACAATCTTTTGTTTATTTAGAATTCCTTGTAAAATCTGGCGTTCAGTCTGTGTTAACTCACCTATAGGTAACCATAATAACCCTCTTCCCGAAGAAGAGTAGGGGGCTTTAGCTAAAAATTGATATTGTTTTTCTTGAACGAGACTTTCGATCTCATTCAATGTTGTGTAAAAGTAGGGAATGATATCTGGTGAAATAGCTGAAATTCTACTACACAGATCGGTTAAGCATTCTTTGGCAGTTTCTCTACTTGACAATTGTCTTAATTCATCTTTCCATTTAGGCAGTTTAAATTCTAAATGATATTTATCACCCAGCTTCTCAAAATAGTTAATAGATTGCGGAGAGATGCCCCATAAATGCACCTCTTCTAAAGACCTATTCAAATTATTTTCAGTAAATCCTTGTGCAATAGGTCGTAAATTTTTGGATAAGTATTTCTTAAACTTAAGTGGTAATTCAGCTTGTAACAATACAAAATCAATTGACCTTGCATACCAAGCAGGCAAGTATGCTAAATCGTTTTGCAGATTTACCATATTAGCAGGCGGTGTATAATAAGGCGATGAACTTAATATTGCTCCCTCATGTCCGGGATTGAAATAATATAACTTCCCTTTAGTTGATGTATCCACTTATTTCAATTATCGCGTTTTATATTTCCCTGTTTCTCTAAGAATTTCTCAATCCCTGTTCTACTTGACATAGCTGGCTTTTAATCCCTTAATGACTGCAGTCGTAAATCCTGAGTTTTCCATTTCATTTAATCCTTTAATCGTTATTCCTCCAGGTGTGGTAACTTTATCTATCTCAACTTCGGGATGACTGTTGTTAGCTTCCAGTAAATTTGCTGCTCCTCTGAGTGTTTGAATAACTGTTTCTTTGGCTTGATCGGCTTTTAATCCCATTTCGATTCCACCTTCCATAGCTGCACGTATGTATCTGAAAGCAAAAGCTATTCCGCATGAAGCAAGTGAGGTTGCAGCAGCAAATAATTTTTCGTCAATAAACTCGGCCTTTCCTAGTTCACTAAATATTCTGAGGATTAGTTCATCTTTTTCTTTTGTAGTATTATGTGATGCAACAAAACTCATACTCTCTTTTATTGCAATGGCTGTATTTGGCATGACTCTGTATATAGCAGAATCCGGAATAATCCACTCCGAAAGTTGATTTAGTGAAATACCACTTGCAATAGATATAATAATTTGCTTTGAGTTAAACGATTTTGCATGTTTATCTAATACCTCTTCAATAAACCAAGGCTTAACAGCTAAAACTATTATATCAGCTTCAGATAATGATGAATAATCATTAATTACTCCGTTAATATTAGCCTTTGCAAGAGCATCGATATTTTTTTGATTACGATCTATAACTGTAATATTTTGTGGGGTAAATACAGTTCCTGATGCTAATCCCGAAGCAATAGCTCCTCCCATATTACCGCCACCTATGATTGATATTTTCATAACTGATATATGTATAAGTTTAATTAAGTAAAAGAAAATATATAATAATACATTTAAAGAACATAACTATCTATCATGATTTTGCTTACCAAAAGAATAAATAGTTCTGTAAAATTAATCTGTTTGTGGGAAATGTAAACTCTCGACTTTTTCTAATCTGGATATGAGTTGGTCGTATAATCCCTTACGTATTTTTAATGTCATGAAACAACCTGTATCATATTGCTGATTTAAAATTGCAGGTTCTAAGTCTTTTACAATTTTCATTACATCATTCATAAAAGGATATTCGAACTGAAAACTGATCTCTAAATCTACAGTTTTTTCTATAATTTCGGCATTGGCTATAGCTTCAATAGCAGCCTCTTTATAGGCAACAATTAATCCGCTGGTACCTAGTTTAACGCCTCCAAAATAACGAATCACAACGATGAGTATATTAGTTAATTCATTCGAATTTATTTGTCCTAATATAGGCTTACCTGCTGTTCCCGAAGGCTCTCCATCATCGTTTGATCTAAATTCATCTCTTCCAGAACCAAGCATGTATGCCCAACAAACATGTCGGGCATCATAATATTCTTTTCGGTATTTTTCAACTTCGATTTTTACATCTTCTACAGTTTGAACAGGGATCACAAAGGATATAAATTTACTTTTTTTCTCAGTAAATAATCCTTTGGAAGTTTCTTTCACTGTTTTGAATGTGTCCATTTACTCTTACTCCTCCGAAGCTTCTTTCTTTTTAGGTTGAATAGCATCGACCATTACTTGCATTTTTTTAGGCAGTGGCGATGATAATTGTATTTTTTCTTTTGTTCTGGGATGCGTAAACTCTAACTCATCGGCATGTAAAGCTATCCGACGTAGCGGGCTTATTTTCGAGCCGTATTTTTTATCACCTACAATAGGATGACCTATAAATTGCAATTGAACTCGCAACTGATTTTTACGGGAAGTAGTAGGAGTTAGTCTGATAACCGAATATCTACTATTTGATTTGATTGTTTCGTATTCGGTAATAGCCTCCAGACCTCCATTGTCAGTTTTTGAAGCAAATACTACGAAATTTTTATTTTCCGTTAACCACGAAGTTATCTTTCCGCTGGCTGGAACAAGAGGTCCTTCGATTACACCCAGATAAGAACGTTTGGGTGGATGTAATATCCATTCGTGTTGTAAGTCTTCTTGTATTTCAGGATTTTTGGCAAAAACCATTAAACCGGATGTCTCTCTATCCAAGCGAAATAATACATAAGCTTTCTCTTTTGCATTTTTCCCTTTTACATAATCATTTATAATATTATACGCTGTTTCTTTTAACAGTTCTTTTCCTGTTGAAACAGATAATAGCCCGGATTCTTTATCTACAACCAGAAGATCCTTATCTTCGTATATTACAGTAAGTCCTTTCAGCTTCTTTTGTTCAAGCTTATGGTCTTGCTTATGTATTGAAACTGTATCTCCCGGCTTTAATTCATGATTATGTTGTGATACGACCTTGTTGTTTACCTTGATTTGTTTGTGAACCAATAGAGACTTAGTCGCATTTCTACTTTTTCTTACATTTTTTTCCACTAAGAAATTCAGTAACTCGGCATTCTCGGTTACTTTTATTTCTGACAACAGTGTATTTTTTGACTTTTCTTTCATATATTTTTTATTCTGCTACAAAGGTATGATTTTTTATAGAGTTTTGTATTTGTATACCTCTAATAGAATGAAGATTGTGTATTATTTGATTATAAAAAAATACTTTTATAGTATATTAAATACCATTTTCCTTTTATCAGCTTGTATTTTAGCAGTATATCAGTATCCGAGTTCTCTATATATATTCGATGAGTAACCACAGTCGATGTCTTGGTTATCTTTACTTTATATATACTTCGATCCACTTGACTAATGGCTACTTTCATCGGAATCCAATCATTTGCTTCTATAATTTTTAGATTTCTGTCAGGTTCCGATATGTCACACTTTAGAGGAAAAGTTACCCTTGATTTTTGAAATTTGGCATCAGACATGAATTTTGAGTAAAAGCTGTCAAAATCTTCGCCTTTCTTTTTGGATATTCCTTCTGTTTTCACTTTAGGGTTTTGTTTTTCTTTCGTTGTTTTGCAACTTAAAAGAAATATACAGCATAACCCAACTATAATAAATAAGATATGATGATTTCTCATATGAAAAATATATTTGTTTGACCAGAATTTGGCATTTGAGCCAAAATATAGAAATAAAAAAGTGAGTGACAAAAAATCACTCACTTTTTAAGTTTTATACCTTTTTATTTAAAGGATTATCTTTTTACAAAATCAACAATCCAATCTCCAACTTCAGATGTAGAATAAGCTTTACTTCCAGAAGCAATATCTTCCGTTACAATGCCTTCTTCTAAAGACGCATTTACTGCATCACGAATGATTTTTCCTTCTTTTTGTAAATCAAAAGCATACTCGAACATCATCGCTGCCGATAATATGGTGGCTACAGGATTTGCTATATTCTTGCCTGCTGCTTGTGGATACGATCCATGGATAGGTTCGAATACTGATGTATGAATACCTATAGATGCAGAAGGCAACATTCCTAATGAGCCTGTAATAACAGAAGACTCGTCAGTAAGAATATCACCGAATAAGTTTTCTGTAACTAATACATCAAAACGTTTTGGCCATTGAATAATCTGCATAGCAGCATTATCAACAAACATATATTCTGTTTCAACATCAGGATATTGTTTCTCGATTTCTTGAGCTACTTCTCTCCATAGACGAGAAGTACAAAGCACATTTGCTTTATCTACAACTGTCACTTTTTTGCGACGTTGGCGTGCATATTTGTAAGATAAATGAAGTATGCGTTCTACTTCTTCACGAGTATACACACAAGTATCATAAGCCGTATTTCCATCTTCGCTTCTTCCTTGAGGACGTCCAAAATAAAGACCTCCTGTTAGCTCACGTATACACATAAAATCAGCACCGTCAACTAGTTCTGCACGAAGAGGCGATTTGTGTATTAACGATGGGAATGTATTGATAGGACGAAGATTTGCATATAATCCCAGATCTTTGCGCATTTTCAATAAACCTTGCTCGGGTCTAACTTTTGCCGATGGGTTGTTATCATATTTAGGATCTCCGATAGCACCAAATAAAACAGCATCAGACTCCATACAAAGTTCGTGTGTAGCATCAGGGTAGGGGCTTCCCACTTCATCAATGGCACATGCTCCTACAATACCATATTCATATGATAATTCGTGACCGAATTTCTCGCAAACAGCTTCAGTAACTCTTAAAGCTTGTCCAATAATCTCAGGACCAATACCATCTCCGGGTAGTACCGCAATATTTAATTTCATATCCTAATTGTTTTTTGAAATATGTGTTTTATATGTTTTTATTTTCTTCTACGTATCTGTAATAAGAAAGGTCTGTGACCTTACATATCTTCAATAATATTCAACATCTTTTCAGTAGCTTTTACAGCTGCTTCCGTTTGATCAGCATCTAATCCTCTTGTCTTAAATACTTTATCATTGAATTTCCACGAGATAACAGTTTGCACCAAAGCATCTGTGCGTCCTCCTGGAGGAATAATTACTGAGTAGTTTACCAGATCGGGTTTAGGTTTATCTAATTTTGTGTAAATTTTCCACAATGCTTTCGAGAATGCATGATATTGTCCGTCACCCGGTGCCGTTTCTTCGTATTCTTTTCCATTTATCTCGATGCGAACAGAAGCCGAAGGACGTACCCCTTTTGACAATATAAAGGCAAAAGCTATTATTTTTACTTGTTTGTCTTTTTCGCTGTTCCTCAGAACGTCAGAGATTATATAAGGTAGGTCTTCCTGAGTGATGACTTCTTTCTTGTCTCCCAATTCTATTACCCGATTGGTAACCTTTGCCATTTCGGCTTCATCCAGCTCTATGCCTAAAGCTTCGATATTTTTTCGAATATTGGCTTTACCAGACAATTTGCCTAAGGCATATTCTCTCACCCTGCCAAATCGTTCGGGGTATAAATCGTTGTAATACAAATTGTTTTTATTATCTCCATCTGCGTGAATTCCGGCACATTGAGTAAAAACATTCTCTCCTACAATAGGCTGATTTGCAGATATTGTTAAACCTGAATAGGTTTCAACAACACGGCTTACACGATTTAATTTTTCTTCTTTGATTGTGGTTTCAACATTCAAATGATCATGCAAAACAGCAATAACACTCGATAAACTTGCATTTCCGGCACGCTCACCTAAACCATTCATCGTAACATGTACACCTTGTACTCCAACTTCCACAGCTACCATAACATTGGCAACTGCTAAATCGTAATCATTGTGTGCATGAAAATCAAAATGTAGTTTCGGATATCGTTTAGTCATTCTGCGACATGCCCTCCAAGTGGTATGTGGATTGAGTATACCCAAAGTATCCGGAAGCATAAAACGTTTGATTGGCATATCTTTTAGGTTATCAACCATAAAGTATACGTAATCTTCCGAATTAAGAATACCATTAGACCAATCTTCAAGGTAAATATTCACATTCAAGCCCATCTCCTGTGCCAAATATACTTCGGCTTTTATATCATCCAGATGTTCTTGAGGTGTTTTGCGTAATTGCTCAGTTACATGCTTGTAAGAACCTTTAGTTAAAAGGTTTACCGTATTACATCCAACATCTTTAATCCATTGTAGAGAAGCTCCTTTATCGATAAAACCTAAAATTTCGATCTGATCGATATATCCGGCACCTCTAGCCCAATCCGTAATTTTTTTTACTGTTTTAAATTCACCATCCGATACACGGGCTGATGCAATTTCAATGCGGTTGACTCCCAGATCAACCAACAACAGGTGGGCAATACTTAATTTCTCTTGCGAGGAAAACGAAACTCCTGAAGTTTGTTCACCGTCACGCAAGGTGGTATCCATTATTTCTAACATAGGCGTAAGTTAAGTATTCTGCAAAAAAGAATCAATGTACCTGTTTAATTTAAAACAGGCACATATCAAATTAATATGATTTATAATATCTGATCTTTTTCGTATTCTTCTATAAGGGCTTTTTTTGATAGTAGATAATCAATATCATCTAAGCCTTTAAGTAAACACTCTTTTTTATAAGGGTTTATTTCAAAAGATTCTGATTTTCCTGTAGCATTATTGGTTATCGTCTGTTTTTCCAGATTGATTGTCAGAGTTGCTTTAGGATCTTTGTTTACACTGTCAAATATTTCAGCTAAAAATTCAGAGCTAACAATAACAGGCAATAGACCGTTATTCAATGAATTATTTTTAAAAATATCAGCAAAAAAACTAGATACTACAGCTTTAAATCCATATCCCACGATAGCCCATGCAGCATGCTCACGACTAGAGCCGCTACCGAAGTTTTTTCCTGCTACTAAAATTTCACCACTGTATGTTGGGTTATTCAATACAAAGTCAGCTTTAGGTTTTCCTTCTTTGTCATAACGCCAGTCAGCAAATAAATTGTCTCCAAAGCCTTCTTTTGTTGTAGCTTTTAAGAAACGGGCAGGTATAATTTGATCTGTGTCCACATTCTCAATGGGTAGTGGAACATATGTTGATGTCAATGTTTGAAACTTTTCCATTTTATATTTTACTTTTATAAGAAAATTAAGTAACGCAAAATAGGTCTTTTAACCTTAAAATGTTCTTGGGTCTGTTATCTTCCCTGTAATTGCTGCTGCTGCGGCAACTAAAGGACCAGCCAAAATAGTACGTGCTCCGGGACCTTGGCGACCTTCGAAGTTACGGTTTGATGTTGAAATTGCATATTTGCCTGCGGGAACTTTATCATCGTTCATCGCCAGACAAGCCGAGCATCCGGGTTGACGCAAAGCAAAACCTGCTTCAATAAGAATGTCGTATAAACCTTCTTCACGTATTTGTTGTTCAACCATCCAACTTCCGGGAACAAGCCAAGCTATAACATTTTCAGCTTTTTTCTTTCCTTTAATAAAATTAGTGAAGGCACGGAAATCTTCGATACGACCATTCGTGCAGCTACCTAAAAATACATAGTCAATTGGCTTCCCCTCCAATTTCTCTCCAGGCTTGAACCCCATATAATCCATTGATTTCTGGAACGAGATACGACCTGCTTCGTCTATTTCATCCAATGTAGGAATAGTGTCATTTACAGCCATACCCATGCCCGGATTGGTTCCGTAAGTAATCATTGGTTGAATATCAGCCGCATCGTATACTAATTCTTTATCGAATTTTGCACCTTCATCTGTCTTCAATGTTTTCCAATACGCTAAAGCTTTATCCCAAGCTTCTCCTTTAGGTGCAAATTCACGACCTTTTACATAAGCAAAGGTAGCCTCGTCCGGAGCAATTAATCCTCCACGAGCACCCATTTCTATACTTAAGTTACAAAGGGTCATTCTTTCTTCCATCGACATATTGCGAATAGCTTCTCCTGCATACTCAACAAAATAGCCGGTAGCTCCACCTGTAGTTAGTTTGGCAATCATATAAAGAGCTAAGTCTTTAGCTGTAACGTCTTTATTTAATTTGCCATTAAAGGTGATACGCATCGTTTTAGGACGACTCTGTAATATACATTGAGTAGCAAGTACCATTTCAACTTCGGAAGTGCCAATACCAAACGCAATTGAACCAAAAGCTCCGTGTGTAGAAGTATGACTGTCTCCACAAACGATAGTCATCCCCGGTTGAGTATAACCGTTTTCCGGCCCGATGATATGAACAACACCATTCTTTTTATTTCCCAAAGCATATAATGTCAATCCAAATTCAGCAGCGTTTTTAGACAACGTATCCAGCTGATTTCTTGAAATCGGATCTTTAACCGGTTGGTCTTGATTAATTGTAGGGGTATTGTGGTCTGCTGTTAAAGTTGTTTTGTCCGGACGGAGTACAGTAAGTCCTCTGGTTCGTAAGCCATTAAAAGCTTGCGGGCTTGTTACCTCATGGCAGAAATGTCTGTCAATATACAATTGAGTGGGGCCGTCTTCTACGGTTGATACTGTGTGGGCATCCCAAATTTTGTCGAATAATGTTTTCATGCTGAAATATTATTTGTTGATCTTTTTTTGATTAGTTTTTTTCCTAGATTTTGTCCGGGAACTTCTATAAATTTATATGAGAAATAAGAAATTGTATAAGTTAATACGGAAACTAAAATATATAAAAGGATATAGTTTATTATGGACGTAAATAAATTGGTAACGGGTATAATACGTCCTATTCCAAAGCTATTCATCATTATAATAAGAAAGAAATGCACAATATACATACTAAAACTCACTTGGCCGACTTTAGACAACCATTTATTACAAAGTATTTTGTATGGTTTCTTTTGCAATACGAAAATAGCGATACAAAATATGATTGTGTAAAATAAATAATAGGGTACTCCCATATAAGTAAATAGAAACAATGCTATTATGAGTAGTAACCATGTCTTGTTATTTATCTTAGTATAACTCTCTTTAGTTAACCAATAAGCAAATATCCCGATAAAGAATACAGGTAATTGGTAATAAAAGCTTATCTGATGAAAATCTAATTGGAAAAATACAAACCTATCCTTAACAATATACATAAACAGTGTTGCAACAATAAGACTTGTGAAAAGAGCAACCGCCGACATATTTATATTCTTTATCCGTGATGCGATAAATGGAAATATAATGTAAAATAAAAACTCTACCGAAATAGACCATCCTCCGGGTACTATAGTTTTGATCCAATAAGGATTAAGTGTATTTAAGAACAAAAAATTACTTATGTACCACGGTGTTGTTAAAGTATCCCAGTTTTGTGCATCTAAGTGAATGTAATATGCTGTTATAACTAATATAGCCAAATAATACATGGGAGCTATTCTGAAAAAACGCCTGATATAAAAATTCGATGTTCCGTTTTTTTCACCGATTCTTCTCTCAAAAGAAAACATTAGAGTAAAAGAACTGATTATGAAAAATAATTGAACGCCAATTCTCCCATTATATAGAATCCCAAATAGTAAATCAGGAAAATATTCGGTTGTTGAAATCTTGAAAAAATTACCAACATGTACCATTAAAACCATTAATACGGCAATTCCTCGTAAACTATCTATATATTCGTATTTTTTAGTTTCCACTAATTAGCGATTGGTTTATTTTACAAATTTATTAATTGCATTGATAAATGCTTCAACTGATGCTGCTACAATATCGGTATTTGCTGAAAAGCCATAATAATTTAGTCCTTCGTTCTCTACCTGCATATGTACCTTACCTACATCATCGCTTCCTTTATTGATAGCCTGAATTAAAAATTCCTGTATAATAGTTTCGCGACGAATGATCTGTTTTACCGCTTTAATTGCTGCATCAACAGGTCCATTACCCGAAGCTGATGCCTCGAATTTTTCACCGGCAATATCAATACCAACGTTAGCAATACAGCGAACTCCGATACCTGATGTTACTTGCAGATAGTCTAACTTAATGCGATGCATTTTATCTGTTTCTTTTCCTGCAAGAATTAGAATATCTTCATCCGTAATATCTTTCTTTCGGTCTGCAAGTTCTAAAAAACGCTGATATATTTCGGCTAATTCACTATCATTAACTTCAATTCCTAAAATACTCAATCTATTCTTTAAAGCTGCACGTCCGCTACGGGCAGTAAGTACAATCGCATTATCATCTATACCGACATCTTTGGGGTCGATAATTTCATAAGTCGACATATTTTTAAGTACTCCATCCTGATGTATTCCCGATGAATGTGCAAATGCATTTCTACCTACAATTGCTTTATTGGGCTGCACAGGCATATTCATTAAACTCGATATCATACGACTCATAGGATATATCTTTTGAGTATTGATATTCATTTCGATATCCAATTCCTTATGACTCTTTATTGCCATAACAACTTCTTCTAAAGAGGTGTTGCCTGCACGTTCGCCAATTCCATTAATCGTAACTTCAACCTGACGAGCACCATTCAATACTCCCATAATAGAATTGGCTGTTGCCATTCCTAGATCTTGGTGACAATGTGTCGAAAGTATGGCATTTTTCATGTCTACATGATCGATCAGGTATTTAATTTTCGCACCATATTCTGTTGGTAAACAATAGCCCGTTGTATCAGGAATATTTACAACAGTCGCTCCTGCATTGATAACAGCTTGTACCACTCTTGCCAAATAAGCATTATCGGTTCTGCCTGCATCTTCTGCATAAAATTCAACATCTTCTACAAAGCGTTTTGCATATTTCACGGCAGCAATGGCACGTTCTACAATTTCGTCCTGCGTAGAGTTAAATTTATGTTTTATATGGAAATCCGAAGTTCCGATTCCTGTATGTATACGTTTTTTCTTGGCATACTTGAGAGCTTCAGCAGCAACTTCTATATCTTTTTCAACAGCACGTGTGAGTGCACAGATAGTAGGCCATGTAACGGCTTTAGAAATTTCCACTACTGAATTGAAGTCTCCAGGACTTGATACGGGAAAACCAGCTTCTATAACATCAACACCGAGAGCTTCGAGAGATTTGGCTACTTCTATTTTTTCAATAGTATTCAACTGGCAACCGGGAACCTGCTCTCCATCTCTTAATGTCGTGTCAAAAATAAATAATTTGTCCATATATAATTTGTCTAAAGTATGTTTCTATTGTTAGCAAACCGCTGATCTATTTAATAAAATAGCCCTTCTCTTAGAGTGAGAAAGGCTATTGCTATATCTGTTTTAATTATTCAACTACTACGCAACACTACTCACTCTAAGATTTTCCCAGAGCAGAATAATAGAGCTAAGAATGTTCGTGAATAATTTCATTTCGATTTGAATTTTTATTTAGTAAGAGCAAAAATATAACATATTTCTTTAATTGCAAATAAAAAGACATATTATTTGCAATAATTGATGTTTTATCAGGTGGAGAGGAACAAAAACAGACAGAAAATATTTTTATTATCTTCGTTGTGATAAGACAGGGATCAATACTCAACAGAATTATGAAAGATATAGAATATCACCCTTTACCTTTTTTCTTGCCCGCTGATACTCAGTTAATCATGTTGGGAAGCTTTCCGCCTAAACAAGAACGCTGGTCGATGAACTTCTTCTATCCCAATTTCCAGAATGACATGTGGAGAATATTCGGATTGATTTTTTTTCAGAATAAAGATCATTTTTTACTTGCTGACAGAAAAACTTTTAATGAAGAAAGTATAAGAGAGTTTCTCTCCTATAAAAAAATAGGCATAGGAGATACAGCAAGAGCAGTAATAAGACACAAAGATAATGCATCGGATAATTTTCTGGAAGTAGTAGAAGTAACCGATTTAGGTGCTATTCTGCATCAAGTATCAACATGCAGGGCTATTGTTACGACCGGACAAAAAGCTACCGATACATTAATCTCTTTTGTTCAGACTACCGAACCTAAAATCGGAGACTTTTCATCTTTCGAATTTCAAGGAAGACCAATGCGTTTATATCGTATGCCGTCATCATCAAGAGCCTATCCAAAATCGTTAGCAGGAAAAGCCGAAATATATCAAAGTATGTTTGAGCAGTTGGGAATGCTTTAATTTTCGTATTTAAAATAGACTTTGAGACTTTAGAAATTTTATAAAAAGCAATATCTTTATAGCATGGCTGAAAAAATAGATGTATTAAAAGATGGTTCCAGAGAGGAGCAATATCAAAATATCCTACCTCAAATAAAAGCATTACTCGAAGGGGAGTCAGATACTATTGCCAATTTGGCTAATATATCGGCTGTTTTAAAAGAAGCTTTTAGTTTTCTATGGGTGGGTTTTTACATAGTTAAAGGAGAGCAACTGGTATTAGGTCCTTTTCAGGGGCGGATAGCTTGCACCCGCATAAATTATGGCAAAGGAGTATGCGGAACGGCATGGAAAGAGAATCGCACGATAACAGTTGCAGATGTTAATACTTTTGCCGGACATATTGCTTGTGATAGTGAATCACGTTCGGAAATTGTAATACCAATACAAAAACAAGGCAAGGTTGTAGCTGTACTTGACGTTGACAGTGAGATAGAAGCCAATTTTTCGGAAGTAGATGCTAAATATCTACAGGAAATAGTCTGTATCTTAGAAAATATATATTCTTAAGATTTCATTCCTTTTATCGCTTTAGGAGTAGGGACGAAACTTTATGTCTGTAGATACAACCGAAATATATCATTAAATATTTTCAATTACTAAATTATATCATGAGAAAAACATTCCTTTATTTATTTTTAGGTTGTTTCAGTATAGTTGCTGCTCAAACAGAACCGGTTGATTATGTCAATCCGTTCATCGGTACAACTAATTACGGAACAACAAACCCGGGAGCCATGTGCCCTCAAAGTTTTATGTCGGTGACCCCTTTTAATGTAATGGGCTCAGACTTAAATAAAAGAGATAAAGATACCGGATGGTGGTCTACACCATATAGTTTCGATAACAAATATTTTACAGGGTATGCTCATGTAAACCTCAGTGGGGTAGGTTGCCCCGATATGAGCAGCCTTTTATTGATGCCTACATCAGGCGATTTAGAGGTCGATTATCGAAAATACGGAAGTGAATATAAAAACGAAATTGCATCACCCGGATATTACTCGAATTTACTGACCAAATATAATATCAAAACAGAGGTAAGTGCAACCCCGCGTGTAGGAATTGCCCGTTTTACTTTTCCTAAAGGACAAGCTAATATATTATTAAACTTAGGAGAAGGGCTTACTAATGAGTCGGGAGCTATGATTCGCAGGGTAAGTCCTACAGAAATAGAAGGTACTAAGCTTCTAGGTACATTTTGCTACACAGCTTCGCAAGCAGTATTTCCAATCTATTTTGTTATGAGAGTTAATAAGACGCCAGAAAATACAGGTTATTGGAAATTACAGCGTCCCGGTGAAAAATGGGAACGTGAATGGAATTCCGATGCCGGAAAATACAAATTATATACAAGGTATGACAAGGAAATCGCCGGGGATGATGTGGGGGCTTATTTTACTTTCGATGCAAAAGAAGGCGAAACTATCGAAGTTCAAATGGGTGTTTCTTTTGTCAGTATCGAAAATGCACGCTTAAATTTGGAGACAGAGCAACCTAAAGCAGATTTTGACGCAGTGCATAAGGCTGCTCGTAAAAGCTGGAATGATGATCTTTCCCGAATATTAGTAGAGGGTGGAACTGACGACCAAAAAACAGTATTTTATACAGGGCTTTATCATGCACTGGTACATCCGAATATTCTGCAAGACGTAAACGGACAATATCCAGCTATGGAAAGTTCTGAAATTAAAACGACCAATGAGAATCGTTATACAGTATTTTCTCTTTGGGATACATACCGCAATGTACACCAATTGATGACACTGGTATATCCTGAGCGTCAGATTCAAATGATGCACACAATGATAGATATGTACAAAGAACACGGATGGTTACCTAAGTGGGAGTTGTACGGACGTGAGACTTATACAATGGAGGGTGACCCTTCGATCCCTGTTATTGTAGATGCTTGGTTTAAAGGATTGAAAGATTTTGATGTGAATACAGCTTATGAGGCAATGTATAAATCGGCAACCTTACCAAGTAAAGAAAATTTGATGCGTCCTGATAATGACGATTATATGAAGCTTGGTTTTGTTCCTTTGCGTGGCGAGTTTGACAACTCGGTATCTCATGCTTTGGAATACTACATTGCAGACTGGAATTTAGCTCGTTTTGCTGAAGCTTTAGGTAAAAAAGACGATGCTAAATTATTTTATAAAAGGTCGTTGGGATATAAACATTATTACGATAAAGAAACAGGAGCATTCCGTCCGATATTGCCCGATGGAACATTCTTAACGCCGTTTAATCCTACTCAGGGAATGAATTTCGAGCCAAATCCCGGATTTCACGAGGGATCTTCTTGGAATTATACATTTGCTGTACCTCATGATATACCCGGATTAGCCAAGATAATGGGAGGGGACAAAGCTTTTGTCAATAAATTACAGTCGGTATTCGACAAAGGATATTTCGATGTTACTAATGAGCCTGATATAAATTACCCTCATTTCTTTAGTAATTTTAAAGGAGAAGAGTGGAGAACTCAAAAATTGGTAAAAGAACTGTTAAACGATCACTTCACCAATTCACCCGGAGGATTACCCGGAAATGATGATACAGGAACATTATCAACATGGGCTGTATTTAATATGATGGGTTTTTACCCCGAATGTCCGGGGCGACCTGATTATACTTTGGTAACACCTACGTTTGACAAAATAACTATCAAACTGAATCCTGACTATTATAAGTCCGATAAAGTAGTTATAGAATCCGTAAAACCAATGGATACAGCCAATGCAAATTATATCGGTAGCCTTCGAATTGATGGAAAAGAGCATAATAGCTTTAGAATTACTCATGATGAGCTAACCGGAGCTAAAGAAATCAGATATTTATTAAAACCAATAGCCGATAAATAAAATAAGTTCACAGAACTATTTATTGCTTTGGGAAGCAAAACAACAATAGGTTGTTATGCTTTTAAAATGTATCATTAAATATTTTCTTTTACTTATTATAATTTATTATTGATAAATTTAAAGACTCATATCTCATTGCAGGTATGAGTCTTTATTCTTAAAAAAACTCTCAAACTGAGAAATAAGTCTAATACTTTTTCATATTATGAATAGAATCATCTTATTACTTATAGCTGTTTCTTTGCATGTCGGAATTTATGCACAAACCGAAAAAAATAGTGTCGGAATAGATTTGATTCAGGTTCCTTCGGGCTATTTCTGGATGGGTTCCGAAGGAAAAGGTGAGAACTATGATGAAGCACCTATGCACAAAGTAATTATCAGTAAGCCTTTTAAAATGGGAGTAACTGAGGTGACAAATGCACAATACGAACAGTTTGATCCATCGCATTCTAAATACAGAGGACGATATGGGTTATCTGAAAATGACGATGATGCTGTTATATATGTCAATTATCATTATGCAGTAGCATTCTGTAAATGGCTATCAGAGAAAGAGGGTAAAACATATCGCTTACCAACAGAAGCAGAATGGGAATATGCGTGTCGTGCGGGTACTTATTCTCTCTTTTATACAGGTGATTATTTGCCGGACTCTTTCCTTAAAAACCAAAAATTATATCGTGATCCACTAGCTGTTTCTTTACAAGTAGGTCAAACCAAACCCAATAACTTCGGTTTGTATGATATGCATGGAAATGTCGAAGAGTGGTGCTTAGACTGGTACGCACCATATACTAAAAACGACACTCAAACTGATCCATTGGGCGGAAAAGATGGTTTATTTAAAGTTACCCGTGGTGGAAGCCACGGCACACCCACCGAATACCTTCGGTCAGCAAATCGTATGGCAATGATTCCCGAAGATAAGCATTGGCTTACAGGATTTAGAATTGTACAGGCCGAATATCCAGATAGTAACGAATATGCCGATCAGATTTCAATATCAGCAAGTATGTTGAATGTAAATCAGAGTCAACATATTTGGACAAAAGAAACAAAGGCTATATTCAAAGAACCTGTGAGATATGTTATTACTCCTGATTGTAAATCAGGCACTCCATTTTATTCACATAACCATTGCCCGACCATAACATGGTGTAATAATGGTGACTTATTAGCTGTCTGGTTTACGGCGGAGCAAGAAAACGGGCGGGGAATAGAAATTATTGGAAGCAGACTCAGAAAAGGACAAAGTGAATGGGAACCTGCCTCGCGTTTTTTTAAAGTACCCGATCGGAATATGACAGGCTCAGCCTTATTTAATAAAGGAGGTGATACTCTGATGTACTTCAATGGGGTAGAAGCTGCCGGAGATTGGCAGAATCTGGCAATAGTTCGACGAATAAGTACAGATAATGGAGCAACTTGGGGCAAACCACAAATAATAGCTCCTGAACATGGCAAACGTAATCAGGTTATATCGGGAACCATTCGGACTTCTAAAGGATGGCTGATACAGGCTGCCGATGCAACTCCGGAGGGAGAAGGTGGTACGGCAATTCATGTTAGTAAAGACGGTGGTAAAACATGGTATGATCCAAATAGTGGTATCCCGAATAATTTTACAGAAGGTGGAACAGGCAGTAATATTGCAGGTATACATGCGGGAATTGTAGAGTTGAAAAATAGTGATCTTATGGCTTTAGGACGTGGTGATGCTATCAAAAACAAAGAAGGATTACTTCGTATGCCTATGAGTATTTCATCGGATATGGGGCAAACGTGGCGATATACCGCATCGGAACTGCCTCCGATAGACGGAGGACAGCGTTTGGTATTAATGAGATTGAATGAAGGCCCACTGATGGTGATATCTTTTACTCATCATCCGCATCGTTTAAAAAACAATGGAGAAGCAGGCGTGAAATTTATTGATTCTGAAGGTAAAGAGTTTATTGGATATGGGGCTTATGTTGCATTATCTTGGGATGAAGGAAAAACCTGGCCAGTGAAGAAACTAATTACAGACGGAAAAGAACGATTATTATACGGGCAAGCTTGGACCGGTCATTTTCTGATGGACAAAACTCACGCTGAGCCTCGTGGCTATCTTGCTGCAACGCAATCCCCAGATAATATGATACATCTGATAAGTAGTGGTATACATTATCAGTTTAACCTAAAGTGGCTGACTGAATAAATCAATATAAAACTTTAGTAAAAGCAACTGTTATATATACTTGTATCACAGTTGCTTTTCTTAATTAACACTTATAGATGTCAAGCTTATGTAAACTTAACTTTTTTGCATAAAATGCAACTATACAATTAGATAGTTTTGTGGAAATATCTAATTACACTGTGATGATATCTCTCAAACCTTATTCTTATACAACGATTACATTCTGTATTATAACTATATCGATTCAAGCTCAATCATTATCAATAAACGATGACCGAAAACGATTCCTTTTAGAAGATATTAAACCGCCTCAGACAAAATCAAAGCTCCTTTTAGAACAAGATAAATCATCTTCTAAAGCTATAAGTAATGAAGACCTATTAGGGATTAGTAAAAAATATAAATCGGGAGGTGAAAAATTTGATGATAAATACGATACAAAGGCTCTGGAATTAACACTGAAAGGCTTTAATTTTCTTGAAAATGACAGTTGTACGTCTACAAAGACCGTTGTTAACGGAGGGAAAGCATATCTTATTCCCGTAAAAGACTCCGATCGTCAGCTAGACAAACTATCTCAAAAAGAACGTATGCAAGGTGTTATGATAAATGCTACTGTTGGTGGGTTTAATTTTAGCGGATGGGAGAAAAAGAAACTATCTAAAAAGTCGAAGGAAATATTGCAAAACCTTTACGGAATACAAATTCAAGAAGAATAAAAGCTTCATGAACTTAATTAATATTTATAGATGTAAAGCTTATGTAACCTTAACCTTTTTGTATATAAAGCAACATTCACTTTTAGTAGTTTTGCACAAATAGAAAATCAAGGGAATGGATCTCCGTCAGAAATATGTTACAAGTTTTGTTTTTGTAGTTATATCAATATCGGTACAAGCACAAAATCTTAAATCTTCCATTAAAGATGATATAAAGAAAGATCTGTTGAAACAGATAAAACCAACACTTTCGACTCCCGGTTCCACCATGGAGAAATCTCCTTTAAACTCGAAAGCTGTACAGGAAGACAATCTTCTTGAGTTTTACAAAAAATACAAATCAGGTTCAGGAGGCGCTGAATTCGAAACAAAATACCAGATTAGTCCTAACGTAACTACATATAACGGAAAAGATCCCATTAATAAGCAACCGGATGGTCATGTTGAACCTGTATTCCAAGGTGGACATTGGATTTTAGCAAATCCAACAAGGCGAGTTGATGGATTAGTTGTACCTTCCGGAATGGATCTTGCAGGAGGTGGTAAAAAGAAATTATCAAAAAAATCAAGAGATATTCTAACAAATGTTTTGGGTATGTCAATAGATGAATAATCACGATTATTGATACATTATTAATCATTGAAAACTTTCATCTCACAATTTTTACAATCAAACTCAAGCCTCAATTTGGTTGCATTGTATAATAAATGAAATGGTTCTTGATAGGGTGGGCGAGTAGACGTTTCTTTAGGACACCATCCCATTGATTGCTTAATACAATGGCGTGTAAACATCAATGGTACACCTTTCTGAGCTTTCTTTTCGAAAGCAACTTGTTCTATTGTAGATTGATGCTGTATATAAAATTGTTTACTCTTATCATTCGAGACATTGCCTAAATAAGTAATATTTTTTGTCGGAAAAGAATGAGATGTTTGGATATGAATCACCTCTTCTTGTGGATATTCTTCCAAACGTTTTTCTAAAAGCATATCTGTTAAACTTCGTCTCCATTCCGAAATTACAGAAGCAGGAATAAACCAATTATCAGCTAATCTTATTTTGACATCAGTTACCCTGAAAATAGTATTACCTGTTTTACTCAGGTTATTCTTTATATTTTCGGTTTGATCTTTTTGAGCCAGTTCTTTGTTATAATTGATGTCTAAAGAAGTCTCTATACCATCTTCGTCTTCTATAGTCAGTTTAAATCCATCCTTCATTTCTGAAAGAACTATATCAGCATCAATTTTACGGTCTGCCGATTTTTTATTCAAGACTTTCTCAAATTCGTGATCATAGTTTCTATAAACGAAAGTGCCTTTTCTCAAAGACAAATGACTTTCAGCCGGAAAAACCTTTTCTCCTTCGATCTTATTAACTCGTAAGCCTTGTAATTCTTTCGCATCATTCAAAAAACAAAGACCATCCCCATTATTAAGCTGTTTCGTTCCTGATAGAGTAAAAAAACGATCAAACACTTCTTTTATTTTACCAATAGGTTCACCTATCGATTTTGGAGAATCTATAGACCACATATCGGGAGTCCGACCATTAAAAAAGTACTCGGTATATCCTCTGTTGAAACTTTTTTCGAGATTAGGAGTAAATGTATAAGTACTTTTTCCGGTAGAAGCTCGTATATATTCTTTGCGATGAGCTAATATTTCATCTAACTTCTGTCTATAATAGGTTACTACATTTTTCACATACGACAAGTCTTTTAACCGTCCTTCTATCTTAAGAGAGCTGACTCCTGCATCTATCATTTCTTCAAGATGATCAGATAAGTTCAGATCTTTCATAGACAGCAAATGCTTCTTTTGTACAACACTTTTTCCCTCATTATCAATAAGAGTATAAGGTAGACGACAAAATTGAGCACACGAACCTCTATTGGCACTTCGGCTTGAAATAGCCTCACTTAAATAGCATTGTCCACTATAACATACACATAAAGCTCCATGTACAAAAGCTTCCAGAGGGGTAGATACTTCTGATGCAATATCCTTAATTTCAGACATTGTCAATTCACGCGCTAATACAATCTGAGAAAAGCCGGCTTGTTCCAGAAATTTTGCTTTTTCAGCAGATCTGTTATCATTTTGAGTACTTGCATGCAATGGAATAGGAGGGAGATTGAGCATCATAATACCCATATCCTGTATAATCAAAGCATCCACCTTAGCATTATATAACTCCCAAATCAGCTTTTCCGTTTCAGCCAATTCATCATCTTTTATAATAGTATTTAAAGCAACATAAACCCGTGCTTTAAATTGATGTGCATACTTAGTTAAAGCCTCTATATCCTCTAAAGTATTTCCTGCATTGGCACGTGCACTAAACTTAGGTGCACCAATGTATACAGCATCGGCACCATGGTTAATAGCCTCAATTCCACATTCCAAGTTTTTGGCAGGAGCAAGTAATTCTATTTTTCGAGCGTTTATCAATTGATTCGTATTTATGAAACGGCAAAGATACTAAATATTGAATTCTTATAATAGCATTTCATCTCATCTCAGTTCTATTTTCCCCTAAATAGAGAGACCTTTATTTCTTTTTTGTTAGTCTCGTAAATAAATTTTGTACTTTTGTCCGCAATAAGGTCTTAGACCTTTTTATTGCTTTGGTAAGCACTATTAATTAGTCCTGAGAAATATAGCAATAGATAGTTTGTAAAATTAGTATCGAAACCTGAGACAATAATAAATGGATATTTCTTCTCAGAGCCCTTATATGCTGTTTAATCGCGACAAGTGGGCTGCTCTAAGACAATCGGAACCAATGACTCTTACCCAAGAAGAACTGGAAGAATTAAAAGGTATAAATGAAGAACTATCGATGGAGGAAGTTCAAGATATATACCTGCCTTTGACCCGATTGTTGAGTTATTATGTAAATGCAACAAAAAGCAGGCAAGCTGCCATGATGGAATTTTTGAACGAAAAGGCATTGAAAATTCCATTTATTATAGGTGTCGCAGGAAGTGTTTCTGTAGGGAAGAGTACTACTGCCCGTGTGCTGGAAGCATTGATAAGCCGCTGGAAAGAAAACTCAAAAGTTGCACTTATTACGACTGATGGTTTTTTATATCCTAATGCTATTCTCGAGGAAAAAGGATTGATGTTGAAAAAAGGTTTCCCCCAATCATATGATATACATCGCTTACTTCAATTTGTGAGTGATGTTAAGTCAGGAAAACCGGAAGTCAAAGCACCCAAATACTCACATCTTATCTATGATGTTATCCCCGATGAATATGAGATAATTAAACAACCTGATATTTTGATAATAGAAGGGTTAAACGTTTTGCAAAGCGGAATGGATTATCCTAAAAGTAAACCCCGAGTTTTCGTGTCTGACTACCTGAATTTTTCGATTTACGTAGATGCCGAAGAAGATATGCTTGAACAGTGGTATGTATCTCGATTTATGAAATTCAGAAACGGAGCATTTACTGATCCAAAATCATATTTTTACAGTTTTACCCAACTAACAGATGCCAATGCTATCAATATGGCCAAAAGTATTTGGAGAGAAATAAACCGAAAAAATCTGAGAAAAAATATACTTCCTACACGCGAACGTGCAAGTCTTATCTTACACAAGAGTGAAGACCATAAAGTGGATTACGTAAGATTAAGAAAGTAAGAGAAAAAGCTATATTTAGTTATGTAAATAACTCACAATACAATAAATATCAAAATATGACTTATTGCGAATTTGTAAATAATCTGTCAAAAGAAGATAATAATCCGAATAAAGATTACCATGATAATCATTATGGCTTCCCTATCATTGATGATAATGAACTTTTCGAAAGGTTAGTTCTAGAGATTAATCAAGCCGGATTAAGCTGGCTTACGATTTTGAAAAAACAGAATAATTTTAGAGAGGCATATAGCTATTTTGATATAAAAACCGTAGCGAATTATAGTGATAAGGATATAGAACGGCTACTTAATGATACGGGAATCATAAGAAACAAATTGAAGATTAATGCTGCAATACATAATGCTAAAGTTATCGTAGAATTACAGAATGAATTTGGTTCCTTTAAAAATTGGATAGATACGTATCATCCTAAAACAAAGGAAGAATGGGTGAAAATATTCAAGAAAACGTTTAAGTTCACCGGTGGTGAAATAGTTAATGAGTTTTTGATGAGTACTGGATATTTAGCAGGTGCTCATGATCTTAATTGCCCGATTCACGGTAAAGTGCTGGAGTTAAAACCAGCATGGAATGTAAAAGTATAGTTATATTTGATACCTTTTTATATCTTTATTGTTTCAATTGACTAAAAGACCGAATAGGATATGCCCGTAACACTACCCGATAACTTACCTGCAATAGAAATTCTTAAGAAAGAGAATATATTTGTCATGACTCAGCTTAGAGCTAAAGAGCAAGATATACGTCCTTTAAAGGTACTTATACTTAATCTGATGCCTATCAAAATAGCTGCAGAAACAGACTTGGTTCGCCTGTTGTCGAATACTCCATTGCAAATAGAGGTTGATTTTCTGAAACTCTCGACTCATCAATCTAAAAATACACCTATAGAGCATATGGAAACGTTTTATAAGGAATTTAGTGAGGTTAGTCAAAGTAATTACGATGGTCTTATAGTAACTGGTGCTCCTGTTGAACTGATGGAATTTGAAGAGGTTAACTATTGGCCGGAAGTTTCTGCTGTCTTTAATTGGGCACGTAATCACGTGACATCTACTTTCTATATATGCTGGGCTGCACAGGCAGCATTGTATAACTTTTATGGAGTGCCTAAATATCTTATGGACGAAAAGATATTCGGTGTATTTAAGCATACCATAAACGATAGAAGTTTCCCTTTATTCAGGGGGTTTGATGATGAATTTTATGCTCCTCATAGCCGTCACACAGAAATACATAGGGAGGATATTGAAAAACATCCCGATCTGAAGATATTAGCTGAGTCGGATGAAGCCGGAATCTACATTGTTGTAGGACGAGGTGGGCGAGAATTTTACGTAACCGGTCATTCGGAATATTCACTTTATACTCTTCATAATGAGTATGTAAGAGATTTGGAAAAGAATTTACCAATAAATATTCCAAAACATTATTACAGACAGGACAACCCCGATTTAAAGCCCATTTCACGTTGGACGGGGCATGGAAATCTGTTATTTAATAATTGGATTAACTATTTCTTATACCAAGAAACGCCATTCGATTTATCTCAAGTACCTCAATTAGCAAGTCTCGAACTCAAGCGAGAATCAGAATAAGCATATTAAGTCTATAAAATAAAAGGCTGTTCGAAATATTTCGAACAGCCTTTTATTTTATAGAGAATGTGTTATTATAATTCTTTAAACACTTCTGCTTTTAATACTTGTACAGAACAATCTTTAAATAAACTTTGAGGTATATCGAAAGTTACTCCTTCCTTTTCTTTAGAAAAGGAAATTGGCATATTAGATTCTAATACAGCACAATTTTTAATAGTAGAAACATCAAAAGGTAAATAAACTTTATCTGTAGCGTTAGTCAAACTTATATACAAATAATGTTTGTTATTCTCTGATTTTTGAGCCAGATATACTCCGACAGGAGTCTCTACCTTTACAGGTTTTGTTCCATATATAGATTCTCGATTAGGAATCATCCATGCACCCATTTCTCTCAATCGACGAGTTGCTGCCTTAGGAAATGTGCCATCGGGTTTTGGACCTATATTTAAAAGGTAGTTACCTCCTTTTGATACATTATTCACTAAATAACCCAACATTTCAGAAGATGGTTTCCATGCATAGTCCTTGGCATGCCATCCCCATGAATGTACCATCGTTGCAGGGGTTTGCCAAGGTTTATCCAACATTTTATCAGGATACTGATTGTCGTGCATTTCAAGAAAATCAATATTATCTCCTGGATTTAAATAAGATATACGTCCGTTTATCAAGCATTTTGAGCTATTTGCACGCACGAGAGCAATTAGTTCATCACGACGTTTATCGGTTATATGAGTTGGCCAGTCCCACGTATCGAACCATAATAAATCGGGATCAAAATTGACCAATAATTCTTTTACTTGTGGTAACGATTTCTCTTGCCAATACTTTTCAAACTGATCATCGGGAATCATCGGCATCCAGTTTGGCATACCACCACCCGGATATTCCCAGTCTTGCCAATGTGAATAGTAAAAACCGTACTTAATTCCATATTTTTTGCAGGCAGCTACCAATTCGGCTAAAATATCTCTTTTGAAAGGAGTATTAGTCACTTTAAAATCAGAAACTTTGGTATCCCATAACGCAAAACCATCGTGATGTTTTGAAGTTATTACAAAATAGCGCATTCCTGCATTCTTAGCTTCTGAAATCCATGTATCAGCATCAAAATCGACAGGATTAAAAGTCTTGGCAAGCGTTTTATATTCATTACTCGGAACTTCTAATCGCATTTGAATCCATTCTGCATACCAAGTGTTTCCGTTTTCTAAGGTGCTGTCCGGTAATGTCCTATTTTTATAACTGCCTTCGAGCATCGAATAAAGTCCCCAGTGGATAAACATTCCAAACTTTGCATCCTTGAACCATTCTGCTTTTTGAGAATCAAGGGATAACGATTTATTCTGAGCAAATGTCAAATTTGCACACATACATAAACCAAGAATAATACAAAATAATTGTCGCTTCATTAATTTATTGTTTTAGAATTTAAAGTTAAGATTTCATACTTTCATTACTTTTATAAGAGCATTGTATCAAGAAACCTTGATAATCGGAGTAATACAATAAAGATAAATCAAAATCAGATAAGATCGAAAATATAAGCTTATAATTTATAACGCAAACTTTGTACTCAAACCATCTACATGGATTCCTTTAGATAGAGAAACATATAGTTTTATACTTTCCGAAAGGTTATAAATTTCACCATCCAGAAATTTAGCATCTTTGTCAATTATATGTGAACTGATATTTAAAATCATTCGATACAAACGATTTGCATCAAGTGGGGATCCTATAATCTCAATTTCATTTTTATTGAAATTAAACATACCATAGGTATATGCATCAATTCCCAAAGGTGTTTGTCTCATTCCAATATATATCCATGCAGGTACAGGTATTCTGTTCATTTTTAAATCATCTACAGCTGCCAAATAATGATCTTTATGCAATAGTAGAGTCTCATTTCCCTGATAGATAGCAATACAATTTTCACAAGTTATCAAAATTGAACATAACAATTTACTCAAAATAGTAAAACGCTCTACAGGAGTTTTGTTTCCTCCCAAAATTGATACTATAGCATGTCCTGTTTGCTTTTCGAGTTCTTTTGAAGCATTAGCCCAAGTGTAAGCATAGGGAATCACTTCATCCATCTCTTCTTTGGGAATGGGAATAGGCATATTGCCAAGAGCAACCATTACCCCATCAATATCAAAAGATGCAGCATCATTATCTCCCTCGATATTAATAACACTAAGTCCCCAAAAACTTCTAAGGTTATCTACCACTTTGTTTAATTTAAGAGAACCTCCGTTTATAAAAATGGGCATTGCCAGGAGAACTGTTTTTTCACTTTCTTTGTTTTCTGTTTGTGTTTCGACTTCGTTACTTTTTCTTCTAAAAAAACTTAATAATCTCATAATTCATGTGTAATTTTGAATAAACCGATGCTTAAAGAGATACTCAATAAACAATTTATCAGCCTAAGGTAATAAATATTTATCAGAAATTTAAGATTCCTTATTATAAGAAAGTCAATCAGTTAATGACAATCTTTATTATTTGTTAAATAAAAGCTTATTATTAAACATTTTGTCTTCGTATACTGTTTTTTAATTAAGCTACAGGTAACAGATTTCTAACTTATACAATTTTGCTATGAAGACAAATGATCCCAAAAAGATAAAAGAAGGGGATATTTTATTTAGCGTTGATCCTCAAAAATTAATTATCGTAAAAGCGAATGTGAAAGAAGTAAAAAATGGATATGGAAAAGTTTCCATTAAAAATAGCTCATCTTCAGAAGAACAGTCAATTTCTATAGATAAATTCCCTGCTGAATGTTGCGGTATTCTTTTTTTTAAGACTCAAAATGAAGCTGAAGAATTTATAAAGACACAGATTGGAATTTAAGCTTTAATAAAAATGTCTCCCACCATAAATCGGGGGACATTTTTGTATAAAAGAGGTTCATACTCTTTTTCTTCCCGATAAGATTCGTCCAACTTTTGTATTATTCATTATTATATATGTCTTACCTTTGCACGCTTAAATATTATTTCAGATTTAAATAATCTCGGCAATGAAAGGTAACGAAAAGGGATCGGTATTTTCAATTTTGATTTTACTGGGTGTTTCTCATATGTTTAATGACACACTACAAAATTTAGTACAAGCTGTATATCCTATGATTAAGGAGTCACTTGCACTGAATTTTAGTCAGATTGGCATTATTACGTTGGTATATCAGATGGCTGCATCCATATTTCAACCTATTATTGGAGCATATACCGATAAAAAACCACAACCATACTCTCTTCCTATCGGAATGACATTTAGCTTAATCGGAATTTTCGCTTTGGCTTTTGCTTCCGAATTCAGCCATGTATTATTTGCTGTATTCTTTGCAGGTATTGGATCATCTATATTCCACCCTGAAGCAAGTCGGCTGGCACATATGGCATCTGGTGGAAAACGAGGCTTAGCACAATCTATTTTTCAGGTAGGCGGCAATTTTGGGGGTTCTTTAGGCCCTTTATTAGCTGCACTGTTAATTGCACCGTATGGACAAAAAAACATAGCATGGTTTTCAATTGTAGCCCTGGTTGCTATCGGGGTTATGTTATATATAAGTAAATGGTATAAACATCGCTTACTTTATATCAGAGCAAAATCCGTTACTCTTGAAAAAACAAAGGAAGTAAAATCGAAACCTGTTCTTACTCAGAAAGTAGTATTTACCCTTATTATTTTATTACTTCTCATTTTTTCCAAATATGTATACATGTCAAGCTTGACTAGTTTTTATACATTTTATTTAATTGAAAAATTCGGAGTCAGTATTCGTGACTCTCAAGTATACCTATTTATTTTTTTATTTGCAGTTGCTGCCGGAACTGTTTTAGGTGGTCCGATAGGGGATCGCTTCGGTCGTAAGTACGTCATTTGGTTTTCAATACTTGGTGCTGCTCCCTTTGCTCTTATAATGCCATATGCTGATTTAATGTGGACTTGTATTCTGAGTGTTATAATAGGTTTGGTATTGTCTTCTGCTTTTTCAGCTATACTTGTTTACGCCCAAGAACTTCTCCCCGGAAAAGAAGGTCTAATCGGAGGATTATTCTTTGGACTAGCTTTTGGTATAGCAGGAATTTCATCTGCCATTTTTGGTAATATGGCAGATAAACATGGCATTGAGTATATTTATCATATAGCAGCATTTATGCCTCTTATCGGATTGATTGCAGGATTATTACCCAATATAAAGAAGATGGGGACAGAGTAACTCCGGCAAATAGTAGGCTTTAATCTTTTTTTGCTCCAATCCAAGTTGCTTTTCTCCAGATATATTCCAAAGGACCGTGTTTATGGCGTTTCATCCACCAGCAAGCAAAGCTATATTGAATTAAGAATAAGACAACTCCGAGTAAAAATGAGTATGTGATAGATAATTTATCATGCAAGCCTAATCCCCAATTATAAAATAAGAACGAACCAATCATCGATTGAGTCACATAAGCAGTTAAACTCATTTTACCATATGGAGCCAGTTTACCTAATATCTTATGAAAATCAGTAGTATAATACAGATTTATGATAAGCGAAATCATAAAAATCATGAACATAAGGTTGGCTAAAGGATTAAGTATTATTTTCAGAGACTTGAGTACCGGTTCATTCTCTATAAATTGTGGCAATAGATTTGCTAGCCCACTTAAAGGAAAGAAACATAGAATGGATATAACTAAAGCTTTTTTCCAAAACCGGAGGTTTTCTTCTGTATTTAAGAATAGTTTGGTACGCCCAACCAGCATTCCAAACATGAATAGCGAAGCTGTTTGAAAAACACGACCATATTCCCATGCATATGAAAAATTGGCTAGCTGCCCTTCTTTTAGATTCATTTTGACTGTTTCCAGAAAGGTTCCGTTCATTTGTACTTTATATGCCTCTCCAAAATAATAAGACACTAAACTTTTTCCTGCAATATAATCGGGATTAAGTAACGCATAAATGAGTTTGTACCATTCGAAGGGTTGCAGCATTAGAATAGTTGCAATTATGAAAACTGTTTTTGTTGGTAACCGACAAACAAAGAGTAAAACAAATCCCATTATCGAAAAGAAGACTAATATTTCGCCGGTAAAAAACATTGCATTTATATTCCCCCAAATAAACAGAAGTATTAATCTCCAGGCAAAACGAGGTCTGAAATCAGAACCTTTTTCAAGTCGGTTATTATCCTGAATGCAGAAACTAAAGCCAAATAAGAGGGCAAAGATACCATATGCTTTACCGGAAAAGATAAAGAAAACCGAATCCCAAATAGCCTTATCAGTAAATTTAAGCCATTCGTTATCTACTTCAGGGAAAGAATAAAAATTAAAATGTTCAATGGTATGAATAAGAAATATTCCCATTACAGCAAAACCGCGCAAAACATCTGCGACATCAATTCGTTTAGCTTCACTCATAATATTAGATTGATAAATAATTAATGTTTACTTTTGCAAAAGTATTATATTATATCTGATATAAGAACAAAAGATCATTTTGTTCTTATAAAATGTGATAATCTCAGACAGAATAAAATATCTGTATTGACATTTCTTTAGAGTATCAAAATAATACTTAACCATAATGCAATATTGCTTTGTGAACTTTTTTACATCAAATGTGTTTCAACAAGTAAATTATCATCAATGAATCTAGGACAGAAGATTAATAACATCAGACGGGCTATAATGCATAGTTTAACCCAAAACATTGGCAATTCTAATATAAATAACAAAATTGCATGGAATGATGATACAATTAAAAATGTTCTAATTTGCAGACCGAATAATCGACTTGGAAATCAGCTATTAATAACACCACTAGTAAAAGATATTTCTGAAATTTTCCCAAATTGTAAAATTGATTTGTTTGTAAGAGGGAATCTAGCTCCTATTATATTTGAAAATTATGAGAATATAGATCGTATTATCAAATTACCTAGAAAACCATTTAAGGAGCTTGCTAACTATATAAAAGTTTGGATTTCATTGAGAAAACATCACTATGATATGGTGATCAATGTAGATAGAAACTCTTCTTCGGGGAGGCTTTCTACTAAGTTTACAAACGCCCGGTTTAAATTTTTCAATGATGTAGATGAAGAGCTTCAAGTCCAATATGAAGATTATGTACATATCGCCAAATTCCCGGTCTATAACCTTCGAAAATATTTAAGTCAGTTAGGGTTATCTATTATTGATAAGCCTTTGCCATTATTAGATCTCAAGCTTAATACTGCTGAAATAATTAAAGGTAAAGAGATTTTAGATGCTATTGTTAGCAGTAAAAAGAAAACTATTTGCTTGTATACTTTTGCAACGGGAGATAAATGTTATTCTGAAGATTGGTGGGCAGATATTTATGAAAAAATAAAAAATAAATACGAAGAGACATATAATATACTGGAAGTTTTACCTATTGAAAATATTTCTCAAATAGGTTTTAAAGCAACCTCATATTATAGTAAAGACATTCGAGAAATGGGGGCTTTAATAGCAAATACAGAATTGTTTATTGCAGCCGATAGTGGCATTATGCATCTAGCTAGCTCTGTTAAAACAGCAACTGTAGGATTGTTTTCGGTTACAGATATAAATAAATATCAACCATACAACAATAATAGTATAGCAATAAATACTAATATAACTACAACTGAAGATTTAATAAAGGAGATAAACAGTGTTCTTCAGAAGAAAGATAAAGTTCAACTAGATTACGCAATATAAGGTTATTGGTCAGACAGTTTCTGAGCTATTTGGTAGATTTTAGATACAGAAGCCCATCCTCGTGTAGTAGCTACGACTTTCAGGTTGTTTTCGAAAAAAGTATTTGTAAGCTTCGTTTTACCATACCCATTGGAACAAAACAGATATATAGTTGATTTATAAAGAACGAATATATCTTCTTCCGATTTTTTTGCTATTTGATCAATCACATATTGGTCAGGATCATCCGATAAGAAGATAGTATATAGTTTTTGAGTATCCATATTCTGCTTTAGAAATGGATTATTTTCATATATATCTTGGAACTCTGTAATGTTCTTCACAATTACAGGAACCGGAAAACCAAATTGGTTATTTAGTTCTCCGGATATTACGTCTGATAAATACTTACAATTATTGAAAGAGGTCTGGAATACAACATTTCCACTTTGAATATAGGTTCTGACATTTTGAAATTGAAGTCCTTCATATAAAGTTTTTAATTCCTCCATCTTAACTTTTCGATGTCCACCCACATTAATACCTCTCAACAGGGAAATATAGGTCTGTATTAAAGGATCACCCATTCTTTCTAGACTTTATGATCATCTAATTTCATAATTGCAATTCAGATTATCATCACCTACAGTTGCTCCAAGCTTCTTATAAAATGCGATGGCTTCCTTATTCCAATCTAAAACCTGCCATTGAAGCGACTTGCAATTAGTTTGCCGAGCCAAATCGATTAATGCACATGCTAGCATTGTACCTACTGAGAAGCGTCTGTATTTCTCTTTTACATATAAATCATCCAGATAAATAGCTTTCCCGGACCATGTGTGATACGTATAGCAATACAATGCGTATCCGATTGCTTCTCCTTTTTCATTTTCGGCAAGATAGCAATGATAACTTTCCTTATCTCTTGTTAAATCATCAATACTTATTTTCACTTTTTCTGATTTACCCAAGTAAGTAGCAAACTCCTTAATCATATTAAATAATACAGGTATATCTTTTTCTGTGGTTTTCCGGATGCTAATGTTCATCTGTGTGGTGTTTGTTTTAAAATATAAATGTTTACAGTCTCTTTATTTTTACTAGAAAAGGCAGACCATATTTAAATGATCTACCTTTTAGTATGAGAGAGCCGTACCGATGGATAAAGACGAAACTCCGTTAAACAGGATTTGAGTGCCTCCATCCCTTTGTAATTCACTGCGCCTAAGCAATCCCGAAGGATGTGACCCGCCATTAGAATAGAGAAGCTTGTCTCGGAATTCGTATGTAATTGATGAGTTTCCCAATCGACCAGTACGACTCAATATTTTAAAGAAGACTCTTCTTCTATTTGTTCTTAATTGCTAATTCAAAAATAGAATATATTCTCGAAATATGCAAGTATTACACGAGTTATTTAATTTTCTTAGAAACATTACAATGACAACTCGAACATCCGCATGGTCCTCCCGACTTCTCTTTCACAAAGAAAAAAGTATACATTTTATAACCAACAGTTCCTGCAACTGTTAGTCCTATTATTGCCACAATTATTTCTTGTATCATAATTCATAACTTTATTCTATAATTTTATCTTTTATATAAAACAGATAGTTATTATAGAAGGTTCAACATTTTCAAAAAAATAAACTTCCGATTTGAAATACCGAAAAGGATATGAGCCAAGCTAGCAGGGTAGTATATACTATGCTGAAAAGTCCCCATTTCCATGATCCGGATTCTTCCTTAATGGCTGCTATAGTTGCAATACATGGGAAGTATATCAAAATAAATAATAATAAACTGACTACCACTAAAGGCGTAAATGTGGGAGTACCATCGGAATTTGTACTACTTAATAAACGTTCTTGTAGAGATGATTGATCTTCATCTGCATTTCCGGTATATAAA
The DNA here is from genome assembly GCF_011299335.1 of Dysgonomonas sp. HDW5B. Lineage (GTDB taxonomy): Bacteria > Bacteroidota > Bacteroidia > Bacteroidales > Dysgonomonadaceae > Dysgonomonas_A. Next base: position 3,919,222 of record NZ_CP049858.1, read on the forward strand.
ACAGCCAAGGTACTTACAACAACTTCTTTCGCAGCACTTCCCGTAAGAAGACTTACGCCAATTTTCCAGTCAAAGCCCAAAGGTCTCATAACAGGCTCAATAAATTTACCGAGACGACCGATATAAGAATACTCTGTATGATCTGTCATCTTTAATGCTTCTTGCTCATTTATTTGTTCAGTCTTTACCTCTTCGCTGATCAATCCATTCGTATAATTTTCTTCTATTTGTTCTATTTGAGAATCTATCTGTTGATTTTCAATATTATTCTGAGGGAAATATCCCAAAAACCAGATAATAATTGAAGCGATCAGAATAACACCTCCCATTTTACGAAGATATTGTCTAGATTTATCCCACATGTGTCTGCAGACCGATTTGATGGTGGGCATACGATAGGGAGGTAATTCCATAACAAAAGGAGCATCTTCGCCCGCAAATAAAAAGCGTTTGAATAATCGTGCTGATATTACAGCCAGAAGTATTCCTATTATATACAGGCTAAATAGAGCTAAACCTGCATGAGATTGGAAAAATACACCGACAAAAAGTAAATACACGGGCAAACGAGCACTACATGACATAAACGGGTTGATAAGCATGGTGATCATCCGACTGTTACGGCTTTCAATTGTACGTGTAGCCAATATCGCAGGCACATTACAACCGAATCCCATAATCAGAGGAATAAAAGATTTACCATGTAATCCCATTTTATGCATAACCTTATCCATGATAAATGCTGCACGAGACATATAACCGGAATCTTCCATAAATGAAATGAAAGCATACAGGATAACAATATTAGGTAAGAATACAATAACACCACCAACTCCACCTATGATACCATCTACAATCAAATCTTTAAGTATACCATCAGGCATATATCCCCGAATAATATTACCTAACCATTCTACAGCAGCTTCAATCCATCCCATAGGATAATCACCCAAGCGGAATGTGCATTCAAACATGACCCACATAAATATAAAGAAAAGCGGAAATCCCAGGTATTTATTGGTGACAATGGCATCAATAACACGGGTAGCATCCGATTCTTTTAACTTCTCTTTAAATGTTTCTTTTAGTCCTCCTGCAACAAAACCATAACGGGCGTTAGTTATAGCCGATTCGGTATCTTCCTGAAGAGTACTCTCAATATTTTTTACTTCTTGAGAAGTCGTTTGCAATATCTGATCAGCAGTTTGATAGGCATGTTTTATATATTTAGTTATTTCAACATCCTTCTCCAGTAATTTAATCGATAAATATCGTGTAGGGAATATACGATCTATGCCTTTTTCTTTGTCTAATAAGATATTCGTTTTGCTAATAGCATTCTCGATAGTATGTCCATAATATATCTTGATGCGACGTACTACAGGCTCTTTGTTTTCATATACCCGAATTACGGCATCAAACAGATCTGGGATACCCATTCCTGATCGGCAAACAGTTGGAACAATCGGAATACCTAAGAGTTTAGACAACTTAATATGATCAAATTCACTTCCACTTTCGCGAAGTTCGTCATACATATTTAAATCTATAACCATCGGAACTTCCATATCTATCAGTTCGGTAGTCAGATATAAATTACGTTCCAAATTAGAAGCTGCAATAACATTGATAACAACATCGGGCTTTTCTTCAATTAGAAACTTTCGGACATACAATTCTTCAGGGGTATATGCTGAAATAGAATAAGTTCCCGGTAAATCTACAATTTTGATCTGATATCCATTGTGCTTGAAGTTTCCCTCTTTAGAGTCAACCGTAACACCTCCGTAATTACCCACATGCTCATGAGACCCCGATGCAATATTAAACAATGAAGTTTTTCCTGCATTTGGATTTCCAACCAGTGCTATAGTTATTTGTTTTGTTCCGTTAGGAGCTTTTTTAAGAACGCACTCTTCGCAATCATAATTATTTTCGAATGAATATTTTTCTTCTACAAGAGATTTTTTTTCTACTTTATCTTTAGGATATATTACTTCGATCAATTTAGCTTCGCTTCTTCGTAGCGAAACCTCATAGTCCATTATTTTATACTTAATCGGATCTTTGAGAGGAGCATTAAGGATGACTTTTATTGCTTTTCCTTTGATAAATCCCATTTCCAGAATTCGCTTACGGAAAGCCCCACTGCCATTTACTTTTACAATAACACCAATCTCCCCGGTTTTGAGGTCAGATAGAAACATGTCTTCACATTATTTTAGAGATTACAAAGATGCTTATTTTTGCTGACAATATTCTTTACTATTTATAATAATTTTAAATAAGAACGTGTTTTTAAGGACTAATAGGTAATTTTATATATTCAAATAAATATCAGCTTTTTCTTTATTTATATATGATTTTGAAATCAAATATGCTATATTTATCTATTGTTTATTACCTTATGGAATAATTTTTATATAATTAGACACTGCGTGACATCTTTTATTCGAGAATATTTGTTATAAAAGATATCGATAATAGATGGTACAGTTTTTGATACTATTTATCACTAAAGTATAATCACCTAATGAAATTAGTTTATGAAAGAATTTGAAAAAATGCTTAATCAGTTGAGAGATTCATCGGGTGAATTAAAAGCTAATATGCACCTGCTGAATGAGATTGTTCCGGTGGAAGAACAAATGAAATACTTTGAATATTCGAAATATGTACAATCGAATAAGGAAAATACAGGGCTTGATCGCAATTATTTAATTGCAAAGCTTTTTACCCCTGAAATAGATATCGAAGACAGGCGCTATTACCTATCGGCATTAGCCGGAATTGTTGATGTTTCCGCTTATAGAGCGATAGAAACGTATCATAGCAGCCCTCTTGAACCTGAATTGGCCAATTGGTCGGCTATGGCATTAGCCGAAAGTAAAATATTACTGGATGCCGATTTGTCAGGTGAGAAACAGTTTTTCGTGTCTACCGGATTAGGTGGAAAACAAGGCAAATTGCGTTATTTTTCAGTAATAGCATCTTCCGACCGTTCGGATTTCAATGATTTTCAAAAAGAAACTCTTTTGAGAGAGTTACAATTTGCATTTAAAACCCATAATATAGAAGTTGAAAACATTGAAATTAAAACCAATTATCTGAAGATGTTTCTTCTCTGTGGTTTGAATCAGGATGGACACATTTGTATTGAAAATGCAATAAAAGAATGTAATGAGATGGGGCACTTTGTTGATGATCAGTTTTTATTGACCAATGTAAAGAAAATAGAGGATTTCGAAATAGAGGAACTACTAAAAAGGAAAAACTCTGGATCTGATTCTAAAATCGAGTAACTGATTAAGGTGACATATTTATAAAAACGGGGGTGGATGACTATCTACCCCCGTTTTTATATTCTTAATGTGATCACCGATAAAATATCAGATTTTATTTGTGTCCCGACATTTGCTCTCCATCATTATTTTTTAATTGGCTAAAAACACCTGATGCCAGTAACGTTATTACTCCCAATATGAGGAATGTATATCTGAATGAAGATTCAATATCTCCGCCTGTTAACCAATTTGCAGATTCTGTTGTACGTAAAATTAAAGCACCTACCGATACTCCAAAGCTCATAGACAATTGCTGTGTAATTGCCAATAAACTATTTCCTCCACTAGCAACATCCGAAGTTAAGTCGGCTAATGAAATAGTATTCATAGATGACATTTGTATCGAATTTACTCCTCCATACATTACAAGTATAGGAATCAATAAATAGAGTGGGGTGGTCTTATCAGGTAAAGCAAACATAGCAATAACAAACCCCAGTATAATTGTATTTACAATCAATATATTTTTGTATCCAAATCGATGCACAAGGCGAACGACCTGAGATTTAGCTATAATAGTAGAGATAGCTGACACCATCATAATCAGACCCGATTCTGTGGATGTATGAAGAAATGCAATCTGCAACATCTGAGGGAGAAGAAACGGAACACTGCCAATCCCCAAACGGGTAAGCAGATTACCCAACAAACCTATCCTGAGAGTTCGTATGGAGAATAAATTTAAATTTATCAACGGGTAATTAACTTTTTTTGCATATAAGATATATAGCCCTCCGAACAATACAGCCAACCCTAGTATACCCAATATCAGCCACCAGGATATGGAGCTGTCTTCTCCAATTTCAAGAAATAATGATAAGCCAATAATTGCCGATGAGAATAAAACAAAGCCTATAATATCAAAATTTTTACCTCCCCGAGTGAAATTAGGCATTACATATTGTGCGAAAAACAATCCAACCACTCCGATAGGAATATTAATCAAAAATATCCAATGCCATGTCGATACATCAACAATCCAACCACCAAGCAACGGACCAATAAGAGGCCCCACTAATCCCGGCATGGTAACAAAATTCATTACACTTAATAATTTACTCTTTGGATAAGCATATAGAAGCGCTAAGCGCGACACTGGCACCATCATAGAACCTCCAATAGCTTGTAATATTCGAGAATATACTAAAAAGGAATAAGTGGTAGACAGTGCACACGATAACGAACCCAAGGTAAATAAAAATACAGCAATACTGAAAATTCGTTTTGTACCATACTTGTCCGATAGCCATCCACTCACAGGAATCAGCAATGCCAGAGTCAGAGCATAGCTGACTACAACAGCCTGCATCGATAATGGTGAATGATTTAAGTCTTTAGCTATAGTCGGCAAAGCTGTGTTTAAAATAGTTGCGTCTAGTGATTGCATAAACATAGCCATAGCCGCTAACCACGGTAACTTGGGTGATATATTGAGGGCCTGATTACTATCGTCCGATGACATATTATTTAATTACATTTTAATCCGGAGCTTACAACTCTCTTTTATTTTTGACAAAATTACGACTTATTCGAGTTAAAACTGTTACATTTTATATGCAAATGTCGATAATTTATAGCACCTTTGTATACGAAACAGGTAAAAGATTATGTCATATTCGTTAATTAGGTATTCAATTGTACCTATCATTATTTCGCTTGTTATTTTATACTTGTGTTGCTTCATTCCGGCAAATGATATCCCTGAGGTATCATTTGATTTTTTCATACCTATGGATAAGATAGTCCATTTTTGTATGTATCTTGGTTTGTCCGGAGCAACGGCAATAAATTATATACATGGCGAAAGAGGTTTTGTGAATACCCGCAAACTACTGATCGTTGCATTTTTACTTCCTATATTCTATGGTGGATTGATTGAAGTATTGCAACATTATTTTTTTCCTCCAAGAGCAGGGGATTGGTACGATTTTCTAGCAGATGCATTAGGTTCGCTAACAGCTTTACCTATTGCATTTCAATATAAAAATTACTTAAGAAAAAAACATATATAATGAAGACCATTTTTTTGACATTTATCGTAACTTTGATATCTTTGAATATATATGCTCAGGATGATGATCGTAAATATCTTGTAAAAGTAGGGGATATGGCTCCCGACTTTGAAATGGCGGTAGCTGATGGCACGAAAATGAAACTCTCGGATCTTCGTGGTAAAGTTGTGATGCTTCAATTTACTGCTAGCTGGTGTGGTGTATGTAGAAAAGAAATGCCTTTTATCGAATCGGATATCTGGCAAAGACATAAGAATAATTCTGATTTTGCTTTATTCGGAATTGATCGGGACGAACCTATTGAAACAATACTATCATTCGCGAAAAAAACAGGAGTTACTTATCCTATCGGATTAGACCCCGAAGCTGCTATTTTTGAGCTTTATGCTGAAAAAGATGCAGGTATTACGCGTAATGTAATTATAGGAAAAGACGGCAGGATAGTTATGCTCACCCGCCTATATGATCCTGAAGAGTTCAAAGAAATGGTAAAAGTAATTGATGACCTTTTAATCGAAAAATAAATATGGCTTGGTTATATCTCATATTAGCAGGAATTTCCGAAATAGTTTGGGCATATGGCTTAAAAGCAGCACATGGCTTTACTGATTTAAAATGGAGTTTAATAACTCTAGGCTTTATGTTCGTTAGCTTTTACCTTTTTGCACATGCTATGCGTAAAATTCCTATTGGAACGGCTTATGCGGTTTTTACCGGAATAGGAGCAGCAGGTACCGCTGTAATAGGTATACTTTTCTTGAATGAGGGAACTGATTTCTTGAAAATTTGTTCATTAATAATCTTAATATTCGGCATCATCGGTCTAAAGCTGGTGAAAGAGGATAAAAAAGATAATATAAAAGAAGAATTATGATTCCATGGATATTCCTCTTGATAGGAGGTGTTTGCGAAATCGGTTTCGTTACAATGATGAAGCTATCTGACGGCTTCAGAAAACTTAAATATTCAATATTAACTGTAGCCTTTATGGCGGTCAGTTTCTATTCATTGTCTCATGCGTTAAAAACTATTCCTATTGGAACCGGGTATGCTGTTTGGTCAGGAATAGGTGCCGTAGGCAGTGTTATTATTGGCATGTTCTTTTTTAAGGAATCAAAAAGCTTTTTGAAAATAATATTCATTCTGATGATTATTATCGGCATTACAGGTTTAAAACTCTCTAGTAATTAAAATGGGAATAGTAATTATTAAATATAACGCAGGTAACATTTTTTCGGTCGATTCAGCAATGAAACGTTTAAATGTAGATGCCATAGTTACAGACGATATAGAACTTATCAGAAAAGCCGATAAAGTTATATTTCCCGGTGTAGGAGAAGCCAGTACTACCATGAACTATCTTAGAAGTACGGGGCTTGATAAGGTAATTAAAGACCTCAAACAACCCGTATTGGGTATTTGTTTAGGTATGCAATTGATGTGCAAACATTCCGAAGAGGGAAATGCCGATTGTCTGAATATATTTGATGTTGATGTAAAACGTTTTATTTCTCAAAAACACGAGGATAAAATACCACATATGGGGTGGAATACCATTACTGATGTGAAAAATCCACTTTTTGATACTTCCTTAGAAAATCAGTACGTTTATTTTGTTCATAGCTATTACGTACCGATCAATTCTAATACGGCTGCCACTACTGACTATATTTTACCCTTTAGTGCAGCACTTCATTCTGAGAATTTTTATGCTACGCAGTTCCACCCCGAAAAAAGTGGTAGTGTAGGCGAATATATACTAACCAATTTCTTAAAATTATGATAGAAATAATTCCGGCTATAGACATTATCGATGGAAAATGCGTACGTCTCTCTCAAGGAGATTACGGAGCCAAAACCATATATAATGAGAATCCTCTTGAGGTAGCTAAGATGTTTGAAGATGCAGGTATTCACCGCCTACATTTGGTTGATTTAGATGGAGCTAAAGCCAAACGCGTAATCAATAATAAAGTATTGGAGGATATAGCAACGCATACTTCACTTATTATTGATTTTGGAGGAGGTATTCAAAGCGAACAAGACATAGATATTGCATTTGCATCCGGTGCAGCCATGGTTACAGGAGGTAGTGTAGCTGCAAAAAACAGACAACTATTTGTTACCTGGATCAAAAAATATGGAGGTGATAAAATCATCTTAGGAGCCGATAGCAAAAACCGACATATAGCAGTTTCAGGTTGGCAGGAAGCTACAAGTCTGGATGTAGTTCCTTACATACGTAACTATATGCAATATGGTGTACAAAAAGTGGTTTGTACCGATATTACTAAAGACGGAATGTTAGGCGGTCCGGCGATTGATTTGTATAAGTTAATTATGAATCAAGTGCCTGATGTTTATCTCATTGCTAGCGGTGGTGTATCATGTAAACAAGATATATTGGATTTAGAAGCAGCAGGTATACCTGCCATCATAATGGGTAAAGCTATTTATGAAAACAAAGTAACGTTGAAAGAACTTGCTGAAATTCAAAATTCATAAAGGGTCTCAGACCTTTTATGAATTTTGAAGAGTTAATAAAGTTCTATATCATTAAATACTTTCAATTACTTATTATATTCGATTCAATTAATAAATTATGCTGGCAAAGAGAATAATTCCCTGCTTGGATATTAAAGACGGCACTACAGTAAAAGGGATAAACTTCGTCAACTTACGTGACGCAGGTGATCCCGTTGAACTTGGCATCAAATACAGTAAAGAGGGAGCCGACGAATTGGTTTTTCTAGATATAACAGCTTCGCATGAAGGACGAAAGACATTTACCGAATTGGTAGAACGAATCGCTCTAAATATAAGTATTCCGTTTACCGTTGGTGGTGGAATTAATGAATTAAAAGATGTAGACAGGCTATTGAGTGCCGGAGCTGATAAAGTTTCGGTTAATTCGACAGCTATACGCAATCCATTTATAATAGATGAAATAGCTAAGAATTTCGGATCTCAGGTATGTGTTTGTGCTATTGATGCCCGTTTCGATGGTAAGCAATGGATGTGTTACACTAGTGGAGGACGTAACTTGACTGACAAAGAGCTATTCTCATGGGCGAAAGAAGTCGAAAATAGAGGAGCAGGCGAAATTTTATTTACCAGTATGAATCACGATGGAGTAAAGCAAGGCTATGCTAACGAAGCTTTATGCCATTTGTCTGAATCATTAAATATCCCCATAATAGCCTCCGGTGGAGCAGGAAATCTGCAACATTTTTCGGATGTATTCAAAGATGGAAAAGCAGATGCAGCATTAGCTGCCAGCGTTTTTCATTTTGGAGAAATTGCCATAAAAGATTTAAAATACTATCTTCGTAATGAGGGGATAAATGTGAGATAAGGTCTGTTATGACCTCGAAATATATCACTATAACTCTCATTTACTTAATTTAATAACATGGTTATGAACTTAGATTTTGATAAAGTTGGCGGATTAATACCAGCTATCATACAAGATAATGAGACAAATAAAGTCTTAATGTTAGGCTATATGAATCAAGAAGCTTTAGATAAAACTAAAGAACTTGGTAAGGTTACTTTTTATAGCCGTACAAAGCAAAGACTTTGGACTAAAGGAGAAGAAAGCGGTAATTTTTTAAATGTTATCAGCATTCAGGAAGATTGCGATCAGGATACTTTATTAATCAAAGTAAATCCGGTTGGTCCCGTTTGCCATACAGGTGATGATACCTGCTTCAAAGAAGTGAATCGGGAGGATGTTATGTTCTTTAAACACCTGCAACGATTTATAGAAAAACGCCATCAGGAAATGCCTGAGGGATCTTATACAACATCACTTTTTCAATCGGGAGTGAATAGAATGGCTCAAAAGGTAGGAGAAGAAGCAATAGAATCGGTAATTGAAGCGTGCAACGGAACAGACGACAGATTAGTTTATGAGTCTGCCGATATGTTGTATCACTTAATTGTATTACTTACTTCAAAAGGCCTTAGCATTGAAGATTTATCAAGAGAATTACAAAAAAGGCATAAAAAGTAATAGCCATGAGAGAAGTCATCGTAGATTATAAAGGAGTAGGTCTAAGCCGAGATGGTAATTCGATATTACAAGATTTAAATCTTCAAATATCAGAAGGCGATTTTGTATACTTGATCGGAAAAGTAGGATCAGGTAAGAGTACTTTTTTAAAAAGTCTCTACTGTGAAGTCCTAATAGATGATGGAACCGGCTATATTCTAGATTATTGCTTAAATGATATTAAAAGGAATCAAATTCCATTCCTGAGAAGAAAAATAGGAATTGTGTTCCAAGATTTTCAATTATTAATTGATAGATCTGCAGAAAAAAATCTGGAATTCGTTCTGAAAGCTACAGGATGGGATAGTCAGGATGCTATAGACAATCGTATCCGCGAAGTTTTAACTCAAGTTGGAATGCAAAATAAAGGTTATAAGATGCCTCATGAATTATCGGGTGGAGAGCAACAGCGTATCGTTATAGCACGGGCTTTACTTAACTCTCCGGCTTTGATTCTTGCTGATGAACCAACGGGAAACCTAGATCCTGAAACCGGTACACAGATCGTCAAATTATTGCATGAAATTTCGGAAAAAGGAACTACTGTAATAATGTCAACACATAATTACGCCATAGTACAAAAATTTCATGGTAGAATAATTAAATGTGACGATGGATCAATGAAAGAAGTGATGATTTCATCTCATTCTTGAAAAACTTGTATTCTTTTTTTGAAAATATAGTATTTAGAGATATAGTGTATTTATGATAAATTCTACAAATATTACTGACTCCTCAATACTTACTAAAATAATAATAAAAAGGTTTAGCGATCTTTATTAAATAAGAAAGTAAGATGATTTTAAAAAAAGTAACCCTTGATAATAAATCGGACTTAGAATTTATAGAGAAACTATATATTGAAAGTTTTCCCCGTAACGAAAGACGACCCATATTAGAGATGCATCATCTGATGGAAGACGAAAGTAGATTCAATATATTCTTATTGGAAACAAAAAAAAACACCAAAGTTGGCTTTGTAACATATTGGAATCTTGGGGATTTTATTTTTATAGATCACTTTGCTATTAGCTCCGAACAAAGGAGTGGCGGATATGGACAAAAAGCAGTTCAAGAGCTTATAAAGCAAACATCACTTCCTCTGATTGGAGAAATAGAATTACCAACAGTTTCGGATCTTGCTCGCAGACGTGTTAAATTCTATGAAAAGCAAGGCTTTCAAATATGGGATCTTCTATATCAACAACCTCCTTATGAAGAGGGGTTTGATCCTATTCCAATGCTGACTATAACGTATAGAGATCTTAATTTTCCAACGAATTTTGAGACAGTACGAAACACTATATATTCAGAAGTTTATAAAAAGAAATACAAATGATTGTTAAATTGACATATGATTACTGTATTATTTATAACTTTGAAACATCAATATAAAGTTAAAGACAATGAAAAAAATTAGTTTTATTCTATTGGCAATGGTTTTGAGTATCGGTTTGATATCGGCTCAGCAAAATAAAGAGCAAAATGGTGATGCTAAATTCACGGCTTTAGTACATGATTTTGGCAAAGTAGCAGAGGAAGTAGGTTCGGTTAGCTGTGAGTTTCAATTTACAAATACTGGAAAGAAACCTATTATTATCCAAGATATAAGAACTAGCTGTGGATGTACAACTCCTTCTTATACCAAAGATCCTGTATTACCAGGAAAAACAGGAACAATCAAGATTTCTTATTCAACAATTGGAAGAATCGGAAGCTTTGATAAAAAAATTACCATTTTTACAAATGAACCTGATAATGTATATACTTTAACTATTAAAGGAGAAGTATTACCTCGCAAATAATTTGTGATTGAGAAATTATACGAAAGACTAAATAAGAGTATGTTTTATAACTGAATCTTATTTAGTCTTTCTTTTTTGTTATATCTTTACAGATATAAAGATTAAAAAGAAGAATGATGGAACATCCTGAAAACGACGATCATTTTCACGCACTGCAAGTAAATGAGGGAACGTCAGATAAGCCAACAGTAAATCCTTATCTGAAAGATTTTAGGCGTTTTAAAAAGAAATCATACACCGTTGAAGAATATGTTAATGGTATTCTCAAAGGTGATATTTCGATACTTAGCCAAGCTGTAACTTTAGTTGAAAGTTCGAAATTAGAACATCAGATAATTGCACAAGAAATAATCGAAAAATGCCTGCCTCACTCGGGAGACTCTATTCGAATTGGTTTAACAGGAGTTCCCGGTGCAGGAAAAAGTACTTCAATAGATGCATTCGGTATGCATTTATTGAAAGATTCCCATGTTAAACTGGCTGTATTAGCAATAGACCCATCAAGCGAATTAAGCAAAGGCAGTATACTCGGTGATAAAACCCGTATGGAGCGTTTAAGTGTAGCTAAGAATGCATTCATACGCCCTTCTCCATCAGCAGGTTCATTAGGTGGTGTTGCGCGCAAGACTCGTGAAATAATTATACTCTGCGAAGCGGCCGGATTTAATCGAATAATAATAGAAACAGTAGGAGTGGGGCAATCCGAAACAGCTGTACATTCTATGGTCGATTTTTTTCTTTTGATACAACTCGCCGGAACAGGTGATGAACTCCAAGGTATTAAACGGGGAATTATGGAAATGGCTGATGGTATCATCATCAACAAAGCGGATGGAGATAATGTTGATAAAGCAAAATTAGCTCAAGCTCATTTTAAAAATGCATTGCATTTATTTCCGATGCCTGAATCAGGCTGGGAACCTAAAGTCTTGCTATATTCCGGTTACTATGAATATGGGATCAAAGAAATATGGGATATGGTAGATGAGTATATAGCATTTGTCGTCAAAAATGGATATTTTGCACATAGACGTAACGAGCAATCTAAATTCTGGATGTATGAAACAATAAACGAGCAACTAAAATCCAGATTTTATAATAATAAAGACGTACAATCGGAGTTGAAAGTTTGCGAACAACAAGTATTAAGTTCACAAATGAGTTCGTTTGCAGCAGCAAAAAAGGTACTAAGTTTATACTTTAAAGAATAAACACGACCAAAAGATGCACAATTCTACAATATTAAATGATTATTTATAAAGAATAATAATTTATATTTGTAGACAGTTAAGGAAAAACTAGTCATTGTTGAATTAAATATATTAAGTTTTATCATGGAAAAACCATATGCAATTGGTATTGATATCGGTGGTACTAACACTGTCTTTGGAGTTGTAGACAAAAGAGGTCATATTATAGCCCAAGGCTCTATTAAGACAGCAGTTCATAAAGAAATCAACGAATATGTTAATAATTTAGCTATTGCTTTGCAAGAAGTAATGGATCAAGTTGGTGGTCCTGCCAATATTAAAGGTGTAGGTGTAGGGGCCCCGAATGGTAATTTCTTTACCGGTTGTATAGAATTTGCTCCAAACTTACCTTGGAAAGGAATGATTCCATTGGCACAAATGCTGACAGATCGTATCAAAGTACCTGTTGCTTTGACAAATGATGCTAATGCTGCTGCGATTGGAGAAATGACCTATGGTGCTGCACGTGGAATGAAAGATTTCATTGTTATCACACTTGGTACAGGGGTTGGTAGCGGTATTGTTGTTAACGGACAATTAGTTTACGGTCACGATGGTTTTGCAGGTGAACTTGGACACACTACTATTCGTCGCACAAACGGACGTATGTGTGGTTGTGGTAGAAAAGGTTGTCTTGAGACGTACACATCTGCAACAGGTGTAGCTCGTACTGCCAAAGAATTCTTATCGACACGTCAAGATCCGAGTTTGTTACGTAATATAGCAATCGACGAAATAACTTCTAAAGATGTTGCAGAAGCTGCACAACAAGGAGATTCTTTAGCAAAAGAAATATTTGAATATACAGGACAACTTTTAGGGGAAGCATTTGCTGACTTTATAGCATTCTCTAGTCCTGAAGCTATTATCCTATTTGGTGGTCTGACTAAGGCCGGTAGCTTGATTTTTGACCCTGTAAAAAAACACATGGAAGACAATCTGTTGCCAATCTTCAAAAATAAAGTAAAACTGCTAATGTCGGAACTTAAAGAAAGTGACGCAGCAGTATTAGGTGCTAGTGCTCTAGGTTGGGAAGTGAAAGAACTTTAATAATTACATCAGTTTTCCAATTTCATATATTAGGCTCTTATAGCAACATTTTGCTATAAGAGCATTCTATTTATAAACGATTGTAAAAATTCTAAAATCTTTCATTGCTTAACAGAAGTATATGAGATAGATTTTATACCTTTGTGAACCAAAAAAAAGTTACACTATTAGTTCTATGTCTTCTACTAAAAAAATTAAAACAGCATTAGTCTCTGTCTATCATAAAGATGGATTAGATGAAATACTAAAAAAGTTAAACTCATTAGGAGTTTCGTTTATTTCAACCGGAGGTACTCGTGAATTTATAGAATCACTCGGATTCCCTTGTCAAGCAGTTGAAAATATAACAGGTTATCCATCCATATTAGGGGGGCGTGTTAAGACACTTCATCCCAAAATTTTCGGAGGAATATTAAGTAGAAGAGAACTTCCAGAAGACATTAAGCAGACTAAAGCTTATGATATTACAGAAATAGATCTTGTTATTGTAGATTTATATCCTTTTCAAGAAACAGTTGCTTCAGGAGCTGAAGAAAAAGACATTATCGAAAAAATAGATATAGGAGGCATATCATTAATAAGAGCTGCTGCTAAAAATTTTAAAGATGTTGTCATTGTTCCTTCTAAAAGTCAATATAGTGCACTTTCTTCTTTATTGGATAACAAACAAGGATCGTCGGATATTGATGATCGTAAATGGTTTGCAAAAGAAGCATTTGGGGTATCTTCAGAGTATGACTCTGCTATTTTCAATTACATGGATAAAGACGAATGTACTGCATTCCGTAAAACTGAAAATAAAGTAAAACATCTCCGTTATGGTGAAAACCCTCACCAAAAAGGTTCTTTCTATGGAGACTTTGAAAGTTTGTTCGAACAGTTACATGGTCGTGAGATATCGTATAACAATCTTTTGGATATAGATGCTGCAGTGTCGCTTATCAGCGAGTTTAATGAAACGACAGTAGCTATATTAAAGCACAATAATGCTTGTGGTATAGCATCTAAAAGTTCGGTGTTAGAAGCTTGGAATACAGCATTAGCAGCTGATCCTGTATCTGCTTTTGGAGGAATCATCGTTTCCAATTCTAAAATTGATAAAGAAGCGGCAGAAGCCATTAATACTATATTTTTTGAAATTATAATAGCACCTGCCTATGATGCAGATGCTTTAGAAATATTGACTCAAAAGAAAAATCGTATAATACTTATACAAAAGGGAGAAATACAAGAAACAACTCAGTTCCGTTCTCTTTTAAATGGGGTATTAGTTCAAGATAGAGATCTTAGTATACAGAATAAAGAAGATTTAACTTTGGTTACTCGCCGTCAATTAGAAGGCACTGAACTAGAAGATTTATTATTTGCAAACAAACTTGTGAAGCATACTAAATCAAATGCTATTATTTTGGTAAAAGACAAACAATTATTGGCGAGTGGAACAGGTCAAACGTCAAGAGTTGATGCTCTGAAACAGGCTATAGAGAAATCCCATACATTCGGATTCAGTTTGCAAGGAGCTGTTATGGCATCTGATGCATTCTTTCCTTTTCCTGATTGTGTAGAGATTGCCGGTAATAGTGGGATAACTGCTGTTATACAGCCTGGAGGTTCGGTAAAAGACGATCTGTCAATTGAGTATTGTAATGAACACAATATTTCGATGGTTATGACAGGCATCCGTCATTTTAAACATTAAGTTAAGGAATGAGACCTTAATTTGCTATTACTTAATTATTAAATGTATTAGTTTAAAGAAAAATAACAAGATGGGATTATTCTCTTTTACTCAAGAAATAGCGATGGATCTTGGTACAGCCAACACCATCATCATTAAAGACGGAAAAATCGTTGTAGACGAACCTTCTGTAGTTGCTCTCGAACGAAAAACTGACAAAGTGATAGCCGTTGGAGACAAAGCACGTCAAATGCATGGTAAAACTCACGAAAATATTCGTACAATCCGTCCATTGAGAGATGGTGTGATTGCAGATTTTACTGCTGCAGAGCATATGATTAGAGGTATGATCAAAATGATTAATAACAAAAATCGTTTGTTCTCTCCATCGTTGCGAATTGTTGTTTGTATTCCATCAGGAAGTACAGAAGTTGAAATTCGTGCAATTCGTGACTCTGCGGAACACGCCGGAGGACGTGACGTATATATGATTTACGAACCAATGGCGGCAGCTTTAGGTATCGGATTAGATGTTGAAGCCCCTGAAGGAAACATGATTGTTGATATAGGTGGTGGAACAACAGAAATTGCTGTTATATCTCTAGGTGGAATTGTTTCTAATAAATCAATTAAGATTGCAGGAGACGATTTAACTGAAGATATTCAGGAATATATGAGCCGTCAACACAATATTAAAGTTGGAGAACGTACAGCAGAAGGCATCAAGATTGCAGTAGGATCGGCTTTAACCGAACTTCCTGAAAACGAAGAGCCTGAAGATTTTATTGTACACGGTCCTAATAGAATGACTTCATTGCCAATGGATATTCCGATTTCATATCAGGAAATGGCTCATTGCCTAGATAAATCTATCTCGAAAATGGACTCGGCTATTTTAAGTGCTTTAGAGCAAACTCCTCCCGAACTATATGCTGATATAGTAAAAAATGGTATCTATGTTACAGGTGGTGGTGCTTTATTGAGAGGCTTAAGCAAGCGTTTCTCCGATAAAATAGGCATTCCATTTCATGTGGCAGAAGATCCACTTCATGCTGTAGCAAAAGGCACAGGGATAGCTTTAAATAATATTGAGAAATTTAATTTCTTAATGAGATAAGTTTTAAAAGCTCTTAAATATCTCGGACTTTCTGTTTAGATTTTAATTTTTGTTACACAGAAGGTGTACATTCTGATACGTATACATGCGCAACTTAATCGCCTTTTTAATAAAAAACAGTTCGTGGTTTGTATTTATACTACTCGAAATTCTGTGTTTTTATTTTATATTTCAATATAACTCCTTTCAAAGGAGTGTATACTTAAACTCTTCGAACGAAATTGTTGGAAGAGTTTATGCTATTTCGGGTGAAGTAACTTCTTATTTTGGACTAAAAGAAACAAATCAGGATTTACTCTTGAAAAATGCTGACTTGCAAAATAAGCTATTAGCTCTGGAAGATTATATACACGACAGAAATAATGATAGTCTCAAGACACAGGCTATAACAACAGATTCAATTCCTACTAAAAATTTTGAGTTCATAATTTCACGGGTTATCAATAACAGTATATCTCAACTCGAAAATTATATAACAATCAATAAGGGTAGTAAAGAAGGTATACACACCGAAATGGGAGTAATATCCCAACAAGGTATAGTTGGTATTGTCAGAGCTGTTTCTCCAAACTATTCTGTAGTACAACCCGTCATAAATCCTAAAACCAGTCTTAGTTGTAAAGTAAAAGGATCCAATACTCCCGGATCTCTTGCTTGGGATGGAGTTGATTATAGGTATATAAGTTTAGAAGGGTTTCCTCGTTTTGAAAAGTTTGAAGTGGGAGATACTATTATAACAAGTGGTTATTCGGGTATATTTCCGGAAGGAATTATTATTGGCATCGTTGAAGATTCAAAAAGCCAAAATGACGATAATTTTTTAACTTTAAAAGTAAGATTATCAACCGATTTTAGTTCATTAAAAGATGTCCTGATAATAAAGAATAACGATCGGGAAGAACTTACACAATTAGAAAAAGAAATTACAACGAATGGCAGGTAATTGGCTCAAGCAATCTTTTGTATTTATCATACTTGTTCTGCTTCAAGTACTGGTGTTTAATCATATCTCATTTCTGGGATATGCTACACCATTCTTATATATATACTTCATTATAAAAATGCCTATCGGAATTAATCGAAATCTAGTTTTGATACTTGCATTTCTATTAGGCTTTACGATTGATATTTTCTGCAATACACCTGGTCAGAATGCAGCAGCGGCAGTTTTTGCGGCATTTATGCGTCGTCCGGTGCAAGGTTTGTTTTTTGCAAGAGAAGACTTTGAGCATTTCATACCAAGCATACCCAATTTAGGTATGGCATTTATGAAATATACTATTGTGATTGTCTTTATTCATAATCTAGCGTTAATTTCCATAAGCTCATTTTCATACCTCAATTTTATGACAATACTATTGAGAGTCTTGAGTTCTACTCTTCTTACATCTATCTTAATTTATGCCATTGAAGGATTTTCAATAAAGAAAAAGAGAGCATGAGTAAGGATAATAACTTGCATTCAGAAAAGAGATACTATACCATTTTAGCAATAACAGCAATAATTGTTATTGTTCTCATATGCCAATTATTCAATTTGCAAATTATTCAGCATGAGTATAAATATTCTGCTGATAGTAACGCATTCTTCAAGAAAACATTATACCCTGCAAGGGGAACAATCTCTGATAGACAAGATCGGCTTCTTGTTTATAATCAGCCAACTTATGACATAGTATATATTCCACGTGAAGTAGAACCATTTGATACACTCGATTTTTGTAATATTTTAGGTGTAACAAAAGATCAATTAGAAAAAAGAATTAGTGATGTAAAAGACCGAAGACTTAACCCTGGTTATTCTTCCTATACCATGCAAACACTAATGACTCAGCTTACGGTTCGTGAGTATGGTTTATTTCAAGAAAAGTTATATAAATTCCCTGGATTTTATATTCAAAATAGAGCTTTACGCCAATATAATTTCAGAAATGCAGCCCATGTACTTGGCTATGTTGCGGAAGTGAATAAAGCGGCATTAGCAGATGATCCTTATTACGTGAGAGGAGACTATGCCGGAAAATCAGGTATTGAGAGTTCATATGAGAATATATTAAGAGGTCAAAAAGGAGTCGAGATCCTCTTGCGTGATGCTCATGGCAGAATAAAAGGCAAATATGAGAATGGGAAACATGATGTGAATCCGGTCTCAGGAAAAAATCTAAAACTGGCAATAGATATAGAATTACAGGCATATGGTGAATATCTTATGCAGAATAAAATTGGCAGTATCGTAATGATTGAACCTTCGACAGGTGAGATATTATGTTTAGTTACTTCTCCCACTTACGATCCTTCGATTCTGTTAGGTCGTGAGTTTGGTAATAACTATAAGACACTGGAACAAAATCCGTCAAAACCTCTTTATAATAGGGCTACTCAAGGAATGTATCCTCCGGGATCCACTTTCAAAACAACTCAAGGATTGATCTTCTTAGAAGAAGGAATTATAACACCCGAAACAGCTTATTCCTGTGCCGGAGGATATCCTCCAGGTGGCGGCAGACCTAGATGTCACGCACATGGATCACCACTGTCATTAATCCCCGCAATAGCTACTTCGTGTAACTCTTATTTTTGTTATGGCTTAAATGCTATGCTCAGTAACAGAAAAAAATATGCTAATATTGGAGAAGCTTTTGACATATGGAAAGACTATCTGGTATCTATGGGATTTGGTTATAAACTAGGAATAGATCTCCCCTCTGAGAAAAGAGGTTTTATACCTAATAGTCAATTTTATACTAAAGCTTTCAGAACCGAGAAATGGTATGCACAAAATGTCATTTCTATTGCAATAGGTCAAGGCGAAATTTTGGCAACACCTTTGCAGGTTGCTAATCTAGGTGCAACAATAGCAAATAGAGGTTTTTTCTATACACCTCATGTTGTTAGGCAAATTCAAGATATGCCACTGGATAAATCATACACTGATAAACGATATACAGGGGTTAAAGAAACGTATTACAATACAATCGCTCAAGGGATGGCCAATGCTGTTACCGGAGGGACTTGTAGAGGAGTAAATCTTTTACCGGAAATTGCAGTAGCAGGGAAAACGGGTACAGCCGAAAATCCACATGGAAGGGATCACTCTTGGTTTATGGGATTTGCACCGGTGGATAAACCTCAGGTAGCTATTTCCGTGTTAGTTGAAAATGCGGGTTTTGGAGCCAGATTTGCTGTTCCGATTGCACGTTTGATGATTCAAAAATATTTGAAAGGTGAAATACCTGCTAATGAGAAATATTTAGAAGACAATATGGCAAATGCCATAATTCTCCCTAATGTCTTAAACACTTGGGAACAAAGAAAATCGGATATCGCAACTCAGCAAAGCTCTTCTTCGGAAGAAGAACCTATTATTGAAGAATAAAAACTCAGAATACATTTAAATATACATGATTAATAAAGAAGACGATCATATTACAGGAAGTGTAGACTGGATTATTCTAGTCTTATACTTTCTTTTAATAATTGGAGGGTGGCTTAGCATTTATGGAGCAAGCTATGATTATGATCATGTAACGAGTTTATTTGACCTTTCGGGTCGTGCGGGTATGCAGCTCGTTTGGATGGGTATCTCCATTGCCGTTGGATTCATACTACTCAAACTAGACAGCAACTTATATGATATATTAGCTTATTTCATATATGCCTTTTTTATAGCTCTTCTTATTGTCACGATCATTATTGCTCCTGACATAAAAGGTTCACGGTCATGGCTTGTTATAACTGATTCGATACGTTTACAGCCTGCCGAGTTTACCAAATTTGCAGTAGCATTGGCTATTGCGCGATTTATGAATAGCTACAATTTCAAACTGCTGACAGCAAAGAATCTGCTAATATTATCAACTATGATAATATTACCGATGATTCTAATTATGCTACAAAAAGAGACAGGCTCAGCTCTGGTATTTACAGCTTTCATATTAGTTTTATACAGAGAAGGACTACCCGGAATGGTATTATTTTCTGGGGTTTGTGCTGTCGTTTTATTTATTTTAGGTTTAAAATACTCAGATGTAGATTTAGGTTTTCTCACTATGGGAGAATGTATTTCTATCCTCTTTATTATTATAGTAACTGCTATTCTTACAGTTAATTTCCGTAAAGATTATCGAACTGCTGCTTATATCCTTTTAGGCACTGCTATCTATGGAGGTATCTGCTATATAATTTCTCTTTTCGATGTCTATATAAACTGGGGAATTATCTCGATAACTGCAATATGTGCTATTGTTATATACCTGCTGATTACTGCTGCAAGGGAATGGTCTAAAACGTATTTGTTTTTGGCTATTTTTGCTATTAGCTGTATTGGATATGTGAGTTCAGTCAATTATGTATTTACAGATGTTCTACAATCACATCAGCAAATACGTATCAAAGTTTCTTTAGGCATGGAGGATGACTTAATGGGAGCCGGATATAATGTCAATCAATCTAAAATAGCCATAGGGTCAGGTGGGGCATTAGGTAAAGGGTTCTTAAACGGAACACAAACAAAACTGAAATACGTACCCGAGCAAGATACCGATTTTATATTCTGTACAGTAGGAGAGGAACAAGGTTTCCTAGGATCTGTACTAGTATTATTAGGTCTGGGATCTCTTATTATGAGGATCTTTTTTCTTGCGGAAAGACAAAAGAATACTTTTGGACGTGTATATGGTTATGGGGTAGGGTGCATCTTTCTGTTTCATCTATCTATAAATGTTGGTATGGTAATAGGGTTGCTTCCCGTTATAGGAATTCCCCTTCCATTTTTCAGTTATGGAGGATCTTCAATATTGGCATTCACCATATTACTGTTCATTTTCTTGCGATTAGATATGGCTCGAAAAAGACGATAAGATCCCTGAATCTCTTTATTGTTCTGAAATAAAAAAGGTTACTTCTTACGAGGTAACCTTTCTCTTTTATAATTAAAGCATAATTACTTAGCTTTCAAAAAATCATTAATATGCTTAGCAGTTCTACGTCCCGAAGCAATGCTTGTTACAACCAAAGATTGTCCACTAACACAGTCACCCGCAGCAAAGACTTTTGAAACATTGGTTAAACGGTTTCCATTGGTAGCTACATTCTTACGAACATCGTCTACTTTTACACCAAGCTCAGCTAAAAGCCCATCTTGAATAGGATGTATAAAGCCTAATGCAAGGAAAACATAATCTATTTTCAAAACCTCAGGCTCTCCAACTTCTTTCATCACCATTTTGCCAGAATCGTCTTTCTCCCAAGCTACTTCTACAAGCTCTACACCTGTTAATATTCCATTCTCGCCAATGAAACGCTTAGTGTTCATTGACCAGCGACGTTCGCAACCTTCAAGATGCGAAGAGCTGGTTTTCATTACTCCGGGAAACGGTATAGGCCAACTGTTTTCCAATTCATCCAATGTCGGAGGTTTAGGCATGATCTCGATCTGCAAGATATTAGCTGCTTTTTGACGATTGGCTGTACCAATACAATCCGATCCGGTATCACCTCCACCAATTACCAATACGTTCTTACCCTTTGTATTTATGATTTTATCCGCAGGAACATCTTCTTTGGCAACCAATTTGTTTTCCATTGTCAGATATTCCATAGCATAATACACACCTTTAAGTTCGCGACCTTCAACAGGCAAATCACGAGGCACTTGCGAGCCTATAGCGACACAGATGGCATCATTACCTTTTACAAGATCTTTCCCTTTGATATCTATCCCTACTTCGGCATTGGTTACAAACTTAACACCTTCGGCCTCCATCAAATCGAGACGACGATCGATGATATTCTTGTTCAATTTAAAATCAGGAATACCAAATCGAAGTAAACCACCGATACGACTGTTCTTTTCATAAACTGTAACTTCATGTCCCATTCTATTCAACTGATTAGCAACAGCCAATCCTGATGGACCTGAGCCTATTACAGCTACCTTTTTACCGGTCCTTACCTTTGGAATGAAAGGTTTAATATAACCTTCCTGAAAAGCATGTTCTAATGCCGATGCTTCGTTTTCACGAATAGTAACCGGAGCTTTATGTAATGATAATACACACGTTTTTTCGCAGGGAGCAGGGCAAATACGGCCTGTAAACTCAGGAAAATCATTTGTCTGCATCAACACTTCTGCCGCCAAACGCCAATTTCCTTTGTAAATATAGTCTTGCCACTCAGGCATTTTATTACCAAGAGGACATCCCCATTGGCAGAAAGGTATACCGCAATCCATACAACGGGATGCTTGCAGTTGCCTGTCTTCAGAGTTTAATGTCTGTTCTACTTCACCGAAGTCGAGGATACGTTCTTGACGAGGACGGTATCCTGCTTCTTTTCTTTTTACTGTTAAAAATGCTTTTGGATTTCCCATGATTCCTCGTTATAATAAAGTTATTGAAAACATAAATAGTTATTCTTTTTTAATGACATAAACCTTACACTGAGATTACAAAAAACCTTACAATAGTGTCAATTTTATGTAACTTTGTCATTTTATTAAATAATTGATAATTAGAATATAATGATGAAAAACATTACAAAAGTGACAAAAGTGACAATTTTTCATACAACTCTTTTTTTGTATGCTTTTGTATTGTTAGCTGACCATTGTCCACTGGTTTCATACTACTTTCTTTTATAGATAAATATAAGTAAAGTACAATAAAATTGTAATGAAACATGTAAAGACTATATTACTGATTTCCGGTATTTTACCAGCTAAAGCAATAAAAAGGTCTTCGACCTCTTAATAGTCAAATTCTACGTTTGCAATTTTTTTCTTTAATGCTTCCATTTTTTCTTCTTGAAGCACTTTTTTATACTCAATAGGCATTATCTTGATGAACTTATGAACTTCTTCGCTCCAATTATCAAGAATACTTTTAGCTAATGGGCTTTGAGTATATTTATAATGCTGAGAAATCAATTGTTGCAATTCTTTGTAATCGGTACTGTCTTCAATTAGCGAAAGTTCTACCATCTCCATATTACAGAAGAAATCAAAATCTCCGTCTACATTATATACATAAGCAATACCGCCACTCATTCCGGCAGCAAAGTTACGACCAGTTTTTCCTAAGACCACAGTACGTCCACCGGTCATGTACTCACAACAGTGATCGCCTGCTCCTTCAACAACAGCTATCGCACCACTATTTCTTACACAAAAACGTTCACCTACTTGTCCGTTAATATAAACCTCACCTCCGGTTGCTCCATACAATAAAGTATTTCCGGCAATAATGTTATCTTGAGGTTTGTAAGTCGATGTAGTAGGAGGTACTATTACCAATTTACCACCCGATAGACCTTTGCCCACATAGTCATTTGCATCACCTTCGAGTTTAAAAGTAACACCATGAGCAAGAAAGGCTCCGAAGCTCTGCCCGGCTGATCCTTTGAAAGTACACTGAATCGTATCTGTTGGCAATCCGTCGTTTCCATAACGCTTTGCAATTTCGCCCGAAAGCATAGTTCCAACAGCTCTGTCGGTGTTTTTTATTGCACGGGACAATTCTACAGGCATTGCTTTTTCGATGGCAGGACGAGAAGTTTTTATCAACTCAATATCCATTACCTCTTCCAGCTTATGATCTTGTCCTCTTACTTGTCTTACGGCATTTACTTTAGCAGCTTCGGGTGAATATATCAGTCTGGATAGATCTAACTTACTTAACTTACTGTTCGAGTTATCTTTTACATATTTCAATAAGTCAGTACGTCCGACAACCTGATCTAAAGAAGTAAACCCTAGAGCAGCCAAATGTTCACGAACTTCCTCTGCCAAGAATGTGAAATAATTAATTAGATACTCACTTTTTCCGATAAATTTCTTTCTCAATTCTTCATCTTGAGTCGCAACACCTACGGGACAAGTATTTATATGACATTTACGCATCATGATACAACCAAGAACAATCAATGCACTGGTAGCAAACCCGAATTCTTCGGCTCCAAGCATAGAGGCTACTATAATATCATGACCTGTTTTTAATTGCCCATCGGTTTGCAGTCGAATTTGTCCACGCAAATCATTTATAACCAATGTTTGTTGAACTTCGGCTAGTCCTATTTCAAGAGGTAATCCTGCATGTTTGATAGAACTTACGGGACTTGCTCCTGTACCGCCTTCGCATCCGCTAATCAATATCAGATCGGCTTTAGCTTTGGCTACTCCGGCAGCAATAGTTCCTACACCACTTTCTGATACCAATTTCACACTCACAATTGCTTGTGGGTTGACATTTTTTAAATCAAAGATTAGCTGTGCTAAGTCCTCTATCGAATAAATATCGTGATGTGGGGGAGGAGAGATCAACGAAATTCCGGGAATAGAGTGACGTGTTTTAGCAATCACTTTATCCACCTTAAATCCGGGTAGTTGACCACCTTCTCCGGGTTTTGCACCTTGAGCTATTTTAATTTGAATTTCGTCTGCATTCACCAGATATTCAGTAGTTACACCAAAACGTCCGGAAGCAACTTGTTTGATAGCCGATCGGGCATTTGTTGCAAAACGTTCGGGTAGTTCACCACCTTCACCTGTATTGCTTTTTCCTCCGATAGCATTCATCGCAATAGCCATTGCTTCATGAGCTTCACGGCTGATCGAACCGAATGACATGGCTCCTGTAACAAAACGTTTTGTTATTTCCGAAACAGGTTCAACTTCATCAATACTAATCGGATTA
This sequence comes from Dysgonomonas sp. HDW5B, assembly GCF_011299335.1. Lineage (GTDB taxonomy): Bacteria > Bacteroidota > Bacteroidia > Bacteroidales > Dysgonomonadaceae > Dysgonomonas_A. The sequence goes on from NZ_CP049858.1 coordinate 3,944,222, forward strand.
TTTGTATCGAAATCCAAGAAATCACGTAAGAATAATTTCTCTTCTTTTTTATCAATAGAATCGGTATATTCTTTAAACTTCTTGTAACTACCCAAGCGTGTAGCCAATTGAAGTTTAGTTATAGTTTCCGGATTCCAAGCATGATCTTCACCATCGCGTCTCCAAGCATATATCCCTTGATTAATTAACGAGCTGTCGATATAATCAATTTCATATGCTTCATTGTGAGCTTCTATTGTATCTGCGGCAATATCCTTCAAGTCTATACCTTCAATTTTAGAAGTTGTACCCTTGAAGTATTTGTTTATAACAGCAGTGCTAATTCCTATTGCTTCAAACAATTGAGCACCCAGATAACTCTTCAAAGTAGAGATCCCCATTTTAGAAAGAGTCTTCAAAAGTCCTTTGTCGATAGACTTAATATAGTTCTTTTCTGCTGTATGGAAATCAAGCTGAATAGTTCCGCTTTTCACTAAATCTTCGAGAACAGCAAATGCTAAATAAGGATTAACAGCATTAGCACCATAGCCAAATAATAGAGCGAAGTGCATCACTTCACGAGGCTCGGCAGATTCGACCACAATATCAATCTGCATACGTTTACGGCGATCTATCAAATAGTGATGAACCGCAGAAACTGCCAGTAACGAAGGTATGGCAACATGGTTTTCATCTATGCCTCTGTCCGAAATAATGATATAGTTGCTTCCTTTGTCTACAGCTTTTTCAGCTTTCAAACATAAATCTTCGATTGCTTTTTCTAAACCTGCCGCTCCATCTTTCGGATTGAATAATAATGATAGAGTTTCGGCTTTAAAGCCTTTATATTCGATATGTACTAAAAGGTCAAGTTCGCGATTGGTAATAATAGGGTGCGACAAGCCAACCATTTTGCAATGTTCGGGCATCGGCTCCAATATATTTTTATGAAGTGATCCTATATATCCGGATAATGACATCACCAACTCTTCACGAATCGGGTCAATTGGAGGATTAGTCACCTGTGCAAACAACTGACGGAAGTATGTAAATAAACGATAACGTTTACTTGATAACACTGCCACAGGCGCATCATTACCCATAGATGCTATCGGTTCTTTTCCATCGACAGCCATTGGGGTGATTATTTTCTCAATGTCTTCTTTGTAGTACCCGAAAACTTTCAGGTGTTGAGAATAATTATCTATGGAGTATTTTATACTTCTTCCTGAAGATATATCATCCAGAGAAATTCTGTTTTTATTTAACCAATCTCTGTATGGATATGCTTTTGCTAAACTTTCTTTCAGTTCGGGATCGTATTGAATAGTACCTTCCAAGGTATCTACCATCAACATTTTACCGGGTTTTAATCGACCTTTCTCTTTTATTTCGGAGGGTTCGAAAGAAAGAACTCCTGTTTCGGAAGCAACTACCATTATATCATTATGAGTGATAAGATAGCGAGCTGGACGAAGTCCGTTTCTATCCAACAAACCACCGGCATAACGTCCATCCGAAAACAAAATAGTTGCCGGACCATCCCAAGGTTCCATAAATATACTGTGATATTCATAGAATGCTTTTAGATCGGAAGATATGGGGTTCTTGAAATTCCAAGATTCAGGAATCATCATAGCCAAAGCATGAGGTAGCGATTTGCCAGACATCACCAAAAATTCGAGAACATTGTCAAACGAAGCACTATCACTCATTCCATTTTGCACAATAGGCCATATTTCTTTCATATCACCTAAAGAATCCGATTTTACGACACTCTCACGTGCTTCCATCCATAGACGGTTACCTCTGATCGTATTTATCTCTCCATTATGACCTACCATTCGGAATGGCTGAGCCAAATCCCATGTAGGAAATGTATTTGTACTGAAACGTGAGTGTACTAAAGCTATCCCGCTTGTAAAGTTCGGATTTAACAAATCGGGGAAATAATGCCTCAATTGAAGAGAAGTAAGCATCCCTTTATATATAATTCTCTTAGTGGATAAGCTGACAATATAAGAGTTACGTTTATCTTTGATAGTAGAACTCAGAATAACTTTCTCTATTTTTTTTCTTAATAGATAAAGCTTCAATTCCAACTGATCTTGGGATAAACCTTCTCCCGTAACAAATATCTGTTTGATAGTCGGCTCACTCGCTCTGGAAGTTTCGCCCAGAATATCACTATTCACGGGTACATCTCTCACTGCCAAAAGGCTTAAGCCATCTCTCTCGATAAGATCCGATAGGGTAATCATATAGATTTCGGCTTCCATTTCATCCTTAGGGAGAAATACAAGTCCGGTACCATAATGTCCTTTTTCGGGAACGGGAATGCCTTGCAGAAGAATAAATTCATGTGGTATTTGTAGCATAATACCTGCACCATCACCAGTTTTGCTATCGGCACTCTCAGCTCCGCGGTGCGTCATATTTTCCAATACTTGTAAACCATTTTCAACAATGGCGTGTGATTTAGCACCTTTAAGGTGTAGAATTAAACCAACACCACAAGCATCGTGTTCATATGTGGGGTCGTATAACCCGTTTTGCTCTACTAATGATAAGTCTCGCATATTACTTAGTTGATATAAGATAAGTGAATCAATATTTTCTTTTTAGCCCACCTAAACGACTAAAACGACAATAATATCTGCAAATATAATATATTTTGTTACTTTTAAATTGTTTTTTTTAGTCAAAAATTCATTTTTTAACAAAATGTACACTTTCAAAGTGACCAATATTTACTTTTTGAAAACTATTTATATTATTATGTGTTTTTATTCTACAAATATGTGTTTTTGTAAAATAAAATAACATATATTTGTCGGAATTTCGACTAAAAAATCAAAACTAATAATATGTGTGGATTTGTAGGAGCATTTGATTTAACGCAAGACCTAATCGGTCTACGTTCTCAGGTACTAAAAATGGCTAAACGCATTCGTCATCGTGGTCCGGACTGGTCCGGTATCTATTGTGGCGAAAAAGCAATATTAGTACACGAAAGACTTTCTATCGTTGATATTAAGTCAGGTGGTCAACCATTATACAATAAAGATAAGAATCTTGTATTAGCTGTAAACGGCGAGATATACAATCATCAAAATATACGTAATCGATTTAAAGGGAAATATGAATTTCAATCCAATTCGGACTGCGAGGTCTTATTAGCTTTATATCAGGAAAAAGGAGTAAATCTGTTTGATGAACTCAATGGAATTTACGCTTTTGCTCTTTACGATATCGAAAATAATTTATATCTGATCGGTCGCGATCATATGGGGATCATACCTTTATATATGGGCTATGACGATTTCGGACAGTTTTATGTTGCCAGTGAATTAAAAGCTCTGGAAGGTATATGTCCTAATATTAAAGAGTTTCCTGCCGGTTACTATTACGATAGCCGTGATGGAGAGCTTAAGCAGTGGTACAAACGCGATTGGATGGAGTATGATAACGTAAAGGATAATAACACAGACTTAGAAGTTCTAAGAAAAGGACTGGAAGACGCTGTTCATCGTCAATTAATGTCAGATGTCCCTTACGGAGTACTACTTTCCGGTGGATTAGATTCTTCTATTATATCTGCTGTTGCCAAGAAATTTGCAGCCAGGCGTATCGAAAATAATAATGAAACCGAAGCTTGGTGGCCGCAGCTCCACTCTTTTGCTATCGGCTTGAAAGGTGCCCCCGATTTAATTGCTGCCCAAAAAGTAGCAGATCATATAGGAACTGTACATCACGAAATACACTTCACCGTGGAAGAGGCTCTTGATGCCTTGAGTGATGTTATTTACCATATCGAAACCTATGACGTAACCACCGTTCGTGCATCTACTCCGATGTATTTACTTGCTCGATTTATCAAATCTATGGGGGTTAAAATGGTACTGTCAGGTGAAGGTTCGGATGAAATTTTCGGAGGATATCTCTATTTTCATAAAGCACCAAACGCTAAAGCATTACATGAGGAAACTGTTCGCAAGCTGGATAAGCTACACTTGTACGATTGTCTTCGTGCCAACAAAACATTGGCAGCTTGGGGAGTCGAAGGTCGCGTTCCCTTCCTTGATAAAGAATTTATGGATATTGCCATGAGAATGAATCCACAAGACAAAATATGTGGAAACGGAAAGATGGAAAAATATGCTCTTCGCAAAGCTTTTGAAGGATATTTACCCGAAAGCGTAACATGGAGGCAAAAGGAACAATTCTCTGATGGAGTTGGCTATAATTGGATTGACACCCTGCGTGAAGTTGCAAGTAAAAAAGTAACTGACAAGCAAATGGAAAAAGCAGCAGAACGATTTCCGATTAATCCCCCTATGTCTAAAGAGGAATATTGGTATCGTACGATGTTCGAAGAACATTTTCCATCAGCATCAGCTGCCGGCACAGTTCCTTCTGTTCCGTCAGTGGCTTGTAGTAGTGCAGTTGCTTTAGAATGGGATGCTTCATTCAAGAATAGGATAGACCCATCGGGGCGTGCCGTAAAAACAGTTCATACAGAAGCTTACGAAAATTAAGTCCTGGATATTCAAGTTATATAAAAGCAATATAGAAGTAATTCTATGTTGCTTTTTTCGTTTACATCCACACCTCCTTTACTTATATTATGACAACTTAATCAAGAAAAATCTATCAAGATGGTATTTTGATTTAAATTTCAAAAGAACCTTAAATCTATAGATTATATTAATCTTAAACAGATACAGGAATAAACATTAATCGTATTCGTATTTCTATTATTTAAGGAAAAACCAGACAGTTATAATTAAAAATGGCAGCCTTCATATAGAATAGCGATTCATAGACCTACAATCCATCATATACTTAGCATATCACCATTTTATTATATTAGATAACATATACCTCAGATATAACAAGTTAATAGTATTTGAAAAACCTACTACCAAAAATATCTTTTTGAAACAAATAAAAAACAAAAAGTCTCAAAATGATATTTTTATTATAATAAACATAAAATTTACACATTAAATCTTGCGAGATTAAATAATTTATATCACTTTTGTAGTACGAAAAATATCAGACTAAAAAGTTGCTGTTTAAAAGGATGAAAAATTTGAAATTTACAAAGATGCATGGTGCCGGAAATGATTATATTTATGTCAATGGACTGGCTGAAAATATAGAAAATCCTTCTCAACTTGCAATAGATTTAAGCAACAGGAATTTCGGAATAGGATCAGATGGTCTTGTTCTTATATTGCCCTCAGATATTTGCGATTTTAGAATGCAAATGTTTAATTCTGACGGATCTGAAGCTGAAATGTGCGGAAACGCAACCCGATGTGTTGGCAAATATGTTTATGATAATAAACTGACCGATAGAAAAGAAATTACTTTAGAAACTAAAGCCGGAACAAAATACATTACTTTACTTGATGGAGATTCTAAAGCTCGTAAAGTAACTGTAGACATGGGAGAACCTATTCTGGATCCAACCTTAATCCCCGTAAATATTGCTCAAAAGCCCGTTCTCGAATATCCATTAAATATCGATGGCAAAGAATGGAAAATTTCTTGCGTATCTATGGGAAATCCGCACGCTGTAGTTTTTACAGAAGCAATCAAAGACTTTAATTTACCCGTATTAGGTCCAAAGTTTGAAACCAACCCAATATTTCCCCGTAAAACAAATACCGAATTTATAGAAGTTGTAGATCGCAATACTCTAAACATGCGTGTTTGGGAGCGTGGGGCAGGGGAAACCCTTGCTTGTGGAACAGGTGCTTGTGCTGCAGCTGTTGCAGCCATTTTAAATGGATATTGTGACAGAAAAATAAAAATACATCTATTAGGTGGAGATTTGGATATCGAATGGCGCGAAAGTAACAATCATGTCTACATGACAGGCGAAGCCGTAACTGTATTTGAAGGAACAATTTTATAAGGTCTCAGACCTTTTTATTGTTTTTAATTAAAAAATATACCAATAAAATAGTTAGTACAAATGGTATTAATAAACGAAAATTACACTAAACTACCGGGAAGTTATTTATTCTCGGAAATAGCTCGAAAAGTAAACGAATTTAAAGCAGCTAATCCAACAGCAGATGTTATACGTCTGGGTATTGGAGATGTAACCAAACCTCTTCCGAAAGCTTCTATCGAAGCTATGCATAAAGCCGTAGATGAAATGGCTTCTGCCGAAACATTCAGAGGATACGGACCTGAACAAGGTTATGATTTTCTTGTAAATAAAATTGTTGAAAACGATTATAAAGCACATGGTTTAGACATTCAAACTGATGAAGTATTTGTCAGCGACGGTTCTAAAAGTGACACCGGTAACATAGGCGATATTTTAGGTACTGATAATATTGTAGCTATCACTGATCCTGTATATCCTGTATACATCGATACAAATGTTATGGCAGGTCGTGCAGGCGACTTAGGAACAGACGGTAAGTGGAATAAAATTGTCTATTTGCCTTGCACTGCCGAGAATAACTTTGTGCCCGAATTACCAAAAACTAAGGTTGATATTATCTATTTGTGCTATCCAAACAACCCGTCGGGAACTACGCTTACTAAAAGTGAATTGAAAGTTTGGGTTGATTATGCTTTGGCAAACAAAGCTTTAATTTTATTTGATTCAGCATACGAAGCATATATAACAGAAGACGATGTACCTCATAGTATTTATGAAATAGAAGGTGCTAAAAAAGTCGCTATCGAATTTCGAAGCTTCTCTAAAACAGCCGGATTTACAGGAACACGTTGTGCTTATACCGTTGTACCTAAAGATTTAATGGCATACACAAGTAAAGGCGACGAAGTTTCTTTAAATAAATTATGGAATCGTCGTCATACAACTAAATTTAATGGCGTACCTTACGTAATCCAACGTGCTGCCGAAGCTTGCTATTCTCCCGAAGGAAAGAAACAAGTAAAAGATACAATCGAATATTATCTGAACAATGCGAGAATAATAAGAGAAGGTCTTACCGAGCAAGGATTAAAAGTATACGGAGGTATAAATTCTCCTTACATTTGGGTGAAAACTCCAAATGGAATGTCTTCCTGGGAATTCTTCGATTATCTTCTGAATGAACTGAATATTGTAGGGACACCCGGAGTAGGATTTGGACCCAGCGGAGAAGGATATCTGCGTCTGACCGCTTTTGGTACACTCGAAAATACAAAAGAAGCCGTTCTTCGATTAAAAAAAATAAAACTCTAAAATAACAAAACCCAATTAAACTAGCTTAATATGTCAAAGTTACGTTTTAAAGCTGTTGCTGCTGCCGCAAACAGAAAACCCATAGAGGTTGTGAAGCCTAAAGAAAAAACGTCAGCATACTTTGGAAACAAAGTTTTCAATCGTAAGACAATGATTCAATACTTGTCTAAAGCTACTTTCAAAGCTATAACCAAAGTTATTGATCAAGGAGAAGTTATAGACAGAGCAATAGCCGAGCATGTAGCTGCGGGTATGCGTATGTGGGCTTTAGAGAATGGAGCGACACATTATACTCACTGGTTCCATCCATTGACTGACGGTACTGCCGAAAAACACGATGCTTTTGTAGAGCATGACGGAAATGGTGGTATGATTGAAGAATTTAGTGGAAAAATATTAGCTCAACAAGAACCTGACGCATCGAGCTTCCCATCGGGAGGTCTTCGTAATACCTTCGAAGCCCGTGGATATTCGGCATGGGACCCATCTTCACCTGCATTTATCATTGGCGATACGCTATGTATACCAACTATATTTATATCATATACAGGAGAATCTCTTGACTATAAGACCCCTCTATTAAAATCTATATCAGCAGTAAGTAAAGCTGCGATGGAAGTATGTCATTACTTCGACCCTAAGGTTTCTAAAATATATTCCTTCTTAGGATGGGAACAAGAATACTTCCTTGTGGACGAAGATCTGTATGCTGCCCGTCCTGATTTAGCTTTAACTGGAAGAACTCTGATGAGTCACGAAAGTGCAAAGAATCAACAATTGGAAGATCATTATTTCGGATCAATCCCGCAACGTGTGTTGAAATTTATGGAAGACTTAGAATACCAATCGTATGAATTGGGTATTCCCGTAAAAACACGCCACAATGAGGTTGCACCTAATCAGTTTGAATTAGCTCCAATATATGAAGAATGTAATTTGGCGGTAGATCAAAACTTGTTGATTATGTCATTGATGGAAAAAATAGCACGTAATCACTCTTTCCGTGTTCTTCTTCACGAAAAACCATTCAAAGGCATCAATGGATCGGGAAAACATAATAACTGGTCGTTAGGTACAGATACAGGTGTTAATCTTCTTTCTCCGGGCAAGGATACTGAAGAAAACCTTCAATTTATTACATTCATTGTAAATATTTTAGCAGCAGTTCACAAAAATAATGCTCTTTTAAAAGCATCTATTTCTTCGGCAACTAATGCTCACCGTTTAGGTGCAAATGAAGCTCCTCCCGCAATTATCTCTGTATTCTTAGGAACACAAGTAAGTGATATCCTTGATAAATTTGAAAGCAGCAGTGTAAAAGACGCAATTGTTGTTGACGATAAAAAAGGAGTAAGTCTGGGTGTTGGTCAAATCCCTGAGATATTACTAGATAATACGGATCGTAACAGAACATCGCCTTTTGCATTTACAGGTAACCGTTTTGAGTTCAGAGCTGTAGGATCATCGGCAAACTGTGCTTCAGCAATGACTGCATTAAATGCTTCGGTAGCTGAACAATTGAGATTATTTAAAATAGAAGTAGACGCTCTTATCAATAAAGGTAAATCGAAAGAAGAAGCTTTATATGAGATCCTGAAAAAATACATCAAAGAATCGAGAGCTATCAGATTCAATGGTAATGGATACAGCGATGAGTGGAAAGTTGAAGCTAAAAAACGAGGCTTGGATTGCGAAACAAGTGTACCTGTTATCTATGACAGCTATACATCAAAGCAAAGTATCAAGACTTTTGCAAATATACTTTCTGAGGTAGAACTTCATGCACGTAATGAGGTGAAGTGGGAAACTTATGTGAAGAAAATTCAAATAGAATCGCGTGTTCTTGGAGATTTAGCTCTTAATCATATTATTCCTGTGGCAATTAAATACCAATCTATCCTGTTGGAAAATGTAGCGAACTTGCAAAAGATATTTACTGATCCTGCAAAATTCCAGGAGATGGCAGAAGAGCAAATCCGCTTAATCGAAAAAATTTCAGTTCATGTAAATGCAATCAATGCAAAAGTACATGGAATGATTGATGCTCGTAAAAAAGCAAACAACATAGAAAGCGAACGCGAAAAAGCTATTGAATATCATGATGTAGTAGCTCCATTCTTAGACGAAATCCGCTATCCGATTGATAAGCTTGAGCTTATTGTCGATAATGATATGTGGACTCTTCCTAAGTACAGAGAGTTATTATTTTTAAGATAATACTTCTTTAAGTTATATAAAAAGGCTATCTTAATAAATTAAGGTAGCCTTTCTTTTTCTCTATTCTTTGATTAACCAACACTGAAAAAATATGCTTACACACTGCGGAACAAAATCAATCGAATCCGAAAATCTAATTCTAAGACAATTTTCCTATAATGACAACAAAGATATGCTTGATTATTGGGTTAGTGATCCCAATATACAGTCGATGTATTCAGAACCTATATACACAACCGAAGAAGAAGTAAAAGAATTATTAGACAAATATATAACGTCGTATTCTCAAGACTCTTATTACAGATGGGCAATTATAGAAAAGTCAACTCAAATTTGTATCGGGCAAATAGCCTTTTTTCTGGTAGACAGTAAAAACCATTTTGGAGAAATAGAATACTGTATAGGAAGTAAATTTCACCGTAAAGGATATGCTTCCGAAGCTGTAAAAGCTATTCTAAAATATGGATTCGAAAAGATTAATTTCCACAAAATACAGGTTTGCCACAAAGAAAATAACATAGCATCACAAGGGGTAATCAAAAAAGCAGGCTTCAAATATGAAGGCACACTTAGAGATTACTTTTATATGGATGATAAGTATGTCAGTCGATTATATTATTCTCTTTTAAAAAGTGAATGGTGAAATTAAAATGGAACAACATCATTTCCTGACATCGGAGGAAAACTCTCTGCGGAAGGAGTTGCACTCATTTTCGACATGAATTGTGCTCCGTCTGCATTGTATTCGTCTTCCACATTTTGGAAACGGGCAAATTCACTTTTGAATCGAAGTAAAACGTCTGCGGTTGCACCATTACGGTGTTTTGCGATGATAATTTCGGCAAGCCCGATTAATGAATTTCCTTTTTCATCTTCCAGTATCTTATAATATTCAGGACGGTGTATAAAACATACCATATCCGCATCCTGCTCAATAGCTCCCGACTCACGAAGGTCGGATAACTGTGGTCGCTTTCCTTCTATGCCTGTACGGCCTTCAACTCCACGATTCAGCTGCGAAAGAGCTATAATAGGAATATTCAACTCCTTAGCCAAACCTTTAAGCGAACGTGAAATCATACTCACCTCCTGCTCACGGCTACCATAAGCCATACCACTAGCATTCATCAACTGCAAATAGTCAATAATAAGCATTTTAACCCCATGCTCACGAACTAGTCGGCGTGCTTTGGTTCTTAATTCGAATACCGACAAACTGGGAGTATCATCAATGAATAGGGGAGCATCGTATAGTTCTTTTATCTTGAAGTCAAGTTGTTCCCATTCATAAGGAGCTAGCTGACCATTCTTTATTTTTTCACCGGGAATTTCACAGGTATTTACAATCAAACGATTCACCAACTGAACATTTGACATCTCCAGAGAGAATAATGCTACAGGATAGTTATAGGTCACTGACATATTTTTCGCCATCGACAAAACGAATGCAGTCTTACCCATCGCAGGACGAGCCGCTATAATAATCAAGTCGGAGTTTTGCCAACCTGATGTAATTTTATCTAAATTATTAAAGCCTGTTTGTAATCCACTTAACCCCTCAGGACGATTAGCCGCTATTTCCAGTAACTGAAGAGCTTCCTTTATAACAGGGTTAATTTGTTGTACATCTTTTTTTACATTGCCTTGAGACATTTCGAACAACTTACTCTCGGCTTCCTGCATTAAGTCATCTACATCAAACGTTTCATCAAAAGCCTTATTCGTTATTTCCGAAGAAAACCCGATCAATTCGCGGGCAAGGTATTTTTGAGCTATAATACGGGCATGGAACTCAATATGTGCAGCAGATGCTACTTTTTCGGTTAGTTGGGCAATATATACAGGACCTCCAACAGCATCTAACTCTCCCGTTTTCTTTAATTCTTCAACTACAGTCAACATATCTACGGGAGCCTGTTTTGATATCAGGCTCACAATTGCACGATATACAATCTGATGTATAGTGTCATAGAAACTATCAGGTTTTAAAATATCACTTACTACAGAATATGCATCTTTTTCGAGCATAAGTGCACCTAAAACAGCTTCTTCTAACTCTCTCGCCTGTGGCTGAATACGTCCGATCTCCGGACTTTGCATTGTATTATCTTTGGATCGGCCTCCTTTACGCTGCTGACCTTTCTTATTGTTATCCATAATGAGTTTTACCTAAGGTCTCAGACCTCTTTATTAATAGGGGAGATACAACAATAGAATTGTTATACCGTAAACATATATCAGTAAATATTATCTGTTATCAAAGATACTTTAGATACATTAAATTTGCTCGTATAAAAAGAGAAAGTTATCAACACCAATTGTCAATAACTTTCTATATATTTTTTATAATTTCAGCTAAATATCAAAATAATAAGTATCTAATTTTTAAGGATTATATTTAGATTGCTTTAGAATAGTCTGCATATTCACCTCTGTTATTATTTCATCTAAAGAAGCTCCGGTGTTTTCGGCATATGCTTTGACTATCTGCCAACCTATCCAAGCACCTAATCTTCCCGGTGAATCGGTCGAAATTGTAGCTGTATAAGGAGCATCATCCATATACTTTAATATGGTCAAATAATCTGTACTAAAAAGATAATTCTGATTAATCGTTGTTTTCCAGATTTCTTTCTCTTTACCTTTACTCCATTCCAATTGCAGTGGTGTATAACCTATTAAGTCAGCTTCGCTCCAATTAGGTAAAAGTATTTGAAGGGCATAAAGAGTCTTACCTTCGTTTATCATTTCAGACAATAAATCCTTACGTTTGTTGGATGTTGGTATCTCATTGATAACCCAAGCTTTAAGATAATCACGGGTAATCATCTCGGGTTTCATCTGCTGACGCTGATATTCTTCAAAGAAATCTTTGTAACCCGAATAATTACTTCCTAAATATTTATCGATAGATATGGAGATAAAATCACTTAGTACTATCGTATTAGCCTTAAAACCTGAAACATGCATTCCTAATTGAGGTAATCGTTTTCCGTTCCAGTTTTTTTGAATGAGTTGATCTGCAATAGATAATTCTTGTTCATAAGGTTGTACAACCTTGAATGTATCCAAAGCATCCTTGTAAATTTGGGCTAGCATCGGATTTGAAAAATAATCTCTTACCTCAGAAAAATAAGATGCATCATTGACATTCGAATTATTTATAGCTACAGTACTGAAAGCCTCTAAAAAATTTCCATATGATACAATCAAAGAGTCCTGTTTTTGAGAAGACGGACTCAATAAATATGCATACAAATCCTTATCAAAACGCTTAATATTGACTAAATCGCTCTGATTTTGTACAAATGCAACGTCATCCCTCTGTTTACTATTGCCGGTGCAACTATACAATGATGATAATGAAATGAAGAAGAGGTATAAAGTAATGACATATCTCATATATATTTAATAATCAGTGTAAAATTACTATGCGAGGCAAAGTTAAATATTTTTTTTAATTAAAGATGATACTTTATATAAAAAAAGGTCTCTTTGACACTTACTAAGAAATAGCCTGATAAGTAATCAATTATATTAAAACGAACTACCGTGAAGGCTATTTTAGTATTTGAAAAACAGAAATAAACCTATACATTTGTATAACTATTTCATTAAAGATAATAACTATTATGATCAATATATTAGGCATAGAATCATCGTGTGATGATACTGCCGCTGCTGTAATACAAGACGGGGTTTTACTCTCAAATATCATATCAAGCCAAAAGGTACACGAAAGTTATGGAGGGGTTGTTCCCGAATTAGCTTCACGAGCTCATCAACAAAATATTATTCCGGTAGTAGATGAAGCTTTAAAAAAAGCAGGCATATCCAGAGAAGAATTAACTGCAATTGCTTTTACCCGTGGTCCCGGGCTTATGGGCTCTCTATTGGTAGGCACATCTTTTGCCAAAGGTTTATCCACAGCTTTAAATATACCTATGATTGATGTAAATCATTTGCAGGCTCATGTTTTAGCTCATTTTATAAAAGAAGACAAAGATGATGATAATCAACCCTCTTTTCCTTTTTTATGCTTGTTAGTTTCAGGAGGAAACTCTCAAATTATAGTTGTTAAATCTCACAAAGAAATGGAGATTATCGGACAAACTATTGATGATGCTGCCGGAGAAGCTTTTGATAAATGTGCAAAAGTAATGGGATTAGGTTATCCCGGAGGCCCCATTGTCAATAAGCTGGCTAATCTAGGTAATCCCGATAAATTTAAATTTAACAAACCTCATATACAGGGGTACGATTATAGTTTTAGTGGATTAAAAACCTCTTTCTTATACTTTCTTAGGGATGAACTTAAGAATGACCCTGACTTTATAGAAAAGAACAAAGAGGACTTATGTGCATCACTGCAAAAAACAATTATTGATATTTTAATGGATAAACTGCGTAAAGCCGCAAAAGATTTAAACATTAAAGAAGTGGCAGTAGCAGGTGGAGTTTCGGCAAACTCAGGATTAAGAGACGCTTTTGAAGATCACGCTCAACGTTTGGGGTGGAAAATTCATATACCTAAATTCGGTTATACAACCGACAATGCTGCTATGGTAGCTATATCGGGTCATTACAAGTATTTAGATAATGAATTTTGTCCTATGGATGCTGCTCCATTTGCGAGGGTAACCGTTTAAAAAACAGATTATGTTTATAGTTATTCTAACCTATAAAGTACCTCTTGAAGAAATTGAGGCTCATTTAGAAAATCATATTACCTATTTAAAAGAGCAATATAAAGCAGGTAACTTTTTAGCTTCAGGAAGAAGAATTCCCCGATCGGGAGGAATTATATTAGCTAAAACTGCTGAGAAATCGGAACTCGAATTAATATTACAGCAAGATCCTTTTAAACAGAATAATCTTGCAGACTATGAACTCATAGAGTTTTCGCCCTCTATGACCTGTAAAGAATTAGACTTTTTAATTGAACACTAACACTGAAAAATTATTTATGAGCGACAAGGAATTTGACGAAATTCACGATTACGATTATAATAAAGGCTTTGAAGAATCGTATATCACCAGAAGTGAAATAACTATTGATAATCATCAATCTGATATTTCATCTCCAAGTGAGCCTGAAACAACGAGTCGATCGATGTTCCCCAATCAAAACGAAAATACTAGTTCTAATGTATTCGATAATGAAGCTACAATGAACATGATTCAAGAAAATGTAGTGAATAGTATTGGTATTGAAGAACTAAGGGAACAGCAAAATTTCCCGTTAGGGTTGATAGGAGGTGTCCTAGCTTCGTTTTTATGTATATTTATTTGGGCATTAATTACGGTTTTAACCAAATGCCAAATAACCTACATGGCAATAGGAGTGGGGTTTGCAGTCGGGTTTTCTATTCAAAAACTAGGAAAAGGAATTACTCCGGTTTATGGCATTCTGGGAGCAGTATTGGCTTTATTGACTTGTTTTGTTGGTAATTTCCTAAGCTCAGTTTGTCTAATAGCAGATGAATTGAATTATAGTTATAGTGAAATGTTTTCGAGTCTGGATGTTAACACCTCAATCTTGATTATAAAAGAAACTTTTCAGTTTATGGATATTATATTTTATGGTATTGCAATCTATACCGGATATCTATGTTCTGTAAAGAGTGAGTCTTAATAAATACCAAGCTCCCATTAATAAAGTACACCAATTATATATGATATATTACACCATCCTATTATTTGTTATTCTTGATTTTATCTGGACTCAATATCTGGCATATCGAAATAGAAAGCGAATGAGTCCAAACATTCCTGAGCAATTGATAGGAATATATGACCAAGAGAAATACGAAAAACAACAAGCATATCAAAAAGAAAATAGCCGGATGGGATTATTTTCGGGATTAATCTCGTTTATAATAATTCTTCTGATTCTTATATTTCAAGGATTTGGTTGGTTAGATCAATATGTAAGAGCATACACTGACAATATGATTTTTGTATCCCTTATTTTTATTGGTATCCTATATGTTGGTAATGAAATCATTTCACTTCCATTTTCTCTTTATGATACTTTTGTTATTGAGAAAAAATATGGATTCAATAAATCCACTCCTAAATTATTTTGGATGGATCAGCTCAAAAGCTTAGTCCTTTCTATAATTTTAGGAGGCGTAATATTATCCTTATTGATTTGGTTTTACGGTAGTTTTGGGAATTATGCATGGTTATATGCTTGGGGGCTTGTAACAGCATTTACTTTATTTATAACTTTCTTTTATTCCAATATTATTGTACCTCTCTTCAACAAACAAACTCCATTAGAAGCAGGAGAGTTGCGAAATGCTATTGAAGAATTTTCAGACAAAGCAGGCTTTGATCTTACAAATATCTATGTAATGGATGCTTCGAAGCGATCAACCAAAGCCAATGCTTACTTCACGGGGTTAGGCAGTAAAAAACGTATTGTACTATTTGATACTTTAATAAACGACCTTTCTACAAACGAGATTGTTGCTGTATTGGCACACGAAATAGGTCACTATAAGAAAAAGCATATTATTCAGCATCTTATAACTTCTATATTATATACAGGTGCTTTACTTTTTATACTTTCATTCTTTTTAAGCAGCACTGATCTGGCTTTATCATTAGGAAGTAATATTCCGTCATTCCATTTGGGGATTATAGCCTTCTCAATTCTGTTTACGCCTATATCTATCATATTAGGATTGTTGATGAATATATCGAGCCGAAAGAATGAATATGAAGCCGATGCTTATGCTGCCGGTTTTGGTTTAGGAGATTCTTTAATCAGCGGTCTGAAAAAACTGTCGGTAGAAGCTCTTAGCAATCTGAATCCCGATCCTTGGAATGTATTCATTTACTATTCACACCCCACACTTTTGCAACGTATCGAACGACTAAAGAGCGATAAAGAATCATAATGAATAAAATTACCAGAATAGAGGCTCTTAGAGGATTTGTTGCAATATATGTAACCTTTGCTCATGTTTTCCATGATAGGTCTTATGCTTTGGCTGAGTATAATTTTATTTGGAACTTTGGCGATCTAGGTGTTGCAATATTTTTTGTCATATCAGGTTTTGTTATCCAATTATCATATGAACGTTCTAAAGACAAATCGTTTAAATCTTATTTTTTCAAACGTTTCTTTAGAATATACATTCCGTTGATACTCGTGTTTATAGCCAATTACTTTGTACAGTTAATCGAATTTGGAGTCGAGGGTTTTACTCTGCCCCGATTAATTACCAATCTCTTGATGCTTCAAAATACTAATCAGCCGGATTCTATATTTGCTCCTCTTTTTAATAACGGACCTTTGTGGTCTCTGGCATACGAATGGTGGTATTATATGATTTTTTTCTTTATCATAAATAAAATAAAAGATAAGACTAAAACTTCAGCTATTATTTATTCTTTAGGCATCATATCCAGTATATTATATCAGTTTTATCCTGTTTTTATAGTACAATTGCTAATAGATATGGTTATTTGGTGGTTTGGAGTAGATTTGGCCAGACTATATTTATCCAATAAGAAAATATCCTTTGTTAATTTAAAATATCCACTGTTAGTACTACTTGCCAGTGTTTTAATTATTACTTTCACTGAACCTACTGAGGGAAAAGAGTTCTTATTTAATACACATCTTTGGAGAGGATTAATCGCTATAATAATAGGTTTATTATGGTATAAAGCAAATTGGAAATTCTTTGATAAAACAATAGGACTCTTTCTTCCCTTTGCAAGTATATCGTATGTAATATATATTTCTCATTGGTTTCTCGTTCATGAAGCAACTTTCTTGCATTTCTTATTCGGAAGAAGCCGATTAGTTTATCTGGTATATTTCGTAATTTGCCTTATTTTTAGTTATCTGGTAGAAAAGATAATTTACCCGAAACTTAATACGTTTTTTATGGGTAAAATTTTCCCTGTGAAGAAATAAAGATTACATAATCATTAAATAATATTATCCGATGAAATTCACTTTATTACTTTTATGTGTAGCTCTTTCCTTTGGGCACACATATTCGCAACCCAAGTATAAAAATCCCAAACTAAGTGCTGAAGAACGGACTCAGGATCTGGTTAGCCGAATGACTTTGGAAGAAAAAGTAGGTCAACTTCTCTGTCCTTTAGGATGGGAAATGTATGAAAAACAAGGTAATAAAGTTACTCAATCAAAAAAGTTTGAAGATATTGTAAAAGAAAGACAGATTGGTATGCTATGGGCAACTTTCAGAGCAGACCCCTGGACTCAAAAAACATTGGAAAATGGATTAAATCCAACACAGGCAGCCGAAGCAGGAAATGCACTTCAAAAATATATAATAGAAAACACACGCTTAGGAATTCCTATTTTCTTGGCTGAAGAATGTCCTCATGGACACATGGCTATCGGAACAACTGTTTTTCCGACAGCAATAGGTCAAGCAGCAACTTGGAATCCTGAACTTTTAACCAAAATGAGTTCTACGATTACAAAGGAAGCTCGTTTACAAGGTTCTCATATCGGATATGGTCCGGTATTGGACTTAGCCAGAGAACCTCGCTGGTCTCGTACCGAAGAAACTTATGGTGAAGACCCTGTCCTTATAGCTCACATGGGCGAAGCATTTGTAAAAGGTTTTGGAAGCGGTGATTTGAGTAAAGAAAACAGCCTTATATCAACACTTAAACACTTTGTTGCTTACGGTGTACCAGAAGGCGGACATAATGGAAATCCCAACAGTGTTGGAATGAGAGATCTTAAGGAGAATTACTTGCCTCCTTTCCAAGCAGCAGTAAAAGCAGGTGCATTATCTGTAATGACAGCTTATAACTCTGTGGATGGTATTCCTTGTACATCTAATGAATACCTGTTAAAAGATATACTTCGTAAAGAGTGGGGATTCAAAGGCTTTACTGTTTCCGATCTAGGTAGTATCGAAGGTCTGAAAGGTAGTCACCATGTTGTGGAAACTATCCAAGATGCAGCTATATTATCTGCAAATGCCGGATTGGATGTCGATTTGGGTGGAAATGCTTTCTTTCTATTGATTGATGCAGTGAAGAATAATAGGATAAAAGAATCGGTTATTGATGATGCTGTAAGCCATGTTCTTAGATTAAAATTCGAAATGGGTCTTTTTGAAAATCCTTATGTGGATGTGAAAAAAGCCGCCGGAAATGTAAGAAATCAAGAGCATATCAATTTGGCTCGTAAAGTAGCACAGGAATCAATTACCCTTCTAAAGAATGAGAGTAATATTTTACCTCTAAACAAGAACCTCAAAAAAGTGGCAGTTATTGGACCTAATGCCGATAATATCTACAATCAATTAGGAGATTATACAGCTCCTCAGGAGAGAAATAACATAAAGACGGTATTAGACGGGATAAAATCGAAACTGAATGCTACTCAAATAGAATATGTAAAAGGAACCGCAATCAGAGATACTACTAATTTAGAGATTGAAGAAGCTGTTGCTGTCGCAAAACGAGCTGATGTTGCCATAGTTGTTGTTGGTGGATCGAGTGCCCGTGACTTTAAAACAAAGTATATTGATACAGGAGCTGCAGTTGCATCAAAAGACAACATCAGTGATATGGAGAGTGGAGAGGGTTACGACAGAGCTTCATTGGATTTGATGGGAAAACAACTCGATTTATTAAAAGCTGTAAAAGCCACCGGAACGCCAATCATTGTAGTCTACATTGAAGGTCGCCCATTAAATATGAATTGGGCTGATGAAAATGCAAATGCACTTCTTACAGCGTGGTATCCGGGACAAGAGGGAGGAAATGCCATCGCTGATATTCTCTTTGGAGACTATAATCCGGCTGGTCGCCTGCCTATTTCTGTGCCACGTTCAGTAGGTCAACTTCCGGTATATTATAACAAAAAGAATCCCAAAGGACACGATTATGTAGAAATGTCGGAAGCTCCGCTTTATCCTTTTGGATTTGGTTTAAGTTATACTTCTTTTGAATATAGTAATCTGAATATACGCAAAGTAAATAACACGAGTTATGTTGCTGAATTTACAGTAACAAATGCAGGTAATTTTGACGGTGATGAAGTAGCTCAATTATATATAAGAGATGAAGTCGCATCGACGGTTCGCCCCGTAAAACAATTGAAACATTTTGCACGTATTAATTTGAAAAAAGGAGAAAGTAAAAAAATATCTTTCGAACTTTCTGAAAACGATTTTACAATCATCGATCAGAGAATGAACCGTATTGTTGAACCCGGAAAATTCACAATAATGATAGGTTCTTCATCCGAGGATATAAAATTAAAAGACATAATAAATATCGAAAATATTTAAACGATTTAATAAATCATTATTGATAAGCTCCGTAAGTAAATTATTTACGGAGCTTTTTTATTAACTTTATACTTATATCCATCTATAAAATACCCATGAAAAATCTAACATTTGTTTTAGCACCCGACTCGTTCAAAGGTTCGATGACAGCGCAAGAAGTATGCGATGCTATGGAAAAAGGTATAAGAAAAGTCCTTCCCGAAGCAACTTGCATTAAAGTTCCAATGGCTGATGGGGGAGAAGGCACTGTTCAATCCTTAGTAGATGCAACAAAAGGGAAGATCTACGAACTGGAAGTAATGGGGCCATTAAGCTTTCCTGTTCAGGCTCAATACGGAATATTAGGAGACAAAAAAACAGCTGTTATCGAAATGGCTTCGGCAAGTGGCATCCAATACATAAACAAAAAGACCCGGAATCCATTAATAACCACAACTTATGGAACAGGTCAATTAATAAAAGAATGCTTAAAAAAAGGTGTTTCTAAAATTATTCTGGGTATTGGAGGTAGTGCAACTAATGATGGTGGAGCTGGGCTTGCTCAAGCATTAGGGATGCGATTTCTAGACAAACATAATAATGAATTACCGTTCGGCGGAGCTGCTCTATCTCAATTAGAGAAAATTGATTTATCAAACTTAGATGCTCGCTTACATAATGTTGAAATTGAAGTTGCCTGCGATGTAACCAATCCTCTGTGCGGAGAGACGGGAGCATCAAAAGTATTTGGCCCTCAAAAAGGAGCGACAACTGATATGGTAGATATTTTAGATAAAGCACTTTGTCGTTATGCTGAGATAATAAAATGTCAGCTAGGTAAAGACATATCAAATATTTCCGGTGCAGGGGCGGCAGGAGGTCTTGGAGCCGGTCTTCTTGCATTCACCAATGCTAAATTAGAACGAGGTGTAAATATCGTCATCAATTATACCAATCTGAAAGAAATTATCAAAAAAGCAGATTTTGTATTCACGGGAGAAGGAGGCATTGATTTCCAGACACAATACGGAAAAACACCTTATGGAGTTGCTCAAGTCGCTAAATCAGAAAACAAAAAAGTAATTGCTATTGCCGGTTATATAGGCAAAGGTATTGATCAGTTATATGATTGTGGATTTGATGCAATTCTAGGAATTTTGTCACAAGCTACATCTTTGGAAGAAGCTCTATTAAAAGGTAAAGAGAACGTGGAGCGAACTATTGAAAATGTAGTCCGCATACTTCTTTTGAGATAAAATCTATAGCAATAGCAAATATTTAATGATACATTCTAAAACCACAGCCATTTATTGTATTTAAACTTAACAAAGCCATAAATAGCTTTGCGAACTCAATACTATGCTCCAACAAAAAATATATCCTCAAAATGTTTGAATATACAATATTATGTATAAATTTGCATCATAAATGTATATTTATTCAAAATGGGAAAGAAAAACCGACATACCACCATCAAAGAAATTATATTATCTGAAGATATAACCAACCAGGATATGCTTCTGAATGCTTTGATAAATAAGGGGTTTGATGTGACACAAGCAACACTTTCCCGTGACATTAAAGAACTGAAAATAATAAAAGCACCTACATCAAGAGGTAGCTATGCTTATCAATTGGCTGATGCAGTTGTAAATTCTCAAGACAATATGATGCCTTTGTCATCTTTTGGATTTTTGAGCATCGAATTTTCAGGACAATTGGCTGTAATCAAAACACGTCCCGGATATGCTATGGCAATTGCAGGGGAAATAGACTCGAAAGCTAACCAAACAATAATAGGAACTGTAGCAGGAGACGATACCATTTTATTAATACCCAAAGATAATATCAGTAGGGAAGAGGTATTGGCATCACTTTCCTCATTTATTCCAAATATGAAATGATCAACAACGTTTTATCGATAGATAAAAAAATGAAAGAAGAATTAGAACCAGAAATAACTATCGAAATAGCCAGCGATAAACATATTCAATATGTTCAGACTATATTAGATACAATTGAAGCTGCAGCAAAAGTGCGTGGTACAGGTATAGCCAAAAGATCGCCCGAATACGTTGAGCTTAAAATGAAAGAAGGCAAATCGATTATCGCACTTGCCGGAGACGAATTTGCCGGTTTCTGTTATATCGAAACTTGGGGTAATAAACAATTTGTAGCCAACTCAGGACTAATAGTTGTAGACAAATTTAGAGGACATGGTTTAGCTAAGCGTATTAAACAAATGGCTTTTGCACTTTGTCGTCACCGATTTCCGGATGCTAAAGTTTTTGGTTTGACATCAGGTGCTGCTGTTATGAAAATTAATACAGACTTAGGATATGTGCCTGTAACTTTCGCTCAATTAACGGATGATGAAGCTTTCTGGAGAGGTTGTCAAGGATGTGTAAACTATGACGTACTGACTCGTACCGACCGCAAATATTGTATTTGTACAGCCATGCTTTATGATCCTAAAACTCATGAGGACAAACCCGAAATTAAAGATTTACTGAAAAAATTAAAAGATACTGACAAATGAAAAAGAAAGTCGTTTTAGCTTTTAGTGGAGGATTAGATACTTCATTTTGTGCCAAATACTTATCGGAAGAAAA
This sequence comes from Dysgonomonas sp. HDW5B, assembly GCF_011299335.1. Classification (GTDB taxonomy): domain Bacteria; phylum Bacteroidota; class Bacteroidia; order Bacteroidales; family Dysgonomonadaceae; genus Dysgonomonas_A. Next base: position 3,966,532 of record NZ_CP049858.1, read on the forward strand.
AGGATACGAAGTATATACAGCCATAGCTAATACCGGAGGCTTTTCGCCGGACGAACTAAAGGTAGTTGAAGAAAAAGCCTATAGATTAGGTGCAGTAAAACATGTAACACTGGATGTAACGCAAGAATATTATGACAAAAGCATCAAATACATGGTTTTTGGAAATGTTCTGAGAAACGGAACTTATCCTATTTCAGTAAGTTCAGAACGTATATTTCAAGCAATAGCTATTATTAATTATGCGAAAGAAATAGGTGCTGATGCTGTTGCACATGGTAGTACTGGTGCAGGTAACGATCAAGTACGTTTCGATTTGACTTTCGATGTATTAGCACCCGAAATAGAAATCATAACTCCAACACGTGATATGATTCTTACCCGTGAGTATGAGATTGATTATCTTAAAAAACACGGTTATGAAGCAGATTTCACTAAAATGGAATACTCTATAAATAAAGGTCTCTGGGGAACAAGTATTGGTGGAAAAGAGACTTTGAAGTCGAACCAAACTTTACCAGAAGAAGCTTATCCTTCTCAATTGACAAAGAAAGAACCTGAAATTCTTACAATAGATTTTGAACAAGGGGAAATTGCAGGCGTAAACGGAAAAAAATACACCAATAAAATAGAGGCAATCAACAAAATCGAAGAAATAGCTTCGGCTTTTGCAATAGGTCGTGATATGCATATTGGTGATACAATTATAGGAATAAAAGGACGTGTAGGCTTTGAAGCTGCTGCTCCTTTGGTAATTATCAATGCACATAAAATGCTCGAAAAGCATACTCTTACCAAATGGCAACAATATTGGAAAGAGCAATTAGGTAACTGGTATGGAATGTTTCTACACGAAGCACAATATCTTGAACCTGTAATGCGTGACATTGAGGCTTTTCTAACCAGCTCTCAGAAAAATGTAACAGGTACAGTAACTATAAAATTGATGCCTTATCATTATGTTTTAGTGGGTGTTGACAGCGAATTCGATTTAATGAAGGCTGACTTTGGAGAATATGGAGAAATAAATAAAGCATGGACTTCTGATGATGCAAAAGGTTTTACTAAAATTTACTCTATTCCTACAAAAGTATTTCACAGTGTTCAAAAGAAAAACGGAAAGTAATTTACTTACTCACTTTTCTATATAAGATAGAATATAACTAAATAGGCTGTGATGTATAAGAAAGTATCTAAAAATGAGGCTGCTCATTATATTTGGGGCGATAGATGCGATAGTTGGGTGTTAGTAGATAAGGACACTCTATCTGTTAAACTAGAAAGTATGCCTCCAAATACTAGAGAAAATGCTCATAATCATGCAAAGGCTTCGCAGTTTTTCTATCTACTTAAAGGAGAAGCATTGTTTCATATAAATGACGGTGAATCTGTTACAGTATTGGCTCAGGAAGGATTACTAATACCTCCTCACACAATACATTTTATAGAGAATAAAAGTAATGAAGCTATTGACTTTTTAGTTATTTCTCAGCCTACAACAAATAATGATCGGTTTTTAACTGATTAAAGAAGAATAAAGCACATAGAAAATGATAAAAGCAGGAATAATAGGAGGTGCAGGATATACAGCCGGAGAACTGATTCGTTTATTGATTAACCACCCTCAAGTAGAATTGGTTTTTGTAAATAGCACCAGCAATGCAGGCAATAAACTGACCGATGTTCATGGAGGATTATTAGGTGAAACAGAAATGACTTTCACCGATCAACTTCCTTACAACGAAATTGATGTGTTATTTTTCTGTACTGCACATGGTGATACGAAAAAATTCTTAGACTCAAATAATGTTCCTGAAAACCTCAAAATAATCGACCTTTCAACCGATTATCGTAAAGAATCACCCGAACATGAGTTTGTATACGGTTTGCCCGAATTAAATAAAGAGAGAATAAAAAAAGCAAAACGGATTGCTAATCCCGGATGCTTTGCCACTGCTATACAATTGGCTTTACTGCCTTTAGCAAAGGCTCAATTATTAAATACCGAAGTTCATGTAAATGCAATTACGGGATCAACAGGGGCAGGTGTAAAGCCTTCGGCAACCTCACATTTCAGTTGGAGAGAGAATAACATTTCGGTGTATAAAGCATTCGAACATCAGCACTTAGGCGAAATTCGTCAATCATTGAATCAACTTCAAAGCAGTTTCTCTGAAGATATTAACTTCATACCTGTTAGGGGTAATTTTACTCGTGGAATATTTGCGAGTATCTATCTCAACTTCGCAGGGACTGAAGAAGATGCAGTTAAATTATACAAAGACTTTTATAAGGATAGTCCTTTTGTAATTATTACAGACAAGAATCCTGATCTAAAACAAGTTATCAATACCAATAAGTGTGTGCTATATGTAGAAAAGCATGGTAATAAACTGCTTATTCTTTCTTGTATCGACAATCTGGTGAAAGGAGCTTCGGGACAAGCTGTTCATAATCTAAATCTTATTTTTGGTTTGGATGAAACAGAGGGATTGAAACTGAAAGCAACAGGATTTTAAGGTTTCAAATCAATATATTTTCCACTAAATTAAACAACAAAAAATATTTAGTGATATATTTGAGATTAATAAGCCTATAGTTAGTATGCTTATCTAAGCAACAACAAGGACCGAGACCTTAAGTTTATTAATTTAAAAGTTACGCCTATGTCTTTCCAGATAGACGATCAGACCAAAAAAGACCTTGATATTTTTGGTACATATAAAAGTGGAAAATCAGTATTCGATTTATTCGATCTTACCACATGTAAAGGTGGACAAGACAAATTATATAAGTTCTTGTCAGAACCAATGACTGATCTTGAAAAGATAAAAGAACGAAAAGATGCAGTCTTATTTTTCAGAAATCATGTAACATCAAGACTGAATATCGATAAAGATTCTTTGGATTATGCTGTTTACTATCTGAAAGATCGAAATTCATCCGTCAGGCGTGCATCCAAAGTATGGTCGGCAGAGAGAAGTATCATGAATAAATTGAACCCATCTCAAAGCTATCATGTTGTAGAAAACGGGGTTAACTCGTTGGTTAATATTCTTAAGACGCTCTATGCTTTTTCATCGAACTTATCAAAGGAAGTGGAGGATAGTAACTTTCCCTTGCTACTAAAAAAAGATAATGACAAAGTACTTGAAATATTCACTATAGAAGAGTTTCAAAATGCTCTTAAAGTAAAAAGTCTCAAGCCTTACGATGTGGATGTATATGATTCTATTTTCAGATATTACCAAAGTCGTAATATTCAGTTTTTGATTAATCTCATCTACGAATATGACGCCTTACAGGCTATAGCAAATGCTGCTGATAAATATAATCTTTGTTATCCAGAGGTTTTATCCAGATCGGCAAACTGCCTTGATGCAGAAGGGCTTTTTCATCCTTTTGTCGAAAATGCTGTAGCGAATAATGTGAGTTTCGGAGGAGATTCAAACCTTCTGTTTATTACCGGACCTAATATGGCAGGGAAATCTACTTTTCTTAAAGCTTTAGGAGTTTCTGCTTATTTGGCTCATGCCGGATTTCCGGTACCTGCCAAAAGTATGAAAATAAGTCTTATTTCGGGATTATGTACTACGATCAATATATCTGATGATATACAGTCTGGATACAGCCATTTTTATGCCGAAGTTTTAAGGGTAAAGTATGTTGCTGCTCAGTTAAAGGAAAACAACAATCTCTTAGTCATTTTCGATGAACTGTTCAGAGGGACAAATGTAAAAGATGCTTACGACGGAACTTTAGCTATAGTATCGGCTTTTGCACGTATAAAGAGTTCATTCTTTGTTATATCAACACATATAATTGAGGCTGCCGAAAGCTTAAGTGCAAATGAGAATATAAGTTTCCGAAGTTTCGAAATACGCGAAGTTGACGGACATCCGACATATACTTATAAGCTTAAAGAGGGTATATCGACCGACAGATTAGGCATGTATATAATACGCAAAGAGAGGGTAGTGGAGATGATAAATGAAGTACTGACCAGCGACCCCGAAAATATAAATATAGAAAATAATAAATAGGTCGTTTTTAGACCTTAAATATAAAATATAAGATGAAACTATTCGATGTATTTCCATTATTCGATCTCAATATAGTAAAAGGGAATGGATGTTATGTATATGATGAAAAGGGTAATGAATATTTAGATCTTTATGGCGGACATGCTGTAATTTCGGTAGGACATACTCATCCATATTATGTGGAAAAAGTTACCGACCAACTGAATAAGTTAGGTTTTTATTCAAACTCGGTTATCAATGAATTGCAACAAGAAGTTGCTCAAAAATTAGGAGAACAATGTGGTTATCCCGATTATTTTTTATTCCTTATTAATTCGGGTGCCGAAGCAAACGAAAATGCAATAAAACTGGCATCTTTTAATAATGGAAGAAAGAAAGTTTTAGCATTCAAGAAGGCATTTCACGGACGTACATCTGTAACTGTTGCTACAACTGATATTCCGGCATACTCTGCTCCTGTGAATGAAAGTTCAAATGTTGTATTCGCTCCTTTCAATGATATCGAATTTATCAAAAAGGAACTGGCTACAAAGGAATATTGCTCTGTTATCATAGAAGGTATTCAAGGAGTTGCAGGTATCCATATTCCCGAAGATAGTTTTCTTAAAGAGCTTCGTGAGGTTTGTACCGAAACAGGAACCATCCTTATCTTAGATGAAATACAATCGGGTTACGGACGTAGCGGAAAATTCTTTGCACATCAGTATGCAGGCATTGAAGCCGATATTATCACAGTAGCAAAAGGTATAGGTAATGGTTTTCCGATGGCAGGCGTTTTAATAAATCCGATGTTTAAAGCTGTTTATGGTCAATTGGGCACTACATTTGGCGGTAATCATTTGGCTTGTGCTGCTGCAATTGCAGTATTAGATATAATGAAAAAAGAAAAACTGGTCGAGAATGCGTTGAATATAGGAGAATATTTAATTACTGAACTAAAGAAACTATCGGGAATAAAAGAAGTACGTGGACGTGGTCTTATTATAGGTATCGAAATGAACGAACCTATTAAAGAAAAAAGATCAAAACTTCTGTTCGAAGATAAGATCTTTACAGGATCAACCGGAACTCACGTATTTCGACTCTTACCCCCCTTGTGCTTAACTAAAGAACAAGCCGATGTATTTCTGACTAAATTTAAGCAGATATTATAATTCTATATAAAAGCACCTGTTTTAGCGGTGCTTTTTTATTGCCTGAAAAATAAAATTAAACAACCATATACTATACCATGACATCTTCGAGTAAAATAGTTCTTCGTATAGATGAAAAGCCCAAATTTCATCAGTGGATATTACTAAGTATCCAACACTTGTTTGCCATGTTCGGAGCAACAGTACTAGTCCCTGCTTTAACAGGAATGAGTCCTGCCGTAGCTCTAGTTTCAAGCGGCTTAGGAACATTGGCTTTTATAGCGATAACCCGCGGAAAAGTTCCTTCTTATCTGGGATCGTCTTTTGCTTTTATAAACCCACTTATTGCGGTAAAAGCTTTTGATGGATTTGCAGGTATAATGGTAGGTAGTTTTATGGTTGGGATCATTTATGCCATTGTTGCCTTAATTATTGCCAAAACCGGAATCAAATGGTTAATGAAACTATTACCTCCCATTGTTGTTGGACCTGTAATTATGGTAATCGGACTAGGCTTATCAACTGTAGCTGTAGGCATGGTTACCAATCATGGTGGAGGATATGATATAGACTACGTTCTGGTAGGACTTGTAACTTTAGTTATCACTATTATATTTGCTATTTACACCAAAGGATTTTTGAGCGTAGTTCCTGTTCTTATGGGTATTATCGGAGGATACATCTTTGCTGTCTTCATGGGAATAGTTGATTTTCAAAGGGTAATAGAAGCAAACTGGTTTGAAGTGCCTCCTTTCGAAATTCCGTTTGTAAATTTCACTCCTCACTTCACATGGAAAGTATTCTTGCTAATGGTTCCCGTGGTTATCGTACCCATTGCTGAACACATAGGACATCAGTTGGTATTGAGTAAGGTAGTCGGAAAAGATTTATTGGAAGATCCGGGATTGCATAAATCTCTATTTGGCGACTCTGTAGCATCTATAATCGCTTCCTGTATCGGAGGGCCTCCCGTTACTACTTATGGTGAAAATATTGGTGTACTGGCTATAACCAAAGCATTCAGTATATATTTATTTATTGGTGCTGCATGTTTCGCTATCCTTTTCGGATTCTGTGGAAAAGTGTCGGCTCTTTTATCTACTATTCCAACACCTGTTATGGGGGGAGTATCTATACTTTTATTTGGAATTATTGCTTCCAGTGGTCTGAGAATGCTTGTTGAAAATAAAATAGATTTTTCTCAAAAAAGAAACCTTATTATAGCATCTGTCATTCTGGTTATTGGGATAGGGGGAGCAGCATTGCATATTGGCAGTCATTTTTCACTCGAAGGCATGGCATTAGCCTCTATTATTGGAGTAGTGTTGAATCAGATATTACCGGGAAAACAGGTTGTTGATTTTAAAGATATGTTTGGAGAGTAAAAATTGAAGTAATAGAAATCAACAGACCCTATTCGAATTAAACTATAAATGAAAAAAATATTTTCACCAATTATTTGTGTAGCCTCTTTATTATTTATGTTCTCACCTTGTAAGGCTAAAGAAAAATCAGACATAGAAGATACAACTATTACTTTGATTGATAGTCTACTCAAACAGTTAGTTTATGAAGGGAAAGTAAAAGAGGCTATTAGTTGGGCGGATAAAGAAGGAAAACACATTGCTTTTATTACAGAGACAGGAATCTATGTAAGTGAAAAATTCGGACATGATAATGATGGAGCCGATGCTGAAATTTTTGCATATCATTATTTATTTAATGAGAAAACAGATAGGTACGAGTTAAAATGGAAGATCTATGACTATATTTCAGATTGTCCTGTAGATATTGCTGCAAATTTCATAGAGAATACCTTTAAAGTAACAGATTTAGATAATAATGGAATACATGAAGTTTGGGTTATGTACCAGAAAGTTTGCCATGGAGATGTAAGCCCTTTTGAAATGAAAGTAATAATGTATGAAGGCAATACAAAATATGCCATGAGAGGCGAAAATAAAATACAACTCTCAGATACCGAATACTTTGGAGGCGAATATAAATTTGACAATAATTTCACTAAAGGAAAAGATGTATTTCGAGAATACGCCAGAAAAATCTGGTCTGATAATATTATGGTAAAATGGGAGTAATTGCCCTGATTATATAAAACATAAATACTTCGCATACAATAAAATAAGAGAGACATTAGTGTCTCTCTTATTTTATTGTATTATAAAAATCTTCTCTTACAGGACTAAAAGTATCAATAATAACACCTGCCTCTAAGCAAACTAATCCATGCATAATATTGGGTTCTGCAAAAAAGCCATCACCCGCTTTCAATGTTTTAGTCTCTCCATTTATGGTAACCTCATACACTCCCGATTCAATATAAGCTGTTTGCACATGAGGATGCGAATGCTGATAACCAATAGCTCCTTTTTCAAAGATTACTTTTACAGTCATAATCGCATTATTATACCCCACAAACTGGCGGGTTATACCTTTATCAGCAAGATATACTTGTTCTTCATCTTTTAGAAAGAAAGGTTTACTTTTAATCTTTTCCATTATTTCGTTTTTTATTTAGAAGCAAGATAGAGATTTATCTCAAATATTCAAAAGAAACCGATTATAAGTATAAATCATTAAACTATTTTTTATACATTGGCGTTATAAGAAATAGAAAACCATTTAAACATTAAATAATATGGAAAACTTATTAAAAAGATTACAGGAAGAGGCGGGCTTATCGGAAGAACAAGCCGTAAAGGCTGTAACTATAGTTAAAGATTTTATGGATAAAGAAGGTCTTGAGATAGATTGGGATAAATTCTTTAAAGGAAAATATGGGGATTTGAAAGAACAAGCTAAATCTTTGTTCGATGTACTTTCACACAAAGCACGTGAATATTCGGACAAGATAGAAGATAAAGTAGAAGATCTCACCATACAAGCAAAACGTACAGCTCGCGACCTTTCTCAAAAAGCAAGCGACTATCTGGACGACGAAAAGAAGAAATAAAGTCATTTATGATACTAAGGTTGGTAATTTAATTATCAACCTTTTTTATTTTATGTCTTAAATAAAGAATTTTGTCTTTATTAGTTCTATACTTTTGATTAACTTTGTCGAAGATTAATAAAGTGATAATATAGCTTAATCAATATGGTATCTTTCTTCCTTAATTCTGCTAAAAACATCATTGCAGTAGAAACCTCTTCTCCAATCGAATCTTCTGATATCCAAAAGTTAAAATGGCTCTTCGACGAAGCTCAATTAGTTGAATCTACTGAGATTCAAGGACACTTCGTTGGACCTCGTAAAGAGATGGTTACTCCTTGGAGCACCAATGCCGTTGAAATAACTCAAAATATGGGTGTTACAGGTATTATTCGTATTGAAGAATATTTTTCTGCAGAGCAAGATTCTAAATATGACCCAATGCTTCAACAAAGATATAATGGGTTAGGACAAATGTTATTCACAATCGATAAGAAACCCGATCCTATTCTTGAGATCGACGATATTGCAGCTTATAATGCCAAAGAAGGCTTGGCTTTAAGCTCCGAAGAAATAGATTACCTAAATGGCTTAAGTGCTAAACTGAACCGAAAATTAACAGATAGCGAAGTATTCGGTTTCTCTCAGGTTAATTCAGAACACTGTCGTCATAAAATCTTCAACGGTACATTTATTATCGATGGTGAAGAAAAAGAAAGTACGCTTTTTCAATTGATAAAAAAGACTTCGAAAGTCAATCTAAATAAACTGATCTCAGCCTATAAAGATAATGTTGCATTTAACGATGGACCCGAAATTGAACAGTTTGCTCCTGCAAGTGGAGATAAACCAGACTATTTTGAGACTAAACAAATTAAATCTGTTATTTCGTTAAAAGCCGAAACACATAACTTCCCAACTACAGTAGAACCATTTAATGGTGCTGCAACAGGTTCGGGAGGCGAAATACGTGACCGCCTTGCCGGAGGTAAAGGATCTTTACCCATAGCAGGAACAGCCGTTTATATGACAGCATACCCACGTACCAAAGAGGGTAGAGTATGGGAAGAAACTATGCCCGAAAGAGATTGGTTATACCAAACTCCCGAAGAAATTCTAATAAAGGCTTCTAATGGAGCTTCAGACTTTGGTAATAAGTTCGGACAACCTCTGATTTGTGGTTCTGTCCTGACTCTTGAACATCAGGAAAACCAAAAGAAGTTTGCATACGATAAAGTGATCATGTTAGCCGGAGGTGTTGGTTTCGGAAACAAACGCGATGCTATAAAAAACGAACCCGAAGTCGGTGAGAGTGTTGTTATATTAGGTGGTGATAACTATCGTATCGGAATGGGTGGAGGTGCTGTATCATCTGTTGATACAGGTCAATACTCCAGTGGTATTGAATTGAATGCAGTACAACGTGCCAACCCTGAGATGCAAAAACGTGTATCGAATGTGATCCGTACTTTATCGGAGTCAGATAATAACCCAATTGTTTCTATTCACGACCATGGTGCAGGAGGACATTTAAATTGTCTTTCGGAGCTTGTTGAACTTACAGGTGGTATTATTGACGTATCCAAACTTCCGGTAGGCGATCCGACGTTATCTTCGAAAGAGATTGTAGGAAACGAGAGTCAAGAAAGAATGGGTATGATAGTTCCTGCTGAAACAACAGAAGCTATAAAAAGAATAGCCGAACGCGAACGTTCACCTATGTATGTAGTCGGAAAAACAACCGATGATAAAAAATTCGTTTTTGAACAAGCTGACGGAAAACGCCCTATTGATTTAAGTTTAGAGGATTTCTTCGGAAAAGCACCACGTACAATTATGCGTGATGATACTATCGAAGAATATTTCTCGAATCCAGAATATAAATTATTAAGCCTTAAAGGACATTTATCGAATGTTCTTCAGCTCGAAGCTGTTGCATGTAAAGACTGGCTAACAAATAAAGTAGACCGCTCTGTAACAGGAAAAGTGGCTCGTCAACAATGTCAGGGTGAAATACAGCTACCACTTAGTGACCTTGGTGCAGTTGCCCTTGATTACAGAGGACGTTCAGGTATTGCAACATCTATTGGTCATGCACCCCAGGTAGCAATGGTAGATTCGGAAGCTGGTTCTGTAATGGCTATTGCTGAAGCTTTAACCAATATTGTATTCGCCCCTCTTGAAGATGGTATTCAAGGTATTTCGCTAAGTGCAAACTGGATGTGGCCTTGTAAAAATCCGGGAGAAGATGCCCGTTTATACCGTGCAGTAGAGGCTTGCTCAAACTTCGCCTGTGAATTGGGAATCAATATTCCAACAGGTAAAGATTCACTGTCGATGACTCAAAAATACGGAGATGATAAAGTATATGCACCCGGTACAGTAATTATATCTGCTGCTGCCGAAGTGAAAAATATACGTAAAATTGTATCTCCTGTATTAGCATACATCAAAGGAACTTATTTGTATTACATAGATTTCTCTTTTGATACTTTCAAATTGGGAGGTTCTGCCCTTGCTCAAACAATGAGTAAATTGGGTGAAGAAGTGCCAACCGTAAAAGATTCAGAATACTTCAAGGATGCATTTACTTGTATTCAAGAGCTAATAGAAAGAGGTTTGGTACTTGCAGGACATGATATTTCTGCCGGAGGTATGATTACCGCTATGTTGGAAATGTGTTTCGCAAATCCTCAAGGAGGCTTAGAAGCCAGATTGGATAAATTGCATCATGCAGACCTTATCAAAGTACTATTCTCAGAGAATCCGGGAGTACTAATCCAAGTGAAACATCATCATTTGGTTGAAAAGATATTAGATGATTACGGTATCGGTTATGCAATAGTTGCAAGACCTACCGAAAACAGAAAGCTAACTATTCAGAAAGACGAATTCTACGAAGAATTTGATATTGATGAATTAAGAGATATCTGGTACGAATCATCTTATCTATTGGATAGACTTCAAAGCGGAGCAGATTTAGCCAAAGCTCGTTTCGAAAATTATAAAAACCAACCCGTAGAGTTTAAAATCAATAGTTCTTTCAATGGCAAATTCTCTCATTTGGGAATTACACCTGCCAGAGAAGGACGATCAGGTGTAAAAGCTGCCATCATCAGAGAAAAAGGAACTAATGGTGAGCGTGAAATGGCTTATACTTTATATTTGGCTGGTTTTGATGTAAAAGATGTACACATGACCGACCTTGCTTCTGGAAGAGAAACTTTAGAAGATATAAGCTTGATTGTTTTTTGTGGTGGCTTCTCCAACTCTGACGTATTAGGTTCTGCTAAAGGATGGGCAGGAAGCTTCATGTACAACGAAAAAGCTAAAATTGCCTTGCGTAATTTCTATGCTCGTCCAGATACTTTGAGCTTAGGAGTTTGCAACGGTTGCCAATTGGTAATGGAGTTAGGATTGATTTATCCGGAACACGATCAAAAACCAAAAATGCATCACAATGCATCACATAAATTTGAGTCTACATTTATATCAGTTGATATACCTAAGAATAATTCGGTGATGTTTGGCTCACTATCAGGAAGCAAACTGGGTGTTTGGGTGGCTCACGGAGAAGGACGTTTTTCAATGCCTAAAGCCGAATCGGAATATAACATTGTTGCTAAATATGCTTACGATGAATATCCTGGTAATCCTAACGGGTCTGACTTTTCAACAGCTGCAGTTTGTTCTAAAGACGGTCGCCACTTAGCAATAATGCCTCACCCCGAGAGATCAATATTCCCATGGCAATGTGCGTACTATCCATTCGAAAACCGCAAAGATGATGTTACCCCTTGGATGGAAGCATTTATCAATGCTAAAAGTTGGATAGAAAATCATAAGTCTTAAGAAAAATAAGAACTTTAAATAAAAGCAAAAGACCAATACTTTTTAAGGTATTGGTCTTTTTTGTATTCAATTTTGAAGTGAAAGTCTGTCGCTTCTTATCTCTGTAGTTTAAATAATACAGGAAGAGTAAAATATACAGCCACCGCATGTCCATTTTGCATACCGGGAATCCACTTAGGCATTCCTTTTACGACTCTAACTGCTTCTTTATCACAAGATGGATCTAGTGCTCTCACAACCTGTATATTAGATATACCTCCGTCTTTTCCTACAACAAATTTAAGAACCACACGTCCTTCAATTCCATTTTCGGCAGCAATTGTCGGATATTTTATATTTGCACTCAGATATCTCATTAATTCCGCATTTCCACCGGGAAATTGAGGCATCACTTCTACATGTTCGTGAACTTTATTAGGTTCTTGTGGTGGTTGATTTATAATTTGACGTTGTTCTCTTTGTAGCTCTCCAGGGTCTATACCCACTGTATTGTTTGTTTCGTATGTCACAGTAGAAATTACTGCAGTACTTTCATTTAAATACTGTTGGGATAACAATTCTCTCTCACTATTCACTAATTCATCAGGAGTTACTACCGGAGGCGTAAACTGTTGAGCATTTATAATAGGAGTAGGAGGTGGCGTAATTAGAGGCTCTATAATTTGCTCTTCCTCTTTATTGTCGAGATCATCTAATATAGTTGGCCCATCAAAAATTACGACATCCACATGCTCTTTGGGAGGATTCACTGCTTTTAATAAAGAAGGTAGTCCTGCAACCACTCCTACAAAAATCAATACAACCAAAAATGCCAGAATATGTCTTTTTGAAGAACTTTGGCGTAAAGCATACGCCCCATAGGATTTGTTTTTACCGGTGAATACTATATCACACCAGTCTGTAGAATTTAGTTGAATGTTACGTGCCATAATCATATAATTTAAATGGTTATTACTACATATTCATTCCCTCTTTGCTTAATAGATAGAATTGTTTTATTAATTCCATAATTAGCTGACAAAAAATTTACACTTCTTTTATTTTAGTAGCAGAAAGTATTTAATGATATATTCTTTATTTCTAGCGGCAGACCTATGTGTCTGCCCTCTGTGGGTGAACACATAGGTTCTACACCTAAAACGATAATACGATCTGATACCTCAATAAAATTCTGATAAAATAGAAAAGAGCCTGTTTCTTAAGAAACAGGCTCTTTTAGCTTAATATATAAAGTTATGATATTATTTCACTTCCCAAACTTCGCCACTCATCAGAAAATCGTTTAGCGTATGCACCTTTGTTTTAACCTGAACATCATCGATCATTTTCTTTACTTCCTGATCATAACACAAGCCTGCTACATTACGAATGACACCAATAGCTACTGGAAATCCATTTTGAGGAGCCATTAATCCTAATTTCAAATGCAATATATTATCTTGTGTGGTGGCATCATGCACCAATACATCTTCAATCGTATAGCCATCCTGCCCGATAGTTACCACTTTAAGATTAAAACCATCCAATACCAAACCCTTATCCATATTAGTACCGAAGATCATTTTCTCTCCGTGCTTCAATAAAATCGTACGGTCATCTCTATAAGCCTTATCTACAATTTCTTTGTGTATATTATCATTAAAAATTACACAGTTTTGAAGTACTTCTACGACAGAGGTTCCTTTGTGCTGTTCTGCCTGTACGAATGCATCTGTAGTATTTTTTAAATCAATATCAATACAGCGAGCAAAAAATGTTCCCCTTGCACCTAAAGTCAATTCGATAGGATGAAACGGATCTTCAACCGTTCCATAAGGAGATGATTTAGAAACAAATCCTCTATCGGAAGTAGGAGAGTACTGACCTTTTGTCAATCCATAAATCTTATTATTCAGAAGTAAGATATTTATATCAACATTTCTTCTTATAGTATGTATAAAGTGATTTCCTCCAATTGCCAAACTGTCACCATCACCAGTAGTTAGCCATACCGATAATTCGGGTTTAGCCACTTTCACGCCTGTAGCAACAGCAGCACCACGTCCGTGAATAGTATGAAAACCGTATGTATTCATGTAATAAGGCAAACGGGAAGAACATCCAATACCGGAAATTGCTGCTACATTATGAGGATCTATTTGTAATAATACCATTGCCTTATGCAAGCAGGTAAGGATAGCATGATCTCCGCATCCGGGACACCAGCGAACATACTGATCGCTTTTATAACTTCGGGTGTCATGAACAATAGGATTAGTTATTGTATCCATATGTTTATTTATTTTTAAGCTCTTGTGTGAAAAATTCAATCAAATCAGAAACAACAAAAGGTTGGCCATTCACCTTATTATATTTAATAATCGGCAGATTATTAAAATGCTCAGCTAAATATCCGGCAAACTGTCCATTATTTTGTTCAGCAACAATTATTTTTCGGTACTTTCTAAGTACACTTTCTGTATTCTTAGGAAGAGGACTGATAAAGTTGAAATGAGCTAATGCTACTTTATTTTCTCCTCTGTTCATTTCTTCTACAGCCTCTCTCAAATGACCGTATGTACCACCCCAACCAACAATTAGGACATCAGATTCACTATTCCCCAACACCTCTAATGCAGGTATAAAGTCCGCAATTTTTTCTATTTTAGCTTTTCGGGTATCTACCATTTTCTGATGATTATCAGGATCGGTTGAAATGGCTCCTGTAAAATAATCCCGTTCCAATCCTCCAATACGGTGAGTATATCCCTCGGTACCTGCCGGAGCCCAATAACGAGCAAAAGTATCTTCATTTCGGGCAGCTACAGTCCATTCATCACCGGTATATAAACTGATATCATTAGGAATTATAGATGGATACTTATCCAAATCGGGAATCTTCCATGAAGAAGAGCCGTTTGCAATATAGCTATCTGTCAATAAAATAACTGGAGTTATATGTTCCAAAGCTATCTTTGAAGCCCAGTAGGCTGTATCGAAACAATTTGTAGGGCTACTTCCTGCAATTACCACAATGGGACTCTCTCCATTTCGACCATATAATGCTTGTCTTAAATCTGTCTGCTCTGTTTTAGTAGGTAATCCTGTAGAAGGCCCCCCCCGTTGAACATCTACAATTATCAATGGTAATTCTGCCATAACTGCTAAACCAATGGCTTCACCTTTTAAAGCAAGTCCTGGTCCTGAAGTAGAAGTTACAGCCAAACTACCGGCAAAGCTAGCACCGATAGCTATACATATTCCGGCAATTTCGTCTTCAGCCTGTACCACTTTCACTCCCAAATCTTTTCTTTTTACCAATTCGTGTAAAATATCAGTAGCTGGAGTTATCGGATACGATCCAAGAAATAATTGTAGATTAGCTTTTTCAGCAGCAGCAATCAAACCAAAGGCTGTAGCCGAATTACCATTCACATCCATATAATATCCCTTTTCCATTTCCAGAGTATCTACTCTATATGAAGAAACAGACAGGCTTGTATTATATCCATAATTATATCCATTCGCCAAAACCGTTAGGTTAGCATCGGCTAATACAGGCTTTTTCGAAAATTTAGTAGATAACATCTGATTTACAACATCTATAGGTCTGTTGAACAACCAACAAACAACCCCCAGTGCAAACATGTTTTTACATCTGAGCTTACTTTTCATATCTAAATCAAAAGCAGTCAAACTGTCTTTTGTTAATGTTGTAATAGGAATGGCTACAATTTGTTGTGTAGTAAGCCCTAACTCAACAAAAGGCTCTTCGGTTTTAAAAAGAGCTTTATCGAGATCCCGTTTTTGAAAAGAATCTGTATCGATAAGTATTATCGAATTCCTTTTCAATTGATTTGCATTTACTTTTAGTGCAGCGGGATTCATTGCAATTAAAACATCTGCTTTATCACCTGAATTATATACTTGTGTACCTATATGTAATTGAAAGCCCGACACACCACTCAATGTACCTTGAGGTGCTCTGATTTCGGCTGGAAAATCGGGGAATGTTGATATTTGGTTTCCTAAAATAGCAGATAAATTTGAGAATAAAGTACCTGACAATTGCATTCCATCTCCAGAGTCACCGGAGAAACGGATTACAATATCCTGTACATCCTGAACTAGTGTCTTTTCCAACATGGTTTTTTAGTTTTATTTCTTATCACAAAGGAATAAAAGAGTGGTCGAATAAACAAGTAATAATAAGAAATTAAAAACTTTTATACCCACTATTATGTTTTTAAATACATAATAACAAAAAATAAATCTTGGTTTGTAAAAAAAGTTGTTACTTTGCCCAGGTTTGTTAAAATAGACAACTAAGGTGTGATCAGAAGATAAACAACTATTAAATAATAGATTAACACATATAAATTAGATGAAAAAAAGACTTGGATATCTTGTTTTTTCAACATTTCTCCTGACAGGATCGTCGTTATACGCTCAAGAGAATACGAGTAATGAGAAACGCTATTTTGAAATCAATAAAAACATCGAGGTTTTCAATTCAGTAGTGAAAGAACTTGATATGTTTTATGTTGATACAATAGATGTACAAAAGACGATAGAATCTGGTATAGTAAACATGCTGGCAGGACTAGATCCTTATACTAACTATATGACAGAAGAGGAAGTTAGCGATTTTACAGTATTGACTACCGGAGAATATGCCGGAGTAGGAGCTGTTATATCATTCCGAAATATAGATGGTCGTGATATCGTTTATATTTTGGAGCCTTATGAAGGTATGCCTGCAGCTAAAAGCGGACTGAAAGTGGGAGATATTATACTTTCCATAAATGGTGAAGATATGACTACTGCCGAAAAAGTTCCGGGAGAGCCCTTTGGCAAGACTTTATCAAATAAAGTAACCAATAAACTAAAAGGACAAGCCGGTACTGAAATCACGGTGAAAGTTGAACGCCCAGGAGTTAAAAAACCAATAGAGGTAAAGATCGTACGACAAAATATACAGATTACGTCTGTTCCCTATTACGGCATCCTTAAAGATAATGTAGGTTACATTGTTTTAACCGGATTTACCGATAAGTGTGCACAAGATGTAAAGAATGCTTATCTTGATCTTAAAAAACAAGGAATGACGTCTCTGATACTAGACCTTCGAGGAAACGGTGGAGGTATTATGGAAGAGGCTATTCAATTAGTAAATTTCTTTGTACCTAAAGGACAGGTAGTATTAAGTACAAAAGGGAAAATGAAACAATGGGATAGAACGTATCGCACAACTTTAGACCCTATTGATACAGATATCCCTTTTGTAGTGCTTGTAGACAAAGGTTCTGCATCTGCCTCTGAAATTGTATCAGGAGCACTACAAGATCTTGATAGAGCTGTTATTATGGGACAACGTACCTATGGAAAAGGTTTGGTACAAGCTCCAAGAGAGTTGCCATATGGCGGAAGTCTTAAAGTAACCACTTCGAAATACTACATCCCAAGTGGTCGCTGTATTCAAGCTATAGACTACACACACCGCAACGAAGATGGAAGTGTAGGTCGTATACCTGATAGTTTGACAACAGTATTCAAAACAGCAATAGGACGCGAAGTTAGAGACGGTGGGGGAGTAACACCGGATATTAAACTGGAAGAAATAAAAGTACCTAGTATTACTTATTATCTGCTTAACCAATATTTAGTGAATGATTGGGTAACTGACTGGGCTATTAATAACCCAAAAATTGCTCCTGTTGAACAGTTCAGCATAACCGATGCAGATTATGAAAGTTTCAAAGCTCTTGTGAAATCTAAAAAAGATTTCAAATACGATCAGCTTAGCGAAAAACGCTTAAAAACGCTGAAAGATGTTATGGACTTTGAAGGATATTCTAAAACTGCCAGCGAAGAGTATAAAGCATTAGAAGCGAAACTGGTTCCAAATTTGGATCGTGATTTAGACAATTTCAAAGATGATATTAAAAAGCTTCTGAATATGGAAATAGCTAAACGCTACTACTTCCAAAAAGGTGAGAGAATTGAAGCTTTGAAGGGAGATAAGGATGTTGAACAAGCTATTGAATTATTGAACAATAAAGAACAATATAAAGAGATATTTACTCCCGGACGTAAAATTATCGATCTGGCAAGTAAAACCGGCTCTGAGGAAGAAGCCGAGAATATATAATTACATATAGGCTTTATAACAAAAACACATAAAAAAGTATCTCATCTTATCCATGAGATACTTTTTTTATTACCTTTGTCAAACTTAAGAACTACTTTAAGGTCACAAGCCTTTTTATGACTTTCGCAATGATAACCAGAGACTGTTATTATTAGATAAAGAAATAAATACTTAATGTTACTTATTAGAAGAACTTTCGTTTATATACTTTTCTTATTCTCACTTATATAGATTATTTATACATGGATTATAACACGCAATTAAAAAAGCTTGCTCTTCCTGAATATGGAAGAAATATCCAAAACATGGTCGATTTTTGTTTGACTATCGATGATCGTAACGAACGCAGAAGGTGTGCCAATACGATTATCAATATTATGGGAAACATGTTTCCACATTTACGTGATGTGAATGACTTCAAACATATACTTTGGGATCATCTGGCTATCATGTCAAACTTTGAACTTGATATTGATTATCCTTACGAAATCATAAAAAAAGAAGATCTATTTTCTAAACCAGGTAAGGTAGAATATAGTCGCCCAACGATGTTTTTTAAACATTATGGAAAAACATTGGAAAAACTGATCACACTTGCTGCCGAATATCCTGAGGGTAAAGAAAAAGAGCAATTAGTATGGTTGGTTCTAAACCATATGAAAAAAACTTATATTCAATGGAATAAAGAAGTAGATGATGCGAAACTATTTCAAGATTTGTATGATCTATCGAACCAGAAAATAGACAAACGAAACTCTGATATGAAATTATCTGATATGAAAGATCTTAATCAGAGAAAACAACAGCGTAATAACGGATCACAGCAAAAGAAAAAATAATATATGATTCGTGAAGACGAAGTCCTAAGAATTGGTAAATTTATTAAACCTCATGGAATTAAAGGCGAAATTGCTTTTGCTTTTGATAACGATATATTCGATAGAGTTGATTGCCCTTATTTAATCTGCTCTATCGATAACATTTTAGTACCATTTTTTATCAAGTCATACCGATTCAAAGGTAGCGACACAGCCCTAATACTCCTAGAGGACATTGAATCTGAAATTCAAGCAAAGCGTTTCAACGGATTAAGTGTATATTTTCCGCGTAAATATCTTGATGAGAATGAGGAAGTTGAACTTACTCTTAATTATTTTATTGATTTTATTGTAATTGATAAACAATTGGGAGAAATAGGAACTATCACAGATATTGATGAATCTACAATCAATACATTATTTCTTTTAAAGAGAAAAGAAAACGACAACGAGATTATTATCCCCGCATCAGATGACTTTATAACTGATATCGATTCTGAGAAAAAAATACTATATGTAGATCTACCTTCGGGATTGGTAGATATCGATTAAAACTTCGTACTAAAACATAAAAAAAGAGGATAGATCTAACTTCCTCTTCATAACCACAAATTACATAAAAAAAATCTCTCAATATAAGAGATTTTAAAATATTACTAATAACCTAAACCTAAATGATTGGGGTTTACCAATCTCAATAACCAATCTTCAACCTTTTTACCTAGCTATACACTAAATACATTAACTTTATATGGCAAAGATATGCGATATATTTTTAACCGCCAAATATTATATGCTATAAAACATATTCATCCCTATTGTTTTTTTCAATATTAAGATAGACTATACTTATTGTAAGAGCTTCAAGCCTGATAACAACTAGGTTTCTATAAAAAAGAGAGATGAAAATAAAATTTCATCTCTCTTTTATCAATATATAACTTTACAGATACTTTTCTAATATTTGATCAAAAAGATCAGGTCGCCCTACTTTTCCATTAATCAGACATACAACTTCAACTCGAGCCTCAGAACACAAGGCTTTGTCGGATAATCTTATTATTTGTTGATTAAAGTAATATCTTATACCTTTCTTCTCAAGATTAATAGTACAAATAAACTCATCAGAACCAACAAGTGAATTTTTGTATTTTATGGTTATACTCGAAACTATAGGATCTATTCCCTGATTGTGAACTTCCATAAAACTTACACCACAAGATTCCAGAAACTCATGCCGTGTGACTTCATAATAATGCTGATAATTAGCGTTGTTCACAATCCCCTGAGCATCTAACTCATAATCACGAACTTTCATTTTATATTGAAAAATAGGCTCCATCTTTATGTATTTATTATAATACAAAAGTATCTTTAAAAATTAGAAAGTCAAACTATAACTATTTTAAAGTGTAGGAAAGCCCTGCCATCAACCAGAAACCTGCTTGTGGAATATTTCCCAGATCGAAATATTTTCTATCGAAGATATTATTCACGGTTGCTGTTGCCACAAAATCTTTCAAATTCCAATTGATTTGTAAATCCAAAGTTGAAAAGTAAGGGTAGGGCTGCTGTGTTGTCGGTTTCAGGTTTTCATACTTAAGATATGTCCCTATTCTTTTCTGCCATCGGAAATTCCAGTTAGCGCTAATATCTTTATAAATAGGATGATTAATTTGTGCAGTAAATTTATCTCTCAAATAATTCAAAGTAAAATTCGAAATCAACTCCCCTGAATTATGTTCCTGATGTAAGCGGGAATATCCTAGCTGCAATATTGTTGATGGACTGATAGATGGAAATATTTCCCTAAAATAGAAAGTAGCTCCCATATCTACTCCTGTCTTATTTATTTCCGTTATATTTCGGGATTCCCATTTATCATCCGGATTCTCTTTTATCCAATCTATCATATTTTTGCCCTTCATATAATAACCTGTAATATATGCTTTCACAAAAGGTGTATTATATTTAAAACCCAAGTCTATTGACTCTGAATCTTCCGGCTTTAAATCACTATTTCCAATGTGGGTAACAGTTGTGTAATACAAATCGGTAAATGTAGGCATTCGGGTAGCTTTATTCCATGACGCATATACCTTAAAATTATCTGACATCCTAAAGCCAGCATTTATTGCCGGATAAAATTTGTAATCCTTTTTTAAGAACGTATTGTAATTGGCCAATACACCAACCGAAAGTGTAAATCTGCTCAATAATAAATTATGTTCAATTGCATAACTTATATTCGTTCTGTTATCAGAATGTGTATATATCCCACTAGGATTATCCATTTTTTCACCTAATACAGTACTCAATATACCTTCATTCCTAAATTCTGCACCAAAGCTGGTTATACCTATTTGAGATGTATACTGCAAATTAAGATTAGAACCATATACATCCGTTTTATGATGATTATAAGGTACCTTAGATTCATCCCCCTTTATCAATTGAAAGCAATCATTATGCCTGTTCCAATAAACCAGAGGTATAAATTTCAGCTTATCACCCATCTCCCCCTTTACCGAAGCGAGATAAGAATTAGTTTTATCATACTGATTAGGATATGCTGCCGAATAAAATGTATTTGCACCATATTGCTTATCGTTATATCCTAACTGTATATCAACCTTCGATTTTTCAATATTTAATCTGGTTTGAGAAAGCAAATTAAATATATCATAATCACTGTTATTTATATAGCCGGATGAAGTCATATATCCCGCAGATAATTGTGTAGTTGCAACTTCACCTTTTATCACCCCTCTAGCTTCAGTATTTAATAAACTATGAGACCCGGCCTCTACTCTGGCATATGCTTTATGATCCGGATTTTTTCTGGTAATAATATTTATTCCACCCGAAAAAGCACTTGCACCATAAATCAATGAAGCTGGTCCATAAATGATTTCAATACGTTCAATGTCTGATAAATTGATAGGGATGTCGAAACTGTAGTGTCCTGTTTGTGGATTGGAGAGATTTACTCCGTTTAGTAGAATTGCTGTTTGGTCGAAAGATCCTCCCCGGATCGAAATGTCGGCTTGGACTCCATGTCCTCCTCGCTGCTGTACATCTATGCCTGCAACATAGTTTAATAAATCTTGAATACTCTGGACCGGCGCCTGCTCAATCTCACTACGTGTTATTACTGTTACTTGCTTTGCTGCCTGATTAATAGGGAGCTCTACACGAGAGGCGGTAACCGTAACTTCATCAAGCTCCTTCTCCGTTATTTTCTCTGCCTCATGCGAGTTAAGACTTGATTGTGCCGATGTTTCTGTTGCATGAGCAAATGTGAGGACACAACCTGCCACAACCCCAATGTTTACCACCTTGTGCATACTGTTAAATGCACTGTAAGCCTGATGAGCAAATCGTTTGAAGCGAAATGCTTTCAGCTTGTCAAATTGTTTTCGATTCATAATTTTGATTATTATTAATAAATTAATTCATGCCAAAATTATATAAATAAATTCAAGGAAACCACCCAAAAAGCTTTTTTTGAATATATCGATTTACACTGTACACTATAAATATTTATTAATTAGCACTCTAACTAACAATTAAAATCATTCAATTATAACATCATTTACTTTTTTACGAGGAGAGAATGGAGTTGGCTCAGCATACCCAATACGCAAAAGTAGAGTAGGGTATTCGCCTTTGATTTGACCAACATTCTTTTGTATCTCCAAAGCTAATTCATCAATTTCGCAAGGTTGGTTCATATAGGCATTTGCTATATTCTGCTGAGTAGTAGTCAAGAGAAAACGCTGAAGATGGCGCCCCAAATCAACCCATTCACGCAATGTATTATTCTTTGTGGTAAATAAAACTAAATGCGAAGACGATTCAATCTTTTTCAAATCCGCTTTATTTTGTTTATTCGGTTTGAGATAAGATTTTATAATAAATTTTGAGACAAATGAAGGCATAGCCGGAGCTCCCATAGTTTTATAAGTCAATCCGGTAGGATTCCTTTTTACTTCAGTATTATTAAAACGCATACAGTTCAATAGTTCATCTTTAAAAGCTTTATCACTCATCTGTACCTCGTTACCTTTCTCGATATAGGACTTTAAAATATTGAACATCGAATCATTCTTAGATATAATATACCTATTAATATCATCAGTCAGAGGTAGGTTATTCAAATTTAATATTATATCATCCGATACCGTTTTATTATTGTATAGTTTTCGATTCGTCTGACGACTTTCTATTGATTTATGCAAGGAATCAGCGATAATACTATTACCTCTATTCAAGTGAACTACTATTTTTTTATTAGTTTCATCGATCTCTACATTTGAATCATAGCCGAGGACAGAAGCTTCAATGCATAGGTTTTCAGTGGCAGCACCTAAACTTATAAATAACTCACGGTTCGATTTGTCAACAATAGGCAAAATCTCTTCCATATTAGGTAAAATATTTATAGCACTGTCCTCCAATTGGAAAAACCAAGGCTGCGAATTATGACCGGAAGGGGCTTTTATTGCAGCTTCCACCATTTTTATATAATCTAAATTTTGAGCATTCATTAAGCACACCATTAAATTTATAAAAAGAAAAATTTTAACTCTCATATCTTCTTTATTTTATCAATTATACCACTTATCAACCAGCAGATCGATACCACAAGCAAGCTGTTCCCAACCCTTATCGCTTTGTAAATCTACTCCATTATACATAGAACAATTGTCGCTAAGAAGAACCAGATAGCTAATTGCAGCACTCAACAAAGTCGCTATTGCAGCAACCTCTTCCTGAGGATGTTTTGACAATTGGCTAACTATAGTTATCAAGGTTATTCCTTTAGCTTCTCGTTTCAACCTTAGTTTTTCAATCACACTATTATGACTTGTCAATTCCCACCGATACAACTCTTGCTCCAACTTGTTATTTCTCAATTGGTGGATTCGATCACGAAACATCTTTTTTATAAACCCTTTGAGGTTTTCATCTTTCGGGAAATCCACAGTAAAATTTATCCAGAAGTCATTCTGAGAGAGATATTCTACAATCATATTATCTACTGACCCAAAATAGCGATATATCAAAACTTTAGAAACACCTGCTTTAGAAGCAATTGCATTCACCCCAACCTTATCAAAACCATCTTTAATAATTATTTCACCAACAGCATCCAATAATCTCTTTGTTGTTGATTCTCTATCTTTCTCATTATTAATATTTTCCATACTGACCTCCTAATGTTACTATTCGGTAACAAATATATGTAACTCATTGGTAACACGCAAATATTTTTAGATATTATGTATTTATTTTTTTTATTAACTATAATTATTATTTTTGTACTTTATAATAAAACTTCTACAAAATGAAACTATCAAAAAATCTAAGAAATTTCACAAAAAAATTAGTCATCTTATTTAATGCCTGTCTATATGCTAGCTTGTTCTCTTGCACGAACGACATAGATGTGCCTATATCCAAATTTGAAAATCTAGAAACAATTAACTCAATTTCTGCAAAAAATGAATTTGCTCGCATTATGGCAAAAGCAATACATGATAAAGATATTAGAGAATTTATTAAAAATGAAGCATTAAAAGAAATTGATAACGATTATGATGTTATTTACCATTATGTTAAAAATCGAGAAATGAATAATGGATTAACATTTCGAGAAAATATTGCTCAATACTGCAAAAATAAATTTTACCTCGATAGTATAACTCAGATTGACCAATTACTAACAATATTTGTACCTGATATAAATAATAATTTTTCTCCACAATCTTGGGATTTAGATAATCAGATTCCTCTAGTTACTGTCAGAAATATGAATAAAGATGGTAAATTATTAGCGTTTAATAAACTCGGGGAAAGTATTGATCTTAATTGTTACAAAAAACCCGATTTTCCGGTTCTTGTCATTAAGTCTAATGAGCGAATTATAGATGTAAATAAAATGAATAAGACAAAATCAGTTCAAATGGGAAATGTTCCTCTATCAAATAATGATGGTATTTTTGCTTATTTTTTGGATGAATCATTTGTAAATACTAAGACATATAAAAATGACAAATTGAATTCTTTAAGAGTTGATATAATAACGACTCCAGGGCCCAACGAAAACATTCTTAATCTACTATTAAATGAAAATTATTATAAGTCCCTATTTATCAATATCAATGATGCTGATTGTAACAGAGATTTTCTTTATTATGGAATAAATTCCAAATTTGGTTCTGTGAAAGGACCTTTAAAAACAAGCATTAGAGAATATATAACTTCTATTACATTCAACTCTTCAAATGATTATGATTATGTTGTCGATAAGAATGATCCGATGGGAGATTGGACTGATGGAAATTTGGAAATTCGATTTGATTTTATCTTTATAAACAATAGTAATACTGCTTCTAATTTTTATAAAATAGCAAATGTAGCAATAAGAGATCTATTCACTGGTCAAAATAATAGAACAAAAAAATACCAATTTCCTATACCTATAGAAATATTCTGTTGGGATATGTATACATTTGGAACAATGTATAAAGTAGGCATTTCTGAAGTTGATGCTGGAACTGAAATAGAAAGAACAGAAAGTGTTTCTTCAACATTTGGCAAAAATTTTGAACTAAACGCAACTGTAGATAAAATCGGAGCCAAATTTGGAGGAACTTATTCAGAAACAAAACAATCATCTGTAAAAATAAAATATACAAATAATACTGATCTTTTAGGAGATGCATTTGTGAACTTCTTTGATCCAACATATATAATCAATACACAAATTAATCAAATTGAAATAGATTATTTTATTCTTAAAAAACAAGATGGTAATTATTTGACTCAAGAAAAGGGTAATGGTCGATTCTTTGGAGTCAATGATCATGCAAAATTAAAAAGCTACATTAATGAATTAAGAGCTAAAGCATCCGCATATGGCAGTAATTGTATAATTGATATTGCGGATCCTATAAGTTTATTAAGTGATAGAGGGTCTTATCTATATAAGTATAACACTGGAGCTATTTCTTTTGAAATACAACCTTTACCCATTCGCTAAAAATTTGAAATTCGACAACTACAAATTAAATATACTTGTTAGAGAATAAGAAAAGAATACACGAGATTATATCGGAAATTGAAGAAAACAATAATTCGAAAATCTCTATTCGTGAAAAATATATTCACTTAAAACGAATATTAGAAAGAAACTGCAAAGAGATTACAACAAAAGACTCTTTGCAGTTTCCTTCATTATTTTCACGCATAGTTTACATTTCTCAAAGCTACAATCTACCCAAAGGATTAGAATGGCAGCTACAAAACATAAGGGTAAAAGCATCTTTTCTTTTAAAAAATGAAAAAAATACTGTCTCTGAAAGACAATATAACTCCGGCTATAAGAGCCTAATTGAATTTATATCGTTCATTTACTCTGATATCCCGACTTATAAATATGAAGATAATACACAAATAGAGGAAGAGAGAATAATTATCAATCTTACCTATTTACGTATACAAGTAGTTGAAATAGATTGGGATAATGAATTTGTAATAGGTGCCAGCGACTCTATATCGAACTCCACAATCAAGATTAAATACAATGTCAAGAATATCAATGATACTTTTAATCCCACTATAAGTCGTTTATGGATAGGGGCACAGCTCAATTTATTGGAATGTAAATTAGACAATGATGGAAACTATATTCCACACTTTATAGTTTTAGAACCCGATTACCTGATTGATGCATCAGCAATAGCAGAATGTTTTCAAAATTATGGCAGATCCCATTTACATTATTTTCGGCGAAAATTTGAGCAAACACCCAATTCTCAACATATACTTTTAGGAAATTTAGCCAACTTTTTTCTGGATGAATTTATATTTTCAGATAATCCCGAATCGCTCGAATTCAATGATATATTCTTAAAAGGATTCAAGCAAAAACCGTTCGAATTTACAAGTTGTAATGATATCAAACAGACTGCAGATTTCCGGACTTTTATGACAAAGGCTCGAACTCAGTTCACAAATATCAAGCGCGTCATAACTCATGATTTCCCTCAGAATAATATAGATGCAGAAAAATGTACTCTGGAACCATCTTTCTTCAGTGAAAAATATGGATTTCAAGGACGACTAGATTTATTACAATTACCTGATTCTAAATCTGACAATATCCAAATCATAGAATTAAAATCGGGAGGATTGCCTTATCCAAAAGAAGATACAGGTAAAATAGCAATCAATCATGAAGTACAAACTGCCATTTATCGGTTAATAATTCAAAGTGTTTATGGCTATGATGAAAAGAAGATTACATCTGCCATCTTATATTCCGCTGCCGAAAATTCAGGAGAAAACTTTCGTTTAGCTGTAGTATATAAAACTTTAGAGAAAGAAATAATTAATCTTCGGAATCTCATTGTTGCTACAGAACATGATCTATATGTAGGCAATTATGAAACTGTGGAGAAATTATTTTCTGATATATGCAATTTAGATAATTATGGCAAAACTCCTGTTTTTTTCATTGATCAAATAGCAGATTTTCATAAAGTAATCTCAAGTATTTCAGATATAGAAAAGAAATATTTTTTCAGATACATCATATTTTTAGCTAGAGAATTATATATTCAAAAAATAGGTGATGATCATTTTGAGTCCAATAAATCAACTGCAAGTCTTTGGAATACAGAATTTAATGATCGAATAGATTCTTTTGATTTAATATCTGATCTCAAAATAAAAGAGATTGACGATACAGGACGGGATATGAAAATTCTTTTTGAGAGAAGTTCATCTTCAGATTTTATTAACTTTCGGGAAGGTGAAATTTGCATACTATACCCACATGAAGAAATAACCGATTCGGTATTAACCAATCAGATATTAAAAGGTACAATTGCTAAAATTACCCCTACACATATCCTTCTGAGATTTCGATATAAACAAAAAAATAAAACTTATTTCAATAAATACTCCTCATGGGCTATTGAGCATGACAAACTAGACCACGCTTATAATAATATGTATAAAAGTTTATATACTTTTATATCTTCACCAACTAACAAACGCGAGATAATATTAGGGCTCAAAAAGCCTCAATCTAAAGAATCAGATCATCAAATACCTGATAAAGAGATTACTATATTAGAGAAGCAGAATCTCATAATAGAAAAAGCAATTGCATCAGAAGATTATTTTTTAATTGTAGGCCCTCCCGGAACCGGAAAAACATCCATATTTGCCCGTCGATTAATTGAGCATTATTACAACAATACAGAGGATAATATTCTCATAATTGCTTACACCAATAGAGCTGTAGATGAATTATGTGAATCTATAAATCAGGCATTTAGCTGCAATAATAAAGAATGTGACAATTATATCCGTATAGGAACCGAACTTTCATGCGATCAGCATTACAGGCACAGATTGTTACAAAATATAGCTGATAAAGCAAAGAGTAGGGAAGAACTTCGAGAAATTATAAATAAGCAGAGAATATTTATAGGAACACTTGCTTCTATTACAGCAAAATCTGAATTATTTGATATAAAAAATTTCAATCTTTCTATAATAGATGAAGCATCTCAAATACTTGAACCTCAAATTATAGGAATACTTCCTAAGGTTGAAAAATTTATTATGATAGGTGATCATAAGCAGTTATCAACAATCACATTACAAAATCAAGATAAATCACAATCCAATAATGAGGAATTAAACATAATAAAATTATTAGACTGTGGAGAATCTCTATTTGAACGCCTTTACAGAGTTTGTCAAGCAAACAAGTGGGAGCATGTATACGATACATTAATATATCAAGGACGTATGCATCAGGCATTAGCTGAGTTCCCCAATAAGAAATTCTATGACGATGTCCTTTTACCGGCTAGTGTATGGCAAAAAGAATCTTTATCTTTTAAGATAACTGATAATCAGAATGTTTACGACCAAATAGTTAGTCAAAAACGACTTGATTTTATTAATTGTATAGATTATAATAATGGATCGAGTGATAAGATTAACTACAAAGAAAGTGAAATAGCAGTTGAATTATCAAAGTCCATATTACAGACATACAAAAATAATAACCTAAACTTTGATCCTCTTAAAACACTGGGGATTATAACTCCTTATCGAAATCAAATTGCTTTAATAAAGCACCAACTACACGAAACCGGAATTCCTGAGCTTCAAAATATTATGATAGATACCGTTGAGCGTTATCAAGGAAGTCAGCGTGAAATAATAATCTTATCATTCTGCATGAATAAACCATACCAGCTTGGTTTCTTCTGCAATTTAAATAGCGATAAAACAGTAGATCGAAAGCTTAATGTTGCGATAACTCGTGCCAGGCAGCAACTTTTTTTACTTGGTAATGAATATATACTAGCTCAAAACCCTATTTACAAAAATCTACTTGAATATATAAATTCATTATAATCTTCTTCGGATCAATACTCCTATAATATACTCCATATTGTAAATCATTCTATTTTTCGACTAAATTTAAAGTATACAAATGTTCAATCTTCACAAAATACACATTTGTGTCGGCAAATGATTGAGACATATTTGTATACCGTGTATTTATGTGATTAAATAATTTATAGTATTGTTTTAATGTAAATCAGAAATACATACGTAAATTACACTAATGTAAACTAAAATGAATAGTTAATTTATGAATACTATATATCTATAGATTAGACTATTAAATATATAAAAATAAATAATAAGTTTAATAAAAAAGCTCTTATTCCTTACTACCACTTGTATATAAGTAACTGAAGTAATTTTATATAACTTATTAATATAATAACTAATATTTTATATATATAATATAAATATATACTTCATAACAATTTAGTTCTGTATACAATAATATATAAATTTTAATTTACATATGGATATTCTATATGTATACAAATATACACAGCCACTATTTATTTTTGTGAAATATTTGTTATACATTTGTATAATCACATATGTTTACATCTTATAGATAAAATAAGGTATGAAAGAGCGCATTAAAAAGATAATGGAATCGGAAAATATGACTCCAGCCCGATTTGCCGATAGCCTACAGATTGGTAGAGCGGTAATTTCTCATATATTAAATGGTAGAAACAATCCTAGCCTGGATGTCATTACCCGCATTCTTACTCAAATGCCCGATATTGATTCACAATGGTTATTAACTGGTTCAGGTAATATGTACAAAAGTGAGATAAGTAGTCATAGCAGTGATAGTGATATCAAAAATCAGAATAGCTTACCTGATTTATTTTCACAACTATCTCAAGAGAATGAGAATTCAGTATATTCGACCAAAGACTCGGAAAATCTGAAATATCGCAAGGAAAATATAGTTGACACCTATCAAAAAGAACCACAATCGGCTATAAACGAAAGAATTATATACAAAGAAGCCCCTTCAAAAAAAGTTAAACAGATAATAATTTATTACACTGATAATACTTTTGAAGCTTTTACTCCTGGTCAATGACAATTTTCTTAAACCCTTTATTCTGAAAAAGCATAAGTTTTGATTAACTTTGTGTGATTTTTAATCCTTGTAGTAATTTATACTAACCAAAGCAATAAAAAAGGTCTCAGATCTTAGAAAATTTGTGCAAATGAAAAAAATGCTTGATTTGATTATTGTCAACAATGATCAGCTAAATCAAAATTATAGCCTTCTCAAATTATCAACTACTGATGGAGCTATACTACCAGAAATGTACCCCGGACAATTTGTAGAAGTTCATGTGGCTGATTGTTCCACTACTTTTCTCAGACGTCCTATATCTGTTAATTTTATAGATAAGTCTAAAAATGAGCTTTGGTTATTAATCCAAAAGATTGGTGATGGCACAAAGCGAATGGCTGAATATCAAAAAGGAGATATCGTAAATTTGTTACTTCCTCTTGGAAATTCGTTTACATTGCCTGAAAATATGAATAGCGAACTCTTATTGATTGGTGGCGGTGTAGGTACTGCACCTATGCTATATTTAGGGGCTCAGTTAAAACAACAAGGCTTCAAGCCCAACTTTCTCTTGGGAGCACGATCTTCGGAAGATCTTCTCCAGTTAGATGAATTTGCTAAATATGGAGAGGTATATACTACTACAGAAGATGCCAGCCACGGCGAAAAAGGCTATGTAACTAATCATTCAGTTTTAGAGAAAAAGAATTTTACACATATATATACTTGTGGACCTAAGCCTATGATGATGGCTGTGGCAAATTATGCTCATAAAAAGCAGATCAATTGTGAGGTTTCACTAGAAAACACAATGGCTTGCGGTTTTGGCGTATGTCTTTGCTGCATCGAAAATACCCAACGAGGTAATGTATGCGTATGTACAGAAGGACCGGTGTTCAATATTAAAGAATTGAAATGGATAAGCTAAGAGTAAATATAGGTAACCTGAGTCTTAAGAACCCTGTAATGACAGCATCGGGTACTTTTGGTTATGGAAAAGAATATGCGGATTTTATTGATTTATCGAAACTTGGAGGAATCTGTGTAAAGGGAACTACATTACATGATCGTCAGGGCAACGATTATCCGAGAATGGCAGAAACCCCTTCAGGAATGCTTAATGCTGTAGGCTTACAGAATAAAGGTGTAGACTACTTTGTTTCGAATATTTATCCCGAAATAAAAGATTTTGATACTCATATCATAGTTAATGTATCAGGTTCTACCCTTGAAGATTATGCTGAATGTGCAGCCAGACTAAATCATTTGGATAAAGTTCCCGGAATAGAATTGAATATCTCCTGTCCGAATGTAAAAGAAGGCGGTATGGCTTTCGGAACTTCGGCTTGTTCGGCAGCAGAAGTTGTAAAGGCTGTAAGAAAAGCATATGACAAAACAATAATAGTCAAACTATCTCCTAATGTTACCGATATTACAGAGATAGCACGTGCCGTTGAATCTGAAGGAGCTGATGCAGTATCCTTGATCAACACACTATTAGGAATGGCTATTGACATAAATAAACAAAAAACTATTTTATCGACAGTCACAGGAGGCTTATCAGGGCCTTGCGTTAAGCCAATAGCACTACGTATGGTTTGGCAGACATATAATGCCGTAAAAATCCCTGTAATAGGCATGGGAGGTATATCATCATGGCAGGACGCTATCGAATTTATACTTGCCGGTTCATCAGCTATTCAAATCGGAACATATAACTTTATTGATCCAACTATATCAGTTAAAGTATTAGATGGTATATTAGCATACATGGATCAACATAATATTAAAAATATTAATGATCTAGTTGGTCAACTAAAATCATAAACATCTGTAAACAAAACACTTATTAAGATAAAAATAAAAAAGGTTGCTGATTAGCAACCTTTTTTATTCTATATACATTTATATATCAATTATTTAGGATATCCTACAGCTTGTACTAAAGTCACGTCCTGCTTATCAGTCAATTTTAGAGCTGGAGGTAATTTGGCTCTGCTGAATGAACCTCTGGCAACAGTACCCAACCCTTCAGATGCACAGAAAAGATATACATTTTGAGAAATATAACCTGTATCAATAAAAGCAGCTTCTCTATTTGATGCTTTATCCAGATTAGCCACAAATACTAAATTTACAGCAGCATCGTTTACATACGCTTGTGAACCGAGACCATCTCTTAAATCACCTTTAACATGCAACTTTAGTTTATTTTCTTTAGCATCATAAAAATAAACACCGTCTTTAAACATCACATACACATCAATCTCCTGACGATCTTGAGACGAAGGTGCTGTTCTTTTGTCTGGGCGATTAAATCCGTTAGTAGCCCAAAGCAAATTAGACAAGGTCTGATTGTCCAATTCCTTTCCCGAAAAATCTCTTGATGATTGTCTGTCATTTAATGCTACAAATAATGATTTACCTCCTGTTTTTACTGGAGCAGGTAATTCTATGATTTCTTGCTGAGCGCAAGCGAATAAAGCTGATGCAAATAAGCAAATAGCAATTAGTAAATGTTTCATGTTACTTTCTTTTTTATAAATTATATGTACAAAAATATACTTTTATCAAGAGACTTCATCTATATGTATTTCCTTTTGTTAATCTTTTCTCTTCATTTTTTATATAATTAAGAAGTTTGTCATATAGATATATGCATTATCTTTGAATCAAATTTCACAATTATGAGATATCCTTTATTCTTATTATTGGTAATTATCATTATAACATCTTGCTCTAATAGATCAGAGCAAGCTTATAAAGAGAAAATTATCTATTCTGATACTATTCAGAATGTTACTTTAGAGGATAATACCATACAAGAATATTCTTTTATAAATGATACGACACTACTATATCTAACAGGAGACTTTAATGGTGATGGAATAAAAGATACGCTTTATGAACACTATTTTAGTAAAACATTAAATAAAGAAGTACCTGTTCCTCATTCAAATGGTGATATTGATTTAGCTGATAGTATTATTGGCAAAGTATATGATCTTGCCCCTATATCCTTTATGACATGTAGTAATAATAAGATCGACACATTGTATTTTTCAAACTCATCACCACTTTTCGGTTTATATTATATAAAAAATGAAGGCGATTTGGATGGAGATGGAGGTGATGAAATCTCATTCATATTGGCTTGGGCTGATTATTCAACTACAAACGAATGTTATATAATCAGTTATAAAAAAGGAAGATGGGTAAACCTATATTCTTTTCCAACATGGGAATGGGCTGCCGACGAACAGATTGACAAAGGTGGTCTAATAAAAAAAATGTCAACAAATAAGATAGAAGTTAATTATAGAACAGATGAAGCTGATCAGGCTACTAAAATAGTAGACTTAAGTAAGCTTCCTAAAGATACTCCCCTTAAAACATGGTAAGAAAAATATTCCTGATTGTACTTGCTTCAATAACATTTATAGCTAATATAAATGCTCAACAAGTACAGCTTTCTGATTCGGCTAAAATAAGTTTATTAACCAGTTCCCCTTGGGATAAAGAGGTTTACGCTATATTCGGACATACCGCCATAAGAATACAAGACCCTGTTAATCAATTTGATGTTGTATTTAATTACGGATTATTCAGCTTTGATACTCCTAATTTTATGCTTCGGTTTATAAAAGGCGAAACCGATTATATGGTTGGAGCCGAAAACTTCAACAGATATATAGAGGAATACAAATCAAGAGGAGTTGGGGTTACTCAGCAAACATTAAATATAACCCAAAAAGAGAAACAAAAGATATTTGATGCTTTAGTTATAAATAGCTTACCCGAAAATCGAGTTTATAGATATAACTACTTCTATGACAATTGCTCAACTCGTCCAAGAGATATAATCGAAAATAATATTGAAGGAATTATTCACTATAAGCAAACAAATAATAAGCAAACATACAGAGACTTAGTCCATGAATGCGTTTGGTCAAAACCATGGATACGTTTTGGGATTGATTTAGTTATTGGAGCTGGTGCTGATAAAGAAATAACAGATAGACAAAAGGATTTTTTACCTTTATATTTAATGAGTGCTTATACTCAGGCAACCATAAAAAATGCAGATGACAGTAATCGTTCTCTTTTATCTGAACAAGTGGACATATCTATTTCTCCTAAAAATGACACATTTATACTAATAGATCCCCCCTTTGCTATTGGTTGTTTATTATTAGTTTTTACTTTGATAATTTCAGTATTATCCTATAAAAAAAATTACATTTTAATTGGGAAGATATTCGATACCTTTTTGTTTGCTGTAGCAGGTATTGCCGGATGTATTATATTCTTTCTGATGTTCTTTTCTACACACCCCTGTACCAATCCAAACTGGAATATTATATGGTTAAATCCACTTCAATTACTATTCGCATTTTTCTTTTTAATAAAACTGCTCTCAAAATATGTGTACTACTATCATTTTATTAACTTTGCAGCATTGATACTGCTGCTTTTGGCTTGGTTTTTGATACCACAGTATCTGGAGTTAGCTTTTATTCCATACATCCTTTCCCTATGTATACGATCGGGAGTGAATGTATTACAATATAAAAAAATCTTATTCCTCTATAATTAAACAAATTACACAATTATAGAGGAATAAAAAGATTAGCTTGATAGTTTAATGATAAGAATAATAACATCCCTTGTAGCTGTACTTACAGTGACATCTATACAATCGCAAACAGCTTTGAGAGAAACTCCAAAGTTGGTGATTGGCATAACTATTGACCAGTTACGGGCTGATTATCTCGAACTATTTCAGCATACTTTCTCTGAAAGAGGATTTAAAAGACTATTAAATGACGGTTTGGTATATCAGAATATGGTATTTGATTTTCCAAATCTCAATGAAGCCTCCTCGATTGCCACACTATATACAGGCACAAACCCTTCTCATCACGGAATAATTTATAGTAAACGCTTTCTGCCTGACAGAAATTCAGAAGTTTCTATTTTTGAAGATAATGCTTTCCTTGGAAATTATACCAAAGAAAAGCTTTCTCCTGCCGCTTTACGTGTAGGAACTATTACCGATGAACTGAAAATTGCATCTAAAGGAAGATCCGATATATATAGTTTTGCTCCAAATTCGTTTCAGGCACTAATTTCTGCCGGACATGCTGCTAACGGAGCATATTGGATCGAAGACTATTCCGGAAAATGGGCTACATCGACCTATTTTAAAGACTTCGATTGGAGCGTAGAACAAGAAAACAGATCGAATATCTATCCGAGCAGAATAAATACACTTGTTTGGCAGCCGTTACTAAGCACTGACAGATATAATTTATTTCCCTATGGAAGTGAAGCTGTTAGTTTTAGCAATAAATTACTAAAAGCAGATAATTCATTCCAATTATTTAAAGAATCTCCTTTCGTCAACGAGAATATAACCAAGACAGCTATAACATTGATGCAAAAAGCTGATATGGGAAAACGCTCACGTCCTGACTTTCTGGCTCTGACATATTATGCAGGAAATTTCTCGGCATCATCCGATGGCGAATATTCATACGAGATACAAGACACATATGCTCGATTAGACAGAGAAATAGCTACATTATTGGATCAAGTTGAAAAGACTGTTGGCCTACAAAATACTTTGATCTTTGTTACTTCTACAGGATACTATAGCTCCAATGTAGTTAGTACCGATAATGTACAGTCTTCAGCAGGTATATTCTATACCAACAGATGCGAGGCTTTACTCAATATGTACCTCATGGCTATATATGGTAAAGAACAGTGGGTAGAGAAATATCACAATCAACAAATATATCTGAACCGAAAACTGATAGAAAGCAAAAATATCAGCTTAGAGGAAATTCAAAATAAAGCAGCCGAATTTGTAGTACAATTCACCGGAGTACAAGATGCAACAACATCTATACGACTTCTTACAGGAAAGACAGACTCTAATATGCAGGCTTATCGAAATATCTTAGACAAAGATATTTCAGGAGATATTATAATCCAGATTCGC
This sequence comes from Dysgonomonas sp. HDW5B, assembly GCF_011299335.1. GTDB lineage: Bacteria > Bacteroidota > Bacteroidia > Bacteroidales > Dysgonomonadaceae > Dysgonomonas_A. The sequence goes on from NZ_CP049858.1 coordinate 4,002,959, forward strand.
CCCGGATATCAGATTATAGATGAGCAAAATCCCTCGTCATTAAAAAAAATACAACGAGAGACTGCTGTAGTTTGCCCCGCAATTTTCTTTGGTTATAATATTAAACCGGAGAAAATAAAAAGAACAATTAAAGCAACAGAAATAGCACCAACGGTATGCCGTATTTTACGTATACGATCTCCTAATGCCGCTAAAGACCAACCATTACCCGAGTTCCTTTAAGAAAGGAAACTCACTATTAAAAACTTTTAAAATAATAACAAACAATATATATGGGATTTAATGACATTCTAGCCAAACTTTTTGGCAATAAATCTACAAGAGATGCAAAGCATATCACACCTTATGTGGAAAAGATAAAAGCTGCATACCCGGCTATAGAGGCTCTATCTAATGATGAACTAAGAGCTAAAACCGAAGAACTTAAAAAAACGATACAAGATTTTGTTTCAGCAGAAAAAAATAAAATAGCTGAACTTAAATCAGGAATCGAAGATATTGACATCGACCAAAGAGAAGATATCTGGGCACAAATAGACAAATTAGAAAAAGAAGTTACCGATAAATACGAAACTGTATTAGATCAAATTTTACCGGAAGCATTTTCTATTGTAAAAGACACTGCTCGTCGTTTTACTCAAAATGAAGAAATTGTAGTTACCGCAACAGATTTTGATAGAGAACTAGCAGAAACAAAAGACTTTGTACGCATTGAAGGAGATAAAGCAATTTATCAAAACCGGTGGATGGCCGGAGGTAATGAAATTACCTGGGATATGATCCATTATGATGTACAGTTATTCGGAGGGGTTGTTCTTCATAAAGGTAAAATTGCAGAGATGGCTACCGGAGAAGGAAAAACCTTAGTGGGTACACTTCCTGTTTTCCTGAATGCTCTTACCGGAAATGGTGTTCATTTGGTAACAGTAAATGACTACTTGGCACGACGTGACTCGGAATGGATGGGACCTCTATATATGTTCAATGGTTTATCTGTTGAATGTATAGATAAATACCAACCAAATTCAGAAGGTCGTCGCAAAGCTTATCAAGCAGATATTACATTTGGAACAAATAACGAATTTGGCTTCGACTACCTTCGTGACAATATGGCTATCAGCTCTTCAGACTTGGTACAACGCAAGCATAACTATGCGATTGTCGACGAGGTTGACTCTGTATTAATTGATGATGCACGTACACCTCTTATCATTTCGGGACCAATACCTAAAGGTGAGATTCAAATGTTTGACGAATTTCGCCCCCGTGTAGAAATTATCGTAAAAACACAAAGAGATCTTTGTACAAAACTTCTTGCTGAAGCTAAGTCAAAAATGTCTTCTTCTGATTCTAAAGTACAAGAAGAAGGAGCTCTATTGTTATACAGATCATATAAAGGTTTACCTAAAAACAAACCTCTTATCAAATTTTTAAGTGAACCCGGTATTAAATCGGCAATGCTTAAAACAGAAGAGCACTACATGTCAGAACAAATGCGTAATATGCATATTGTTACTGATGATTTGTACTTCGTTATTGATGAAAAAAATAACAGCATCGAATTAACAGATAAAGGTATCGATCTTTTGACCGGTAATTCTGATGACCCTCATTTCTTTGTTCTTCCAGATATTGGTGCTCAAATGGCTGAAATAGAAAATGCCAATACCACAGATGAGCAAAAAGCGGAACAAAAAGATGAATTGATGCAAAACTACAGTGTCAAATCAGAGCGTGTTCACACAGTTAATCAGTTACTTAAAGCATATACTTTATTTGAAAAGGACGATGAATACGTTGTTATTGATAACAAAGTAATGATCGTTGATGAGCAAACCGGTCGTATTATGGACGGTCGTCGCTATTCTGATGGATTACACCAAGCTATAGAAGCTAAAGAACAAGTAAAAGTAGAAGCTGCTACTCAGACTTTTGCGACTATTACCCTGCAAAATTATTTCCGTATGTACAATAAACTGTCAGGTATGACGGGTACTGCCGAAACAGAAGCTGGTGAGCTATGGGATATCTACAAACTAGATGTTGTGGTAATTCCAACCAATCGCCCTATATCTCGTCAAGATATGAATGATCGTATCTATAAGACAAAACGTGAGAAATATGCAGCAGTAATCCAAGAAGTAGAAGACCTTACATCCAAAGGACGTCCTGTTCTAGTTGGTACAACTTCTGTAGAAATATCTGAATTATTGAGTAGAATGCTTACTCAACGCAAAATCAAACATAATGTACTGAATGCTAAGTTACACCAGAGAGAAGCCGAAATTGTAGCTCTAGCCGGACAAACTAGTGCTGTTACAATTGCGACAAATATGGCAGGTCGTGGTACCGACATTAAGCTTTCCCCTGAAGTTAAAGCTGCAGGTGGTTTAGCTATTTTAGGTACTGAAAGACACGAATCTCGTCGTGTTGACCGTCAGTTACGTGGTCGTGCCGGACGTCAGGGAGACCCGGGTTCATCTGTATTCTTTGTTTCATTGGAAGACCAATTGATGCGTTTATTTGCTACTGAGCGTATTGCCAGTCTAATGGACAGAATGGGATTCAAAGAAGGTGAAGTTCTCGAGCATAACATGTTGAGCAAATCGGTTGAACGTGCTCAGAAGAAAGTTGAAGAAAATAACTTCGGTATTCGTAAACGTCTGTTAGAATATGATGATGTAATGAACTCTCAACGTGAAGTTATTTACAAACGTCGCCGCCATGCCCTTATGGGAGAACGTATTGGCATAGACATTATAAATATGCTTTTCGATTCTGCCAGCTCAATTACAGAACAATACGCAGAAAGTCAAGACTATGAAGGTCTGAAAATAGAAATACTTCGTGTATTATCAATGGAATGTCCTATTGATGAAGATACATTCAGATCAGCAAGACCCGATAAGCTTGTAGATATCGTTTATGAGCATGCTGTGAAGAATTTTAAACACAGAATGGACAGACTGGCAGAAATTGCTAATCCTGTAATTAAAGATGTATATGAGAACCAAGGAGGAAACTTCGAGAATATATTAATTCCAATTACTGACGGTAAGCGTATCTATAATGTTACTTGTAACTTGAAAGAGGCTTACGAAACAGGTTCTAAAGGAGTTATTAAATCATTCGAGAAATCAATTCTTCTACATACAATAGACGAACAATGGAAAGAACACTTGCGTGAGATGGATGAACTGCGTCATTCGGTACAAAATGCAAGTTATGAACAAAAAGATCCACTATTAATTTACAAACTTGAATCTTTCAGTTTGTTCAAAACAATGGTTGACAGTATCAATAAGAAAGCTGTAGCTATTTTGATGCGTGGTCAAATACCGGTTCGCCAATCTGAAGAAGTACAGGAAGCTAAAGTTGAAGAAAAGACCGACTTCAGCAAATACAAAACAGAAAAAGAAGATATAGACGAAGAACAAGCTCCAAAAGAAGAGAATAAAAAACCTAAACAAGCTCCGATAAGAGTTGAGAAAAAGTTAGGTAGAAATGATCCTTGCTTCTGTGGAAGTGGCAAAAAATACAAAAATTGCCACGGACAAGATGAAGTTTAATCATTAAGTTATCTTCTGAGATATACAGGAGTCTTATATTGCTTATTTTTAGCAATATAAGACTCCTCTCTTTTTTATTACAATCTTCATCCGGAACCTTTACTTTGTGTGGAAATGTTTCCAAAATTGAAAGTTTTTTTGTAATTTAGCAGGGTTTTTAAAGTCAGTAAGGCTTTAGCAATAAAAGGAAACAAATAAAAAAATATTATATTAAAACTTATCTTTAATGATAGATCAGGAAGATAGAATTATTAGAATTAACATCGAGGACGAAATGAAATCGGCATACATTGATTATTCAATGTCTGTGATTGTAGGTCGTGCTTTACCCGATGTTAGAGATGGATTTAAACCTGTACACCGCCGTATTCTTTTCGGTATGAGCGAATTAGGGAACACATCCAATAAGCCTTATAAAAAATCTGCGAGAATTGTAGGGGAAGTCTTAGGTAAGTTCCACCCGCATGGTGATTCATCCGTATATTTTGCCATGGTCCGCATGGCTCAAGAATGGAGTATGCGCTATTTGTTAGTTGATGGTCAGGGTAATATGGGTAGTGTAGATGGAGATTCTCCTGCTGCTATGCGTTATACCGAAGCTCGTCTTAGCAAACTTGCAGAAGAAATGCTAAAAGATATCGACAAAGATACTGTTGACTTTCAGCTTAACTTTGATGATACTTTAAAAGAACCCACAGTCTTACCAACGCGTATTCCCAATTTATTGATAAATGGGGCTTCTGGTATTGCTGTAGGTATGGCTACTAATATGCCTCCTCACAATATGTCTGAAGTCATCAATGCAACTGTTGCTTATATTGATAACAGAGAGATTGATATTGAAGGATTGATGGAATATGTGAAGGCTCCTGATTTTCCCGGAGGTGGATTCATCTATGGTTATCAAGGAGTTAAAGATGCTTTTGAAACAGGACGTGGACGTGTTATTATGCGTGGACGTGCTGAAATTGAAATGGATGGAAACCATGAAAAAATTGTTGTTTCCGAAATTCCATATCAGGTTAATAAAGCTGAGTTAATTAAACATATTGCCGATTTAGTAGGAGATAAAAAAATTGATGGTATCAGTAATGTCAATGATGAGTCAGACCGTTCAGGGATGCGTATTGTTGTTGATATTAAGAGAGATGCCAATGCGAATGTCGTACTAAATAAACTATACAAACTTACCGCCCTACAAAGTTCTTTCAGTGTTAATAATATTGCTCTGGTAAAAGGTCGTCCTCAAATGTTGAATTTGAAGGATATGATTTCATTGTTTGTTGAACACAGGCATGAAGTTGTTATTCGCAGAACAAAATACGATCTTCTAAAAGCTCAGGAAAGAGCCCATATTTTGGAGGGGCTTATTATTGCATCTGATAATATTGATGAAGTAATTGCTATCATACGTGGATCTAAATCTCCACAAGAAGCAATCGAGGGATTAATCAACCGATTCCAATTATCGGATATTCAATCTCGTGCAATTGTAGAGATGCGTTTACGTCAATTAACTGGACTGGAGCAAGATAAACTACACAGTGAATATTCAGAGATACAAAAACTAATCGAGTATCTTAACAACATCTTAAATGATGAAGCACTTTGTATGCAAGTTATCAAAGATGAATTGGTAGAAGTAAGAGATAAATATGGAGATAATCGTCGCAGTGAGATCGTTTACTCGGATATTGAGATGAATCCGGAAGATTTCTATGCTGATGATGAGATGATTATAACAATATCTCACCTAGGATATATTAAACGTACACCTTTATCTGAATTTAAGGCTCAGCATAGAGGTGGAGTGGGAGTTAAAGGTTCAGAAACACGCGATACGGACTTTGTTGAATATATCTATCCAGCATCTATGCACAACTATATGTTGTTCTTCACTCAAAAAGGTAGATGTTATTGGCTAAGAGTATTTGATATACCTGAAGGCAGTAAAAACTCTAAGGGCAGAGCTATTCAAAACATGTTGAATATTGAGGCTGAAGATAAAGTAAATGCATTTATTAGAATTAAAGGTCTTAATGATACTGAATTCGTAAATAGCCATTTCCTTGTATTCTGTACTAAACAAGGTGTTATTAAGAAAACAAGCCTTGCAGCATATTCTAGACCTCGTCAGAATGGTGTAAATGCCATAACAATTCGTGAAGATGATAAGGTTATTGAAGTACTATTGACTGATGGTAACAGTGAAATCTTAATAGCAAATCGTAACGGTAGAGCTATTCGTTTCCATGAATCCGATGTTCGTGAAATGGGACGTACAGCAACCGGCGTACGTGGTATGCGTATAGATGAAGATCCTACAGATGAAGTAATCGGTATGATTGCTATGTCTAAAGATGCTCCAGAAGAAACTATAATGGTGGTCTCTGAGTTAGGATATGGAAAACGTACCAGACTGAATGACGAAGATGGAGAACCTGTTTATCGTATCACCAGCCGTGGAGGTAAAGGGGTTAAAACCATGAGCATTACAGAGAAAACTGGTAAACTTGTTTCTATAAGCAATGTTACAGATGAGAATGACTTGATGATTATTAATAAATCGGGAATAACTATCCGAGTAAAAGTTGATAATCTGAGAGTTATGGGACGTGCTACACAAGGTGTGAAACTGATTAATTTAGGTAAACGTAATGATCAGATTGCATCAGTATGTAAAGTTATGTCTGAGAAGGATGAAGACATCATTGTTGATGATGAAATAATCTCTGATGAATTAAATAATGAGAACAATATATCTTCGAATGAAGAAAATTCTGCCGAATAATAATTATTAAAACTTTAATAAACGATGAAGAAAGTACTTTTGACAGCAACATTGTGCATGGTAGTAGCACTATCTTTTGCACAAAAAAAGGCGGTAAAAGATGCTAAGAGTGAAATGAACTCGAACAATTTTACTGAAGCTCGAGAACTAATTAAACCTGCACTTACAGACCCGGAAACAGCTAATGATGCTGAAACTTGGAAAGTAGCAGGAGACATTGAAAATAAAGCCTTTGATGCTCAAAGAACAAATCAAATGCTTCAAAAAGAATTTAAAGAAGATGTTATGTATGACGCTCTCTTAAATTCGTATGCTCCTTATATCAAAGCAGATGAACTAGGACAAATACCTGACGAAAAAGGTAAAGTGAAAAATAAATTCAGAAAAGATATAGCAACAACATTGAGAGTGAATCATCCATTCTTCATCAATGGCGGTGTGTATTACAATGATAAGCAAGATTATGGCAAAGCATCTATATTTTTTGAAAAATATTGGGAATTACCATCTTTACAAGTATTTGCTGATGATAAAGACAAAATAAATACAAATGATAGCACATTCCAAACTATTAAGTATTACGCTGTTATCACTGCTATTCAAGCTAAAGAAGATCAAAGAGCTATTCAATTATTAAGTAGAATCCTTTCTGAACCATTTACACCTAATAGTACTTACAAAGAAAGTGATGTATATGAGCTTTTAGCTAGCGAATATGAAAATACTAAGGACAGCGTAAACTTTGTAAAAACGTTGGAACTTGCAGCTGCTAAATTCCCTGAAAATAAATATTTTGTTCCAAACTTGATAAATCAATATATCAAGGCCGGGAAATCGGAACAAGCTATAGCATATTTAGATAAAGCTATTGCCAATAATCCCGAAGGAGCATGCGACATGTATAGTGTAAAAGCTTCATTATTTGCAGAAAAGAAAGATTTTGCTACTGCTGATGCTACTTATCAGGCTGCTCTAAGTAAAGATGCTGCTTGTGAAAGAGCCTTAGAAGGTTTAGCTGTTTCCTATATTGTTCAAGCACAAAACTTGAAAGAAGAAGCAGGAAACGTTTCTACAGCAAAAGAAAGAGCTGAACTTGATGACAAGGCTAAAGATCTATACAACAAAGCATTTCCTTTATTGGAGAAATATAAATCATCATTGGAAGGTCGCAAAGCAGACGAACAAGAAATCAAATCAATGCTAGTAAAATTACAAAACGTATACTATAATCTAAATATGGAGAAAGAATACGAAGCTGTAAGTGCTGAACTTGAGAAATATAAATATTAAATTCAAAAAAGAATATAATATCTTTATAAAGAGGCTATCTTTCGGGTAGCCTCTTTTTTTGCTTAAGTATATATAGTAAATCGGATCTCATAAATCCCAATGCTAAATGTTATATAATTACCATTATGTTTAATTATGCTTTTAGATATTCTAATAAAGAAAAGCCAAAACGGGTTTACAACATTAAGTCAACTAAAGATTTATGTTAAAGAATATACCCCATCAATACAGACTTAGAAACAATCTATATAAATAACAGAGCAGATTTGAAACAAATATCATTTAGTTTTGTTTTATTTGTATAACGCTTAATTAAAAACAACAAGTTTATGACTACGATTATATCTTACTTTCTAATTACTTTGCTTAGTTTAAATTTAAACGTAGAAGATCAAACAAATAATAATAACGATAATAAAAGTATAAAAGCTATGAAATTTGAAATGCCTAAGTTGCCATATGCAACAAATGCCTTAGAGCCAGTTATCAGTCAACAAACTGTAGAACTACATTATGGTAAACATCTTCAAACGTATGTAAATAATCTGAATAATTTAGTACCGGGAACTAAATTTGAGAATTCAGACCTAATTACGATCATTAAAGAAAGCGATGGAGCTATATTTAATAATGCAGGTCAAATTTTGAATCATGATCTTTATTTTGCTTCATTTACAAACCCTGGTAAAGGTGGTTCTCCAAAAGGAAAATTAGCTGAAGCAATTACTGCCCAATTTGGTTCATTCGAGAATTTCCAAAAAGAATTCAATACAGCTGGTGCTGGTTTATTTGGTTCAGGTTGGGTTTGGTTAGCTAAAGATGCCAGTGGTAAACTTTCGATCGAGAAAGAACCTAATGGCAGTAACCCTGTTGTAAAAGGTCTAACTCCAATCTTAGGTATTGATGTATGGGAACATGCTTATTACCTTGACTATCAAAATCGTCGTGCTGACCACTTAGCAGAGGTTTGGAAAATCATCAATTGGGATGTTGTTAGTGCTCGTTACTAATTATAAGTCAACAATATATTAAAAAGAAAGCTCCTAGTTATAGGAGCTTTCTTTTTATCCCCCCTATCCTATTTTCCTACGACATTTAACATAAACTTGTCTGATTTATATCTTTTCTTTCATATCTTTGCCTCCTGATCTAGGGGTGCCCACAAGGCTGAGATTATACCCGTATAACCTGATCCGGATAATGCCGGCGGAGGGAAATAGATATGCTTTTAGCGCGCACTGCATACTACTTCAAAATAAAGGTACACTCTCCTATCCCCTTTTTTATTTAACAAATTAGATAAAATAGCTCTGCTTTTTTATCGTTAACCATCATTATTTAAATGAAAAAGGAAATAATATCTCTTACAGCTTTTCTCACCAGTATTTCTATCTTTTCAGAAGAAATACCTGACAGTCTAAAACAAGTGAATCTCAGCGAGATTATTGTATCAGCCACACGAGTTAGTGGACGTGCTCCAATTGCATTTTCAAATATGAGTGCTGTACAAATTAAAGAAAATAATGCAGCAAGGAATATTCCTTATATTCTAGAAACCATGCCTTCAGTAGTTGCTTTTTCAGAAGATGGTTCGGGTGTTGGTAACACCTCTCTTCGCATAAGGGGAACAGATGCTACTCGTATCAATGTCACCCTAAATGGCATGCCTTTAAATAACCCTGAAAGTCAGGAAGTATATTGGGTAAATATCCCTGACATATCCAATTCTCTGCAAAGTATCCAAGTTCAACGCGGTGTAGGGTCATCAACTAATGGTTCCGCGGCATTTGGAGCTAGTATATCATTAAAAAGTCAAGGAGCAAAACCTGAAGCATATGGTGAAGCATCAACAGCTATTGGAAGTTATAATACTTTTACTTCTACTATTGCAGCAGGAAGCGGAATTCTAAAGAATGGACTTTCTTTTGATGCCAGATATTCTCGTGTAACAGGAGATGGATATATCAGAAATGGTAGTGTAAACCACAGATCTGCATATGCAGCATTATCTTATTATAACGACAATCAGTTATTTAAACTGAGCTATATCAATGGTATTCAGCATACAGGGATAACATGGGAAGGTATTAGCCCTGAACAGATGAAAATTGATCGCAGATACAATCCGGCAGGTCGATTCTATGACAGTGCGGGAAATGTGCACTATTATGATAACGAAACTGATAATTATTATTCCAATATAGTACAGTTTACATACTCAAATGCTTTATCAGAACAATTGTCTTTAAACATTGGATTAAATTACAATCATGGGTATGGCTATTACGAGAATTATAAAATGAATCAGAAATTTTCCAAGTTTGGTTTAACCCCACAATTGGTAAACGATTCATTATATAAGTCTTCAGATATTATCAGACGTAAATTAATGAAGAATAATTTTTATACGGGGAATATCACTTTAAGCTATGCTACAGATCGATTAAATCTTATTGGAGGAGTTATGCTGTCTTCCTATGCCGGAGATCACTATGGCGAGCTTAAATGGGCTAAACTCAATCAAAATATACCGTCTAATTACGAATGGTATATGAACGATGCAAATAAAAAAGAATTTAATATATTCACCAAAGGTACTTACAGGGTTACAGACGCATTCTCTATTTTTGGAGATCTTCAATATCGCTATATCGATTACAGAATGAAAGGTATTGATGATGATTTAGAAGATATAACTAATAATAATTACTTTAGTTTCTTTAATCCGAAAGGAGGAGTTTCTTATAATTTCGATGCTAAAAACGATATTTATGCTTCTCTTTCTTTTGCTCAACGTGAACCTCTTCGCACCGATATAAAGGAATCATACAAGGGAGGCAGCTATCAGCGCATTAAACCAGAACAGATGCTTGATTATGAATTAGGTTATAGATACGCTTCAAAAGAGGCTTCCTTCAATGCAAATATCTATTATATGAAATACAAGGATCAAATGGTGCAAACAGGAAAACTAAATGACGTAGGATATAAGTTGATGGAAAATGTACCTGACAGTTATCGTCTGGGATTAGAGCTTATTGGTGCATATCAGTTTGCAAAATGGGTACGATTAGATGCAAATGTTACTATAAGCAGAAATAAGATAAAAGACTATACAGCTTATTTTGATTTATATGATAATCAAACAGATTATAATTTTGTCGGTCAGACCTCAGAGCACTTTAAATCAACCGACATTTCATTCTCTCCTAATGTTATAAGCAGTGGTACTGTAACTGTTACTCCCTATAAAACTCTGACATTAGCACTTATTGGTAAATATGTAGGAAAACAGTATTATGACAATACTTCTAACTCCGAAAATCAATTAACAGACTATTTTGTGAGTAACTTTGCGGCAAGTTATACATTCAACACTCAAAAAATAGGAGAAATAAATCTTCAATTCTTTGTCAATAATATATTTAATAAAGAATATGTAGCCAATGCTTGGGTATCAACGGATAAATTTAAAGATAATACACAATTGGTGTACACGGGCCTGTTTCCACAAGCTACACACAATATAATGGCAAAACTGGGTATCAGATTCTAATAAAACAGATGGAAATAATAGTAAATTTTATTAAAATAAACTGGGTAGAGATTGTAGGAGCCATTTTTGGGCTCCTATATCTCTATTATGAATATAAAGCAGATCTCAAAATGTGGCCGGCAGGTATTATTATGTCTTCATTCTACACCTTCGTATTTATACATGCAACCTTTTATGCTTTTGCTTGCATAAATATATACTATATACTAGCAGGAGTATATGGTTGGATAAAGTGGCATAAAGCCATTAATACTAACTCGGAAGAAAATACTGATATCGGCTTATGCCATGCCCCTACCCGACTGTTTTTACCTCTCAGTATAGCATCTATTGTGATCTTTGGTATAATTGTATTTATTTTGCAACGATATACTGATAGCCAAGTTGTATATGGAGACAGTTTTGTCACTACAATCAGCATTGTAGCTATGTGGATGCTGGCACAGAAATATATTGAACAATGGTTATTACTCATTGTTATTAACATCGTATCTGTTTTTTTATACTTATATCAAGACCTATATCCGACATCTATTATGTATCTTATATACAGCATAGTATCTGTATTCGGATATATAAAATGGAGAAAAATGGTAACCCAAATAAATAAATGAAGATATTTAAATACCCTACCGTAGAAACCAAAACAGAAGCTGTAATACTAGCTAATGGAGAGTTTCCAACTCATGAAATAGCTCTGTCTATCTTAAACAATAATAACTATATAGTATGCTGTGATGGAGCCATAAATAGCCTATCTCATACACAAATTAAACCACAAGCCATTGTAGGCGATTGTGATTCATTATCCGATGAAAATAAACTAAAATACCAAGACCTTATTATTCAGATAAAAGAACAAGAAACTAATGATCTGACAAAATCAGTACAATATTGCATCGAACAAGGTAAAAAGAATTTAATAATTCTCGGAGGTACAGGTAAAAGAGAAGATCATTCTATCGCAAATATTGGTTTATTGACCGATTATATAGAATATATTGATGACATATGTATGATCACAAACCATGGTGTATTTAATGCCATTAATACTCCCTGTGTTTTTGAAGCATATCCGGGACAACAGATTTCATTATTCAGCATTTCACCTTGTGAAGTAACAACTGATAAATTAAAATATCCGATACAAAACAGGATCTTTACTAATTGGTGGCAAGCCACACTAAATGAGGCAGAATCGGACACATTTACAATAGACACCACTGGTCGTTTGATTGTATTCAGATCTTTCTAATATAGCTATTCACGACAATATAAGCCACTTTGATTATTCATAAAGCATAATATAACTGTATTTTAGCCTTCAATACTATTTTATTAACGATAAAAAAGCAATACCTTTGTTCCACATTAATATTGATGTTGTTTATACTACTTAATCAATGGAATTTATACACTTTATTATCGATTTTATCCTTCACATCGACAGACACTTATTAGAACTAGTTGAAAATTATGGCGTATGGGTATATGCTATTCTTTTTTTAATCATCTTTTGTGAGACGGGATTAGTAGTAACCCCCTTTTTACCAGGAGATTCTCTTCTTTTTGTAGCCGGAGCATTAGCAGCATCTAATGTTACGGGTGATTTTAACATTATCATATTAAATATCATACTCATTACTGCCGCTATATTAGGGGATGGAGTAAATTATACGATAGGTCGTTTCTTTGGGGAAAAACTCTTTAGCAATCCCGATTCTAAAATATTTAAGCAAAGCTATCTGGAAAAAACCCACCAATTTTACGAAAAGCATGGAGGCAAAACTATAATCCTGGCACGCTTTGTACCAATTGTACGTACGTTCGCTCCATTTGTAGCAGGAATGGGACATATGGGCTATAAACATTTTGCAGCCTTTAATGTTATAGGAGGTGTTATATGGGTTGTGTTATTTACTCTTTTAGGTTATTTCGTAGGTACTATCGAATGGGTGCAGCAAAATCTTAAATTGCTAATGGTAGCTATCATATTTTTATCTATTGTACCCGCTATTGTTGAACTAATAAGAGAAAGAGCCAAAAGTAAGAAAGAAGCTTAATAAGCATTAATATGACTCATTTATTATAAATAGTATATACTCACTTAACTATAAAATAAATGGAAGCAATAGCCAATATACCGGACTGTAAATCAAAGAAAAGAATTGTAATAATTGGAGGTGGCTTTGCAGGATTAGAAATCGCTCGCAAAGTAGACTCGGCTTATTATCAGGTAGTTTTAATTGATAAAGTAAGCTATTATCAATTTCAACCACTTCTTTATCAGGTAGCAACAGGAGGTTTGGAACCTAGTTCTATATCTTATCCGCATAGAAAAACATTCCAAAAAAAGAAAGACTTTCATTTTAGAACCTGCCTAGCTAAACAAGTTCTTCCCGATGAAAAGATACTCGAAACAAGTATCGGTTCTATTACGTATGATTACTTGATAATAGCTACGGGTTGTGATACTAATTATTTTGGAAATGACAGCCTGAAAGATTCGACCTATGCAATGAAATCTATTTCCGAATCGTTACTTGCCAGAAATAGAATTTTATTTAGCTTCGAGAAAGCTTTAAGTGCCAGAACAGATGAAAAAGTGCGTGAATTACTGACTTTTGTTATAGTTGGAGGTGGAGCCACGGGAGTTGAACTATCGGGAGCTTTGGCTGATATGAAAAAAACAATATTACCTAAAGATTATCCGGAGCTTGACTTTAACAAGATGGAAATTCACTTGGTAGACGCATCCCCCCGTCTGTTATTCGCAATGTCAGAAGAAGCATCGGCTAAAGCAGAAGAAACACTACGAAAAAGAGGTGTCATCATACATCAAAATATATCTGTAAAAGATTACAACAAGCCTTATGTAGAATTATCGAATGGCGAAACCCTGCGTACTCATAATGTATTTTGGGTAGGTGGAGTAAAACCCAATAGTCTGCTTGGGCTTAAAGAAGAATCCTATAACAGAGGACGTATTCTTGTAGACCAATACAATGCAGTTATCGGACATGATAGCATATATTCAATTGGAGATACATGCTTATTAATCTCTAACCATTCTCCTAAAGGACATCCACAAGTAGCTCAGGTAGCTATGCAAATGGCCACTAACTTGGCTAATAATTTGAACCAAGAAGCTAAAGGTTATACTAAAAAGGAGAAATTCGAATATAAAGACAAAGGCTCTTTGGCTACAATCGGAAGAAATGCTGCTGTAGCTGATATATGGAAGCTTCATTTTGGAGGAACTGTCGCATGGTGGTTATGGTTATGGGTACACATTCTTTCCATTGTAGGTATCAAAAATAAAGTTTCAGTATTTATTGACTGGGTATGGAGTTATATAACTTACGATGTATCACTCCGACTTTTTATTCGCCCAAAGAATGATCGAATGTATGAAGAAATAGACGAAAGAGAGAAAAGATAGGATTCAGACCTTATTTGTTCATCTAAGTAATAAAATAATAAAAGAGATCTAAATTAGATCTCTTTTATTATTATGTCTGATTGTTTCTTTATTTTATTTTCTCTCATTCGTTCCCATATAGAATGAGGGATCAAACGTCTCATATACTGCCTTATATAAGCACTTCTAATATACTTCTTGAAATAAGGAGAATCTTTAGGAGCACCATATTCTATCTGCATCTCTACAAATTCTTTTGCATGCTTAACCTCACTATTCATGCTTATACCAACCGAAGCATCATAGGAGCACACAATTACTGACACATGTTTTAACTGGTAACCCTCTCTGTTGAGACGTAAAAAAAATTCAGTATCAGCAGCTATCTTGTATTTCAGATTAAACTTATTCTTTTTAGCAATATCTGCTCTGGCAAAAGCTGCCTGATGCGAGAATGGCATAAAATGGTCTCTATCACACTCATACCCTTGTCTGATATAAGAAAATGATTTCAAACGATATTCAGCATCACCATATACTGCTGCATATTTAGAATAATCGTCCTCAGGTATATCAAAAATCTCTGAGACAGAAGAAGTCGAATAAAAGAAGTCTCCGGCATTCATAAAATTAATCCAATTGCCGGTAGATTTATCAATACCTTTATTCATGGCATCGTAAATTCCCTTATCAGGCTCACTAATAAATATTGATATACGATCTTCGTACTTTCGGATCACATCTATTGTACCATCCGAAGAACCCCCATCAATAACAATATATTCGAGATTACTATATGTTTGAGATAATACACTCTTTATAGTTTCTTCAATGATAGACACTGCATTATATACAACGGTTACAACCGACACTTTATCTTGGCTCATTGTTTTGCATTTAGTTGATCAAGTTTATCCATCAATTGAGTATCAATATTTATATCTAATTTACGGGCAAACCATGCATTAGAAGAGGCTATTTTGGGAAAATCATCAGACACTAATATCTTTGGACTTTTACCTTTATCACCCCAATCAAAAAATCTGTAAATTTCATTAACCATATCCTTATTCAAAGGCGAATTTAATAATACTGATTGAATATATAATTCATCCGAACATCCTGCATGCTTAAAGAAATCTATTACTTTCGGATTCTTTTCTGTATAATCAAGTAAATATTTTACAGCCTCTATTGATAAGGTAAACCAGCACGAGCCATAATATGCATCATTAAATGGATACTTACGTTTAAACCCTAGTTTTTGAAGAATTTTCTTTATAATGCGATTATTTCGAATATCTCTTTCCGGGAGAAAGAACCAATATTCAAAACGTTTTTTCATTAAATTAGACCAGTTATCACTTCCCAGTTTAAAATAATCGATATAACTTTTACCTTGATTGCTATGCAAAAAATCGACAATTTCAGACATGGGGACAATCGGATAATCTAACCCACTAATAAATAAAATATGAGAATATGGAATTTTTGTATTTACAATCTCTGCAAACGAATTGAGAATTTGTTGTAATTGAGAAAAACGCCCCCAAACGACCTCTACCCTATTATTTAGAAAATGTACATTTTCTATATTCTTTTTAAATAATTCTATATCAGCTTTTGCATCTATATTTATATAAATATCTATATTCTTATGCATTAAGCGAGATACTAATCGGGCTAATTGATCGGGATTAGTATGTGCATGAATTAGTAACGCTATTTTCATACTAAAGTAGATTATGAATATTGTTTTACTAAGTCTAAAACTTGTCGGGTCGATTTAATCCAAGAATATTTTTTCACCTGCTCCCTACCCTTTTCGCTCAATTTATTTCGTAACTCAGTATCACGAATCAACAAATCCATTTTAAGGCTCATATCTGCAATATCTAAAGGATTTGCATACATAGCAGCTTCTCCGTTGACTTCTCTCAATGCAGGTATGTCAGATGCAATCACAGGGCATCCATATGACATAGATTCTAATGGTGGAATACCAAAACCTTCATATAAGGATGGATATACAGAAAAAAGAGCATTTTTATACATTGTTTGGAGAGAATCATCATCCAAATAGCCTGTAAGAATAACATTTTCGCTATTAAGTTTCTTCATATCAGGTGTATTAAACGCCTTAAACTGCATTCCTATGATATATAATTTTACAGACTTATCCTCTATATTATTAAAAGCTTCTACAAGACGAATAAAATTCTTTCGGGGATCCATTGATGAAACAGATAGAATATACTTTTCATCAGAATTATCTCTTATAAGATCATTCTCTGTTGTATGATAAGAAGGTATACTACAATTTATTACATGAATTTTTTCTGATGGAAGACTTAATGTTTCTATAATTTCTTTCTTCGAAAATTCACTCACAGTAATAATAGCATGAGCTTTTTTACCTATCCGAGGCATCATATACCCATAAAATCGGCAATAATTCTTAGAAAACCATTCCGGATGCCTTTCATGCGAAACATCATGTATGGTAATTATCTGATTCAAATAATTCAAAGGTCCACAACCAGAGAAACTTAACAACAAAGGGTTTCCTTGCTGTTTCAGATATTTAGGTAAGCTAATTTGCTCCCAAAGATGACCATTGAATGCCCCACATTGAACAGTTTTAAAATTGATTTTGTAGTCCGGATTTATTTCTTTGGGTACAGCAACGTAAAAATCAACACCAAATTCAGAGAGTTGATTGCATATCTCAAAAGCATACCGATGAACTCCTGTTGGTTTTTGGGTTAAAAACCGACCATTTACTACAAACATATTTTCTCTATTGGGTAATATTTCTATAATATTTTTTTTGAAACCAGCTTTTCTTTATAAAAAGCTTACTGAGTCTAATCCAAAAATACATCTTAAACCTCTGCCATCCTTTATTAGAGACCATCTCCTCTTTAAAGAAGTCATAGTTAGCAACTATATTAAAATAACGCTTTTTTTGAGACATTCCGCCTTTTAAAAATTCGATATGATGGGTAACCATTTTAGATTTAGGAAATACATAGAAACGCTTTTGAGTTGAATCATCTACATAAGGATATTTGGCAACATAACTAGGTACATGTACCGGCATATTTTCCGTAATCCATCTAAATCCAACACCAGCATCTCTTAAATAATTTGCAATATAAGATTCCGGATAATCCTCAAAATCAAATAAATTAGGATTGTTACGAATAAAATTCGATTTTATAACTGCAAAATCTACAGCTAGAGCATAGTCTTTATCATACCAATCGGCACTGGCCCATACAATATTAGATGCCTCTTCCATGAATTCGATATATTCTTTTATGGTACGATCCCCATATATCCAGGTATCTGCCTCTAATATAACCGTATAATCACAATCTGAAGGAATACATTTTTGCCCTTCCATCAGTAATTGTGAGTTACCCTTTTTATGACCTGCATTATGCTCTAAAGCAACAAAGTTATCTATAACCCGTACTGAATCTGCATCAATACGATATCCATCGGGATACCCATTGCTTACAACAATAATATGATAATCAAACTCTGTCCATGTTTGTTTAATTATCTGAAGATTATATTTAAGATCCTCGATACGGTCATATACACGAATTAAAACTGCAACTCTTCTCTTCATTTAAATACTACAATTACCTAAACTTCCTTTTTATGAAGTAACTCTTTTATAACCCTGTCCATTTTTTCCACGGCAATATCCCAAGAAAACTGTTGGATGAAATGATTTCCTCTTTCAGCCAAGAATATACGATTGTCATTATTAGTTATTAAACTCATTATTTTATCTACCAATTGACTTGAATCTTTTGGACTATATAATAGTGATGTATCATTATCTTTAGCATATTCAGCATGCCCTTGTATATCTGTTAATATAGTTGCACAACCGCAAAACATAGCCTCCATAGGAGTCAGTGCCATACCTTCGGTCAGAGAATTTGAAATAAATATAGCATTTCTGTTATAAATTAAGCTCAAATCCTTAGGATCACGATAAAAAGTAATCCAGTCCGGTAAATTTTCAGGAGCCGGGCATATACCAAATAATTCAACTTTTAATTCAGAACACTTCTCTTTTACTTTAGACAAAGCTTCAAGTCCATAAGTTGAACCTTTAATCTCTTGTATAGAGTATAACATACAAACGGTTAAAGAGTTTCGATCTTTTATTGGATTCAATATTCGATACTTCTCTTTATCAATAGCATTGGGAATCAAAACTGTAGGATTAAGGGTATACTTTGTAACAATATCTTTCAGATAAGAAGCTACTACAATATTTGTAACCCCTTCCATATCATATGATGAATGAAGTTCGTCCTCATGCCCTATCCAATTTTCATACCCTTGTATAAAATTAATTTTCCGACCTTTTTTTTCTGTTAATGAACCCATTTCTAACGCAGTAGTCCACCAGGTAGCTATTACAATATCCGAGTCTTTGACATTTTTATCATTGATTGAGTTAGTATAGCACATCGAAATATTGGACCTAAAGTCAAACCATCGACTTGTCCTAAATCCCTCTATATAAGATAATATAAAACGTGCAATATATGGTAGGCGATACTCCATATACTTCGTTTTCAGAGGGTAAGTAATGTGTACATCATAACCAAGATCTGATAACCTGTTTGCATATTCATACATAACCCTAAACCCTCCTGTGGGGCGTCGAGCCTTGAACGGCATAACGAAGTTTAGTCGAATTGAATTTTCCAAGTCTGTATAATTGTGGTGTATAAATATAATATCGATAATGAAGGAAATAGAATATGAATAAATACATAAACAGATTTAAATCCGAAAGACCTTTATAATTCAATGCTAGATTATAAGCATACATTATAAGTAATGTAAATGTAAAAGCTCTATCATTAGTAAATGACAATTTAATAAGCATAAATTGATAGAAGAAATAGGCTAATGTGCCCGGTAGTCCAACATAAAATAGCAGACGTGTATATCCAACATCACTACCCCAGAATTCCATATTACCCCATCCATATAGCCATTGATCAAAGGTATAAGGTAATTGAAACATCTCCTCTAAACCATCCGATGAATTAGTCCTAAACTGACCGGTTTTGTTATAATTAATAAAAGCTTCAAATGCCCAATCTGCAAACTCCGGAAAGTATAGGTATGCGAGCGTATGACCTATTGAAGCAAATAAAGCTGCAATAGCTAAGAATTTAAAAAACTGTCCTTTTCTAACATCTTTTTTATTACTTGTAAAAAGGAGTATAATAGCGAGAATGATACTTGCAAAAAGACCTATAGCTGTTGTTCTTGCCGATAGGAGACCAACATACAAGATAAAACAATACACCCCACCTAATACAATAATAGAGATTACATTTAATTTAGTCTTTAAAATAATGTATACTAAAGCTATAAGAGCGAATCCACAAGATACACCTGCACCAAAGAATGCTACCCCATACCCCAACAAACGAGCGCCTTCGGTTTCTTGTCTTTTGGCTAAAACTGTAACATCCATCATTTGCAAAGAATTACAAAAATCCCGAATAGCTGCATTTTCGTGCATGGCAATAGAAATAACACACTGCGCAAATATAGCTCCTACTATATAGTACAAAAACAAAGTAAATGTTCCTTTCGGATGAACCACAAAGAAAAAGGTAACAATCAAATAGGAGCCAAATACCCATGCAAACTGACTCTTTGTATAATCAACTAAATATGGATCTTTAAATGGTGTAAGATACATTGTAATGAAACAACATAATACAAACGGAATATAGGATAGAATAATCGTTACAACCTCATCAAAAGGTCTTCCATTATAAAGGTATAAACCGACTCCCAATGCTCCGGATGTAAAAAGGAAGGAATACCCAAAAAAAGATATTGCCTGGGGATAGAGTGTATAAAAAAGGAAAATAAATAATATCGTTATTAACAATATCTTCTTCATAAATTTTTATCTAAATGCCAGTTTATACCAAAACGATTTTTTATACTCCATCTTGAATAAACACTTAATATATAATATTAGTATGTCATTTTTACTATAATATTCTTTATTATAGAGTGGAGAGTCAAAACATTTACTCAATACCTTTAAGCCTAATCTCGAATTTGCACAAAGACGAATCCAATGTAAAGATAAGATTCTAGATAAATATTGAGGAGAGCTAAATTGTTCTGCACTATTTCTATCTAATAGACCTATCATAAACGTCTCACATTTATAAAGATAATCAAATGAAGACTCTGAAGGAATACACTCAGCAACAGAAGCATATACATCTAAGTCTTCAGCACTAGAAGCTAAACCTAACTTCTCACAGTGAATTTTAAAGACTTCTTTCTTATTTTCAATTTGTTTCTTTTCATTCAATGTCGAAACCTGATATTCATGAACTCTATAGTATAAAAGAGGCTCATCAATATTTGCTAATTTCGTACAATAAAGAGCCTTAGACCAAAGTGCATAATCTTCTACATGCAAATATTTTTCTTCGAACCTTAATCCCAACTCAGAGAATAGTGTTTTCCGAATCATTACAGCAGGATGACAAATACCCGATCTAAACAATAGATAAGCTTGTAACTCTTCATATGTTTTAGGATTTTTATAGAGATTATGCTTTGATTTACCTGTTCTAAATGTGTAAAACATGGTACTAACAACATCATAGTCGGCATTTTGCTCTAAGAAAGATACTTGTTTCTCTATTCTTGTCGGAAAAGAGATATCATCTGCATCCATACGGGCAATATACTTCCCATTACACAACTCAATTCCTTTGTTTAATGTCTTTATCAGTTTTAAATTAGTCTCATTATTATAAATCTTTATACGACTATCTTTATTAGCTAATTCTTGTAACTTATTACTTGTATTATCTGATGAACAGTCATTTATAATAATAATCTCTAGATTTATATACGTCTGTTCTATAATGGATGAAACAGACTCAACCACATAACTCTCGACATTATAACAAGGTATTAAAACTGAGACTAGAGGATTTGACATATATTTATTAACGATTTCCTTTATTATATATTGCTTTAAATATAGAAGTGTACCCTTCTACCATTTTATTTATTGTAAAATTCCTCAAATAAGATTTTCTGGCATAAGTTTTTATTTGAGAATTTACTGAATCTTGCAAAACATAGTCGATTTTAGAAACAAAAGACTCAATATTATTTTCTACAGCAAACCCATTATTTCCATCTAAAACTTCACCAATGCCCCCTACATTAGATGCAACTATTGGAATACCAAATGATAAAGCTTCCAAAAGCGATATCGGTAAACCCTCATAATTCGAAGGTAAAATAAAAACATCAGCATACTTTAAATAGATATATGCAGAATGAGTCTCTCCCAAACAAAATACATTAGAAGGTAAATCAGTCAAAACGTCCTTATTACCAATCCAAACAAACGCATAATTAGGTTTAGCTTTTGCTATATCTACGAATAAATCAAATTTCTTTTGAGGAGAAATTCTTGATATACACATTACTATATGATTATAATGACGTTTAATCTCTTTTATTTTTTCTTTTAAATCTTCATTTTCTAAAGATTGTTGATCATCAGATGTATGATCGACCACACCATTATAGACAAGCTCTACATTTTTAGAAATTCCTTCTTCACGTAAACAGTCGACATCATACTTACTAACTCCAACTATTCGAGCCGCCCTATTTTTTAACACTTTCTCAACAATTAAAAACTTCCGAAAAGCTTTCCTTATTGAATCGAAACCATGAACTGTATAGACTATAGTCTTCGGATTAAACACAATACGCCCAATAGCTCCCATTTTAGAGGAATGTAAATGAACGACATCTGGTTTATATTTAAGTCTTAATTTAAACAATTTAAAAACCAAAAATAAATCCTTGTAAGATACCTCTTTACGGTGTTCACAGAGTTTAATCAAATGAACCTTCTTTTCCAAATGTTTCCAAGCTTCGCCATTTCCTCCATATAGAATAAAAACTTCGTCGCTATCGCTTAAACCTTGAATTAGATTTGCCACAACAGACTGAGCTCCACCAAATTCTGAAACTGTTATAACTTGAAAAATTTTCATTCTTTTTACCGACTAAAGTCTTTAGTTAAAAGACAAAGATATTGCTTTTTAAACAAAAAACACTTAATAGATTACATCTTTCCTTTTCTTCTTCATTTTAATTATATTTCGAATATATCATTTTTCAGTAATATCTTTCTAAATTTGTATTTTAAAACAAAGTTTAGGATTTAACAATTTTAGGTAATTATACATGGAAAGATTATTTACGAGAAAAGGATTTAGTATGTTTATTCTATTGGTTGATCTCGTTATTATTTATCTGTCAACCTATCTGGCATATCTGTATTTTGCGGATAGCCTAGCCGCTTATAATGACAATCTATACTCCATAATATCTATGGCACCATACATCGGCCTATTCTATCTTATTATAGGGCATGTATTTGAACTTGATAAACCTAAAGAGTTTACTTTATTTGGAGTAGCTTATTCGGTCACCGTAGCAATTTTATGCTTATTTCTATTAACAATGGCAATGAGCTTCCTTACCAGACGATTAGCCTATCCCCGAAGTATATTAATTGTTAGCTCCATAGTTCAAGTCGTTCTATTAACACTATGGCATTTATACATTAACAAGAAATACCTAAAAGATAATGTTTTAAAAACGGTTTTAGTTATTGGGTATGACAAGGCTCGTCATTTAGCAGAAAAACTATTGCATTCTAAAGGGATGTGGTCTAATGTTAAACATATCTGCAAACCGGAATCTCCTAATCTCGAAAAATACATGGCAAACTGCGATCTTATTTTCATTTCTGATGATGTTGATGAAAGTATGAAGCAAGAGATGGCAGAAGACTGTGTCAAAAAAAGTAAGCAGTTCTTTTATGAACCTAAGTTTCAAGAGATATTTTTATTTAATGCCAATTTTGTACAAATTGGAGACACTCCTGTATTAAAGGTTAGACCTTTTGATATTAATATAGAACACGATTTTGCCAAACGCACATTAGATATATTATTGTGCTCTATCGCTTTTATCGTAGCCTTTATTCCGGGTGTCATTGTTGCACTATGCCTTAAAATAGGTGGTGGCTCGGTGTTTTATAAGCAAGAGCGGATAACAAGAGGTAATAAACCTTTCTACATTTACAAATTCAGAACAATGATTGAGAACGCAGAAGCTGCCTCAGGACCAACATTAGCTCAAGAATCGGATAATAGGATCACCAAACTAGGATACTTCTTAAGAGCAACCCGCCTTGATGAAATTCCGCAAATACTCAATATACTAAAAGGCGATATGAGTATTGTAGGCCCACGTCCCGAACGTCCTTTTTTCGTAGATCAATATTGCATTGATATTCCTGAATATAATTTGCGTCACCGGGTAAAAGCCGGATTAACCGGATTGGCTCAAGTACAAGGTAAATATAATACCTCTGTAAAAGATAAACTCAAATACGACTTATTATATATCAACGGATATTCATTTGCATTAGATATTAAACTTATAATGCAAACACTAACCGTATTATTGAAGAAAAGCAGTACTGAAGGTATCCGAGAATCGGAAAATAAAGAAGAACTTATTAATAAATTAATTGATAAAGAATAAGTATATCTATCTTTTTTATTTATGAGATTCTATCATTGTTATACTTACCAAAGCAACAAAAAGGTCTGAGACCTGAATATATATTTGTAATGAATAATTTTTCTGAACTAATCACTCAAAGACGTAGTATACGCAAATTTACCTCCGAACCTCTTAAGGCAGAAGAAGTAGAGCTAATTTTAAAGGCCGGACTAAAATCTCCAACATCTAAAAACGCAAAGCCATGGCACTTTATAGCCATTGAAGATAAAGAGTTATTGGATGAACTTGCACTTTGCAAAAAAATGGGAAGTAAACCCATTGAAAACTGCTCTTTAGCTATAGTAGTTGCTGTTGATCCCTTTACCAGTAGCGTGTGGGTTGAAGATGGCTCTATAGCTTCTATTATGATGCAACTCCAAGCGGAAGATTTAGGCTTAGGAAGTTGTTGGATACAAATCAGAGAACGGTATACAGCTTCTGATACTTCGTCAGAAGAATATGTGAAAGATTTATTAGATATCCCCATGCAACTGCAAGTTTTATCAATCATAGTATTTGGACATAAGGATCAGGAAAAGCCATCCCACGATGATGAAAAACTGGAATGGGAAAAAGTGCATATAGGAAAATTCAAGTAAACAGAATACAGCAACAATAAATTAACGAATCTCAATATGGCTAAAAACTCAGGTAACAGATTCCCATATGGTCTTTTAATCCTTATAATAGGTATAATATACCTACTTAGTAAAACGGGAATATTGGCACATATACCCTATGCTGATAAATTAATGAATATTGGTACTTTCTTCCTGATTGCCGGTATTATTTTTCTATTCACAAAGGCTGAGAAAACAATGGGAATTGTATTCACTGCCATTGGAGTAATCATGAATTTTGATTTCTTCTTTGGATGGATTCACAATTTTTCTTCATTAATAATACCTGTTATACTAATTGCTGTAGGGCTTTTTATGGTTATCACCTCTAAAAAATAAATTTTAGATGAATGTTGTATTTATAGGCGCCGGACGTTTAGCAACTCATTTAGCAATTGAGTTATCGAAACACTCGTTCAATATTCTCCAAATATATAGTCGAACAGCTAATTCGGCAATGGAATTGGCTCAAAAAGTCAATGCAAAATCAACCTCTGATATAAAAGAGGTGATAAGAGATGCTGATATTTATATATTTTCGATTAAAGATTCTGCTCTACCCAATATCTTAGCTGAAATCCCTTCTAATAAAGGTTTATGGATACACACCGCAGGTAGTATACCTTTAGATATTTTCAAAGAATATAATAACCGATATGGCGTATTATACCCTTTTCAAACATTTAGTAAAGATCGTAATTTAGACTTCAGTGTAATTCCCTTATTTTTGGAAGCAAATAACGAGAATGATTTGAAAATCTTGTTTAACATCGCAGAGCAAATTTCTAGTAAAGTATATTCTTTATCTTCCGAAAAACGTCAATATCTTCATCTTACAGGTGTATTTGCATGTAATTTTGTAAATCACATGTATTCAGTCTCTCATAGTATCTTAGAAAAAGAAGGCATTCCTTTTGAAACTGTACTACCTTTGATAGATGAAACAGCAGCAAAAACACACAGCCTTAGCCCCAAAGAAGCTCAAACGGGTCCTGCAATACGTTATGATGAGAATGTTATAAACAAGCATCTTGAATTGATCAAAGATGCCGATTTACAGGAAATATATTCCTTAATCAGTAAAAATATATACAAAACAAATAAGTCTTAATAAATATGAGTTCTATAAACTACGATCTGAATAAAATAAAAGCATTTATTTTCGATGTTGATGGAGTGTTATCTCCGGATAGCATACCTATGTCTCCCGAAGGAGAGCCAATGCGCATGGTAAATATTAAGGATGGTTACGCCCTTAATCTAGCTTGTAAATCGGGTTACGGCTTAGCAATTATTACCGGTGGTGACACAGAGGCTGTAAGGTTGCGTTTTTCCAGATTAGGTATTGAACATATATATATGAAATCATCCATAAAAATCAATGATTTCAATAATTATTTATCCAAAACAGGTTATAAACCGGAAGAAATTATTTATGTGGGAGACGATCTGCCGGATTACCATGTAATGAAAGAAGTTGGCCTCCCGGTTGCTCCCGCAGATGCTGCACCTGAAATCAGAGGTATTGCGAAATATATATCGCATAAAAAAGGTGGTGAAGGAGTTGCCCGTGATGTTATAGAGCAGGTTATGAAAACACATGGTACTTGGATGAATGATAAAGCATTCGGTTGGTAAATGAATGAGTAGAAAAATCATTATATATTCTTCTGTTGCCCTAGCTATAATTCTCATCAGTTTTATGGGTATAAGATATGCTTATAATCTCGGATATATAAGACTAAATTATCCCTCACCAGACCTATATCCCGTACATGGTATTGATGTTTCACATCATCAACTAAAAATAGATTGGGATAAATTAGATAAAAATAAAGTGCAGTTTGCTTTTATAAAAGCGACAGAAGGTGGTGACTTTAAAGACACACAATTCGAGAAAAATTGGGCACAGGCAAAACAGCTAAATATCCCCAGAGCGGCTTATCACTTTTTCACTTTTTGCAGAGATGGCAAAGAACAGGCTTATAATTTTATAGAGTCAGTACCTAAAGACAGTACTAACTTACCTCCTATCATCGACTTAGAATTTGCCGGTAATTGCAGTCCTCAGAACTACAGAGAAAATATCATCCACGAAATAGCACTTTATATACAAACTATTGAAGATTACTATGGAAAAAAGGTTCTCATATATACTACTGAGGAGTTTTACCTGAAATATCTGATAAAACACTTTGAGAGCAATCCGATATGGATTAGAGATATACAAACCACGCCCCAATTAGATAATAATAGAAAATGGTTGTTTTGGCAATATGCCGACAAAGGTCGACTTGAGGGAATAGAAACCTTAGTTGATTTAAACGTATTCCACGGAACAAAAGAAGAATTTGATAAACTACTCCGTAGTTCTTCTATTGCAGATTAAAGAGGTGGCGATAGCAATAGGAAAGGCGAATAAGGTATATTACGCAATATAAAGAAAGACACAGCCATGATTAAAACTATCCACCCAAATTTACCAGAAAACAAAAAACTATTTAAGTACAATTGTTTTTTAAGGCCATATACTTCAACAAGAATAATGTAAAGATAAATAAAGAATGGTGTAAAAACCACAAAAAGAGCATTATATCTCAAAGCTGTAATAAATTCACCATGCAATAGATAATGTAAAGCCCGCTGACCTCCACACCCAGGACATTGTAATCCTGTTACCTGATGGAAAGTACATTGCATACTCCATCCACTATCAGCTTCATTATAGAAATAATATAGACCAATAATGATAATCGGAAAGATTATAGATAAGAATATAACAATCAGTTTTCTCATGAGGAAAAATAAAAAAGGGTAATATAACGATACTACCCTTCTGTATAATTTAGTCAATCTTATTGATTAGATATTTGCTCTATTATTTGTTGATATTGCTCCAAATATCCATCTGCACCTAAAGATGCAAATTGTACAATCATCCAGACCAAATTCAATGCGAATAAGCCGATTGATATGAAAGCCAATATTTTAGTATTTTTAGCTGATGATTCGGCTCCAAGATAGTCGCCATAATTATATTTGGTATCAACCTGATTCGAAAATATAATTGCAACAATACCAAGTATAAGACCAATGCAACAAGGGCTGCATATACCTACAATTGTTCCAACTATAGCCAAAGGCAGATTATTGTTCGGTTTAGGAGGTCTGTTTTCATCCAAAGGTGCGTTGAAATTAAAGTTTGGATTTTGTGTGAATGATTTATTTTCCATATAAAATTAATGATGTTAGTTTTTCAATATATAAATTTTCCAAATTCACTTTCAATCACAAGCTCTGTTTTTGAAGACTCTTCTACCCTACCGACTATCTGAGCATCAATATTAAACGACTTGGAAATATTAATTATTGTTTGTGCATATTCCGGAGAAACATATACTTCCATTCTATGCCCCATATTAAAGACTTTATACATCTCCTGCCAACTTGTACCGGACTGCTCATGTATAAGCTTAAATAGTGGTGGCACCGGAAACATATTATCTTTTATTATTTTTACCTTATCAACAAAATGCAAAACTTTAGTTTGAGCACCTCCTGAGCAATGCACCATACCATGAATTTGAGGGCGTAATTGTTCTAGGATATGCTTAATGACAGGTGCATAAGTACGTGTAGGTGAAAGAACTAATTTTCCTGCATCTAGGGAAACATCAGAAATAGTATCAGTCAACTTTTTACCACCCGAATAAGCTAAATCCGAAGGAATAGAAGCGTCATAACTTTCAGGATATTTCTGGGCCAAATAATTAGCAAATACATCATGACGTGCCGATGTTAAACCATTACTACCCATTCCTCCATTATATTCAGTTTCGTAAGTAGCTTGTCCTGAAGAAGACAGCCCAACAATCACATCTCCTGCTTGAATTTTATCATTAGATATAACATCAGAACGCTTCATTCGGCAAGTAACTGTACTATCAACTATTATAGTGCGTACCAAGTCCCCCACATCAGCAGTTTCTCCACCTGTAGGATAAATATTCACTCCTAAATCTGATAATTCGATACACAGATCGTTTGTTGCATTAATTATCGCAGAGATAACCTCTCCCGGAATAAGCATCTTATTACGTCCGATAGTTGACGATAATAAGATATTATCAGTAGCTCCGACACAAAGTAAATCATCAATATTCATAATCAAGGCATCTTGTGCTATACCTCTCCATACCGATAAATCACCAGTTTCTTTCCAATATACATATGCCAGAGACGACTTAGTTCCTGCTCCGTCAGCATGCATTATATTACAATACTCCGGATCTCCCCCCAATATATCAGGAATTATTTTACAGAAGGCTTGGGGATATAATCCTTTATCTATGTTTTTTATTGCATTATGGACATCTTCTTTGGATGCAGATACACCTCTTTGATTATATCTTTGGTCGCTCATGGATATTATAATGTAACGTTTATCTAATCTTGTTAATACTTTTTTGCAAATGTAGCAAAAAAACAGCTTTATAATATACTTATATAGGTATATTTGTACTTAGGGATTGACTCAATAATGGTAATTATGCTAAAACAAAAAATCGCAATCACGGGAGCAGCCGGCAATTTGGGCAACCTATTAGCTTATGGTTTACAAAAGAAAGACGTAGAATTAAATCTTTTAATTCACAATAAAAAAATATCAGATGATCTCTCTTCTCAACAGAATGTATCCATCTTCAAAACGGATCTTGCTGATGAAGGTAGTTTATTCGATGCTTTAAAAGATGTAGATACAATCGTTCATTTTGCAGGTGTATTATTCAAGGCCAATCCCGAAAAATTTCTTTCAGAAACCAATACCCGGTATTTCAACAATCTATTAAATGTTGCAGTAAAGCAACAAGTTAAAAAAGTTATTCTTATTAGCTTTCCCCATGTCGAAGGCGAAACCTTTCCTCATAAGCCTGCAGACGGTACTTTGGATGGTAATCCCATATCTGCACATGCCCAAACCAGACTCGAAGAAGAAAAACTACTGTTTAAATACGCAGAGCAATATAAATTCACACCCGTATCATTAAGAGTCGGGATGGTATACGGAAAGAATATATTGATGATTGATGCAGCTCAGTGGTTTGCCCGTCATTACTTGCTAGGCGTATGGAAACAACCTACCTATATTCACCTTATATCCAAAGATGATTTTGTTAATGCTACAATAGCTGCTGCAATAAAGCCCAACATTCACGGTATATATCATATTGGAGACGAAGGCATTCAAACATTACAGCAATTTCTAGATGATATAACGACCTACAAAGGAAACCACAAGCCTTGGCGTATGCCTCTATGGATGATTATGTTTGCAGCACGCTCATTCGAACTCTATTCCTCTTTATCAGGAAAGATAAGTCCACTCACTCGTGACTTTATAAAGATCGGTCGAATATCGTATTACGGCAATACTGAGCGAATGAGAAAAGAACTACTCCCTACACTTAAATATAAAACATATAAGGAAGGGATAACTTTGTTTGAGTAGGTAATATCAATAACAAATGCTTCGTATTGCAATAAAAAAGATTCATCAAAACAAATCTTTTAGTGATTGCACAACTCTAACATTAAATAAAAAAACACCTACCTAGAGAGATATTACAAGATGAATTACTATCTTTGCACCTCAAATTTACTTATTGAAAATGATCAATCGCGTTCTTATTCGTATTCGGGTTATACAAGTATTGTACTCTACCTATATTAATGAAAGTGGAGACCTAAAAAAAGCAGAAACCGAACTCATGTTCAGTCTTCAAAAGTCATACGACTTGTACTATTATCTATTGGCTCTTCTCATTGAAATTACCGACACTCATACCAGACGTCTCGAAGCTCGTAAAGGTAAACTATTACCAACTGACGAAGATATTAATCCAAATACCAAATTGTCAGATAATCTATTTATCAAACAATTAAAAGATAATACACAATATAATAAATATATTGCAGACAGGCCTCAATCGTGGGAAGATCACGAAAACTACGTCAGAAGTTTGCTCGAAAAGATTTTAAACTCTGATATTTATACCGAATATCTGGAAAACGAAGTTTCTGACTTTGATACAGATCGTGAATTTTGGAGAAAGGTTTTCAAAACATTTATATATTGTGATGAAGAACTCGATGATATCTTGGAAGATGATAGCCTTTTCTGGAATGATGATATTGAAATCGTACAATCATTCGTGATTAAAACAATAAAAAAACTAGACACTGAAAAAGGTCCGAATCAAGCATTACTTCCTATGTTTAAAGATGAAGAAGATCGCCAATTTGCCATTAAACTTCTAAGAGAAACGATGTTTAATGTAAAAATGGCTCGCGAACTGATCAATAAATATGCAAAAAACTGGGAATCTGAACGAATTGCTTTTATGGATATGATTATCATGCAAACAGCAGTATCTGAACTTTTAGCCTTTCCGTCTGTTCCTATCAATGTTACAATGAATGAATATATAAATATCGCTAAATCATATAGTACACATAAAAGTTCTTCTTTTATAAATGGTATCTTAGATTCAGTAGTAACAGAACTAAAGAGCGAAAATAAATTATTAAAAAAATAAAATCTAGGCATTGGCAAGTGCAGGATATTCTCTTTTCACTTTTATATTTTATAAAAAAAAGTATCTTTGTAAAAGAGAGGTTTCAGTATTAGATATCCGAATGATAATATATCTATACTGTATACACTTATCCCAACATTAAATAGGTCTAAAACCTTAATAAAAATAAAAAACGATAAATTTTATGAATTCATTAGTAGTATTCTTACAAGCGGCAGAAGGGCCGGCCGGAGGAGCATGGGGTACAATCGCTATGTTTGGTCTTATTATTTTGGTATTCTATTTCTTTATGATACGTCCACAACAAAAGAAACAAAAAGCCGTACAAGAAGCTCGCCAAGCAATGAAAGTTGGTGATAAAGTTATTACTGCCGGAGGAGTACATGGTAGAATCAAAGAAATAGGCGAAACTTATTTTATTGTTGAAATTGCGGAAAGCGTAAAAATCAAAATAGATAAAGCTTCGGTATTTGCAGTTTCAGAAGAAGCTCCTAAAGCTTAAAACTGAGTAATATCAATTTATATTGACGAAATAAAGATGCATAAGCAATGAGCAATGCTGCAAATAAAATATGGCAAGAAGTCAGATTTTTTTTAAGAAAAATATCTTGGAAAAAAATTCTGACTTTTTCTTTTTTTGTCATTATAGCTGCATTCCTTTGGTTTATGCAGATTTATAACCAATATTTCGAAACATCTATTACTGTTCCGATCAAATACGTATCGGTACCCGATAGTATCATTTTTCAGGATTCTTTACCTTCACAGATCAGTTTGAGGATAAAAGATAATGGATTTAGTATGTTTAAATACTATTTCAAAAAAAGAGATACTTTACGATTAGATGTTTCTGCTATTATCAATAGCAGTTCCAGCAAAGTTTTGCAAGGTAGTACATTTGATATGTATGTTCGTAAAGCATTACCGACTTCTACCCAAATACTCAATTACGATCCTGTACGCATATCGTTTAATTATGCAATCCTTGAATATAAAAAAGTACCTCTTATTTTTGATGGGCAGATAAATCTATCTCCCGGATACTTTCTAAACAGTGATATCAAAATTATTCCGGATAGTGTGATGGCTTATGCAGCAAAGCCCGATTTGGATAAACTGATGTTTGCTTACACTGTAAATGATACTATAAGCGGACTTAATTCAGATAAAAGGATTTCATTCAAACTTGCTTCAGTAAAAGGTATACGATTTGTGCCCGAAGTAGTAAGTATAGATGTTCCAGTAGAAGCATATACTCAGAAAAATGTAGAAATAGCAGTAGAATGTCTAAATCTTCCGGAAAATTTGAATGTGAAATTTTTTCCTTCTAAAGTAAAACTTTCATTTTTCGTAGGAGTTTCGGAAGTTGACTCTATAAAAATTAAAGATTTTTCTGTTGCAATTGATTATGATGGAATAAAAGAGTCTAAGCAAGTTTCTGTTCCTGTGCGTATTACTTCCAGTCCTAGTTATGTGAGAAACCTAACCATTTCTCCACCAAACGTTGAATTTATTTTTGAATATAAAAATACAAAAGTTCAATGATTAGGCTAGGCATAACAGGAGGCATAGGCAGTGGTAAATCAACTGTTACTAATATCATTAAGCTATTAGATATACCCGTCTATATAGCCGATATCGAGAGTAAAAAACTGACAGAATCATCGCCTGTTATTAGAGAAAAACTAACCAAAGCCTTTGGTAATAACTTATATAACGGCGATAAACTAAATAAACAATTATTAGCTTCATATATTTTCAATGATAAACACAAGCTCGCAATAGCTAATTCAATTATTCATCCTGAAGTTGATAAGCACTTTTGCGAATGGCTAAAAAAATACCAACATCATCATATAGTTGCTCTTGAAGCTGCTATTCTTTATGAATCGGGTATGGAAAGATTAACTGATAAGGTTATAATAGTATACACCCCATTAGAAGACCGTATACAACGCACCATGCTACGAGATAATACCACCAGAGAAAAGGTTCTGGAAAGAATAAATAGCCAATTATCAGATGATGAAAAACTAAAACGTGCGGATTACGTTGTATACAACGATGAAACAAAATCGCTGATACAACAATCTATAAAAATAATTGAAAATATAAAATGATAGAAGATAATTTATATAACGATATATTTGAAGCCAACAAACGTTGGGTGGAAGATAAACTAAAAGATGATCCGGAATTTTTCCACCATCTGGCAGAGGAACAACATCCTGATTTTTTATACATCGGATGCTCCGACAGCAGAGTGCATGCCAATGAAATTATGGGATTGAGACCCGGGCAAGTTTTTGTTCATCGAAATATAGCCAATATGGTTATAAACACTGATCTGAATGTATTATCTGTGATAAATTATGGTGTACAAAACCTGAATGTTAAGTATATTATAGTTTGTGGACATTACAATTGTGGAGGAATAAAAGCTGCCATGGATTTTAAAGACTCCGGTTTGATAAGCCCTTGGTTAAGAAGTATCCGTGATGTATATAGGCTACACGAAAAAGAGCTTAGCTTAATAAAAGATCCTGAAGAAAGATATCGCCGATTTGTTGAAATAAACATTTATGAACAATGCATCAATGTTATTAAAATCAGAGAGGTTAGAGAATCATTTAAGAATACAGGTTATCCACGTGTTGTAGGATGGGTATATGACCTTAATGAGGGTATTTTAAGAGACTTGGAAATTGACTTAAATAAAGAATTTGATCGAATACACAATTTATTTCGCCTCGGTTAACCTTAAAGGCCTAGAGCGTTTTATTGCTGTATAAATAAAATAAAAAGAAATAATTAGAACCATAAAATATGGTTCTAATTATTTCACATCACAGATTTGACATGAAATATATAATTTATACACTCAGCTTATTACTTGTTACCCTATTAGGGTGCAAACCTCCACATACTAATACAGAGAATGCATTATCTGTATCTATTGAACCTCAAAAATACTTTTTAGAGGCAATTGTTGGAAATAAGTATACAGTAAATACAGCTATACCATCCGGATCTAATCCCGAATCTTATGATCCATCCCCCTCTCAAATGGTAAATATTGGAAAAAGTAAGATGTTTTTTAAAGTTGGCAATCTAGGATTCGAGAATACATGGCTTAATAATATAAGTATTAATAATCCTGATTTACAAATAGTAGATTGTTCTGTCGGAATGCCTATAATTATGGATGATCATGGACATGCCGGGCATAGTCATGAAGGCAGTGATCCTCATATATGGAGCTCACCCTCAACAGCCCTTATAATCTCAAAAAATATGTATAATTCGATCGTTGGTTTAGACCCTAAACATACCGATTATTATCTGGAGAGGTACAAGGATCTTGAAAAAGTAATACTTACGACAGACAGTACAATTCAATCCTATTTATCGGAAGCACCTAGTAAATCTTTCATAATTTTTCATCCCGCATTAAGTTACTTTGCTGATCAATATGGTTTAAATCAGTATAGTATCGAGGTTGATGGCAAAACACCTACACCTCAGCAAATGTCTAATCTCATTCAAGAGGCAAAAAAAGACAATGTAAAAGTAATATTTGTACAAGAGGAGTATGATCAAAAGAATGCCGAACCTATAGCTAAAGAATTAGGAGCTGAAATTGTATCTATTAATCCACTCTCTTATTCTTGGAATGAAGAACTGATAAAAATAGCAAAAGCTATTGCACAAAAACATGACTAACAAAATTCTAGAATTAAAAAATATAACTGTTGGATACGAATCCAATAGGCCAATACTCAATGATGTTAACCTGAATGTATATCAGAATGACTTTCTTGGAATTATTGGTCCCAATGGTGGTGGTAAAACAACTCTGTTAAAAACGATGCTTGGACTTATTAAACCAACTACCGGAGATATTGTATTTTATAAAAAAGATCAAGCTGTCAATCGCCTCAACATAGGTTATCTACCTCAAATCAATCAGATAGATAAAAAATTCCCTATTTCTGTTTTTGATGTAATTTTATCCGGTCTTACAGCCAAACGTAAATTCTTCACTTATTTTACAAATGAGCAAAAAGAGCAGGCTAAAAACGTCGCTCATAGAATGGGGTTAGAAAATCTCATTAATAGACCCATAGGAAATTTATCCGGAGGACAGCTTCAGCGAACTTTATTAGGTAGAGCTATTGTTGATAACCCTGATCTATTAATCCTTGACGAGCCAAACTCATATGTCGATAAACGATTCGAGACAAATTTCTATAAGATTTTGGAGGAAGTAAATCTAAACACAGCGATTATTATAGTTTCCCATGATGTAGGAACAGTAATTTCTTTAGTGAAAAATATAGCCTGTGTTAATGAAGGACTGCATTACCACGCAGGATCGAATGTTTCTAGTGAGTGGCTTGAACAAACATATACCTCATGCCCCATCGAAATAGTGGGTCATGGAGATTTTCCTCATCGTGTACTTGAAAAACATGATGGTTGCAAATGTTGTGATAGCAATACTCCAAATTGAACATTCTTTAGGTTACATTGTTTTGAATATATAAAATAATTGATTAGAAATGATGAAAAATATATTTCTGTATAGTATTGCGATACTATTCCTTGCATTATCAAGTTGTAGCAGTGTTCCATTAACCGGAAGAAAGCAAGTTCTATTAGTATCTGATCAAGAGGTATTAACACTTAGTTTGCAAGAATATGGTGAGTTTATGAAAACTGCACCGAAATCTACAGATAAAGCAAATACTGCACTCGTTAATAAAGTAGGAAGAAACATAGCTAACGCTGTAGAAACATATCTGAAGGCAAACGGAATGGAAAGTATGCTTTCTGAATATGCTTGGGAATTTAATCTGGTAAAAAGTCCCGAAGTTAATGCTTTTTGTATGCCGGGTGGTAAGATTGTAGTATATGAAGGAATTTTACCGATTACTAAAGACGAAACAGGATTAGCCGTAGTACTAGGACATGAGGTTGCACATGCTGTTGCAAAGCATGCAAATGAACGTATGAGCCAGCAAATGCTTCAACAATATGGTGGGGCTGCTCTAGGCGTTGCTTTGAGTGGAACATCGAGTACTGTACAAACAGTTGCAAATTCGGTTTATGGGCTTGGTGCGGAATATGGAGTTATGTTGCCTTATTCGCGTAAACAAGAGTTAGAAGCAGATAAATTGGGTTTAATCTTTATGGCAATGGCAGGATATAATCCACAAGAGGCAGAAGGATTCTGGACTAGAATGTCTAATAAATCAGGAGGAGCAAGTGTCGCCGAATTTCAAAGTACTCACCCTTCTGACGAAACCCGTATAAAGAAAATACGCGAAGCGCTTCCTGAAGCAATGAAATATTACAAAGGATCGACAGGAAATTCAACTAAAACTCAGTCTGCAAAAACTTCCGATCAATGGAAGTTCTAAGAATATAAGTAATATAATTACAAGAAAGATCTCCTGAAAAACTCAAGAGATCTTTTTTTGCTTTTATAAATTTAAGTAAAAAAATATTCAATAATATATTAATGACTCAACTATCTATAGAATACGTCTGCGAGTTTAAATAATATATAGTTTGTATAAAGCCCAGATATAACTGCTATTTATCACAGGGAAATGAAGCAATACATAATTCGCATTACTTATTATTTTATAATTCAAAAAAAATAGCGAAATTTGTACATGATGGTATTCACCATATTTTAGATTGTTTTTCTAAAATATATGATATACTATCTGCTCAGAAGGTAAAAAAGTAAGAGAATTAATCCAATTTAAATAAACAAATAAAAACAAGATGACTAAAAGTGCATTACAAGTAGCCAGAGCTGCTTATAAGCCTAAAATGCCTAAAGCATTACATGGTACTGTAAAAATCGAAGAAGGTGCAGCAACTCAATCAGTAGCAGATCAGGAAGCTGTAGCAAAGCTATTCCCTAACACTTATGGTATGCCTATCGTTAAGTTTGTTGAAACAACGGACAAGATTGACTACCCTGTTGCTAATGTTGGTGTTATTCTTTCCGGAGGTCAAGCTCCTGGTGGACATAATGTTATAGCCGGTATTTTTGATGGTATCAAAAATCTAAATAAAGACAATAAAGTTTATGGTTTCCTTATGGGACCCGGTGGTCTTATTGATCATAAATACCAAGAATTAACTGCTGAAATTATCGATGAATATCGTAATACAGGTGGTTTTGATATTATTGGCTCGGGTCGTACTAAATTAGAAACTACAGAACAATTTGATAAGGGTCTTGAAATTCTAAAGAAATTGAATATCAAAGCTCTTGTTATTATTGGTGGAGATGATTCTAATACAAATGCTTGCGTTTTAGCTGAATATTACAAAGCGATAAATGCAGGTGTGCAAGTTATTGGTTGCCCTAAAACAATTGACGGTGACCTTAAAAACGAAATGATTGAAACATCTTTCGGTTTCGATACTGCTTGTAAAGTATACTCAGAAGTAATCGGAAATATTCAACGTGACTGTAATTCGGCTCGTAAATACTGGCACTTCATCAAATTAATGGGTCGTTCGGCTTCTCATATTGCTCTTGAATGTGCTTTACAGGTACAACCTAACTTTTGTATTATTTCAGAAGAGGTAGAAGCTAAAAAACAATCTCTTGACGATATCGTAAATGAAATAGCAACTGCCGTAGCTAAACGTGCAGCTAAAGGAGATAACTTCGGAACAGTTCTTATACCTGAAGGATTAATCGAATTTATTCCGGCTATTAAAGCACTTATTTCTGAATTGAATGACTATTTGGCACATCACCAAGCTGAATTTGATGCTGTTGCAAAAGATGAACAACGTCAATTTATAATCAGCAAGCTTTCACCTGATAACTCAGCTGTGTATGCAAGCCTTCCTGAAGGTGTAGCTCGCCAATTAACTCTTGACCGCGACCCACACGGAAATGTTCAAGTATCATTAATCGAAACTGAAAAACTTTTGGCTGAAATGGTTGGTAACCGCTTAGCTGAGTGGAAAAAAGCAGGTAAATATGATGGTAAATTCTCTCCACAAGTTCACTTCTTTGGATACGAAGGTCGTTGTGCTGCTCCATCGAACTACGATGCTGACTATTGCTATTCATTAGGATATACTGCTTCAGCTCTTATCGGTGCAGGTAAAACAGGTTATATGTCTTCTGTTCGCAATACAACAGCTCCGGCAGACCAATGGATTGCAGGAGGTGTACCAGTTACAATGATGATGAACATGGAACGTCGTCATGGCGAAATGAAGCCTGTTATACAAAAAGCATTAGTAAAATTAGATGGTGCTCCATTTAAGTTCTTTGCTGCTAATCGCGAGAATTGGGCAATCAATACAGAATATGTATATCCAGGTCCTATCCAATATTTTGGACCAACAGAAGTTTGTGATCAAACAACTGTCACACTTAAGTTAGAACAAGGTAAATAATCTTTATTTACTTTTCCTAATAAGAAAGACTGTCTGTGATGGCAGTCTTTCTCTTTTTAAGATTAACCACTTTTAGCCTTTCGAATATTAACCAATCATGAAAACGTACATACTATCACTTCTCATTCTCATTAGTATACCTGTATCTTCGACATATAGAGGAACCGTTTATCAAACAAATCAAAATGATTCCGTTCCTATTGAAGGAGTTATAGTAACAGATGGTAAAAATGTTACAAAAACAGATAAAAATGGCGAATTTTCATTACCGGGATTTGAGAAAACACGATTTATTACAATTACCACTCCTTCAGGATATACGACAAATAACTTTTATATTCCTATAAAAAGTGGAAATGAATCATATATTTTTTATTTGGAAAAAAGTGATAAAACAAAAAATAGAACACATTCATTTATACAAATTACAGATACAGAAGTTCATAATGGCTTAGGTATCTGGACTACTTATCTTCGTGATTACATAAAGAACGAACAACCTGCATTTCTTATTCATACAGGAGATATATGCTATGAATACGGGATGAAGATCCATGCAAAAGCTATTAATTCTCAAACTATGGGTATACCGGTTTACTACGGAATAGGTAACCATGATTTAGTAAAAGGCCCTTATGCTGAAAGATTATATGAATCTTTATATGGTCCTACATGGTACTCTTTTAATATAGGTAACACACATTATGTAATGACTCCGATGGCTAATGGTGATTATAAACCTAGTTATACAAGGGAGGATGTTTATCACTGGTTGAAAAATGATTTGTCAATGATGGAGGAAGGGCAATCACTAGTCATCTTTAACCATGACATCCTGACTCTTAGTGATGATTTTATATTCGGTATCAATGATAAAGAGTTCATTAACCTGAGAGATTATAATATAAAAGCCCAGATATATGGACATATGCACTACAACTATGTTAGAAATCAAGGAGGCGTCTATACAGTATGTACAAGTACTATAGACAAAGGTGGAATAGATCATTCTACATCGGCTTTTCGCATTCTTGATGTTGCAGTAAATGACAGTGTCTCCTCACGTTTGCGATATGCTTATATATCGCCTCAGGCAGCTATAACATCGCCTTTAGAGGGGCAATACTCTCCCACTCTATCAAATGGAGAAATACCTATCTCGATAAACACATACAACTCTATTTCAGAAACCAAAAATGTAGAATATATTCTGACCGATATAGAAAGCAATACTAGAATAATAAGAGGATATATTAAACAACCTAAAACAGATTGGAATTGGTATGATGAGATAACTATTCCCATTCGTTATTCTAATAAAAAGATAAGAATAGAAGCAATAGTTACTTTTAATAATGAACAAAGAATTACGACTTCAAATATGTTCCATTATCGTAAGAATTTTAAACCTTCTATAAAATTAGGCGAAAACTGGAATACTTTATTGCAAAATGCACAACATACCGGTGATACTGCAGCAAAGATTAATACTCCTTTACAACTGGCATGGGTCAATAATGTAAATGCAAATATCTATATGACCTCTCCTCTTATAGCTGATGGTAAAATATTTATTGCTTCTACTGATGATAATATCATGAATAAATCATCGATAACAGCTTTTGATATTCAATCAGGAAAATTGCTTTGGAAATATAAAACGCTAAATTCTATCAAGAATACAATTGCCTATCATAATAATATTGTTGTAGCACAAGACGCTGAATGTAATTTGTATGCTATTAATGCTAATTCGGGAGAATTGCTATGG
Organism: Dysgonomonas sp. HDW5B; assembly: GCF_011299335.1. GTDB lineage: Bacteria > Bacteroidota > Bacteroidia > Bacteroidales > Dysgonomonadaceae > Dysgonomonas_A. Next base: position 4,043,709 of record NZ_CP049858.1, read on the forward strand.
CAACACAAAATAGGTCTAACAGGATTTCCTTATTTATCAGAAGGATTAACTATTAATAATAATATTGTATATGCAGGAACGGGTAAGGGATTAGCCGCTTATAATATAGATGATGGTCAGATTATTTGGAAAAATAAAGGTTGGGATCAATATGAAGGTGCAACAACAACACCGACGATCGCCAATAATATACTGGTGTGTGGTGCACAATGGGGAGGTTTATTTGCGAATAATGCAATTACAGGAGATTTTTTATGGAAACTCTCTGATAATGGAATTAGTGACAGAGGATCATCTCCCGTTTATCAAGACGGAAAGTTATATTTAATCTCTAGAAAAAGCTTATTTATGATTGAGCCTACTAACGGGACTATATTAAAAACCACGGAATTTCCATTTGACGTAGATGTAACTTCGACACCATTAATTACAGCTAACGAGATTATCTTTGGATCTGCAACAAGAGGATTAATCGCTTTAGATAAACAGTCTTTGAAAATAAAATGGAATATACAAACTAATACATCACTAGTTTTTACAACACCTTACTCTATGCCTCCATCTGCAACTGTAGAAACCAGTCCGATTCTCTCTCAAAACACAGTGTACCTAGGAGCATCTGATGGATATTTATATGCTGTTAATCTCAATACAGGAATCATCGAGCAAAAAATAAACTTAGGAGCTCCAATATTCAATAGCCCTGCTATATCAGGTAATACATTGGTTATTGCAGACTACAGTGGAAATGTCTACACTTTTGTTTCTAAAAATTAACAATAAATATCGTTATAATAATTGATATGAACCTCCGGGTATTGTTCTTACAATACCCTTCATTTCCATATTTAGTAAAGTCGGAAGTAAATTTGAGACAGGAATTCCTATCTGGTTTGCAATTAAGTTTATATGCAGGGATTCTATTGCAGCCAACAAGTCATACACAGCTTGTTCATCCGTAGATAGGTCTAAAAACAATTGACGTTGCTTGGGTTTATTTAATTGCTTGTTTACATCCCATTGCATATGTTTTATAAAACTTTCGGCAGATTGCAATAAGATGGCTTTATTATCTTCTATCAACATATTACAGCCAACCGATTCTTTATCTGTTACACGTCCGGGTAAAGCAAATACATCTTTATTATATGAATTAGCAAGTTCAGCGGTTATTAAAGAACCTCCTTTAATATCTGATTGTACTACTATTGTAGCATCTGCCATACCTGCCACAATTCGGTTACGACGGACAAAGTTAAACTTATCGGGTTCTGTTCCACTTGAGAATTCAGTAAGTAAACCTCCATTTTCTAACATTTCGACTGCTGTCTTTCTATGAGTCAATGGATATATCCGATCTAAACCATGTGCTAGAACTCCAATTGTTGGTAAATTATATTTTAAAGCAGCTTTATGAGCTTGAATATCTATTCCATAAGCTAAACCACTAACCACCAAAATATCAGGATAAGCCGAAGCTATTTCCGATAAGAAGTTATCACAAAAATCATTTCCATAGTTAGTTGATTTACGGGTACCAACAATACTTATAACTTTCGATACATTTAAATCGGCTTCCCCCTTATAATAAAGCAAAATGGGGGCATCTATACATTCTTTTAAGCGATAACAATAATCTTCATCCAAATAAAAAAATGTTCTAATATTATTCTTTTGTACAAAGGATAATTCTTTCTCAGCTTTATCCAATACCTTCGTATCTAAGATGGCATCAGCCAAATAAGTGGATATTCCTTTTACTGTAATGAGAGATTTTTTACTTGATTTAAATATTTCCTCGGCATCTCCTATTGTATCTAATAGATTACGTGCCAATATATCGCCAACTCCTTCTATTTGGGTTAGTGCAATTTGATATAATAGTTTTGTTAAATTATTGTCCATGTCTGTTTAAAATAAGAACAAAGATATTGAATTCTTTTGTAGAAAAATTTTGCTAAAACAAAAAATGAGTATATATTTGCATCCGTATTGCGAAAGTAGCTCAGTTGGTAGAGCACGACCTTGCCAAGGTCGGGGTCGCGGGTTCGAATCCCGTCTTTCGCTCAAATGTGGCTAGTGTCACATTTTTTTTTCTTGAAACTTTTGCACACGTGGTGGAATTGGTAGACACGCTACTTTGAGGTGGTAGTTTCTGTAAGGATGTGCAAGTTCGAGTCTTGTCGTGTGTACTAAGGAGTTAGAGTGATCTATCTCCTTTTTTATTTAAGGCTTGGTATTAATTTTTAAACAAAAAAAGGATGCTTATTAGGCTCCCTTTCATGTTTTTAATTGATATTTTTATTAAATAGTGTCAGATCTAGCTGTTTGAAAATAAAAAAGGACAACGTATTGTTGTCCCTGATAATCTAGAACTCAATCAAATTTATTTCTTTTTCGGTTTATCTATTTTTTTCATTTCCTTAAATCCGGCTTTCAACTCTTTCTTTAAATCTGGAATATCTTTTTCTTGCTTTAGATTTTCGGGAGCCTTTCCTGAATTCTCTATAACAATCTTTCGGACTTCCTTACCTACATTATAATGCGTTTGCGTTCATCGCAATAATATAGCATGCAAACCGAGTTAATTTAAAATCGGGGGAAACTTGACCTTTCAGTGCACGCTCAATGTATATAATATTTTCATAATGATTTATCCCTAGAGATAGAAATGTCAAAAATTAAGTATTTTAATTCCTAAAGATTTAGCTAACTCAAATTCTATTATAGCTCTTTTAGAATGCTCCCAACCCCACATAGGTAGATAGCATCACAATCAAGTAATAGCTTTAAATCTGCCCTCATGTGTTCATTCCAAGTAGAATCTTTAGGTACTCCATTGTTAAGAGGGTTAACCGTTTGGTAACCGAGCAACTGCAGTTTTTCTTCTGCCTTATTAAACTTTCTCTCAACCTCGTTATAAGGGAGTCCTGATATGTATACTTTCATGTTATTCTTCTTTTACAAAAATGTTTCTTACACATGATAATTGAAATCCAAGACTAATCTTTGCATTAGGTCGGGATGATGTCAATTCTTCATCGTCAGAATCTCGTAGTATACCGAAATATTTAGCTCCGCTATGAATTATGATGCATATTTCTTTTCCTATATCTTCTTCATGGCCTAACAACGCTAACCTTTCCGCTTCCCTCTCAATGAGAGCTTTTATTTCTTCGTTCATAATATTTAGTTTTATTATATTTGTGAATACTTTTTTAATCAAATAATGAAAAAACATTTAGGGAATTTTATTCTAGGAATAGCATTCTTGTTTGTATTACTCGCGGCCATTAAATACCCACGTCGTGTATTCAGGCACCCAGAGAGAGTTAAGAATTATCCTATTGCTATTGGCTCTGGAATTATAGGGATTGGTTTAATGATTGTAGGGTATAAGCTGAAAGATGAAGATTAATAAGCCTTACCATGTTTTTATAGGGTCTGCTTTGGTTTATCAATTAGTTTATAATCATACACCCAAACAAAGGGGTTACTATCCCAAGTTCCTTTGCCGTTGATTTTATCTATTAGTGCTGCATAGGCTTTAATTGGGGTAGTTCCCAATTCATCAAAGAATAAACCTTTTTGTAAACCATATACAAAACATTGCATTCCACCATAATCACAGTCTGTTATTCCCTCTCTAAAGCAATCTTCGTCGGTTATATCCTGTAACCTTTCAGCACGAACACCTGTAATCTTAGTAAAATGACGTGCTGCAGATGCAGACATAAATAGTTTGTTTCTCCAAGTCAGTTCTAATGCTTGTATATCTATACCTGGTAAGTTGAATTTGTATGCAATGCTCCCATCATTTAGAATATGATAGGGTTCCTTTAGATAGAGAATATCATCAACTTTGTATTTAGGCTTAATCTCTTTTGCTTTTTTCCCATTTGAAGCATATAAAGAATGCTATCGAAGAAAACCCTTTATAGCAGAGAATCCTTTCGTTATATGTAGAGGACATTAAAATTGAATCTTGTTTTAACAATTTATAGTAAATGGATCACAGCTTTCTTTACTTCCTATTGCAAACAATCTTATTTTATCCATAATTATGCTATTTTTGATGTTAAATACTAAATGATAATGCTAGACAATCACCCTAGAATCAGAACTTTTATTTTTATATTCCTTACATTATGTTTATTATTAACGGCTTTAATAACATCAAAAGACTACTATGATTTGTATCGAAATGGTGTGAAAATAAAAGCCTACATCACAGGTCATGATAACTCGATAAAAATGCCTTATACCAGATATGAATACAATTGGGATGGGTTGACCTATTATGGATCAAGCACTTTCTTAAGTGGTACTAATGTCGGTGATAGTATTGAGATAGTTGTAAATCCGAATAATCCAAATATTCGTGAGATAAAAAAGGTGTTAATAGGGTATTAAAAAAGCAACTATTGATTAGCTGCTTAAAAGAGGTTAGTATTATAGATTGCCTTTCTTTAAATTGTTTTATTTCCAGAGTTACTTCTCCTGAAAATTTTCAATGGTTGACGAACCTATATTTTTTAGCATGAACTTTAGATTTTCATTACAAACGAGTAGTTCATTTCTATTATAATCGGTCATTAAAAAACTAAATATAAGAATCATATATACACTATCTTTTCAAAATAAACTCTAATACATCTAAAACAATGTACGATGTCACGTATTTATAGTCAATTAAAGATCGTGCTTCACTTTCTAGTATGTTCCTATATTCACTTATATATTTAGTCATTGGTATTCCCAAAACTTCTAATTCATTCATACAGTTGTAATCCAAATAGCGAAGAGACAATATTCGCAATAATAAGGCTTCAAGGTTAACCTCATAGCTTATCTTTTCAAAGATATCATTGGTATATCTTTTACTTGAAAATTCAATAACGATAGCTTCTAACCGAGAATCCATAATATAAAATACGAACTAATAGACTCCATTAAAACAACATACGAAAGCCTCTTTTATTTAAGACAGACATCTTCAATCAAACTTGATAATAAAACTTTTTCACTGCATTCACCTTTTAAATAATTAATAGCATGGTATGCAATAGACTGTCCTTGTATAGATTTTAATTTTCCGGCCCCCGATTTCACAAAATCAGTATCCCTTGCTTTCAATATCTCCAATGCTTTTATATATCCTTCTTTAGCATCCACATTAACGAATCGATTCATAGCCTTATTACCCATGTATTTATTGATAATAGCTATCATCTCTTCAACCATACTATCTGATGGCATTAAATTAATTGACATATTTGTTCTTTATTACTGTTTATAAGATGGCTTGTAAGAATAGCACATACATAGTTTAAAGTTAGTCTTATTAATCAGATTGAGCTATTTAATGACTCTTAAAATTCGAAAAAGAGAATCTATCAAAAGAAATAGGCAAGCAATTGAACTTTTAGATGTAACCTTTTCACAATTTAGGACAAATACAAACTGACAAAATTAGAATTACAATATTACTGTCTCTAATAAAAATAGAGACAAACTATATATTATATTTGTATATTAATCTATCTTTTTATATAACATAGACTTATCTATTAGATAAGATAAGATAAGACAATCAATAATAATATAAATCTTTAATATTTAGCTGAAATGGAAAATCTAGAATTAAGAAACGAAACAGGTGTAGCACCGGTAATGAGTGTTAAGGATTGGGCAATATCTATTATAATTACAATGATACCTTTAGCAGGGCTCATTATGTTATGTATTTGGGCTTTTGGCAATAAGGAGATAAACGAAAATAAAAAAAATTGGGCAAAAGCTCTTGTATTTATCCAAATTGCAACAATAATTATTGTAGGTATAATTTATGCTATAATAATAGCTGCATTTTTAGCTGTATACCAAACTAGATAGTAGAATATAATATTAAGATATGAAGCCTAGATTAAGTATTAATCACCCAATCAGGTAGATATATAAATACAAATTTTATATCAAAAAAGCTTATCAAACATATCTATTTCTATATAGAAACAATTCATAAAACTTTATCTAAGAGTTATACGTTTACACTATGTGTTTTTCATAGTATTAGATTTAAGGTTAATAATGAAGAATGGTTGTCGGGATGACAATCATTTCTTTTTATATACTGCTTCTAAATAAAAGCTATCTAATAAATAGAGATGACGCACTAAATATTTTAAATTCGAGATCGGGATTCATTAATAGTTTCCCATTATATTTATATATAGTACTTTAAATTAAGATTAAAAATACATGGAAAGAGTAAAAAAACCAGAATGGTTAAAAATTAAACTTGGCGGAGGCAAAGAATATTCTTATACTCAGAAATTAATTCATGACAATAGCCTAAATACGATATGTGTAAGTGGAAAATGTCCCAATTTAGGACATTGTTGGAGTATGAAGACTGCAACTTTCATGATACTGGGAGATATATGTACACGTTCTTGTAAATTTTGTGCCACTAAGTCAGGAAAACCATTACCATTAGATGAATCCGAGATTGCTAAAGTTGCAGATAGTATTCAGAAAATGGAATTGAGATATTGTGTGATAACATCTGTGGATAGAGATGATTTACCCGATCAAGGAGCCAATTATTGGGCAAGAGTAATTACTGAAGTAAAAAAACAAAACCCAAATACTAAACTTGAAGTATTAATACCTGACTTTGACGCTAAAACAGAATTACTAGATATAGTATTCGAAGCAAAACCTGATATATTGAGCCATAATATGGAAACTGTAAAAAGATTAACATCTAGGATTCGTAGCCGGGCGCGTTATGACAGGAGTTTAGAAGTACAGAAATATGCAGCGAGTAAAGGCTTCTTCACCAAATCGGGAATTATGCTTGGATTAGGGGAAACTGAAGAAGAAGTTATCGAGTTAATGCATGATCTACGTGGAGTAGGATGTCAATTACTTACCATAGGTCAATATTTACAACCCACATTGAAACATATTCCGGTAAAAGAATACATTCACCCCGATCAGTTTGCAAAATACAAAACTTTAGGTCTCGAACTTGGTTTTAAATTTGTAGAAAGCGGACCGCTTGTTAGATCATCCTATATGGCAGAAACTACGTTCAATCAAATTATTCAATAATAGAATGAAATTTACAGATTGGGGAATTATTGATTATAAAGAAGCATGGGATAAGCAAAATGAAATTTTCACTCAACTAATTAGGGCTAAAAGTACAGCCGACTATTTGAGTAAAATAGATCAATTACAACAGATCATATTTTGTGAACATCCTCATGTCTATACATTAGGGCGTAATGGCAATGTAAGCAATATGCTTATTCAAGAAGACAGACTAAAATCATTAAATGCAACATATTATAAAACAGACAGAGGAGGTGATATTACCTATCATGGCTTCGGACAAATAGTAGTATATCCTATTGTCGATTTAGATGCCTTACATATATCCTTAAGACAATATGTATGCAATTTAGAAGAAGCTGTAATAAGAACACTAATGCATTACAATTTAAAAACCGAACGTGCAGAAGGAGCAACAGGTGTCTGGTTCGATTATAATACTCCTTCTGCCAGAAAAATATGTGCAATTGGAGTAAGGGCCTCTCATTATGTAACCATGCATGGTCTTGCCTTTAACATTTCAACGGATTTATCCTATTACAACTACATAAATCCATGTGGATTTATAGATAAAGGTGTTACTTCTTTAGAAAAAGAATTAGGTAAATCGGTTAATATGGAAGAAGTTAAAGTTATTCTAAGATCAGAACTAGACAAATTGTTACAGTTCTAAATAGATTACCTTAAAATGATTAGATATAATTTATTCTATTATATAATTTAATAGGTTATTATATCTAATCTCAACATAAATAATTAAAGGTTAGCTAATACTTGAAAACTATTTTATGAGATAGTTGTTAAACTATATGTATTTAACTATATAAACTTTGATTATTTATGAAAAAGAAAGCTTTATTAGGATTACTATCCTTATGTTTAGTATTGGTAGCATCAACTTCTTGTAAAGAGAAAGCTAAAGTTGAAGATAAATCGACTGTAGCGGCTACCGAGGGAACCGTACAAATACCTGAAGCGGAAGTATTAACCAGTACTGTATTAACAGCCGCTGAACAGGCAGCTCTAAAACCTGCAGATGTATTTACTCTTCTTAAAGAAGGTAATAAAGAGTTTGTTGAAGATAACCTTACAGTACGTAATAACTCTCAACGTGTTAGAGATGCTGCAACAGCTCAATTTCCTATGGCTACTGTTCTATCTTGTTTAGATTCGCGTGTACCGGTTGAAGATATTTTCCACAGAGGTATCGGAGATCTTTTTGTTGCTCGTATTGCTGGTAATATCGTTAACGAAGATATACTTGGTAGTTTCGAATTTGCAACTAAAGTATCGGGAGCAAAAGTTATCGTTGTATTAGGTCACGAATATTGTGGAGCTATTATGTCTGCAATCGATGACGTAAAACTTGGTAATATTACTGCTTTATTAGCGAAAATACAACCTGCTGTAGCTGCAGCTGGAAAAACATTCGAAGGAGAGAAAACTGCTGCAAACCCTGCATTCGTAGAAGCTGTTTGTGACCACAATGTTGAAATAGCTATTGAGCAACTTCGTACAAAAAGTCCTATTTTGAAAGAATTAGAAGACAAAGGCGAATTATTAATCGTTGGTGGTGTATATGATATGAAAACAGGAAAGGTAAATTTCTTTGAAAAGAAATAACAAAAAAAGACCTCCTTTTTGATACATCTAAAACTCAACACATTGCATATTTTTTATAATATTAAGGCTGTGAAAACAAACATAAACAACACATAATAAGCAAGTTGAAAGACTAAAGCATCACTTAACAATCATTACACTTAGAGTCATTTTATTTAAACCAAATTAACGGTAAAAATCTCTAAAACTAGTATATATTTGATGCGTGTTTAACAAGTATGTTTCACTTATTTAATAGTAAAAAAATTATGAAAAAAGTAGTTCTTTCATGCGTTATGATGATCGCTCTTATGGCATCTGTTAGTGTTATGGCTCAAGATTCAAAAAAAGCTGCTGCTCCTGTAAAAACGGAAACTAAAGCAACAACAGCTACTACTAAGCCTGAGTCTAAAAAGGATTCGAAAAAGTGTAATACTAAGAAATCTGAAGCTAAAACAGAGAAGAAAAGCACTTCAAGCGTGAAGAAATAATTTTTACAGTATTTATAAAAGAAGATCGATACAGATTGTATCGATCTTCTTCTTTTTTAATAATATACTCAAAATTAAAAAATGACATTTTGGCTTTAAACATGACAAAATGACTACACTCTTAAAATCAGTATCACTTAACACAGCAAACACATAATCTACTGATAATATTATAGATACAGTTCTAAAACATAAAAATTCAATCAAAATCGATATTACATAGAAACAAAATTGCACATTCTTTGCTTTTTTAGCTATGAAAACTATGTAGAACTTAAATAATAGGAGGATTTTGAAATGAATAACAGATTAATGAAATTCGACTCTAGAAAAAGTTTTTTACCATCAATTTTAAATGATGATTTTTTCACAAACTTTTTTGAAGGCAATAGCTTGCCCGCTGCTAATATTGTAGAAAATAAAGATGAATTTAGAGTAGAATTATCGGTACCCGGATTCAACAAAGATGAATTCAACATTGAAGTAGAAAAGAATGTCTTAATTATCTCAGCAAAGCAAGAAAGTAAAAAAGAAGAGAAAGACAAAGAAGAAAGACTTATTCGCGAAGAGTTCAGATCGTCTTCTTTTTCTAGAAGTTTTGTCTTACCCGATAGCGTTGATATGGAAAAAATATCTGCTCAGTATAACGATGGAGTTTTAAAATTATCAATTCCAAAACTAAATAAAGCTCCAGAAGATAGAATTAAAAGAATCGAAATTAAATAAAAGTAATTTCACTAAAAAAAGCCGACTCATAAGAGTTGGCTTTTTTAGTAAAATCAAAAATATAATTTAGTTCAATTGATCAATTGATGCCCAGTTCTATGCAATAGTTTGGCCAATTATCAAATAATGCTTTCATCGAAGGTAATACGATGTTAGCTCCAGCATCCCACAATACCTGTTCATCCAATGGACCTGTATTTATAGCAATCGTAAAAATTCCGGCAGCAACAGCAGACTCAACTCCCATGGGGGCATTCTCTACCACAATAGCCTGATGAGGAATCAACTTATTCCCTTTTTCCAATCCCATAAGATAAGGTTCTGGATGTGGCTTTCCATGCTTCACATCAAAAGCGGTAACCATTTTATCCTTTTGAAATATGTTGGGGAAATTTTCGTCTAATTTACCTAATAAAGAAGGTTGCCCTGACCCTGTAACCAGAATACATTCCAAACCTTTATTCTTTACAGCTTGAAGCATATCATAAGCATAACTTATTGTATCTCCATCATTATAAAGTGTAAACAACTCTGATTTTCTTTTATAAATGCGCTGCTTTTCATCCTCTGTAGCCTTTCGTCCATGCATTCTTTCAATCAAAAGATTAATAGTATTTCCTCCCGTACGCCCTTCGTGTAGGTAGAACTCTTCAGGTGTTGCGTTAATTCCCTCTTCTGTCATTGTCTGATACCATGACTTCGAGTGATACTTCATTGAATCATAAAGAACTCCGTCCATATCGAAAAGGACAGCTTTAATATCAAAATTACTATAATTATGTTTCTCCAGATATTCTTGAAATTTACTAGTCATTTTTCTTTTTTTTACAAAGGTACGGCTTTTATACACGCAATACAATTTCCAGTATTTTGATATAAGCCTCTCTGCTTTCAGTACATTTTTTGTAACTTGCAGAACTTTTAGAGTAACATAAAAAATAATTACGAAATGAATATATCTGAACTAAAAAGTGATAACTTTTTCCTTCTTGCAGGTCCATGTGTCATTGAAGGAGAAGAAATGGCATTAAGCATTGCCGAAAAGATACTGAATATCACAACAAAATTAAATATACCTTATGTATTTAAGGGATCTTATCGCAAAGCAAATCGTTCGAGAGTTGATTCTTTTACCGGAATTGGAGACGAAAAAGCATTGAAAATATTAAGAAAAGTACGTGAAACATTTGGTGTACCTGTAGTTACCGATATACACGAAACACATGAAGCGGCAATAGCGGCAGAATATGTAGATGTACTGCAAATACCTGCTTTCTTATGTCGTCAAACTGATTTGCTGATTGCAGCTGCAGAAACAGGCAAAATGGTTAATATCAAAAAAGGGCAGTTTTTAGCTCCCGGTGCAATGAAATTTGCTGCTCAGAAAATTATTGATTCCGGTAATAATAACGTTACACTAACCGAGCGAGGCGTTTCATATGGTTATGGGGATTTAGTAGTTGACTTCAGAGGAATTCCCGAAATGCAAGAATTTGGATTTCCGGTTGTTCTTGACGCAACACACTGCTTACAGAAACCGAATCAAGCTTCGGGTGTAACAGGTGGTCAACCTCAATTAATAGAGACCATGTGCAAAGCTGCTATTGCGGTCGGCGTTGATGGCCTATTTATAGAAACACACCCTAACACCGCAGAAGCTAAGTCAGATGGAGCGAATATGCTTCCTTTAGATCAATTGGAAGGGTTGCTTACTAAACTTGTAAGAATAAGAGAAGCAATCAGATAATGAAACTTAATTATCAAATAATTCTAGCCTCTAATTCACCCCGCAGAAAGGAATTGTTATCTGGTCTCGATTTAGAGTACGAGGTCATGGTTTTACCCAATATTGATGAATCATACCCTTTAGATATACAAAAAGAAGAGGTAGCACTGTATATTGCGAAAAAGAAAGCCCAAGCCTATACAGACCGATTAACTGATAATAAATTAGTTATAACAGCTGATACAGTAGTCATTATTGATGACAAAATATTAGGCAAACCTATAGACGTAGCTGATGCAAAACAAATGCTCCGAGAATTATCAGGCAAAACTCATCAGGTAATAACCGGCGTTTGTCTTACAACGAGTAATAAACAAAAGTCCTTCAGTGTAATTTCGGATGTCAGATTCTCGAATCTCGATGATTCCGAAATTGAGTACTATGTATCTAAATATAAGCCATTAGATAAAGCAGGAGCTTACGGAATACAAGAATGGATTGGATATATAGGAGTAGAATACATCAGCGGTTCTTACTTTAATGTAATGGGATTGCCTATACAAAAACTTTATCAAGAACTAAAAAAATTCTAAGCATACAATCATTTTTCACATATCATAAATGAAAACAGCAATAATTACTATTGGTGATGAAATTCTCATTGGTCAGATAGTTGATACAAACTCTGCATGGATGTCTAAAAAGCTCACAGAAGCAGGTTATGAAGTAGAAGAAAAAATTTCTATTGGAGATAATGCTCAGCAAATTAAAGATACCATCAAAGATGCTTTTGAACGAGTAGATGTTATACTTACAACGGGCGGTATTGGTCCAACTAAAGATGATATAACAAAGAAAACTCTTTGTGAATACTTTGGAACTGAACTGGTCTTTGACGAATCTGTTCTTGCAAATATCAATCATGTAATCTCGAATTTTACGACTCTCAACCCATTGACTCGAGATCAGGCCTATGTACCTAAGGATTGTACTGTAATCCAGAACAAAGTGGGTACTGCACCTATCACATGGTTCGAAAAGGGAGAGAAAGTATTAGTCTCAATGCCGGGAGTTCCCTATGAGATGAAATACAATATGGAAAATGAAATTATCCCTCGTCTACAAACTAAATACAATGCTGAAGCCTACGTTTCGCAAGTATTGCTTGTCGGAGGATATACCGAATCAAATTTAGCCATACATTTAACAGACTTCGAAAATAATCTTCCAGAAGGATTCGGGTTAGCATATCTCCCCTCCCCTCGTTTAATGAAATTAAGACTCTTTGTAAAAGGAGAACAACGTACCAGAGAACTAGAGAATGAAGTTCTGAAACTTAAAACTCTTTTAGGTGATGCCATCCTGGCAGAAAAAGATATTCCTCTTGAAAAAATATTAGGCGAACGCTTATCAGAAAAAAATCTAACTCTCGGAACCGCAGAGAGCTGTACAGGTGGTTATATAGCTCATCTGATTACCACTATTCCGGGGTCTTCAACTTATTTTAAAGGAAGTATAGTTTCTTATTCAAATGAAATCAAATGCAACGTTTTAAATGTTTCCGAGTCTAACCTTATTGAATATGGAGCCGTAAGCGAGTCAGTTGTCTTAGAAATGGCTAAAGGTGCTCAAAAGACTTTAAATGTCGATTGTGTAATTGCTGTTTCTGGAATAGCAGGACCGGATGGCGGTAGTGATGACAAACCCGTGGGAACTGTATGGATTGCTACGGCAATTAAAGATAAAATAGAAGCAAAAAGATATCAATTTGGAAAATACCGCGAAGCTAACATCATAGGAGCCTCTAACACAGGACTTTTACAATTATTACGAATGATAAAAGATTAAAACCTCTTTGATAAGAAAAATAATATTATACTTTTGTGCCTTACTAAAATTAACTAACATTTTTAATTTATTTATAATTTATGAAAGCAATCAGCAAAATTTTCGGACTAATGCTTACTATAGCAGTCGCTTTTAGTTCATGTAGCAGTGATGATGACGGCCCTAAGCCAACTGAAAAATCAGGAGAATTTACTTATACATATTTAATTCCGATTGAAGGCATAGCGAACTCACAACAGAAACCCGAGAAAGTAACACTTAAATTAGATCAACTTTTAGGAGATCATACTAAGAATTTTTTATCTGGAGAGTTTCAAAGAGGCAAATGCTCTATTGAGATAAACGGTTTAAGTGGAGTCTCATCAACCGCAACACTAAAAGATTTTACAATAACGATAGGAAACAGAGGATCTATTAATCTTGGCAATTGTAACCCTACTGGAAGCGGTGCAAATAGTTTCCAATCAGATTATGTACATAATTCAGACAAATACACAGATATAGCTAAATATGTTTTTGATGACATGGTAAGTAAACAACGCAGCTCAAATGTTGGAATATCTTTTACACCTACAGAAACAATTATAGCTAAAAACAATAACGTTTTTCTGAAAATTACAGTTACTGGATTAATGAAATATAATGTATACGAAAACCAATAACCCCAGGTTATAAGTATCTAGATATTAAAGAGAGAATTATATAATTCTCTCTTTTTTCACATAAATAAGAACTAAAAACCATTTTACATTGTTATATAAAAAAGATAAACAAATACTATTATGCATAAGATAATATTCACCGTACTGATGACTCTTATTATAAATTCAACTATGGCACAACAAAAATCACTTTACGATTTTAAGGTAAAAGATATTGATGAACAAGAATTTGATATGTCTTCTTTAAAAGGAAAGAAAGTATTAGTTGTAAATGTGGCATCTAAATGTGGTTTAACTCCACAGTATGAGCTATTAGAAGAATTATATCAAAAATATAAGGATCAGAATTTTATCATTATTGGTTTCCCTTCTAATGATTTTAAAGGACAAGAACCAGGTACTAATAAAGAAATAAAGGAATTCTGTACTCTCAATTATGGGGTGACCTTTCCTATAATGGATAAAGTAACTGTTATTGGTGAAAACAAAGATCCAATTTACAAATGGCTAACTGAAAAATCCGAAAACTCTAAATTTGACGCTGAAGTTCAATGGAATTTCCAGAAATTTATGATTGATGAAAATGGTCAGCTTGTCGATTTTGTTCTACCTAAAGAAAGCCCACTATCGGAAAAAATAATTACTTGGATCGAAAAAAAGTAATCTTAACAAGACTACAAGATAAAATATAACTTAAAAAGTTTCGATAATTTAACTTAAAATCGTAACATTGCAGTGTAGAATAGAACATTCTATTCTGTATTAATGTAAACTTAATAGAAATTACAAATATGAAAAAGATTATTTTAGTAGCAGCAACAGCTTTGCTGTCTATATCAGGTTTTGCACAAGAAAAAGCAATTAAGAATTATGGTTTTTGGGATAATTGGTTTATCCAAGGCCAAGTCGGAGTTTCTCATACATTCAGTGAAAACTACCAAAGAACAGACCTTACTAACTTATTAAGTCCACATGTAGCTATATCTGCAGGTAAATACTTCTCTCCCGTTGCCGGAGCACGTTTACAAGTAGGAGGCTGGGAAGCTAAGAGTTTCCTTTTAAGCGACAGAAGAACCTATAAATACAATTATATCCAAACAAATCTTGATGGTCTTTTAAATTTGACCAATCTCTTTACACCTTATCAAGGTGATAAAATGTTTAATCTATATGGTATTATGGGGGTTGGATATGTTCATAATTTTGGAGATTCGGAAGTGGGTGTAGGAACTCAAAACTCAATCATTCCACGTGTAGGACTTCAAGCTGACTTCCGTTTAAACGATGATCTAAGTATCAACTTAGAAACTGTAGGAAATCTTATGGCTGATCAATTTAACGGAGTTGTTGGTGGAAGAAAGAATGATGCCACATTAAACGTATTGGTAGGTCTTACATATCGCTTCAACAAAGGTGGATTTGCACTTGTAGATGTTGCTGATCCTGCACAAATTCAATCTTTGAATGATCAAATAAATGCTCAAAGATCTCAATTAAGAGACAAAGATAGAGATATTCAAAAATATCAAGCAGAAATTTCTCGCCTTGCAGCTCAGCCTACTGTTGTAGAAGAAGTTGTAGGTGAAACAGAAGTATTGATGAATGCAGTAGTAGTATTCCGTTTGGGAAGTGCTAAACTAGAGCAAAATCAAGATATCAATATTTACAATGCAGCTAAATATCTACAAGAAAATCCTAATGTAAAAATCACTGTTACAGGATATGCAGATAAAGCAACTGGTACACCTGCAATTAATCAAAGATTGTCAGAACAACGTGCACAAGCAGTAGCTGATATACTTATCAATAAATATGGTATTGCTTCAGACCGTATCAATGTACAAGCTAGTGGAGATAGAGAACAACCATTCCAAATTGATGCTTGGAACCGTGTAGTAATCTTTACTGCAAACAATTAATAATATCTATCCAGAATATAAAAAAGGAGTTGCTTTAAATAGCAACTCCTTTTTAGTTTAAACGATTTAAGAACTAATTAGATAAGGTCTCAAAATAACACAGAGGATCGACTTTAAGACTTTCTTATTATATTACCCATAACACCTTCATAAGACGATTATTACTCTTGTTACCTTTTGTAGCCTGCTTAAAATATTCTGTGTTCATATAGTAGATAAAAAAAAAGTCGCTCTCAATAAAGAGAGCGACTTTTAATATTATCTAATGGTTATAAGATTATAAGCTTAGTCTGCTAATAAGATTTCCATCATTTGAACTGCAGCTTTAGCTACAGATGTTCCAGGACCAAAGATAGCAGCTACACCAGCTTTATAAAGGAAATCATAATCTTGAGCAGGAATAACTCCACCTGCAATAACAATGATATCCTCACGACCTAATTTCTTAAGCTCTTCCATTACCTGAGGTATAAGAGTCTTATGACCTGCTGCAAGAGAAGATACTCCAAGAACGTTTACATCGTTTTCTACAGCTTGACGGGCAGCTTCTTCGGGTGTTTGGAACAATGGTCCCATATCCACGTCAAAACCACAGTCGGCATAACCAGTTGCAACAACTTTCGCTCCACGGTCGTGACCGTCTTGTCCCATTTTTGCAATCATGATACGAGGCTGACGACCTTCTTTCTTCGCAAATTTTTCTACTAGTTCACAAGCTTCTTGGAACGTTGGATCTTTTTTAGTTTCTGATGAATACACGCCTGATATAGTTCTAATTATAGCTTTATAACGACCTACTACTTCTTCACAAGCATCCGAAATCTCACCCAATGTTGCACGAAGACGAGCAGCTTCGACTGCCAATTCTAACAAGTTACCTTTTTGAGTTTTCACACATTCGGTAATTGCAGCAAGAGCTTTTGCAACAGCAGCATTGTCACGTTTTGATTTCAATTCGTTCAAACGCTCAATTTGTTGACGGCGTACTTCTGTATTATCAACATCAAGGATATCAATAGGATCTTCTTTCTCCAGACGATATTTATTTACCCCAATGATAGTTTGTTGTTGTGAGTCAATTTTAGCCTGAGTACGTGCAGCAGCTTCTTCGATACGCATCTTTGGAAGACCTGTTTCGATAGCTTTAGCCATACCACCTAATTTTTCAACTTCTTGAATCAGATCCCATGCTTTGTGAACTAATTCATTCGTTAAAGTCTCAACATAATAAGAACCTCCCCATGGGTCGATTTCTTTACAAATTTGAGTTTCTTCTTGTATGTATATCTGAGTATTACGAGCAATACGGGCAGAGAAGTCTGTAGGCAACGCAATAGCCTCATCCAAAGCATTTGTGTGAAGAGATTGTGTGTGACCTAGTGCCGCAGCCATAGCCTCGATACAAGTACGACCAATATTATTAAATGGATCTTGCTCAGTTAGTGACCAACCCGAAGTTTGAGAGTGAGTACGAAGTGCTAATGATTTTGGATTTTTAGCTCCAAAACTCTTCACAATCTTAGCCCACAACAAACGACCTGCACGCATCTTGGCAATTTCCATGAAGTGATTCATACCTATTGCCCAAAAGAATGATAAACGAGGCGCAAAAGCATCCACATCTATACCCGCATTGATACCTGCACGAAGATATTCCATACCATCAGCCAATGTATAAGCTAATTCGATATCAGCGGTAGCACCTGCTTCTTGCATGTGATATCCGGAAATAGATATAGAATTAAACTTAGGCATCTTTTGAGATGTATATTCAAAAATATCAGCGATAATCTTCATTGAGAATGCAGGTGGGTAAATATATGTATTACGCACCATGAATTCTTTCAAAATATCATTCTGAATAGTACCTGCCATTTCTTCCAGCTTAGCACCTTGCTCTAATCCTGCATTGATATAAAATGCCAAAATAGGAAGAACAGCACCGTTCATAGTCATAGATACTGACATTTGATTCAATGGAATACCATCGAACAAAACTTTCATATCTTCAACTGAACAGATCGAAACCCCTGCTTTACCAACGTCACCCACTACGCGACCATGATCAGCATCATATCCACGGTGAGTAGCCAAGTCAAAAGCAACAGACAAACCTTTTTGCCCAGAAGCTAAATTACGGCGATAGAAAGCATTTGATTCGCTCGCTGTAGAGAAACCTGCATACTGACGGATAGTCCAGGGACGCATTGCATACATACCCGAATATGGTCCGCGAACGAATGGAGGTAAACCTGAAGCATAATTCAAGTGTTCCATTCCTTCCAGGTCTTCTTTTGTATAAACCGGTTTTACAGGAATAAGCTCCGGAGTAATCCAGTCAGCTTCGGCATTCCTATTAGTTGCAGCCCATTCTGCAGCATCAGTTGCTGCAAAACCTGCATTCTTAATATCTATATTCTTAAAATTTGGTTTCATTATTTTCCTTCTTTAGCATTAATTGATTCCTAATACAGCGTTAAATTTCTTCAATGTTTCAAGAACATTGCTCTTAACGTTAACGAAGTTTTCAATGCCTATAGCTTTCAGGTCATCTGTACAAGCAGGAGCACCTGCCACTACAAACTGTTCTTTACCTTTCACTAAGTTATAAGCCTCAGGAGCCAGAGTAGCATATTCATCATCACTAGAACAAAGCACAATTATATCGGCTTTTTTCTCACGTGCAGCTTTTACACCCTCTTCTACTGTTTGGAATCCTAGGTTATCAATTATTTTATAACCTGCACAACCAAAGAAGTTACCAGAGAACTGAGAACGAGCCAAACGCATTGCAAGACTACCTATTGTAAGCATAAATACAACCGGAGTTTTTCCTGATTTCTCAGTAGCAAGACGAAGTTTTTCAAAATCGGTAGCTAAACGAGTGCTTGGAAGTGGTTGGAATTGAGCCTTAGCACTATCTGTAGAGCAACCACAGCCGCAGCCATCTTTTGTAATCTTATTGCCTGCAGTTTCTGTAATATTAGGATATTGATTAGTACCCAAAAGGATTTCACGACGAGTTGCCAATGATTTGAAGCGATTATCTGAAGAAGCTTTAATAGCAGCTTGTACAACTCCTGCTTTAAGCGCTTCATAAAAACCTTTTTCATCTATTTCAAGGAACAATTTCCATGCCTGATCAGCTATAGCAGCCGTTAGGTTTTCAATATAATATGAACCTGCGGAAGGATCACTGATTTTATCGAAATGACATTCTTCTTTCAATAATAATTGTTGATTACGAGCAATTCTTTCTGAGAAATTATCCGAATCTTTAAATGATTCATCAAAAGGTAATACAGTTAGAGAATTTACTCCTGCAAGAGATGCTGACATTGCTTCTGTTTGAGAACGAAGCAAGTTTACGTGAGCATCATAAACAGTCATATTGTATGTAGAAGTTTCTGCGTGTGTATAGATTTTAGAAGCACAACGACAAATTCCATCTTCCGATTTGTTTGGACATTCATGATTACATGCAGGTTTGTATGCAGCTACAATCTCAGCCCACAACCAACGTGCAGCTCTGAATTTTGCTATTTCCATGAAGTAATTAGCACCAATACCAAAGTTAAATTTGATTTTCTTGGCAACTAATGCAGTATCTAATCCGGCTTCAACTAATTTGCTTAGAATTTCATTTCCGTTGGCTAAAGCATATCCTAACTCTTGGTAGATATATGCTCCTGCATTATTAAGTTTGTTAGCATTTACGTTCAATACTCTAAAACGTGGAAGTGCAGCAGCAGCTGTAACTATTTCAGCAGCTTGTTTTACCCATTCAGCATTATCAACACCTTTTTTCAATATAGTTTTGAATGGATCATAGTTTACAGAACCGAAACATTTCAATAAATCTACATCTTTCGATTTAAGATAGTCAGCCAAAATCTTTACTAGCTCTAAAGATTTTCTGTGACAGGTTGAAAAGTTCAACTCAACAGCCTCCGGACAAATATCATTCAATAGAGTTTTGATGTTTTCAGCATTCACATCATCACCCTTGATAATAAATCCAAGAGAAGTAATACCTTTATTTAAAACCTCCAATGCTTTTGCATTAGCTGCTTTAAAATCAACAACAGTGATGTCCTGACGAACATACCAGTCGTTATCTTTTTTTGTACCTCTTACATAAGGAAATTCTCCGGGTAAAGCATCTGCTGTTTTAAGCCCTTCAATGTTCTCGTTTCTGTAAAAAGGATTTACTTTAAAACCCTCGTCTGTTTTCCAAACAAGTTTTTTTTCGAAATCAGCGCCTTTCAGATCAGCAGTGATTTTTGCCATCCACTCTTCTGTAGATATGGCTGGAAAATCTGTAAAAAGCTTTTCTTTTAAATTTGCCATGGTTATAAATAATGTTTTAGTATATAGTTTTATTCTATTGACAATGAACAGTTTCCGATATACAAAATCTATTAATATATAGATAAATTCTTATGCTATCTGAAAGTGACTTACTTATATATCGAAAAAGACTCACAAAAGTAAAATATTTTGTTTGGTTTATAAAGTTTTTCAGGGATAATTTAAAACTATCAACCTCTTTATAGCAGAATATTTAACATAACACCTATAATATACACTTTCCTTTTACCAGCACCGCCTAAACAAGTCTGAAAAACTTTAGTTATCTTTTTTCACTGAAGAAAGAATAAAATATTCCTTTTGTTTATGCTTAGTTGAATACTCCTTGTATTTTTGTTGTAATTTCGATTACGCCAAACTTAATATATCATTCAATTGAGAGATCCAAAATGAATTTACCTAAAGTTAGTATTATTATTCCGGTATACAATGCAGGATGTTATTTTGAAAAATGCTTGGATTCTCTGATTAACCAGACATTAAAAGAAATCGAAATCATTCTCGTTATTGATTGCCCAACAGATGGAAGTGATAAAATTGCAGAATTTTACTGTTCGATAGATAACCGCATTAAGCTGATTTACAACGAAGAGAACCTCCATACAGGACTGAGCAGAAATAGAGGTATGAATATAGCTCGCGGAAAATATATAGGATTTCACGACCACGACGACTACTGTGAACCCAATATGTATGAATTATTATATCAAAAAGCCGAGCAAGAAAAACTAGACGTTGTCAGGTGTAATTTTTCATGCATATATACAAACAAGACAGATTCTGAAAACAAAATAGAAAAATACAACTACCCAAGCACTCCCACTAATACATCTGATAAAGAATGGATATATGAGAATGTAAGCAATGGTAACATTTCATGTGTTATATGGAATCATATATACAATACTGATTTTTTAAGACACCATAATATAATATTCTTAGATTCAAGATCGATATGTTCCGAAGACAGTCTATTTTTTCTGGAAGTCTACCATAGCAATACACATAAAGTAGGAATCGTGCCTGAGTATTTATATTATCATATTTTTCACGCAACAAATACGGGTAAAATTTACGATTACAGGTCTATAAAAAACAGGATCTCTTTTTTCGAAGAGTTATATGTATTCTTAAGACAAAATGAGATTGGAGAAAACAAATGCTTGACATTTTTATCCGAACATGTCATTAAATCATTGTATACAGGATCCCGACAAGCTCTACTTCTATTTCCACTAAAAAGAGCTATCACCGAAATACGATACATCAAAAAAAGCCGATTGATCAAAAAGTGTATCAATTTTCTATATAAAAAAGAAAATTCATCTATTTTACTTCACTTAAAACCTACGATTATCGCTTTTTCTTTGATCCTTAAATTATCAACAAAGAAATAATATTCCACTAAAATTACGAATGAAATAATGAGTTTATTTCTGTTTGTAAATGACCCGAAAAAAAGTTATCTTTGAGTGCTTTTTTATTTTATTAAGATTTAGTTTACCAAGCTTCGCATATGTTTCCAGAAGATATTATTGACGAGAATGACCCTAATTTAATGGATGAACCATCTACTGATAATGAATCGGAAGATGTGAATGAGACATCATCATCCCGATCCGAATACAAAATTCCGGTTAAAGATGGAGAAAATCAGTTACACCTGTCGGGGATGTACCAGAACTGGTTTTTAGATTACGCCTCATATGTAATATTGGAACGTGCTGTTCCGCATATTGCCGATGGACTAAAACCTGTACAACGCCGTATTCTTCATTCGATGAAAAGAATGGATGACGGTCGTTACAATAAAGTAGCAAATGTCATTGGACATACCATGCAGTTTCATCCTCATGGAGATGCCTCTATTGGTGACGCTTTGGTTCAACTGGGACAAAAAGACTTGATGGTTGATTGTCAAGGTAACTGGGGTAATATTTTAACAGGTGATGGTGCTGCCGCCCCTCGTTATATAGAAGCCCGTTTATCTAAATTCGCTTTAGAAATTGCATTTAATCAAAAAACGACCGAATGGAAACCATCTTATGATGGAAGAAATAAGGAGCCTATAACACTTCCTGTTAAATTCCCGTTGTTATTGGCACAGGGAGTCGAAGGTATAGCTGTTGGTTTAGCATCCAAAATATTACCACATAATTTCAATGACCTATGCGACGCATCAATTGCTTGTTTAAAGGGTGAAGATTTTATTCTTTATCCTGATTTTCAAACAGGTGGATATGTAGATGTTAGTCGATACAATGACGGAGAAAGAGGAGGTGCTGTAAAGGTTAGAGCTAAAATCTCAAAACTTGATAATAAAACCCTAGTCATTACAGACATTCCTTACGGTAGAACTACGACCTCTGTAGTAGAATCGATTCTGAAGGCCAATGATAAAGGAAAAATCAAAATCCGTAAAGTCGATGATATAACAGCTCTGAATGTTGAAATACATATACATTTAGCAGCAGGTGTGTCATCAGATAAAACGATTGATGCCTTATACGCTTTTACCGATTGCGAAATAAGCATATCTCCCAACTGTTGTGTTATCTCAGGCAATAAGCCTCATTTCCTTACAGTAAGTTCTATTCTTAGGGATAATACAGATAATACACTCAACCTACTACGTTGGGAACTGGAGATTCATAAAGGAGAATTGGAGGAAACACTGCACTTCTCTTCTCTTGAGAAAATTTTCATTGAAGAACGTATCTATAAAGACAAAGGCTTTGAGGATTCGGTTAATATGGATGCTGCAATAGAGTATATTGACAATCGTCTAATCCCTTTCACTAAACTCTTTGTAAGGGAAGTTACTCGTGAAGATATTCTTAAATTGATGGAAATCAAAATGGGACGTATCCTCAAATTTAATTCGGACAAAGCCGATGAGCTTATTGCCAGATACAAATCAGAGATAGAAGAAATTGAGCATAATCTGGCAAATATTGTCGATTACACTATTGCTTGGTTTGCAATGCTTAAAGAGAAATACGGGAAAAATCATCCACGTATGACAGAGATTCGCAACTTTGACACCATTGAAGCATCTAAGGTTGTAGAAGCAAATGAAAAATTATACATCAATCGTGAAGAGGGTTTTATCGGAACCTCTCTTAAAAAAGATGAATTTATCTGCAATTGTTCTGATATTGATGATGTTATAATTTTCTTTAAAGATGGTAAATATAAAGTTGTAAAAGTTAGCGACAAAATGTTTGTCGGCAAGAATGTATTGTATGTTAATGTTTTCAAGAAAAATGATAAACGAACTATTTACAATGCAATATACAGACAAGGGAAAGTAGGTCCTCACTATATAAAACGTTTTGCTGTTACAGGAGTTACCCGTGACAAGGAATACGATGTTACATTAGGTGACGATGGTTCTCGCATTGTCTATTTTAGTGCAAACCCTAATGGTGAAGCCGAAACTGTAAGAGTATTATTGAAGCCAAAAGCACGACAAAAAGTACAGCTATTCGAAAAAGACTTTAGCCAGATAGCCATCAAAGGGCGACAATCAATGGGAAACCTGTTGACTAAGGCCGATGTACATAAGATCACCCTAAAACAAAAAGGAAAATCAACACTTGGAGGACGAAAAGTATGGTTCGACCCTGATGTTTTACGCCTAAACTATGACGAAAGGGGCAATTATTTGGGAGAATTCCAAAGTGATGATCAAATCCTAGTTGTAAAAGAGAACGGAGATTTTTACACAACAAACTTCGATTTAAGCAATCACTATGACAGTGGTATTCTTAAAATTGAGAAATTCGATGAAAACAAAGTCTGGACAGCCGTTTTATACGATGCAGATCAGGAGTATATGTATCTAAAACGATTCTCGCTTGAAGCCTCTGCCAAAACACAAAACTTCTTAGGAGATAACAATGCATCTAAATTGTATATTCTGACAGATATAGTTTACCCACGTATAGAAGTCATATTTGGTGGGAATGATAGCTACCGAGGGACTCTTACGATTGATGCCGAAGAATTTATCTCGGAAAAAAGCTTTAAGGCTAAAGGTAAACGAATTTCAACTTATGAGATTAGTAAAGTAAGAGAACTAGAACCTACCCGATTCCCTGAAAAACAAGAGACTGAAGAGGAAGGATCTTTTGCTGTTGAGATTGACGATGAAGATTCATCTGACACAGATGCGATTGATGAAATAACAGGACAAAAAAAGATTGATTTTGAATAAAAGAAGTACAGCAAAAAGTATTATACTATATTATTAAGTAAAACAAATATATAATGATATACATTAAGAATCATAACTATATATAAACATTACACTTACTAAAGTAATAAATAGTTTTCTGAACTTACAATAAGTAATTCTTATATTTACTATTTGCAAAAACAATAAACGAGTCTGAAACCTTAAAATTTCGCACTATGAGTATGTATCGAATCTTTTCAAGCCTTTGTTTGGCAGGTTGCTTATTTAGCGCAAATTCGTTATATGCACAAAGTGAAGACAGAATCACTTCTACAAATAGTGCAACTCTCATAGGAATTGGCGGTAGTAATTTATATGATACTTACTTGTCTCCTCTTAAATATACAGGGACTTCGCTACATATATTTAACGAACGGATGCGTAAAACATCCTGGTTTAATAATAAATTCACAAGGCAGCAACTTATAGATCTAGAGATAACTAAAACTGATAATCCTGCCGGAAATGCAACTCAATATTCTGTATTATTGGGATATAGCCTTGGCGGACATTATAATCTTGTAAAGACTGACAAGTTTAGATTCTCAGCAGGAGGTTTATGGAATATTTCCGGAGGCGTTCTATATAATCAACGTAATTCAAACAATCCGGCTTCTGCTCGTGCATATAGCAATATACAGTTGTCGGCAATCGCTTTTTACAATTGGAAACAGATTACTTTCCGAGGGCAAGTAGATACACCGGTAATGGGAATATTATTCTCCCCACACTATGGACAATCCTATTACGAAATCTCTTTAGGAAATAGTGTTGATGTTGTTAATTTTGCATCACTACACAATCAACGAGGTTTGCGAACTTATTTTACGGCAGATATTCCTATCTCGAAAATATCCTTGCGTGTAGGTTATTTAGGTGCATTTTATCAAACCAAGATACATAATTTGCAAACACACAATTATTCGAATAGCTTTGTTATAGGTTTAGTTTCGGAATCGATAAATTTAAGTGGTAATAAATTAAAGACAAACAAGATTATCAATAGTAGTTTTTATTAAGTTCTAGGAACTATTGATTATTTGGGCAAGCAAAACAGCAATAAATAGTTATGTCCTTAAAATTAATGATAGATTCAGCTTGCATGGCAAGCTAATAAGGAAGAATTATAAATTATTAAAAATGAAGAACTTTAGTGATTACATTGCTGTTTATAAGGAAGAATTAAAAAAAGAAGGTATCCAAAAAGCCTACAAAGGATTGGTAAAATATGTAATGGCTTTAAAGTCACACTTCTCAAAGAAATTATCGGATCAATTTTTCTTTGGAAATACTTCTCCCGGCTACATGGATTTCACCTATTTTCCTTTTTTTAATGACTTTCTCCGAGACGAAAAATTAAGATTTGGGATTGTCTTGAATCATAAAAAAGTAAGATTCGAGCTTTGGTTAATGGGACAAAATATAGAAACTCAAAAAAAGTATTGGAACTTATTAAAAACAAGCCAATGGAATAAAGATCAAACAATCATGCCTAAATATTCTGTTTTAGAAGTAGTATTGGTTGAAGATCCTAATTTTAATGAACTAAATAACTTAACTTCAAAAATTGAGAAAGAAGTAATTCTTCATACTCAAGAAATAATAGACTATATAAAACATTCTACTACATCTAAATGAACTTTCTCAAATTAAAAAATAATATTTCAGATTTCTATAATAAAACATCTGATTTTATAAGTGGTAATCAACGGCATCAGTTTGCTCTGTTCATCGTTATTCTATTTGTATTATCAATACTTATGATGGCTTGGTATTTTCCTAATGAAACAGTTACGGCAGGCGGTACCGATCTTATGTTTCATGCTAACAGATTCTACGCTATATTCGAATCTATAAAATTCGGGACATTTCCCTTTTATATAAATACCCATACTTTAAATGAATATGGATACGCCGCCAATCTATTTTATCCAGATTTCATGCTTATTCCTTTTGCTCTTTTTATCCCTTCAATAGGTCTAGCATCATCTTATAAGCTTATTATATTTACACATACTATTTTGTGTGGTATTTTTTCCTATTGGTGCATACGCAAAGTTACAAAAGACAATGTTATTGCTTTTCTCCTTTCCTTATTATACACGTTTGCAATATATAGAATTATCGATTTTTCATATAGAGGTGCATTAGGAGAATATATTTCATTCACCTTTCTGCCAATTGTCTTTTGGGGATTATATGAAATTATTTATGGCGACTACAAACATAAATGGTATATTATAACTATTGGATTTACGTGTTTAATATATACACACTTATTATCCGCTTTCTTAATATTCTTAATAGTCTGCATCGCTTTAATAATCTGCTACAAAGCTATTATTAAGACACCATCACGACTTATTTATCTGAGTATAGCAGGGGTAGCTTCTCTCCTCCTTTCTTCATTCTTCCTTTTTCCCATGTTTGAACAGTTAAGAGATAATTCTTTTTATTTTCAAACTCATCCGTTAGCTGACGAAATTGGTCCTCAATCTTACGCCGTACGTCGTATTTTATGGGGAATGTTTAGTGGTTTGACTGATCAAAAATTAAGAATAGAAACAATTGGTGTATTATTAATGATACCACTTTTGTTTCGTATTGCTATAAAAGGAAAGCATCCTTTTTTGAAGCTTGCAGACATATCAATGATATGCGGATTCTTGTTCATTTTTGCTGTATCAGATCAATTTCCATGGTACACATTTCCTTTTAATAAATTGGCAATTCTTCAATTTCCCTTCAGGCTTTTACAACCTGCGAGCTTCTTATTAGCTTTTGCAGGAGCAGTATACATGACGATAGTAGGTAGACAAACAAATCGTGTTTTATTGCTAATATGCTTAATTATTGCAGGAGTGACACTTTCCTTAAAAACAACAGGAGGTGTTTATCAAGGTTATAATACATATAAAATCACTAATACTGGCAATTATAATCTAGATGACTTAGAAATAGTAGGTGCTGAATATTTACCGAGTGTAGTACCTTCTAAAGAAACCGAAGATATAAGATATCGAATTCAGTTTATAGTAGACAGAGGGCAAGCTATAGATAAACAAGACACTACCAGCATAATATCCAATATCGAGAGAAACAAGGCACAGTTGAAGTTTGATATCCAAATTCAACAACATGATAAAATAGTTCTCCCCCTACTCTATTATAAAGGATATAAAGCAACTTTGGATGGACAAGACATTAGTGTTACACAAAGTAAAGATGGATTAATCGAGATAACAGTTCCTGAATCCGGAAAAATAGAAGTATGGTTTAATGGAACATTTATCCAATGGTTTTCTTTAATTTTATCAGCTGTTTCATTACTCGCCCTATTGATATATCTTTATATATACAGACCAAGCAAAAGAGCAAGACTAACATCATAAATAGAATCAAAAATGAATGAATTAAAAATTGTTGCAACTATTACCGTAAAATCAGAATATGAGAAAGAAGTATTAACTGCACTTCACAACGTTGTAGATGCTACACGAAAAGAAGAAGGTAATATCTCATATGATTTACATAAAAACATAGTAAACCCTCTGGAATATACTATTCTTGAAGTATGGAAATCACAAGAAGCTATCGACTTACACAATGCAAGTATTCATTTTGATGAATTTAAGAAAGCAATCAATGGAAAAATTGATGGTTTGAAAGTTGACGTAATAAAACAGTTGTATTAATTATGTTTCGAGAAGTAAGACGACAAAACCGAGTATTAGAAGAAGAGCGAATTACAGAACTATTAATAAATTCAGAATATGGATTTCTTTCATTAGGAACTTCCGAAAACGGGTATGCCTATGGCATACCTATCAGTTATGCTTATGAAGAAGAAAGTAATTCGCTTTACTTCCACTGTGCTCCTGAAGGACAAAAGCTCGATGAAATAAGTAAAAATAATAAAGTATCTTTCTGTGTAGTGGGAAAAACAGATCCTATCGCTAACCAGTTTACGACTCTTTACGAAAGTGTCATTGCTTTTGGAGATGCTGTTACCAATCTATCTGATGACGAAAAGAGGAAGGCTCTCCGACTTTTAGTAAAGAAATACTCTGCCGGTTTTGAAGAAATTGCAGAACAATACATGGATAAATCGTGGAATCGCACATCAACATTCAAAATTGAAATCAAACATATAACAGCCAAAGCAAAATATTAATCCGAAAATACAATTAATCCTTTTGGTGAAACCACAATTGTATTATCTTTGTAATATCATCATTTTAATAGATATATGATATCTAATATTCTTATTACTCTTCTTTTTGTTTTCTTCAATGGTTTTTTTGTGGCTGCCGAATTTGCTATCGTCAAGGTAAGGAGTTCACAATTAGAGCTTAAAGCACAAGAAGGAAATCGTTTTGCGATTCTTTCAAAACACATAGTTAGTCATCTGGATGCATATCTGGCTGCAACGCAATTGGGAATCACACTATCCAGTCTTGCCTTAGGTTGGATTGGTGAGCCTGTAGTTTCGAAAATGATAATCACTTTCATGGAACTTGTCGGGATAAATGTGAGTCCTGAATTAGCACATGGTATAGCACTTCCCGTAGCTTTCCTTATCATTACAATTCTACATATTGTATTTGGTGAGCTTGCTCCAAAATCATTAGCAATATTAAGACCTGAGCAGACTACTCTGTTCATATCATATCCGTTACAATGCTTTTATTGGATATGCCGCCCTTTCATTTGGCTCTTAAATGGATTTGCAAACCTTATCCTTAAAATGTTTGGGCTGCATACTGCATCCGAAGCTGAATCTTATAGCAGCGACGAATTAAAGTACCTTGTTGATCAGGTACGAGAAAGCGGTAATATCGAAGATTCAAATTATGACATTATAAGAAATGCGTTTGATTTTTCAGAACGTACAGCCAGACAAGTTATGGTTCCCCGCACACAAGTTTTAGCAATTGATGTGAATGACTATGACTCAGAGACTCTGGAAACAGTAATTGAAGATGGTTTTTCCCGTATTCCTTGCTATGAAGATAGCATTGACAACATTATTGGTATAGTTCACCTAAAGGATATTCTAAAGAAAATGCGCCAAAACGGAGAAGTAGATATTCGTCCGATTGTAAGACCCGTATCCTTTGTTCCCGAAACGAAACGTATCGGACAGATTCTAAAGGAATTCCAGATCAAACACCAACAAATAGCTATGGTACTCAATGAATACGGAGGTATTGAAGGTATTATAACAATGGAAGATATTCTGGAAGAACTGGTTGGCGAAATACAAGATGAGTATGACAATGAGATACCATTTGTTGAAAAAATTTCAGATAATATTTATTCTGTAATAGCCACTGCTGCTATAAGTGATATAAATAATCAATTGCCCCACTCTATTGATAAAGCAAAGCAATATGATACTCTAGCCGGATATTTAATTGATAAATTCGGCAGAATCCCCAACACTCATGACAAGTTACAAGCCGAAGGCTACGAATTTTCTGTCTTAAAGAAAAATAAAACCTCAATTGTATTGGTACAATTAGTCGACTTGGAAAATGAGACTGAAGAATCTTCGTCCAACAAATAATGATAATTCGGAAAATTAAGAATGAAATTTGAACTTCAACATACAGATGTTCAGTCTAAAGCTCGTGCTGGTCTTATAACTACCGATCATGGGCAGATTGAAACTCCTATTTTTATGCCTGTTGGTACACAAGGTGCTGTTAAAGCGGTACACATGCCTGAACTCGAGAATGATATTAAAGCTCAGATTATTTTGGGTAATACATATCATTTATATTTACGTCCGGGTTTAGAGATACTCGAACAAGCAGGTGGTCTTCATAAATTTAATAGTTGGAATAAGCCAATCCTTACAGATAGCGGCGGTTTTCAAGTATTCTCTTTGGCTCATAACCGAAAACTGACAGAAGAAGGTGCAATATTCCGTTCTCACATAGACGGCTCTAAGCATATGTTCACACCCGAACGTGTAATGGACATAGAAAGAACCATTGGTGCCGATATAATGATGGCTTTTGATGAATGTACTCCCGGAGATGCTGAATATACTTATGCTAAAAAATCGCTTGAACTAACCGAACGCTGGCTAGACCGATGTATAACCAGATTTAATGAAACGGAATGTACTTATGGATACAAACAAGCATTGTTTCCTATTGTGCAAGGCTGCGTATATCCCGATCTAAGAAAACGTGCTGCTGAAAATGTGGCATCTAAAGAGGCTGAAGGCAATGCGATCGGAGGTTTGGCTGTAGGCGAACCTACAGAAAAGATGTATGAGATGATTGAAATTGTCAATGAAATCTTGCCTCAGGATAAGCCCCGTTATTTAATGGGAGTAGGTACACCTGCCAACATACTAGAAGCAATTGAACGTGGCGTAGATATGTTTGACTGTATAATGCCAACGCGAAATGGCCGTAACGGACAGCTATTTACTCGCAATGGTATTCTGAATATGAAGAATAAGAAATGGGCAAATGACTTTTCACCCATAGATCCAGAAGGTACATCATTTGTAGATACTCTATATAGTAAAGCATATTTAAGGCATTTATTTATTGTTAACGAAATTCTTGCTTTACAAATCGCATCTATACATAACTTAGCTTTCTATTTATCACTGGTTAAAGAGGCCCGCAAACATATTATTGCAGGTGACTTTACAACATGGAAAGCTTCCATCATAGAAGATGTTGCACGACGAATATAACACTTTGAGTTAATGCTTACGATTTTAGACAGATATATAATTAAGAATTTTTTGGGAACGTATGTCTTCTCTATTATTCTTATTATATCCATTGCTGTAGTATTCGACTTTAATGAGCAGCTTGATAAGTTCCTCAAAAATGATGCGCCGGTAAAAGCTATATTGTTTAGTTATTACCTGAATTTCATTCCTTATTATATTAATCTGTTCAGCGCACTGTTTGTATTCATATCAGTTATATTTTTCACGTCGAAGCTTGCCGATAATTCGGAAATTATAGCTATGCTTGCTTCCGGAACAAGCTTTAGACGGTTAATGAAACCCTATATGATATCTGCCGGAATTATAGCTTTAATAAGCTTTCTTTTGACCAGCTTTATCATTCCACCGGCAAACGTTGTAAGAATCAATTTTCAAAATAAGTATATCAAGAATAAGGCTGTTACGTACGCCGAGCGTATACAGATACAAATAGAACCCGGTGTAATAGCTTACTTCAACAGATACGACAACAATGATAAAATGGGGTTCTATTTTTCATTAGATAAATTTGAGGGGCAAGAACTCGTTTCCAGACTTACAGCCAATCGTATACAATATGATTCACTCTATAACTGGACTATTTACGATTATGCTATTCGTGAATTTGATGGGATGAGAGAACATATCACAACGGGAACTAAAGCTGATACAGTACTGACTATCGTCCCTAGTGATTTTCTTATCTCGAGTAACGATTTCGAGCAAATGACAACTCCTGCCCTTTATAAGCATATACAGAGACAAAAGGACAGAGGAATTGGTAATATACAATCATTCGAAATAGAATATCACAAACGATTCGCATCGATAGCATCCGCATTTATATTGACTGTAATTGGTGCATCACTATCCTCTCGTAAAGTAAAAGGAGGTATGGGGCTAAATATAGGTATAGGACTCCTTCTAAGTGTGTCTTATATTCTTTTTATGACACTGAGTTCCACCTTTGCTGTATCCGGATTAGTTAGCCCTCTGATTGCTGCTTGGATTCCCAATGTAATATTTATTGGTATAGCAATCTTATTATACAACAGAGCTCCGAATTAACCTCAAAGTATATTTAATTAATTGTATTTAGATAAACTTCAGAAGAAAAAGACGAAGTAATTATTTAACAGATAGTGAATCTACACTTGTTGTCGTACTATCCTTAGGAGTTTCTATATTTTTTAGAAGTATGTTATAAAGTAATACTTTATTATTAAGTACTTCGCGAGAATCAATATGAAAATAACCTGAGATATTTTTTAATGGTAATGTATCGGCGGTCCCCAACACTTTAAAATGATCATCTCTATTTAGTGATTGATTTTGAATAATTGTTGTATCTGCATATTCAAACCACACTTCGAACTCACCTTTCATTCGTCCTTGAATACCGAGTGTATTGAATTCCAAAGAAAATTGAGGATAGTTTTTAACTTGCGTAGAATCTATATTGAAAGTTAAGGTAGGAATATCTCCTGATAGATAGTAATAAGTCGGTAAAATCGAGTTATTTACATTAGATGCGTCTAATCCTCTTGGTAGCAATTTTTCAATTTTCACTAACCCTTCTCGTAATGAAGAAATTACAGAGTCATTTACTCTCATATAAATTTCAGCATTATCGGCATACCATACCAAAGATGAATCTAATTCAGCCTGAGTTATACCGTGCTTCTCCAAAACACCTTGTATCAAAGCATCTTTTTGCTCCTTATCTCTAAAGTCATTGAATCGAGTCTGGTAAACAGCTTCAGCTAATTGAATATCATGCAAAACTTCGACCATTTTATCACGAGACAATCTATCTCTATCACCACTGCAAGAAGTAATTACTGTCGAGCCAATAATAAAAGATAATAAATAATATGTTAGCGTACGCTTCTTCATGCCTCGTCCTCAGGTTTCTGCATTGTTTCTAATAAAGTTTTTCGATAAAATATCAATAGCAATACAATACCTACTGTTATAGCTGCATCTGCTAAGTTAAAGATCGGACGAAAAAATATAAAATCCTCCCCACCCCAACCGGGTACCCATTCGGGAAATACACCTTGTATCAAGGGAAAATAAAACATATCTACAACCTTGCCATGTAAGATACTAGAATATCCCTCTCCAAAAGGGACTAAAGATGCTACACGCCCCGGATAACTGGCTGTAAATATTTCTCCATAAAATACACTGTCAACTATATTACCCAAGGCTCCCGCCAGAATTAAAGCTATACAAGCAATATAGCCATTTGGGTAATGCTTTTTCACCAAAAGGTATAAATAATAACCAATAAAGCCAACGGCAACAATACGAAAGAGTGATAAGAATAATTTACCTATAACCTCTATACCAAAGGCCATACCATTGTTTTCAACAAAGTAAATCTTAAACCAATTGGTGATATCTATACTTTCATAGAGAGCCATATTAGTTTTTACCCAAATTTTGAGAACTTGATCTGCGATTATAACTAGAAGAACAACTAAGACGGCAACTAGCCCTTTTGGTAATTTTTGCATAATTTTTTTATAAGTATAATAAGCTCCCGGATTTATTTAATCGAAACAACTTTAATCAATATAGTTCCGAAAAATAAAAGGCAGATATCTTACCACAAACATGAGAAGAAAAAGCAGTAAAACTATGAAATAATTTTACTACTTTTTCTCTATAAATATCTTATTAATAATATTTAAGTAACAAATGAATCGAAGGATTATTTAACTCCCCCATTTTTAGCTTCAATGCTTAAAGTCGCATGAGGTACGGCACGCAGACGCTCTTTAGGAATCAGTTTTCCTGTTTCACGACAAATACCGTACGTCTTATTCTCGATGCGAATAAGAGCAGCTTGCAAGTTCTGGATAAACTTCATTTGACGTTGTGCCAGTCTGCCAGCCTCTTCTTTAGATAAGGTAGAAGCCCCTTCTTCCAACACTTTAAATGTTGGAGATGTATCTGTTACATCATTGCCATCAGAATTAGTAATAGAGGCTTTAAGTCCTTCATACTCTTCTTTAGCCTTTGTCAACTTGTCCAAAATCAGATCGCGGAATTCTTCCAACTCCTCATCTGTGTATCGTGTTTTTTCTCCCATAATGTTCACTTTTAGAGTTTAATAATAATTTTTAGTATTATACTTTATCAACAGATATGTTTAACACAAAATCATCCATATCTATTTCCATACCATCAACATCGGCTTCCAGTGTAATTTCATCAGCTAGAACCTGTCCTGCAATATAATCATAATATTCCTTAACTGCATTATTGATTTCGTCCGAATCAGATATTTTCACCTTTATACGGTCTACAATATCAAAACCATTCGATTTTCGAATATTTTGTATACGGTTAACCAATTCGCGGGCAATTCCTTCTTTTCGCAAATCCTCTGTAATCGTTATATCCAATGCAACAGTCAAGCGTCCTTCATTAGCTACCAACCAACCTTCGATATCCTCTGATATGATTTCCACATCAGCCAACTCTATTGTTACCGATTGACCTTCGATATCAAATGTATATATACCCGCAGATTCTAATTGAGAAATAGCTGTCTGATCCATCACTTGAACTACAGCAGCAAGTTGTTTCATTATCTTACCATAACGAGGTCCAAGTTTCTTAAAATCAGGCTTTACTTTCTTAACCAATATACCCGCAGCATTATCTACGTATTTCAAATCTTTTACATTTACCTCGTTCAATATAAGATCACGCACAGCTTCAATGGCATCTTGCTGATGTTGATCCAGTACGGGAATCATAATCTGCATTAAAGGTTGACGAACTTTTATACTTACTTTTCGACGCAAAGCCAATATCATAGAAGATATACTTTGAGCTATCTGCATACGTTCTTCCAATGCTTTATCAACAACTGAAATATCGTACTTTGGAAAGTCTGCAAGGTGAATTGACAATTCATTATCAGCTTCACATGCAATAGTCAAGTCATGATATAGCTTATCAGCATAAAAAGGAGCTATCGGAGCCATCAGTTTGGCTACTGTTTCCAAACAAGTGTAAAGGGTCTGGTATGCTGACAATTTATCCGCAGTCATGCTGCCACCCCAAAAACGTTTCCTGTTCAGACGAACATACCAATTGCTCAAGTTATCGTTTACAAAATCAGATATCGCACGTCCTGCCTTCGTTGGCTCATATGTTTCGTAATATTCATCCACTTCTTTCACCAAAGTATTGAGCAGAGATATTACCCAACGGTCTATCTCTGGACGCTCTCCTATCGGAATCTGAAGTTGAGAATTATTAAAGTCATCTACATTTGCATACAATGCAAAGAACGAATAAGTATTATATAATGTTCCGAAAAATTTTCGACGAACTTCATCTATACCCTCAGTATCGAATTTCAGATTATCCCAAGGCGATGCGTTTGTTATCATATACCAACGCAATGGGTCTGAACCATATTTTTCTATTGTTTCGAAAGGGTCAACTCCATTGCCTAAGCGTTTAGACATTTTGTTGCCGTTTTTATCAAGAACTAAACCGTTTGATATAACATTTTTAAATGCAACACGTCCATTTATCATGGTCGATATAGCGTGCATAGTAAAGAACCAGCCTCTGGTTTGATCAACTCCTTCTGCTATGAAATCAGCAGGATATATTTTCTCGAATTCCTCTGCACTGATATTAGGATAAAACACCTGAGCAAAAGGCATAGCTCCCGAATCGAACCATACATCAATCAAATCGGTTTCACGCTTCATTGGTTTTCCCGAAGGTGATACTAATATTATATTGTCAACATAAGGACGATGAAGATCTATCTTTTCATAATTTGCTTTATCTAGATTACCTATTTCAAAACCAGCCCAAGGCTCTTCTGACATAAAGCCTACCTTAATCGATTTTGCTATTTCTTCATATAGTTCTTTAACCGAGCCTATACAAAGCTCTTCCTTACCATCTTCTGAACGCCAGATAGGCAAAGGAGTACCCCAATAACGGCTACGGCTCAAATTCCAGTCCTGCAGGTTTTCCAACCATTTGCCAAAACGACCTGTACCTGTTGATTGTGGTTTCCAGTTTATTGTTTGATTAAGCTCTATAAGTTGACCTTTACAAGCTGTTGTACGTATAAACCAGCTATCCAGAGGATAATATAATACAGGCTTATCAGTACGCCAGCAATGCGGATAATTGTGTACATGTTTTTCGATACGGAATGCTTTATTTTCTTGTTTAAGCATTACACATATATCTATATCTAATGTAGCATCAGCCTCTGTCAAAGAATTATCGTAAGCATTTTTCACATAACGACCTGCATATTCTTTGTATAAGTCAACATTAACTGATTTCTTTACATAATCGACATCTAGATCATCCAATTTAAAATACTTCCCTGTAAGGTCAACCATCGGACGAAGATTTCCGTCTTTATCTGTCAACATTAATGCAGGCACATTATTTGCTTTGGCAACTTTGGCATCATCCGCTCCAAAAGTCGGAGCGATATGCACTATACCGGTACCATCTTCTGTGGTAACAAAATCACCTGTTATTACCTTAAACGCACCATCTCCCGGATTTACCCAAGGAATAAGCTGTTCATATTTCATTCCTGCCAATTCAGAGCCTTTCCACTCTCCGACTATCTTATAAGGTATCAGTTTGTCACCTTGCTTATAATCTTCGAGCTTCAAGTCTGCTGCTTTCGGATTAAATAGACCAGCGACAAGAGATTTGGCTGCAACAGCAGTCATTTTATCTCCTGTATATGGATTATATGTTTGTACAGCCACATATTCTATATCTCCACCTACGGCCAGAGCTGTATTAGAAGGTAAGGTCCAAGGAGTAGTTGTCCAAGCCAAGAAGTACGGAGTACCAAAGCCATTCATTTCAGGCTTCGTATCAATTGCTTTAAACTGGGCTACACATGTAGTATCTTTTACATCACGATAAGTACCGGGTTGGTTCAGTTCATGTGAGCTAAGTCCCGTACCAGCTGCGGGTGAATAAGGTTGTATTGTATATCCTTTATACAAATACCCTTTACCGTATAAATCTTTAAGCAAATACCACAGAGTTTCAATATAACGATTATCGTATGTGATATAAGGATCGTTCATATCTACCCAATATCCCATTTTGGTGGTTAAATCTTCCCACTCTTTGGTATATTTCATGACCTCTTTACGGCAAGCATCATTATATTCTTGTACAGAAATCTTCTTGCCAATATCTTCTTTGGTTATCCCCAGTGATTTTTCAACACCAAGCTCTACCGGTAAACCATGAGTATCCCATCCGGCTTTACGATTCACCAAAAAACCTTTCATCGTCTTGAAACGACAAAAAATATCTTTGATAGTACGAGCCATTACGTGATGAATACCGGGCATACCATTTGCTGAAGGTGGACCTTCATAAAATACAAACGTTGGAGCACCTTCGCGTATCTCCAAACTTTTTTGAAATATGTTATGCTGATTCCATTTGTCTAATATCTCTTTATTTATATCAGACAAATTGAAATTATTGTATTCTGTAAACTTACGGCTCATAGCAAATACTTTATTCTTGTAAAAAAATTGTCGCAAATATAATAAAAAAACGAATACAAATCCCCAAAATCCATCGCATCTCGCACCAGAATATTATACTTCTGAAAACAAAAAAGAGCTCGTCATATAGATCTATCTTTTTTTATTACATTTGTCTCTTATTTATTCGTGAAAACAGGATACGCTAAACATGAAACAATATTCGACAATTTTTCTTCTTTACCTTGCCTCATCTTTAATTTGTGTTGCACAAGTACCTGATAATGATCTATCAGAAAAAACGGCTATAGATATAAATATCGGAACCTTAGGAACATTCTCTGATGGAGATAATGCCCCATTCTGGCTTACTAACAATCAATATGGGTTAGGCTCCACTGAAAGCAATAGCGGGTATCTTAGAGTACAAACTTTTGCTAAGAAAAAACTGGCAGATAAACTAAAACTTCAACTTGGAGTGGATATTGTAGCCGCTCACAATTTAAATTCTGATTTTCATTTTCAACAATTATATGCTGATTTTGCTTATAGAAATATAAAACTTTCCATTGGCTCTAAGGAGCGGGCTCCTCTATTCAAAAATGAACTACTTAGTACAGGAGGTATGACTCTTTCGAATAATGCAAGACCAATTCCTCAAGTAGAAGCCAGCCTTCCGGATTTTGTGACTGTACCATATACTAAAGGATTACTTGAAGTTATGGGAGGAATATCCTACGGGAAATTCATTGATGATAAATTTAAACGAAACAATGCTGCAGATGGTTATTATGCGGAAGAAATACTATATCACAGAAAGTACGGATTCTTAAAATTCGAAAATAATTCTGTTTGGAATTTTATTATGGGATTGGAAATGGATACACAATGGGGTGGTCAGTTTTATAAAGACGGAGAATATCGTTGGAGTAGTCCTGCCGGATTTAAAGATTTCTTCAGAGTATTAGTTCCAATGTCAGGAGGCAGTGATTCAAACATGACAGATCAGGTTAATATATTAGGAAACGTATATGGAAGTTTACATTTTATCACCAATTATAGAAAAGAGAACTACACAGTAAAAGCTTATATTGAGCGTTTTTTTGAAGATCATTCGGGTCTATTCTTCAAAAGTGTTCCTGATGGATTATATGGTATTGAATTAAATCTCAAAAAGAAAGGATGGATAACAGGGGTATTATTTGAATATCTACATACAAAAGATCAATCGGGTCCATTCTTATGGGATAAAAGTGAAGAAATACCCGTTCAGGTTAGCGGAGGCGACAACTACTACAATCATATTGATTATATATCGTTAAGTAATTATGGATTTGTCATGGGAAACCCTCTTCTAACATCTCCTATATATAACAATGGCAGTTCTCTTACGGTTTTTAATACTCGCTTATCCTCTTTTCATGGGGGAATAACCGGTTACATAAATAATGATCTAAAATATAGAGCATTATTAACCTATTCTCAAAGCTGGGGAACTCCATTAATTCCATCGCGAAGTATACGTAATCAGTTTTCAACTATGCTTGAAGCTACTTATAGCAATGACAAACTTAGCGGATGGCTATTCTCTGGAGCTTTTTCTTATGACAAATCCGATATGGTCGGAGATAATACCGGAGTACAATTTAAAGTATCTAAAGCTTTTCAGGTACAATAAGTTTAGTTAAGTATCATAAACAAAGTTTATTGACACTTAATTTAAGCTCTAATCATATTTACAGTATTAATTTATAAATTTGTATTTTTAAAAGCCATAGTTTTTTTATTGCTTTGGCAGGCATTATAAAAACTTATAGCTTACCCTCATAAAATTTGGGATAGTTACGTATTTTTACTAAAAAGAAAATTAATAAAAAACAATATCACATATGACTTACTTAGTAACAGGAGGAGCGGGCTTTATCGGAGCCAACTTTGTCAAATATATACTAAATAAATATTCGGATATACAAATTATAATACTAGATTCTCTGACCTATGCCGGAAATTTGGGAACTTTATCTGAAGAATTAAAAGATACGCGAATTAAAT
This sequence comes from Dysgonomonas sp. HDW5B, assembly GCF_011299335.1. Classification (GTDB taxonomy): domain Bacteria; phylum Bacteroidota; class Bacteroidia; order Bacteroidales; family Dysgonomonadaceae; genus Dysgonomonas_A. Next base: position 4,083,737 of record NZ_CP049858.1, read on the forward strand.
TCGTAAAAGGTGATATTTGTGATAATACTGTGACTGATAAAATTTTCAGCGAAAACACAATCGATTATGTTGTAAACTTTGCAGCAGAGAGCCATGTAGATCGCAGTATTGAAAATCCTCAAATTTTTCTACAAACAAATATATTAGGAACACAGAATCTGCTTGATACAGCAAAAAAATACTGGACAGATGGCAAGGATGAAAATAATTATCCAATATGGAAAGAAGGTGTAAAATATCTACAGGTATCAACTGATGAAGTATATGGATCTTTAGGTGATGAAGGCTATTTTACAGAAACAACTCCACTCGATCCCAATTCGCCATATAGTGCAGCTAAAACAGGAGGAGATCTGATAGTTAAAGCATATGGTGAAACTTACAAGATGCCAATTAATATCACCCGTTGTTCTAATAATTATGGACCATATCATTTTCCGGAAAAACTTATACCACTTATTATTCGTAATATTCTCGAAGGTAAAAATCTACCTGTATATGGTGATGGCAGTAATGTTCGTGACTGGTTGTATGTAGAAGACCATTGTAAAGCAATTGACAAAGTTATCAACAAAGGACGTATTGGCGAAGTATATAATATTGGCGGACACAATGAGAAGAAGAACATTGATATTGTAAAACTTGTTATATCAACTATACATGATATTATGGAGAAAGAACCACAGTATCGCTCGGTTCTAAAAAAGAGAGAAACCCTTTCCGATGGAAGTATTGATATATCTTGGATGAATAACGATCTGATAACATTCGTAAAAGACCGCCAAGGTCATGATCAGAGATATGCTATTGACCCGGCGAAAATTTCCAATGAATTAGGATGGACGCCCGAAACAATGTTTGATAAGGGAATTGTAAAAACAATTCGATGGTATCTTGATAATCAGCAGTGGGTCGAAGAAGTTACCTCAGGCGATTACTTGAAATATTACGAACAAATGTACGCAAACAGATAAAATACAAACCTTTAAATTTATTAAAGGACAATTAATATAGTAGTAATAATAATCACAGTATATAACTGTTATGGACAATCTAAAGTCTGCTATTGCCGATAAAATCCTGGATTTATCTACCTCAGGGGGAGATGAAATGAGGATAAAACTTGAAAAAATTAATCGCTTTCGTGATTTTGCCGATGCCTGCCGATCTCTTATCCAAAAGTATCCGGCAATAGAATCGGAATTATTGAGAATGGTCGAAAATAATGATTTTGACACAAAAATCGCATCATCTCGTGTTGATACAATTATAAGATTGTCTGAAAACAATACTCCTAATAATCAAATTGACAGTAATAATATCCAACGGGATATTACGGAACTGGAAGATATAAAAGACCATCTGCCTCCTCCATCGGGGTCAGATACTTCTCAACAGACAGAAGAACAAGAACAATTTGTAAATAATATAGCCACTATTCCGATTCAAGAAGAAAGTGAACCTGAGCAGTATTTGCCAGAAGATATCGATTATGAAGAAGTCAAGCCTCTTGCTATTTCGGATGAAGAAAAAGAATATGTTCCTTTCGAAGAAGTAGTTCCTGCAAACAGCATGTCAACAAATACAGAAAACCCAATTAAGGAAGTTGTTGAAAGTAATTCCAATAAGGAGACAATAAAAAAAGGGCTTCTGATATGTGGGGTAATTGCTGTTATTATAGCTCTTATATTTATTATAAAGTTTGTCATTAACAACTGGGAAATTATACTTTGGATAATTGGAGGTCTTATCGTTCTCGGCATCGCAGGAATTGTTATAAAAAGAAACCGAAAATAATCTATCAACTAAAGTAATAAAAAGATCTTAGATCTTTTACATTCACCATAAAACATGTATCAATACAATACTCAGTTAAAACAATATAACTCTTTTCGCACAGAAGCTCTTGCTAAGATATTTTGTGAACCTACAAATATTAATCAACTTCGACAATGCTTGAGTGATCATCCGCAAGAACCTAAACTCATACTGGGAGGAGGATGTAATTTATTCTTCACTCAAAATTTTGACGGACTGGTTGTTAGACCCATCATAAAGGGAATCAGAGAAATATCAGACGAATCAGATGATTCTGAGCATGTATTCCTTGAAGTAATGGGATCTGAAGATTGGGATCAGTTAGTAGATTATTGTGTGGATAAAGGTTATGCAGGTTTAGAAAACCTATCCTATATTCCGGGAACCGTAGGTGCTTCACCTGTCCAAAACATAGGAGCATATGGAGCAGAGGTAAAAGACTGTATACATGAAGTGGTTGCCCTTAATATGGATACTTTGGAAGTCGTTTCATTTTCAAACTCGGAATGTGAATTTGCCTATCGGGATAGTATCTTTAAGAAACAGAATAATTATATAATTATCTCTGTTGTATTTCTATTAAACCGATCATATACTTATACTCCGAAGTATGCAGACCTCAATAAGGAATTGGAAGAAATAGCTGAACCAACAATAAAGGAGGTAAGAGATGCTGTGATTCGTATCAGACAAAGAAAATTACCCAATGAAAAAGAATTGCCAAACTGTGGCAGTTTTTTTAAAAATCCATATATTACAAAAGAAGTGGCTGAAGATATACAAAGAGAGTATGCCGATCTTCCGCTTTATCTATTACCAAATGGATTAATCAAAACATCTGCTGCATTTCTTATAGACAGAGCTGGATATAAAGGCAAGCAAATAGGTCAGATAGGAACATATCCCAAACAAGCACTTATCATTGTAAATTATGGATCAACAGATGGCAATGACATTGTTCTTTTCATGAAAGAAATACAACAAGCAGTTGCCGATAAATTTAATATCAATTTAGAACCCGAAGTAAGAATATTATAAGGTCTCAAACCTTCTTTTCATTTTGGCAAAATATAATTAAAGACTTTACTTAAAAAGAAAATACCATGGCATCATTTATTATAGAAGGCGGTTGCCGCTTAAACGGAGAGATTATACCACAAGGCGCTAAAAACGAAGCGTTACAAATTATTTGTGCAGTCCTATTAACTCCGGAAGAAGTAATTATAGAAAATATCCCCGATATACTAGATGTAAATAATCTTATTTCGTTATTAGGAGATATGGGTGTTACAACTAAACGCATTAATGAAAATACATGGTCTTTTAAAGCCGACAATGTAGATTTAGGATATCTTGAGAGTCCTGAATTTTTAAAGAAAAGTGCATCTTTAAGAGGTTCTGTCATGATTATCGGACCATTGGTAGCTCGTTTCGGAAAAGCCTTACTTCCTAAACCGGGAGGTGATAAAATTGGACGTCGCCGCTTAGATACCCATTTTGAAGGAATACAAAAACTGGGAGCTGAATTTAATTATGACAGTGATAAACAGATCTATTTTATCACAGCTGATAAATTAAAAGGAGCATATATGCTTTTAGATGAAGCTTCGGTGACAGGTACTGCAAATATAATAATGGCTGCAGTATTGGCAGAAGGAGAAACAACTATATATAATGCTGCTTGCGAACCTTATTTGCAACAACTTTGCAAAATGCTGAATCGCATGGGAGCAAAAATAACAGGAATTGCTTCTAATCTGATCAGAATAGAAGGAGTAGAGTCCCTAGGAGGAACAACTCACAGAATTCTTCCTGATATGATAGAAATCGGCAGTTTTATAGGAATGGCCGCTATGACAGGTTCTGAAATTACAATCAAAGATGTTGCATATGATGAGCTAGGTATTATACCCGATACATTTCGTCGTCTAGGAATAACATTAGAACGCAGAGGTGATGATATCCATATCCCCAGACATAAGGACTATACAATTGATACTTTTATTGATGGTTCGATACTAACTATTGCCGATGCACCGTGGCCGGGGCTAACCCCTGACCTTATTAGTGTATTACTAGTAGTAGCCACACAAGCACAAGGAAGTGTATTGATACATCAGAAAATGTTTGAAAGCCGTTTATTTTTTGTGGATAAACTGATAGATATGGGAGCTCAAATTATCTTATGCGACCCACACCGTGCAACTGTTATTGGTACAGGAAGGCGTTCTATGCGTGCTACGACTATGACATCTCCTGATATTCGTGCTGGTATCGCATTATTAATTGCCGCAATGTGTGCTGAAGGTAAAAGTACAATTCATAATATTGACCAGATAGATAGAGGGTATCAAAATATAGATGTCCGACTAAATCAACTGGGTGCTAATATCATGAGAATGGATTAATGATACACATACAGGTTTCACCAATTGCTTTTATTATTTTTCTTTTTCTCTTTAGCAGTGTTAAAGCTATAACACCAAAAGAGAGTTTAACAGAAAATGATACTATAATTGGAAAACTACCCCTTCTTGATTTAGATATGGATAATCTCAATAGTATATTCAACAAAAATACTATTTATATGGATACAGTCCGTTTTAAAGGATATAAAGATGTGGGAGATTATTCCCGATTATGTGTAAAAGCAGAGGAAAAAGAACATCTTTTTTTATACGAATTCTCTCAGGACAAAAATATTGTAAATAACGATATCGTTGTAATATATTGGTCTGTGGTAGAAAACCACGCAATAGAAGATCCTGAATTTGTTTATTCAGATATCCTGATAAGAAAATTAAGGAAAATACGATTAAACTAAGTTATTTATCTGTCACAAAAAACAGTTAATAATATATCAACCTAACTTATTATAGATAACGTTTTATGGAAAATTTCAGTTTTATCAATCCGGTAAAGATCATTTTCGGAAAAGATACTATAAAAGACCTTAGCCAGGAAATACCAGCTGATAGCAAAGTTCTCATTATCTATGGTGGAGGAAGCATCAAATCAAATGGTGTTTACGATCAAGTAGTAAAAGCACTTTCGTCTTTCGAATGGTTTGAGTATTCAGGCATTGAAGCGAATCCTCATTATGAGACTTGCATGAAAGTCGTTTCGTATATTAATGAAAAGAAAATAAACTACCTTTTGGCTGTAGGTGGCGGTTCGGTTGTTGATGCTACTAAATTTATTGCAGCAGCAGCTTGCTTCGAAGGAAATGACCCTTGGGATATATTAAGCAAAAGGGCTAAAATAAATAAAGCACTGCCATTTGGTGTTGTCCTTACTCTATCAGCAACAGGATCTGAAATGAACGCCGGTGCTGTAATAACAAAAGTAGCCACTCAAGATAAATTAGCATTCGGCTCAGCATATACATATCCGAAATTCTCCATTCTAGACCCGGAAGTAACTTACTCATTACCAACAAGACAAGTAAGTAATGGTGTTGCTGATGCCTTTGTTCACGTTATAGAGCAATACTTAACTTATCCTGTACATGCAATGATACAAGATAAATTTGCAGAATCGATACTTACTACTTTGGTAACAGAAGGACCTAAAGCTTTGGAAACACCTAAAGATTATGATGTAAGAGCTAATTTAATGTGGGCTTCAACTTGGGCTCTAAATGGTTGGATTGGATGTGGTGTACCCGAAGACTGGGCTACTCATCAAATAGGGCATGAACTTACAGCATTATATGGTCTTGATCATGCTCAGACTTTAGCGATAGTATTACCTGGAGTAATGACTATACTTAAAGAACAAAAAGCGGAAAAAATTCTGCAACTAGGTCAACAGGTTTTTGGAATATATAATAATTTATCGAGGGAAGAACGCTTGGATAATACAATAAAAGCTGTAGAAAACTTTTTCGAAGAAATACAAATAAAAACACACCTTTCGGATTACGGATTAAACAAAGAATCAATTGATAAGGTATGCTCTAAATTGCAAGGTCGCGGATGGACACTCGGTGAAAAATCAAATATCACACCTGAAGTTGTAAGAGAAATATTGATGTCAAGATTATAATCAACATACTAAACTGAATTATACACTAAACTGAGAATATGAAAAAGGTATTTGTAAGTGGATGTTATGATATGCTTCACAGTGGGCATGTAGCATTCTTTGAAGAAGCTGCAACACTTGGCGATCTGTATGTAGGTATCGGGTCAGACAAAACAATAAAAGAACTTAAAGCCAGAAAGACTATAAATAATGACCAAGAGAGGTTATATATGGTAAAGGCACTTAAGACCGTTAAAGATGCATGGATTAATCAAGGAAGTGGTATTATAGATTTCCTCGAAGAGATAAAGCAACTTAAACCCGATATATTCTTTGTCAACACAGACGGACACAGTTCTGTGAAAGAGGAACTATGTAAAGACCTGGGTATAGAGTATGTAGTAAGTAAAAGAGTACCACATGGAAACCTCCCTAGCAGATCTACCACTGCATTAAGGGAAGAATGTAAGATACCTTATCGCATAGATTTAGCCGGAGGATGGCTCGATCAGCCCAATGTTAGTGAATTATGTGCAGGATCTGTGCTTACTATATGCATAGAACCTGACTATGAGTTCAATGACAGAAGTGGAATGTCGACCAGTTCTCGTAAGAAAGCTATTGAATTATGGCAAGTTGATATTCCATCTGGAAATAAAGAGAAACTAGCTAAAACTCTTTTCTGTTTTGAAAATCCTCCCGGAACAAAATATGTGAGTGGTTCTCAAGATGCATTAGGGTTAGTTATGCCAGGTCTAAACAAATTTCATTATACCGGTAGTTTCTGGCCATCTGACATAGAAACAAAATTGGACAATGGGCTTTTGGATTGGCTTGAACAACATCTATGGCTAGTACCTCTATATCCCCGTCATGACAATTATGATGTATTGAGCAATACCAATATCACTCCCGAAAATGTCAAAAAGCTTAGTGAAGCAGCCTTTGATTGTTGGAAAGCCATAAATAATAAAGATACGAAAAGCTTTGGGCAAGCTTTGACTCAAAGTTTTGAGGCACAAATAACAATGTATCCCAACATGATATCAAACGATATATTAGAGATACTCGAAAAGTATAAAGATTCTGTTGATGGATGGAAAATTAGTGGTGCAGGCGGAGGCGGTTATCTTATTTTTGTAAGTGAGCAGCCTGTTAACAATGCTATCCAAATAAGAATTAGAAGAGGCTAAAAAAACATAGATTCAAAAAATAAACTGAAAGGAGCAAACTACAAAAAGTTTGCTCCTTTTTTATTTACATAATAATAAATACTGCTTGATTATTTCTTTATTAGCACCCATCTCGAGAGCTTTCTCAAAATTACGCTTTGCACTGAATTTATCAAACTGATGAATATCCAGTTGCCCTTTTAGTATATACAATAATGGATCATTATATCCCAGTTGTTGAGCTTTATCTAAATCGCTTTTAGCTCTGCCTTTTTTATCAAGCTGCAAATAACACTCAGCTCTGTTTACATAAAACTCAGGTTGATTTTTATACTTAAATATTAAGTCTGTATATTTATCTTCTGCCTCTATCCATTCTCCCCTACTCTTTAGAGAAAAAGCCAGGCTGCTTAATGCCAATACATTTTCAGGGTTTATCTCTAATATTTGTTCAAAATCACTTTCGGCTGCTAATAGATTCTTTTCGCTCATAAAGATCAAACCTCTCCGGTAAAGTGCTTCAATATTTTTTTCATCCATAGATAAGATAATATTATAATCTTTCATTGCAGCATTCAAACTATCCAATTCACAATATAAAGCTGCTCTATTCTGAAGAACAAAAATATTATTAGGATATTTACTCAATGCGGAGCTATATGAAATCAACGCCTCTTCGGATTTACCCAGATGTCGTTGAATTGTACCAAGATTAGCTAATAACAAAATATTCCCCTCATTAGCAGGCTCTTTACGCATAGCTTCTTTTAATGCCAGTTCAGCAGCAGCATACTCTTTTGCATCCAAATAGTCAAGAGATTTTGAGACCAATTCTTCGTAGGTTTGTGCCGAAGAGAAAAAGCTCACTAAAAAAAAGATCGCAATAAAGAAATATCGATTCATTTTAAAATATTATTTGTACATTTACTAAAGACTTTCGTGCAAATGTATACTTAATATATCAAATCTACTTTTCACAACAGCTATAAAGATTTAGAATTTGTGTTTATAGATGTTATAAGAAAGAGTTAAGTTTGATTTTCGCAAAAGTTTAAACGTTTAAAATATATGTTTTAGAACACCTATTTTTTTTAGGTATAGAAAGATAGTCATAATAATTTTACGTACTAAAGAAAGATCTTTATTCTGTATCTAATTTTAAAACTAATAAGCATGAATAATCATATAGAAACAACTAAATCGGGTTTATTATGTGCGAATTTCGAAAAAGTTGTTGAAGGAAAACACACCTCACTTTTTATTCTTCAGAACAAACAAGGAGCAGAACTTACAATATCTAATTACGGAGCAAGAATAGTATCATTAATGGTACCCGATAAAACAGGTGCTTTTATTGATGTAGTTACCGGACACAATTCCATAGATGAATTTATAAACTCGGAAGAGCCTTATTTCGGAGCAATCTGTGGACGTACAGGAAACCGCATTGCAAAAGGAAAATTCACTTTAGAGGGAAAAGAATATACATTAGCAATCAATAACGGACCTAACAATTTACATGGAGGATTGAAAGGCTTTAACTCTGTAGTTTGGGATGCTAAACAAATGGACCAGCAAACATTAGTTCTTTCTTATTTATCCAAAGACGGAGAAGAAGGTTTTCCCGGGAATTTATCAGTTACAGTAATATATACTTTAACGAACGACAATTCGGTTGAAATTAAATATGAAGCCACAACTGATAAAACTACTATTCTGAATTTAACGAACCATGCTTACTTTAATTTATCTGGAGCAGGAGATCCGAATATTGGGGATCACATTTTAAAAATTAATTCCAATTACTATCTACCTACCGATGAAACGGCTATACCATACGGCAAACCTGAGAAAACGGAAAGTACTCCTATGGACTTTAGTACTCCTCACGAGATTGGACTGAATATTAATGAAAAAACAGATCAGCTAGTCTGGGCTAGAGGATACGATCACACCTATATTCTAAACAAAAAAGACGAAACTGAATATGTGCAAGCTTTGGAATGCTATTCTCCCAAAACAGGCATCGAGATGACTGTGTATACAGATCAGCCCGGAGTACAAGTATATACAGGAAACTGGATGACAGGTAACTTTATCGGTAAAAACGGACAGTGCTATCCAGCTCAAAGTGCTGTATGCTTTGAAACCCAACATTACCCTGACAGCATTAATAATCCGGAATACCCTTCGATAATACTCAAGCCCGAAGACAAATTCGAAAGCAAAACAGAATTTAAATTTACTATCAGACATTAATAACTAGATAAACTATAATAAATAACAAAAACTATGAGTTCTACAGAGAAAAAAAATTATCTGTTACCCATCATCGTAATGATATTCCTTTTTGCGATGGTCTCGTTTGTAACAAACTTAGCTTCTCCAATGGGAGATATTTTAAAAAATCAGTTTAACGTTCCAAACTGGATGGGAACTCTTGGAGTGTTTGCCAACTTCATAGCTTATGCTGTGATGGGATACCCTGCTGGTAATCTACTTCAAAAATTAGGGTACAAAAAAACAGCACTTATTGCCATTGCTATTGGTTTTATTGGTGTAGGTATCCAAACACTTTCAGGAACACTAGGTAGTTTTGAAGTTTATTTACTTGGAGCTTTTGTTGCTGGTTTCTCTATGTGTTTACTTAATACTGTAGTAAATCCTATGCTTAACAAGCTAGGAGGCGGTGGTAATAAAGGAAACCAACTTATACAAGTTGGAGGTTCTTTTAATTCATTAGCTGGTACAGCTGTTATCATATTAACAGGTATATTAATTCCTGAAGGAATAAAGAATGCTCAGATCAGCAACGTTTTCCCTTTAATGTTTGCAGCTTTAGCTATTTTTGCATTTGCATTCATCGTTATTGCACTAACTGCAATTCCTGAAAACGAAAAACAACAACAAATAAGCTCTGTTAATGACAAATACAGTCCATTGTCATTCCGTCACTTTATTTTTGGAGCCATTGGTATATTTGTATATGTCGGAGTTGAAGTAGGTGTTCCTAATGTATTAAATAAATGGTTGCAAAATCCTGACTTAGATATTCTTCAACTAAAGGGTCTTGGAAGTGCAGAAGCCATTGCGGGTTCTGTTACTGCAACTTATTGGATGATGATGCTTGTAGGTCGACTTTTAGGAGCTGCCATCGGTAGCAAAGTTTCAGCAAAATCGATGTTAATTGTTGCTTCAGTTGTAGGCTTGATCCTTACTCTTGCTGCTATGTTTGCACCAACAAATATAATGGTAAATCTACCTGTATTTAAAAACGATGCAAACGGATTATTCGGTTTAGCGAATGTTCCAATAAACGCTGCTTTACTAGTCTTTGTCGGCTTATGTACATCAGTAATGTGGGGAGGAATCTTTAACCTTGCCGTAGAAGGATTAGGTAAATACACAGAAAAAGCATCCGGTATCTTTATGGTAATGGTTTGCGGTGGTGGTATCCTGCCATTATTGCAAAACGGAATCGTAGATATGACAGGTGGCATAGGTTATCTTACTAGCTACTGGGTAATCGTAGTTGGTCTTGCTTACCTACTTTACTATGCACTTGTTGGCTGTAAAAACGTAAACAAGGATATTCCTGTGAAATAAAATTACAATAACTTATAAACCAAAGCCCACTTGTTATAAATAAAGCAAGTGGGCTTTCTTATTTCCATAGACACCATTTATGAACAATCAATAAAATGGTCTAAACTATATACCTAACCTATTCTATTTTTTGTTACTTTTGTAGAAAACGCAATAATGATATATTAATTTACCATGAATGATATAAAAGTTCTAAACAAATCTGCGGATAATATCCGTATTCTAGCTGCATCGATGGTTGAAAAAGCAAAATCCGGACATCCTGGAGGAGCAATGGGTGGAGCCGATTTTATTAATGTCTTATTTTCTGAATTTCTGGTTTATAATCCGGAAAATCCACGTTGGGAAAACAGAGATCGTTTTTTCTTAGATCCGGGTCATATGTCTCCCATGTTATATTCAACACTAACATTGGCTGGAAAGTATACCTTAGATGATTTAAAACAATTCCGTCAATGGGGAAGCATTACCCCAGGTCACCCCGAATTAGATTTAGATCATGGAATTGAAAATACTTCTGGTCCATTAGGCCAAGGGCATACATTTGCTGTAGGTGCTGCTATCGCAGCCAAATTTCTAAAAGCGCGTTTTGGTGATCAAATGGATCACACAATATATACGTTTATATCTGATGGTGGTATACAAGAAGAAATATCTCAAGGAGCAGGTCGTATTGCCGGTCATTTAGGCTTGAATAATTTGATCATGTTCTATGATTCCAATGGTATACAATTATCAACAAAAACTTCGGAGGTTAGCGACGAAGATATTGTAGCTAAATATAATGCTTGGGGCTGGAAAGTTATCTCAATAAATGGAAATGACGCTGCTGAAATTAGAGCAGCCTTAGTTGAAGCTAAAGCAGAAAAATCAAAACCAACCCTTATAGTAGGTCACACTATTATGGGAAAAGGTGCTGTTAAAGATGATAATTCAAGTTTCGAAGGCCAAACTGCGACTCACGGTATGCCTCTTGGTGAAAGTGGTGCCAGTTTCGAAAAATCAATAACTAACCTAGGTGGTGATCCACAAAATCCATTCCAAATATTTCCGGAAGCAAAAGAGTTGTACACAAAAAGAGCTAAAGAGCTGAAAGAAATTGTAGCTAAACTCAATGAGAAAAAAGCTAAATGGACTTCAGAGAACCCTGAATTAGCAGATAAAATGAAACGTTGGTTTGAAGGAGAAGTTCCTCAAATTGATTGGGCTGGTATAGAACAAAAAAATGATATTGCTTCTCGTGCTGCATCTGCAGCAGTACTTTCAGTATTAGCTCAGAATGTAGAGAACATGATTGTTTCATCTGCCGATTTATCTAATTCTGATAAAACTGACGGTTTTCTTAAACATACAACAAGTTTTAAAAAGAACGATTTCTCAGGAGCCTTTTTACAGGTAGGTGTTAGTGAGCTAACAATGGCTTGTCTATCAATAGGAATGAGTTTACACGGAGGAGTTATAGCAGCTTGTGCCACATTCTTTGTATTCTCAGATTACATGAAACCAGCTATTCGTTTAGCAGCAATCATGCAACAACCTGTTAAATTTATCTGGACACATGATGCGTTTCGTGTAGGAGAAGACGGTCCTACTCATGAACCTGTAGAACAAGAAGCACAATTGAGATTGATGGAGAAATTGAAAAATCACCATAACCAAAATTCGATGCTAGTACTTCGTCCTGCTGATGCCGTAGAGACTACTGTTTCATGGAAGTTGGCAATGGAAAATACTTCTACACCTACGGGACTAATCTTCTCTCGTCAGAACATAAAAGATTTACCTGCTAAAACTTCACGTTACAACGAAGCTCTTCAAACAGCTAAAGGAGCATATATAGTTACTGATTCGGATAACTACGATGTTATACTTTTAGCTTCAGGTTCAGAAGTTGCAACTTTAGTAGAAGGTTCTAAACTTTTAGAAGCCGATGGAATAAAATCCAGAATTGTCTCTGTTCCTTCTGAAGGACTCTTTAGAAATCAGTCTAAAGAATATCAAGACTCGGTTATTCCTTCCGGCAAAAAAATATTCGGATTGACTGCTGGTCTTCCGGTAAACCTTCTTGGTTTAGTTGGCGATGCAGGAAAAGTCTGGGGACTTGAAACTTTTGGATTCTCTGCTCCTTATAAAGTATTGGATGAAAAACTAGGTTTTACAGCTGATAATGTATACAAACAAGTCAAAGAATATCTGAGAAAATAAGCTCTCAGAAGTTTTTATTGCTTTGATAAGCATGAAAACAAATGATAGTTATGATTCTGAAATACGACATTAATATTTTTTGTTACTTAATAAAAGTCTATAATAATGGCTAATACACAATCGCAATCATTGTTCTCTCAATCGGAGAAACCCGTTGGTCTTTGTAGCGACCATGCTGGATTTGAATTAAAATCCTATTTAATTTCTCTTTTTGAAGAGAAAGGTATAGCATATAAAGATTTTGGGACTTACACATCCGAAAGTTGTGATTATCCTGACTTTGCCCACCCAATGGCTATAGCTATTGAAAAGGGAGAGTGTTATCCGGGAATTGGAATATGTGGAACTGGTAATGGTATAAATATTACTTTGAATAAACATCAAGGTATCAGATCAGTACTATGCTGGAATCCTGAAATTGCAAAACTAACAAGGGCTCATAATGATGCAAATGTTTTAGTCATACCAGGACGTTATGTCTCTAACGAAGAAGCTTATAATATTGTTGTCGCATTCTTCAATACGCCATTTGAAGGTGGACGCCATATAAGGCGTATCGAGAAAATTCCGGTTAAATAAACAATAAAAAAAGGCTTCTATTATGAAGCCTTTTTTTATTTAATATAGATCAATAGTATTATTTGTATGATGATATTCAATGGTAGAAACCAGATTATCCATTTCATTGAATTATTCTTAAAAAAAACATTTTTTATGTAAGTATCTAATTGAATATATAACATCTCACTTAATGTTTTACTATCCTTTCTACCACTTTTCAAATCATCCTGCATATTAAAAAGAAAATCACTAAAAGGAATACGCCTCAAAATAAATTTCACTGATTTTTGCAAATAATTTGGTAATTTTTTCCCGTAAACCTCAATCATTAAACTCCCTACATTCAACATTTTTTCAACATCTCGTTTTCCCATTAATCTATTGCCTCCTGAAATTATCTTTTCAATAATTTTCACACAGATTTTTTTAAACAAAGGAGTTAAGTACCTATATCCAATATTTAATGTATCCACTAATATATATTTATATGTAGAATATAAAGCAAAAGCTGTAGAAGTAAGGCCTATAAACAATATAATAAATAAGCAAAAACTTGATTCATTTATAGCCTTATTACCATACTTAAAAAGAGAAATTATAAGAAAAATAATATTAGGTAAACCAAAGGCTAGTAATACTAAGATAAACCACTTTATTGCTTTTAAACTCTGCCTACCAGCATCTTTTATAAGTTCATTAAATGAAAATGAAGAATCGCAAACTGTGTCCGATTGAGTACTCACAGACTGAATATTATTCTTTACAGAATTATCTCTATCATCATTTTTGATATCCATATAATTAAATCTTAAATTAGTTAGCAGCCAAATATATACTTTTTATTTAACATATTCGAAACTTTCCTCTTTATGCATATGTTTTTTTGTTAAGAGCAAAATAGTATCTTTGCTATAACATCAAAAGAAATAAGCATGAAAGGAATCATTCTTGCGGGTGGAAGTGCAACCAGACTTTATCCATTATCTAAAGCAATTTCAAAACAAATAATGCCTGTTTATGACAAGCCTATGATCTATTATCCGCTTTCTACTCTTATGTTAGCGGGAATTAGAGAAGTACTAATCATATCGACACCTCGAGATCTTCCTATGTTCCAAGACTTATTGGAAACAGGAGAAGAACTAGGAATGCGGTTTGAATATATTGTTCAGGAAAAACCGGATGGATTAGCTCAGGCTTTTGTTCTTGGTGCTGAGTTTCTGAATGGAGAACCGGGCTGCCTTATACTTGGAGATAATATGTTTTATGGTCAAGGATTTTCAGCCATGCTTAACCGTGCAGCTTCAATAAATAAAGGTGCATGTATTTTTGGCTATTATGTAAAAGATCCCAGAGCATATGGAGTAGTAGAGTTTGATGAAAGTGGAAAGGTGTTTTCTTTAGAAGAAAAACCTGAAAAACCTAAATCTAATTATGCAGTTCCCGGATTGTATTTCTACGACAGCTCTGTTTCTGAAAAAGCTAAAAAACTGAAACCCTCCCCTAGAGGAGAATATGAAATAACAGATCTAAACAAAGTCTATCTAAACGAAGGAATATTACAAGTTGAACTTTTTGGTAGAGGATTTGCCTGGTTAGATACCGGTAACTGTGATAGTTTATTGGAAGCTGGAAATTTTGTTGAAACAATACAAAGCAGACAAGGATTTTATATTGCTTGCATAGAAGAAATAGCTTGGCGCAATGGTTGGATTAACAACAATCAACTTGAAGATCTTGGCAAAAGATTAGATAAAACAGCATACGGAAAATATATTTTAAGCTTATTATAAAGAATGAAATTTACAGAACAATATATAAGAGGAGTTTGGGTAATTGAACCCAGTGTATTTAGTGATGATCGTGGTTATTTTATGGAATCTTTTAAACAAGCTGAGTTTGAAAAATTCGTAGGAAAAACAGATTTCATCCAAGATAATGAGTCTAAATCTTCGAGAGGAGTTCTAAGGGGTTTGCATTACCAAACCGGAGAATTTGCACAAGCTAAATTAGTCAGAGTAATACAGGGAAGTGTGCTTGATGTAGCTGTAGATATACGCAAATCGTCTCCTACTTTTGGGCAATATGTAGCTGTGGAACTTACTGCTGAAAATAAAAAGCAATTATTTGTACCTAGGGGTTTTGCACATGGCTTTGTAGTATTGAGCAATACAGCAATATTTACATATAAAGTTGATAATGTATATGCTCCCGGTTATGAAGCTTCAATTATATGGAGCGATCCGACAATTGGTATTGATTGGGGAATATCTGAAGATGAATTAATACTTTCCGGAAAAGACAAAACCGGTAAACTACTAACGGAAGCTATTTTGTTTGAATAGAACATGAGCAAAAAACCGAAAAAGAGAAAGTCTGATAATAAATTAAAGTCGATCACATTAGTGGCGACTTTAATTGTATTATTTCTCACTCTAGGATATTTTTTTTATAAAAAAAGTACAGCAAATACGTTTAATGAGAGTCAAAAATATCAAGTAAAAGGAGTAGACGTATCACATCACAACCCAATACTAGATTGGGCAGAAGTAAAGAGGCAGAATATTCACTTCACCTACATTAAAGCAACAGAAGGTATTACTCATGATGATCGCAACTATCCATACAATTATAAATTAGCTAAAGAAAACAATATAAAAACCGGTTCGTATCACTTCTATAATTTTGGAATTTCGGGGCGAGAACAAGCCAAACATTTTATTCGTGTTGCTGAATGCCAATCCGGAGATTTAATTCCAGCTATTGATATTGAACATTCGCCCGCAAACCCTTATAGCAAAGATCCAATATTTGTCAAAAGTGTTGTAAAAGAGCTCAAGGTTATGGAAAATGAGATGTATGAGTATTATGGAGTTCATCCGATCATATACACTAATACTGACTGCTATAAATTATATATCAATAACTCTTTCCCAAATAATCCAATATGGATCAGCAGTTTGAATAAGGAACCAAGTGATGACATCAAGAATTGGATTATCTGGCAATTTACCCATACCGGAGAATTAGACGGAATTGTAGGAGATCTGGATCTAAACTATTTCAGACACCCATTTGATGAATTACAAAAATTACAACTCCCATAAGCTCCGCAATAATTATAACATCATTTTACAAGAATAGAAAGAAATTATAAATAGAATTTATAAATTTGGAAAAACATCATAAACAAGTAATGAAGTATATACCAACGATTATAAGCTTATTATTAATAACTCTGTTTTCATCCTGTTTTCATGAAGAAGAATACAATAACTCAAAGCGAGATAATTTTGAGCTTCTATGGAAAACTCTTGATCAAAAATACTGCTTCTTTAACTATAAAAATATAGACTGGGAAACAGTGCACACACAATATTCTGATCGGATAAGTGAAGATATGAGTAATGACGCTTTTTTTGATGTCATGGGAGAGATGCTCGCCGAACTACAGGATGGACATGTAAACCTAATAGCGACACACAATGTTGCTCGTTACTGGAAATGGTTTGAGGATTATCCTGATAACTTTGATGAGAAAATACAGGAAAATTATCTTGGTACTGATTATTTAATAGCTTCGGGTATGAAATATAAGATTCTCGAGGATAATATAGGTTATATATATTATAACAGTTTTTCAAGTGGTATTGGCGAAGGCAATCTAGATCAAATAATTAACCGTATGTCTATTTGCAATGGTATTATTATTGATATCAGAAATAATGGAGGCGGTCTTTTGAGTAATGCAGATAAAATAGCAGCGCGTTTTTTTAATGATAAAACTTTAGTGGGTTATATTATGCATAAAAAGGGAACAGGCCATGATGATTTTTCAAACCCCTACCCTCGTTATATAGAGCCATCAAATCGTCTCAGATATCAAAAAAAGGTAGTCGTTCTTACCAACAGAAGATGCTATAGTTCTTCCAATGACTTTGTAAATGCAATGACTTATGCTCCCAACGTAACTATTATAGGTGATAGAACCGGAGGTGGAAGTGGTTTACCATTTTCATCGGAACTACCCAACGGATGGTCTGTTCGATTTTCGTCTTCTCCAATGGTTAATGCAAATAAAGAGCATATCGAATTTGGAATTGAACCTGATATAAAGGTCGATATGAGTAAATCGGATATGGCTAGGGGAATTGATACAATTATTGAAGCAGCACGTAATTTTTTAAACAATAAATAAAAGATCACGAGCCTTTTACCTCTCTGATCGGCAAATCACTAAAACTAATTCTAATTTCAAAATACAAGCATATGGAAATCATTATTTTCTTCATCGTTTTTATTGTTTTAGTCTGGATTATAATTATTACATTAAAAAACAGACTAATAGGATTAAAAAACAAAGTCGAATATGCTAACGGAGCTGTAGATGCGATGTTTAAGCAACGATATGACTTAATTCCCAATTTAGTAGCTACAGTAAAGCAGTATATGCAACATGAAAGCTCCTTGCTTGAAAGGTTAGTACAGCTTAGGACAAAAGCACAAAGTCCTAACATTACAGATACTCAAAAAAATGAACTGAATGGTCAGATAGATCAAGCAATAAGATCATTTAATATTTCAGTTGAGAACTATCCTGATCTAAAAGCCAGTGAACAATTTACGAGACTACAAGCATCATTAAATGAATGTGAGGGACAACTGGCTGCTGCTCGCAGAACTTATAATGCTGCTGTGATGGAATATAATAATGGTATAGAGATGTTTCCTACAAGTATATTTGCTTCTCAAATGGGATACCAACGTAAAGAAATGATTACAGCAACACAAACAGAACAACAAAATCCGAATGTCGGAAACCTGTTTCAGTAAATACTATTATATCTGTCGAATACACTAATCAAACAATGCATGTCTGCATCACTACTGAATAATATTGAGCAACGAATATCTGATCTTCAATTTCAGTTGCAATACAAGTTACAGCCTCTGGAAGATTTAAGAATAGAATTTAAGAAAAGGCTGAAAATATTCTGGATTACGATCACCATCTCCTTTTCAATATCCGCAGCAATTATTCTACTGCTCTACTTACCAGCATCACCATTGCTTCTAGCTCTCATTATCGGATATATCACCTGGTATATATACAAGATAAATCCCATAAAAAAGAATCTCTCCGACCAATTCTATAAGGAGATAGTACCACATATTATATCTGAATTTCTATCTGATATATATTTCCAGAGAGACAATTGCATCAGCGAAAAAGATTATTTCTCGTCTAATTTATTCCGAAAATCTACGGATAAATATCAGGGATACAATCTAATTAAAGGAAATTTGGGACATACTTCCATGTTATTTTCAAATTTACATACGCAGTATAAAACCACATCGACCGACAGTAAAGGACGAACCAGAACCCAATGGCATACTATCTTTAAAGGAGTATTTCTTATAACCGACAGTAATAAAAATTTTAATGGAGAGATATACATATTTCCTGATACCGCAGAACGGATGTTAGGTGGTATAGGAAGGTGGATGCAAGAAAAATTCGGATCAGCCGGAAGAGGTGAAATGATATATCTGGAGGATCCTAACTTCGAAAAAAGATATGTTGTATATGCCACCGACCCGGTCGAAGCTCGTTATATTCTAACTCCATCTATGCAAGAATATTTCATGGAACTATCGAATAGATATGGCAAAGATTGTGTGTATGCTTCTTTTATCAATGGAAAATTATATTTAGCACTTAGTGGAAATTTTAATCTTTTTACTCTTAATACCAGCCGATCATTCAAAGATGAATTGACAACTAAGTATTATGTAGAAAACTTAGTACGTATTCTTTCTGCCGTAGAGATACTTGATCTCAATACGCGTATATGGAATAAATAAAAATTTCAGACTATGAATTTTAGTATTTAAGTTCGCTGAATTATATCTTCCTTTTAACAACGATCCTTATCATTAACAATTTTAAAAATGCGTGACTAAATTCGGGCTTACCCTTAAATATATTGACTTGCAGTAAATAAATACAAAAGTTATCCTTATATTTGCACCCGCTAATAAATAATTATGTACTAATTAAAAATTACTTTAAGAAATGGCTACAAAGATCCGTTTACAAAGAAGAGGACGTAAAGACTATCCTTTTTATCAAATCATTATTGCAGATAGCAGAGCTCCACGTGATGGTAAATTTATTGAAAAGGTTGGTTCATACAACCCTAACACTAAACCTGCTACAGTTACGTTGAACTTCGACAGAGCTTTGTATTGGCTACAAGTTGGTGCACAACCAACAGATACAGTACGTAACATCCTTTCTGAAGAAGGTGTTCTTATGAAGAAACACTTACTAGGTGGGGTAACTAAAGGTGCATTTTCTGATGCTGATGCTCAAACTAAATTTGAAGCATGGAAAGCAACTAAGGAAAAAGCAACTGAGTCTGTAAAAAACAAACATGCAGAAAAAGTAAATGCTGAAGCTAAAGCTCGTTTTGAAGCAGAACAAGCTGTAAACAAAGCTAAAGCAGAAGCTGTTGCTCAAAAAAGAGCTGAAGCAGCTGCCGCTAAAGCTGAAAAAGAAGCTCCTGCTGCTGTTGAAGTAGAAGAAGCTCCTGCTGCAGAAAGTGCTGAATAATTCAACATTATTTATACAGCATAAAAAAGGTAATCCATATGGATTACCTTTTTTTAGTATATTGCTTTTTCTGACTTTATCTATATCCCCGTAGATACTGAACAGGATAATTGGCTACAGTGTCACCCAACTCCTTAGCTGCATTGAGTACAAACTGAGGATTACGCAATAATTCTCGCCCTAGAAAAATCAAATCACATTTTCTTGCATTCAATAGATTCTCTGCTTGCTTAGCATCCGTTATTAATCCTACAGCTCCTGTTATTACCCCAACCTCTCTCTTTATACGTTTAGAGAAAGGAACCTGATAAGAAGGACCAACAGGAATTTTAGCATGGATAGCATTGCCGCCACTAGATACATCAATAACATCTACTCCTTTATCCTTCAATAATTTTGACAGTTCGACAGATTCTTCAATACTCCAACCGCCTTCAACCCAATCGGTAGCAGAAATTCGTACCCAAAGAGATTCTTTTTCACCCAATAATCCAATTAAGGCATCCACAATCTCTAGAAGAAAACGAGTTCTATTTTCAAAACTCCCTCCATATTCATCTGTTCTATGATTACTCAAAGGTGACAAAAACTGATGAACCAAATATCCATGAGCAGCATGTATTTCTATAATCTTATAGCCTGCTTTAAGAGACCTCATTGTTGCACTTTTGAAATCATCAATCACACCTTTTATATCTTCCTTGGATAGAGGTTTGGGGGCATTTTCGCCTTTATCAAAAGGAATAGGTGAGGCTGATACTGTAGTCCAGCTATTAGGTCCTTCATGCAATTGCTTCCCTCCATTTTGAGGTAAACTGCAACTGGCTTTCCTTCCGGCATGAGCCAACTGAATACCGGCGACAGCACCATGTTTTTGAACAAAATTTACAATCTTAGATAGCTGATCAATATGTTCATCTTTCCATATACCCAAATCTCCATAAGTAATTCTACCTTCAGGAGATATAGCTGTAGCCTCTTGTATAATGGCTCCGCACCCCCCTACCGCACGACTTCCATAATGAATAAAATGCCAATCATTGGCGAAACCATCTTCTGCCGAATATTGGCACATAGGAGACATGACAACTCTATTTTTTAGAGTAATCCCTTTCAAATGGAATGAAGTTAATAGTTTTGACATGCTTTATTTTTTAATCTTTCTGATAATAACCGTAACATAATATACAATCTATAAAATTAAGAAATAATCCAGACATTAATTGATGTATTTTATAATATTTCATTTTCATATCTTTTTTATAAAATCTATCTTTGCACGGCTTAAAATATAGAGTCATCTTTGCAGGTAGAACTAATATTGATTACTAATACTCTTATACTTTCTTTTTATATGATTTATTGCGAAAATACGATACATGAAACAAATAACAGAGGTAGTATAGAGGTTATATGTGGATCGATGTTCTCCGGGAAAACAGAGGAACTTTTACGTCGTCTGAAAAGAGCTAAAATAGCTAAGCAGGAAATAGAAATATTTAAGCCTGCCATTGACACCCGTTATTCTGACGTTGAGATCACCTCACACGATAAGAATTCGATACAATCCACAGTAGTTGAACATTCGAGTAACATCTTATTACTTTCATCTAATATTGAGGTTGTAGGCATTGATGAAGCTCAATTCTTTGATATGGGATTAGTGGAAGTATGCCAACAATTGGCAGACCAGGGGATAAGAGTTATTATAGCGGGATTAGATATGGACTTTAAAAGAAATCCTTTTGGTCCTATGCCTAACTTGTGTGCAATTGCCGACGATGTAGAAAAAGTCCATGCTATATGCGTGGAATGTGGTAAATTAGCAAATTATTCATACAGACTTGTATCTAATAACGACAAGCAGGTGATGCTTGGAGAGTTACAAGAATATAAACCGTTGTGTAGATCGTGCTACACTAGGTTTAAGGATAAAAAATAGAGAGTGTTTCTGAAAACTTTTTTTGAGAAAAAAGGGTTTTCCAGTATTTACTGATTAAAACTTCCTCAGTATGAGAAAAGATCTCAAACACATCGTTAATCAAACTCAATCACTGATCAAATCAGGAGATAAAAAAAAGCTAAGAGTATACCTCGACAGCTTAAATATCTCAATAATAGAAGATCTAATAGATGAGTTGCCTGATTATGCTCCGCTCATCATTGATACAATGAGTGTAAACAGAGCTGTAAACGTTTTTAGAATTTTGGACGTTCCAACTCAAGAGCGAGTCATAAAGAAACTTCCAAAATTGAAGGTTTCTGAAATTATGAGAGGACTTCCTCCTGATGACCAAACTGCATTTTTAGGAGAACTTAAGGACGAAGAATTATCACAACAATTATTATCACTGCTTTCTCCTGAAGACAAGAAGGAAGTATCTACCCTACTCGCTTATCCCGAAGATAGTGTAGGTCGGCTAATGACACCGGACTATCTGGCTATCAATAAAAATTACACTGTACAAGAGACTTTAGATACAATCAGACGTAGAGGTAAGAATTCGGAAACAATTGATGTTATATATATACTGGACGATAACGGAATTTTACTTGATGACCTTCGAATACGTGACTTATTGGTTGTTGATCCACATACTCCTATAGCTGATTTGATGGACGACAGACTTATTTCACTGAATGCTGAAGATCCTCAGGAAGAGGCAATCAAAGTATTCAAAATGAATAACAGGGTTGCTTTACCTGTAATTGCATCCGATAAAACACTGTTAGGTATTGTTACCATTGATGATGTTTTATGGTTGGCTGATGAGGAATATTCAGAGGATATGCAGCGATTTGGAGCCAGTGGTACTCTTGATGAACCCTACTTGGATGTACCTCTCTATAAATTGGTATGGAAGCGTGCAGGTTGGCTTATTGTTCTGTTTATAGGAGAATTACTCACAGCATCAGTAATGCAATATTACGAGGATCAATTGGCTAAGGTTATTGTTTTAGCAATGTTTCTGCCTCTTATGATTTCCAGTGGGGGTAATAGCGGATCACAAGCATCGACACTTATTATACAGGCAATGGCTGTAGGAGATGTACAGCTTTCACATTGGTGGCGTGTATTCAGACGTGAGATTATATCAGGACTTAGTCTGGGTATTATATTAGGTGTTATCGGGTTTATACGTATTTATGTGTGGCATTTTATATTTCCTCACTTATATGGCGATCACTGGATAATGGTAGCTACAACAGTATCCTTATCTTTAGTTGGGATTGTTCTTTGGGGATCGTTAATCGGCTCAATGCTTCCATTTATTTTACGCAGATTAGGTGCTGACCCTGCTACATCATCTGCTCCTTTTGTAGCAACTATCGTTGATGTTACGGGACTGATGATATATTTGACAATCGCGAGCATTATATTCGGTTCGGTACTTAATTAATCTCAATTTAAGATCACAAAGTATGACTAAACAACAAGATATGTCGGATGATGAGAATTTTGAACATAAATCGTTTGAAATAGAAAGGCGCACAGTTGAGTATAAAACTAAAATAGTAGATAAAGTAGAGCAAGATTTAATTAACTTGAGTGATAAAGATAAAAAGTTTATAGCATATAGCTTAGTAGATGCAGAAATTCTATTGACACAACTTAGTCCCGAAAAAAAATTATCTAATTACTCAGCACAAGACTTAGATGAACTCGTCTATCTATGGCTACACAGACGAAATAGATTCAAACTTGTAAGTGAAGAAGAGTTTGTTAATGCCATAGGATCAGCATTCGGTAATTGTCTGAATCGAGCATATGGAACCAAATGGACTATTATCAGTGATGAATATGGCAATGACTTTTCTTGTGTATCAGAAAACCCTGTATTCCAGACATTTCCTTTTAGTTCTATATGGAAAGCAATAGAACACAACAGAGAAGGGTCGTTACAAGCAATTATGGATTTAATTAGAAAACATCTGGATGATGGTTCTTTTGGAAGCTAAAAATCATCTAAATAAAGAAAGGGTTTATATCTGTTGATATAAACCCTTTCTTTATTATTATAGTATATTATTATTTTAATTTTGCCAAAGTTTCTTTTACTCGCTTTAAAGCTTCTACAAGTAATTCATCTGCCGTAGCATACGAAAAGCGAATACAATTAGGAGCTCCGAAAGCTTGTCCTCCAACACAGGCTACATGCCCCTCTTCTAATAAGAACATAGCTAAATCTCCGGAGTTTTCGATTTTTCGACCGTTAAACGATTTTCCTAAATAGTAAGAACAGTCAGGAAATACATAAAATGCTCCATCAGGCTTTTCAATTTTGAATCCTTCTATTTCAGATGTCAACTTATAAACCAAATCTCGACGACGTTCAAAAGCCTGACGCATAGTTTCAATACATGACTGATCACCTGTATAGGCGGCTTCAGCTGCCTTTTGAGTAATAGATGATGGACCCGACGTAACTTGCCCCTGCAATTTATTACAAGCATCAGCAATCCACTTAGGAGCAGCTATCCAGCCCAAACGCCATCCTGTCATCGCATATCCTTTAGATACGCCATTTATAATTACAACACGGTCTCTAACATTCTCAAACTGAGCTATACTTTCATGCTTTCCTACATAATTGATATGCTCATATATTTCATCTGCCAGAATAATTATATTCGGATGTTTAGCCAATACATTTGCTAAAGCTTCTAATTCTGACTTGGAATATATACTTCCGGTAGGATTAGAAGGTGAACACAAAATAATAGCACGTGTTTTTGCAGTGATTGCACTTTCAAGCTGAGCAGGTGTTATTTTAAAATTTTGTTCGATTCCCGCAGTAACAATAACACTTGTTCCTTCGGCTAATTTCACCATTTCGATATAACTTACCCAATATGGAGCAGGAATAACCACCTCGTCTCCCTTATTTACAACACTAGCAAGAACATTATAAACCGATTGTTTAGCTCCATTTGAACAAACAATTTGGTCGGGCTGAAAACTTAAATTATTTTCTTTTTCCAGTTTCGAGCAAATCGCTTTTCGTAAAGACAAAAATCCGGTCACAGGACTATAGAATGAAAAGTTGTCATCTATCGCTTTTTTCGCTGCCTCCTTTATGTGATCCGGAGTATAAAAATCCGGCTCACCTACACTCAGATTAATAACATCTATACCCTGAGCTTTCAATTCAGAGCTCTTTTGTGACATTGCCAATGTTTCGGATGCCGAAAGATTAGCGATACGATCTGCTACCTGTCCCATTTTAATTTTTATTCTTTATTTGTATTTTTCTAGTTTATATATACTGAGTAATGCTAAATATTAGAGTCATACGAACTTAATCCAAATTATGTAGGATATGCCCCATTCTATCTTTTTTAGTCTTCATATAAGCCTCATTATACTTATTAGGAGTAATCTCGATAGGTAAATTGCCAACAACTTCTAATCCGAAAGACTCAAGTCCTACTCGCTTCACAGGATTATTGGTTAACAAACGCATCTTCTTTATATTCAAATCTCTTAGTATTGCCGCTCCGACACCATAGTCACGCTCATCTGCATTATAACCTAAGTGTAAATTTGCATCTACTGTATCCAGACCTTCTTCTTGTAGCTTATAAGCCTCTATTTTTGCCATAAGACCAATACCTCTGCCTTCTTGATTCAGGTAGACAATCACTCCTTTACCCTCTTTTTGGATCATCTCCATCGATTTATGCAACTGCTCGCCACATTCACAACGTTTGGATCCGAAAATATCTCCGGTCATACAAGACGAATGTACTCTAACTAAAATTGGTTCATCGGCAGACCATGTACCCTTTATCAAAGCAATGTGTTCTAAACCATTTGACTTTTGTTTAAAAGGAATCAAACGGAAATCGCCGTATTCAGTAGGCATATTAACTTCAACACCTTTCTCAATCAAAGATTCACGGCTTAATCTATATTTAACCAGATCTGCCACCGATATAATTTTAAGACCAAAGTCTTTAGAAAATTTCATTAATTCGGGAAGACGTGCCATTTCTCCGTCTTCTTTTTTTATTTCGATCAAAACACCTGCCGGATATAATCCCGCTAATTTTGCTAAATCAACAGCCGCTTCAGTGTGCCCAATACGACTCAACACCCCCTTATCTCTTGCTCTAAGAGGGAAGACGTGACCTGGGCGTCCTAAGTCTTCGGCTTTTGTTTCAGCCTTAGCTAAAGCTAAGATGGTCTGAGATCTATCAAATGAAGAAATACCTGTAGTACAACCGTGTCCTAATAAATCTACGGATACGGTAAAAGGTGTAGCATGCACAGATGTATTGCTAGTAACCATCATTGGTAAATCCAACTCATCACATCTCTCTCCTGTTAAAGGAACACAAAGAAGTCCTTTCGCATGAGTTTCCATAAAATTCACTTTTTCTGGAGTAATTGCTTCTGCTGCAATTATCAGATCACCTTCATTTTCACGATCTTCATCGTCAACTACAACAACAAAGTTACCTTTCTTTATCTCTTCTATCGCTTCTTCGATAGTATCTAATTTTATATCTAACATAATAATTATATGTTTGTTATTATTGTTTGTTCTTTATAAGATAGTAATATCTTTTTCATTTTATTCTTATGTAAAAAGTATAAAATAAAGTAAAATGGTATTCCAATCGTAAAATTCAGAATTATACCCGATATTTCGATCTTCTCTTTTATCCTTGAATAAAATTCCTGTCGGGTAAAGAATATATCAATAAGTAAAAATAAATATAATATCCCACTTATCCATTGTAAAATAGAAAAGGTTGAGCTTATAAAACCTTTAGTCAGAGTAACCGCTATTGAAGTCAAAAGAAATGCAGCAAATACTTTCAATGCATCTTTTGCTCTTTTATCATAAGTAGAGAAAAGTTCATTTAATGTCATTAAACTACGATCTCCGAATAATTTCACATAATAATTTCGATAGGCATCAGCATTGAATAAGGCAGAGTCATTTATAGCCTTATAAGTAATAAATACCCCTAGAGGAAACAGTATGAAAGAACTTAGCCAAACACCTTGCCATACAGCCCAAACACCGTCTCTTGCCATTTTGTATCCGAGATTATCTATAATATAATAGATAATGAATAGAATAACAGAAACTACAACGGGCATCCCTAAGCCTCCTTTTCGGATAATTGCACCTAACGGAGCACCAATAAAAAAGAAGATAAGGCATGCAAACGATAGGGTAAATTTACGTTGCAACTCAACATTATGTTGTCGTATTTTCTTTTGAGTATCAATCTTGGAAATTGAGCGAAACATAAAATCATTTTTATTTGCTTCGGCCCGTGACATTGCTTCACTATAAACACTTACTCTTTCGGATGGAGAAAGAGAGTTCAATACTGAATCCAGACTATAACTATAATCCAGTTTCTCTTCTTGAACATGGGTTGTATCAGTTTGATAATTATTCCGATACGACAAATAAGTATATTTCAGCATTACCTTTCGGTCATTGATATTTAAACTATCAACGATGGTTGTTAGAGAATCAACAGAAGCTCTTAACTGCGAAACATTTTTCGCGATTTGGGTGCCATCCATAGATGCTTCATCCATTCTATTAAAATTAGCATCAAAAGGAATTATAACCTCTTTTTCTTTAAAATTCTCACGACTATAAGGTACAAACTTATCATTCCGAACAGTCGCTCTATCTCCTAAGCCCGATTGTTTGAAATTTGCAAATTGTTGTCCATTATATAAATTAAGCTGTAAGTAATCTTTATTAGAAGACATTTTCATTTTGGCGGAATCACAAACTATCACAGCCATATTATCAAAACCTTTAGATACATCGTATATCATCACATCTCTCAAGGTTCCGGTCTCTTTATCTTTAGTCTTTACATAGATATTATAATTATCAATACCCGAATAAAAAGATCCCTCAGGAATATCCAACTCCGGAGATTTCTGTTTTACCGAAATCATTAAGGTTCTGAACTTAACATTTATCTTGGGAATAATATCATTCTGAAAGAAGAAAGCTCCAATACAAACCAATACCATGAGAATGATTAGTGGACGCATGGCTCGAAGAAGAGATATTCCGGCCGCTTTAATTGCCAATAACTCATAGCGTTCGCCCAGATTACCAAAAGACATCAGAGAGGCCAATAATATAGCCAATGGCAATGCCATAGGTACTAATGTTAGAGCAGCATATAAGAATAATTCAGCCAGCACATGAGTATCAAGACCCTTGCCAACTAAATCTTCGACATACTTCCACAAAAACTGCATTAATATAATAAACAAACAGATGGCAAATGTCATGAAGAACACAGGCACAAATGTTTGTAATATATATAAGTATAAACGTTTTATACGTAACATCAAACTTTATCTTAATAAGATCTAAGATCTTTTATTACTTTGGTTATTGTATCGTTATTACCACGAATATATCAATAATAATTCCTCGTATTTACAAGAACAAAGTTAGTAAAAAAAACCTGCTAAAAAACAGAAAAGAGATAGTATAAACTATCTCTTTTCTTGTGGCTTTATATAAATATTCTAAATATTAATATCTTTCGCGATTGAAACCGCCACCTGAGTTGCCACCTCTTCTGTTACCGCCGCCGAAGCCACCGCCAGAATTGCTTCTACGAGGACCACCTGCGCCACCTTCAGTTCTTGGACGTGCAACTGATACAGAAATAGTTCTGCCATCATACTCAGCACCGTTCAATTCATCAATAGCTTTTTGACCTGAAACTTCGTCATTCATTTCAACGAAACCGTAACCTTTAGAACGACCAGTTTCTCTGTCCATAATAACTTTAGCAGAAGCGATCTCTCCGTATTCTCCAAATAAATCATTTAGGTCAGCATCTGTAATACTATAGCTTAACCCAGCAATAAAAATGTTCATAAAAAAATGTAATTAAAAAAAAATAAATAATTGTGTTTAGCAAAGAACCAAATTCAGAGAGAAATGATATACTAACCAAGATACTTGAGAAAGAAATTAAAACTGTCTGTCTAAAAATTACTTATGCACTCACAAATATAGCAATAAAATTGAGATGTTGTGTTTTTATATAGCAAATATACAAGCCTATACTTTATTTTAACTAAATCGGACAGTTTTATGAATTTATTAACATCATGGAGCTCGTCTGATATACTTTACAATATATTACTTTTGCAACTATAGGATAAATTACATTGCATTAATATGAAAATCAATAAAACAAACGCTGCCAGATTATTAGACAAAGCTAAAATTAATTACGAGCTAATTCCTTACGAAGTTGATGAATCAGACCTTAGCGCCATCCATGTAGCGAAACAACTAAACGAGCCTATCGAGCAGCTATTTAAAACTTTAGTATTGAAAGGTGATAAATCCGGATATTTTGTCTGCATAATACCAGGTGCAGAAGAACTCGATTTAAAATTAGCTGCAAAAGCTTCAGGGAACAAAAGTTGCCAAATGATCTTAATGAAAGATTTATTGAATGTAACAGGATATATAAGAGGTGCCTGTTCTCCTATCGGCATGAAGAAGAAATATCCAACATACATACATTCGACCTGTGAAGATTTCGATTTTATTTATATCAGTGCAGGACAAAGAGGCTTACAAATAAAAATAGCTCCGACTGACCTACTCAAGGTTATCGAAGCTACTGTTTCTATACTTTTCGAAAAAGAGTAAAGCTATGATATTTTAATTTTCTTAGCTAATTTCCCGATTGTCAATCCTTGAACGATAATAGAAAACACAACAACAAAATAAGTTGCTGCTATAAGCACTTGCTTAAACGGTCCTTCTGCTATAGAAAGAGCCAAAGCAATAGAAACCCCTCCTCGAAGACCTCCCCAAACAAGTATCTTTATTGTACCACTTGAAAACTTCTCTTTAAAAGGAATAATTAATGTTGGAATCTTTATAGAAATATATCGTGCAAATAAAACTACAACGATACAGATACAACCTATTAACCAGTAATTATGAAGATTAGGTATTAACAATAATTCAAATCCTATAAAAAGAAATAAAATTGCATTAAACACCTCATCCAACAATTCCCAAAAGTGACCAACATGACTACTTGTTTCAACTTCACTTTCTTTTCGCTTCCTTTTAGACTCTCCAATAATAAGCCCTGCTGCCACCATAGCTAATGGACCAGATATATGCATAGCATGAACGATTAACGACCCTCCCATCACCACAGATAATGTGATTAAGACAGAAACCTTATAATCATTCGCAGTCTTCATTGCTCTTGCGGCAATATATCCTAAAAGAAGACCCACAATAAAACCTCCAGCCGCTTCCTTTATAAACAGCCATGATATATTGGTAAAAGAAAGATCCACAGACTCTCCTTGTGCTAATTTCAATATCACAGCAAAAACAACAACGGCAACACCATCATTAAATAATGATTCTCCGGCGACCTTTGTTTCTACCGATTTCGAAACTTTAGCCTCTTTCAATATGCTCAATACTGCAATGGGATCAGTTGGCGAAATCAACGAACCAAATAACAAACAATATATAAATGGTATCTCTAAATGCAAATCGACCATAGGCAACAGTCTATTTAATAAAAAGTAGAGAGCAAAACCAATTACGAAAGTAGATATAACAACACTTAATGTTGAGAAAATGATTACAGGCAAACGCTGTTCCCTCAGATCATTTATATTAATATGTATAGCTCCGGCAAACAATAGGAAATTAAGCATACCATTCATTAATATTTCAGAGAAATTAAGGCTGCCTATCAGTTTAGAAAAATCCTGCAATGAACCTGTTGTTATTAAATTCCCAATAAAAACAAGACAAATCGACACGATCATGGCAATAACCATAATACCTATAGTTGCAGGTAGCTTTAAAAATCGAACATTAATATACGAAAAAATCGTAGCTATTACAATAAGAATAGAAAAGGTATAATATAATTCCATTTATCTCACATTAAAGAAGTAAAAAAAGAAGTTTGTCAGACAAATATAATAAAAAATGACTTTTCACAAGCAATGCCTAGTATTAAAATAAAAAAGAGACTACTAAAATAGCAGTCTCTTTATATATTTTGAGTCTTATGGTTTTCTTAACCTAAATAACCCTTAAGTAATTTACTTCTTGAATTCTGACGCAATCTTTTGATTGCCTTCTCTTTGATTTGCCTAACACGCTCACGCGTAAGCTGGAATTTATCCCCAATTTCCTCTAATGTCATCTCTTGACAGCCTATACCAAAAAACATTTTGATAATATCACTTTCCCTTTCGGTTAAAGTAGACAAGGCTCTTTCAATTTCCTGCTGAAGAGACTCGTTCATCAATGAACGGTCTGCAATAGGAGCATCATCATTTACTAATACGTCAAGCAAACTATTATCTTCACCTTCCACAAATGGAGCATCCATAGAAATATGACGGCCTGAAACCTTCAAAGAATCTGAGATTTTATCAACAGGAATATCCAGTTGCTCTGCTAATTCTTCGGGTGAGGGCTTACGCTCATTCTCTTGCTCAAACTTTGAGAAAGCTTTGCTAATTTTGTTTAGCGAACCTACCTGATTTAAAGGAAGACGTACTATACGCGATTGCTCTGCTAATGCTTGTAAGATAGATTGGCGAATCCACCAAACAGCATAACTGATAAATTTAAACCCTCTGGTTTCATCAAATTTCTCAGCAGCTTTAATCAAACCTAAATTCCCTTCGTTAATAAGGTCAGGTAAACTTAATCCTTGATTTTGGTATTGCTTCGCTACAGAAACTACAAAACGAAGGTTAGCCCTTGTTAGCTTTTCTAACGCTGCTCTATCTCCTCGTTTTATGGCCTGAGCCAATTCTACCTCTTCTTCTACAGTGATAAGATCCTCACGACCAATCTCTTGAAGATACTTATCCAAAGATGCACTCTCTCGATTTGTTATCGATTTTGTAATCTTTAACTGTCTCATCTATTCGCTTTAAATATTAAATTTCCAAACAAGTGTGCAAAGATATGAATTAAATATCAATTTTAGATCACCAAATTATAATAAAAATCACTTCCAGGCAATTATTCTTGTTCTTATATTATAATAACGTTTAACTCTCCATTTTGATCGGAGAATTAAACGTTATAGTTTGTTAATAGCCTAATTCTTCGAAGTTATTCATTCAAATCAATTGCGTAATATTTGGTTCTGCCATTAGGATAAAATCCTGAAATAAACAATCCCTTATCTTGGCTTTTACTTACAGCATCTATAATTTGCTCTACTTCATCGGGTGAAGAAACTGATGCATTGTTAATTTTCATAATAATAAACCCTTTAGAGATTCCTTCTTTTTTAAATTTACCACCGTCATCAACTCCTGCAACCTCTACTCCATAGCTCACACCATATTGTTTCTTTTGTTCTTCTGTCAGTTTCTTAAAAGCAGCTCCTACAGCAGCTAAACCATCGGTTTTCTTCACAACAGAAGTACTGCCTGAACTATTTTTCAATACTACATTAACTGATTTTGTATCACCATTTCTATTAATCGTAAGCTCCACTTTATCGCCGGGACGATATCGATTTACAAGATCTTGAAGTTCACCAACACTACGAACCTTCGTTTTGTTTACCGCAACAATTACATCTCCTTCAAGAACCCCAGCCTCTTTTGCCGGACTACGATCGGCAAAGCCTCCAACATATACACCTTCTTTCACCTTCAAGGCTTTTGCTTTTTCCGGATTTATGTCATCAACTGCCGATACATCACTAATCATAACACCTAAAACAGCTCGTTGTACAGTTCCAAATTCCTTAATATCTGCCACAACCTTTCCTGCTATCGAAATAGGTACTGCAAAACCATATCCCGCAAAGTTTCCTGTTTGAGAATATATAGCAGTGTTTATTCCTATCAATTGGCCATTTGTATTCACTAAGGCTCCTCCACTATTACCCGGATTGATAGCTGCATCTGTTTGGATAAAAGACTGAATAGTCATATCTCCCCCACCCGGTTTTCCGGCACCGATGCCTCCACGACCTTTTGCGCTTACAATTCCCGCAGTAACGGTAGAAGTCAAATTAAACGGATTACCTACAGCTAGCACCCATTCTCCAACTTTCAAATCATCTGAATTACCAAATGGAACATACGGAAAGTCATTTCCTTCTAATTTCAACAGGGCAATATCAGTTGTGGGGTCAGCACCTATCAACTTAGCTGTATACTTTCGGTTATCATTCATGGTAACCTCTATTTCAGTAGCCTTATCAATCACGTGGTTATTTGTAATCACATAACCATCTTTCGATATAATAACTCCTGAACCATAACCTACACTTGGCTGTGGATTTGCATACTCCGAACCTCCACGATCACCGAAGCCAAAAAAATACTCAAAAGGGTCAACCATTTGCCTCTGACGACGTCCGGCTGTTTCAACAGCCTTCACTGTTGATTTGATATGTACTACTGCATGAATAGAGCTTTCGGCTGCTTTTGTGAAATCGGGATATCCGTCCGCTGTCAATGAAGCCAAGTGCACATTCTTTTGATCAAAATCCTGTGCATAATTAAAAATGTCAGCACTACCATAATTAGCACGGTTACTCAGATAGCTATACGTGCCATATGAAGCTCCGATACTTATTAATGCAGCTACAAGATAAGTAGAAGCACTTTTCCAAATTTTCGTCATATTCTTATTCGTTTTTTATTTATATTAAGTCATTTTTATTCCTCGTCAAATGTATAAACAAAAACTATTCACTCGACCACTTGAAAGTTCGTTTTTTAACACTTTTAACCAGTGAAAATTAAGCTTAACAGGGTTTAACAAGCTAACAGTCAATACTAACATTTATTCTCAACTCACACTGACAACTTGTCAGCAAATAAAAAAAAGACCGCCTCAGAAAGAAGCGATCCTTTATAAATCAAAAGTATCTTTAGATGTTGTTATTCTGCAACTTTAAACCGATCACCTGTTTCCCGAACTACTTCTTTGTAGAATTTTTGAGGATAGCCTACACGTTGTGGTGCCGATGGGTTTCCGTGTTCATTACGAATAAATTCTCCGTCTTTTTCCTTACGGACAATTCCATCCATATATTTTATAGTCAAGAATTCTCCTAGTTTCTTCCAATTATCAAAAGCATATTGTGCCTGCTCGCCACTATATTGTGTTAAATAAGCAACAGCTTTTGCGGGAGACTCAGTATACAATTCCAAAGCTTTCTTCTCAACATCTGTTTGTTGCGACAAAAACTTTGATTCAAGCTGTTGTTGTACCTTCAATAAATCAGGATGCATATAATTATATTTGCCATAAACCATGTTCGACACCCAATTATGTATCCAAAATGCCGAAGTCCAAGAGAATGTATATAAATCTCCATTCCCCACCCTATATCCCTCAGGAATTTCAGTTATTGAAGCATACATCGGAACAAATACGGTCTGATCAGGATCATCTACCCCAAACCAAAGAACTCCCCCTATAGAATTAGGTAACCACGAACGCATTTGAGAAACAAAAACAAAACCTGCCTGCTGTGTGGCAATAGGGCGTTCGTTACAATATTTCACAGAGTCAACCTCCCACTCTAATGGTGCCCAACGGTAAGGAGACTCGAAAGGACCTGCTCCTATGTCAAAACGCCAATCTAAAGGAGTGCCTTCATAATGATTTCTCATCATCTCTTTCAGGTCAGTCAAACTTACTTTTCTATCAGGCTTAATATATAGAGGCATAGGCTCGTGAGTTTGTCCTAAAGCATAAGTCACAAAACTGGCCATATCTTTATTAAAAGTATTGAAAAAGCTCCATACACGGGCTTCACAATAGCGTTGTCCACCAAAGTCCAATGGATTATATGCTTTGGCAAAGCTGAAATCTGCATCTTTTCCCGAAAAATATCCTTTTTCACGGGCAAAAGAAATCACATCTTTAGAATAAAGACAATCTTTAGAGCCCTTCAAAGGGAACTGTTGTATACGTGCCTGATTAGCATGAGCCGATATACAATCGTCAGGAATACGCACAGCTACCCAAACAGCACCTTTATTACCTTTTCCTTTTCCGATCATTTCCATAACCCAAACCTCATTTGGATCGCCAATCGAAAAAGATTCGCCTCCACTTGCATAGCCATATTCAGCAACCAAGTCGGTCATTACTTTAATAGCCTCACGAGCCGTTTTAGCCCGTTGTAAGGTTATATATATAAGACTTCCATAATCGACTATGCCATCCGGATCAACAAGTTCTTCACGTCCCCCAAATGTAGATTCAGAAATCGTCAACTGATGTTCATTCATGTTCCCTACGACATTGTATGTCTCAGCAACCTGCTTTATCTCTCCTAAAAATTTCCCCGAATCCCAATCATATACTTTGAGCATTTCTCCCGCCGCATATTTTTGTGCCGGCCAATGGTACAATTCTCCATACAGAGAATATGAATCAGCAGAGTAAGTAATCATAGTAGAACCATCAGTAGAGGCAGCTTTTCCAACCAGCAAACTCGTACAAGCAAATGCCGTCGAAAAACTAACAATTCCTGAAAAAAGTAACAATAAAGCCTTTTTCATCATTTTTTTTCTTTATAATATTTTATTAGATTTGTTTTGATTTTGTAAATATACATTATAAAAAAATAAATGCAAAGAAGAGCAGATGAGTCTTTTCAACGCAATTTAATATAACGAAAATATTATTATTGTAAGGGAATATAAAACATGTTTTAGAATATATATTTTTACTTGGAACTTATGTAATAAACGTGTTTCTTTGTATCGATAACCTAAAACAATCTTTTTACCTTAAACACTAATACCTAAATTAACTCATAAAAGGAGATTTTGTGAAAAATCTCCTTTTATTATTTTAAACACACTCATTTTACGCCATTTTTTTCTTTCACACTTCAAATTATTATTTACATTTGCCAACAAATTTATTTTTATTTTAATCAATAAAAACTCCTATTTATGAGAAGCTTATATTTATTAAGTGCTCTTATTCTTCTAGGGATTCTATACCCTGATCAACAAGCAAAAGCAACCGGCATAGATGACAAAACATTAAAGAATACGTCTGTATATTCCGTATACGAGTTATCCTCAAAAACAACAGCCATAGTTATTAATTACGCTGAGACAGATTCGGCAACAGTTTTTGATAAGATTTTTGACCGGATAGAAGAACAAGATTCAATTAAAGCAAATTGGTTTTACTCTCAGTTTGATGAATCTATTCCAGTGAGAGGTGTAGAAATAGTAGATACTAGCGGCGTCTATAGTCTTCTTTATAATAAAAAAGTAGAAAATGAGATGATGCCTCAAATGAACAAAGAGTTTTATATATACGGAACCAAAGGTTTCGAAGTTCTAAAACCTGAAAAATTTGTTTTTGGACTTGATGAATGTAAGACAAATATATTTGCTTTCACAATAGATAAATTTGACTCTAACAAAAACGGAACACCCATTCTTGCTTCTGACAAAAAAATAGAAATTGTTTTTGGTCGAAATTATCAAGGGATAGAACGCAAAATAAATGACTACTATAACAGCATAGAGGCTGATTACAGAGATAATACACCAACTAAAGTATATGCTAATGTTGGAAATTTATATTTCGTATATACCGATGATTTTAAATGGCGTGACACATTTAGTTTCGATAATACAGAATGCTTTTTCCCTTCTCGTGCAATATTCAGATTAGAAAAAGATGGTACGGTTACACCTATATGGGAGGATAGTCTGGACTTATTTGGAATCCCCTGCGATTAAGTTTGCAAACATTTAACAACACACACTCCAAGATACAGAAAGAGCCTATGAATATAAACGTTCATAGGCTCTTTTAGTTAAAGAATAACAAGGAAATTAAACTCTTAATCAAGCTTATACCTTAATTCATCTAATAGAATTGGAAAGAAAGATATATCTATACCGGCGGCAATAAGTTCTTTTGCATCCTCTTCGAATAAACTTACAAACTGATTGAAGTCTGTAGTCTTATAAGCAGCTTTTAAATAACAATCTAATGCTGATTTCTTACGATTAAGACACAATTCGACATGTCCGGCATTTAGGAAGTCGTGCACATTAGGCTTATCAGCCAATATTTGCTGGTAATACTGTTGTGCCAAATCAAATTTTCGCAACAAAAAAGCAGTCCAGGCAATAGGTCTCCATGCTTTAGAGCTTTTACTATCTAAAACCTCTATCTTAAAATAGCTGTTTAGAGCCTTATCGTACTCGCCCAAATCTAAATAACAATGACCTATATTCAGTTCAATGTTTAAATTATTAGGATTCAATTGAGCTGCACGTTGATAATACTCTAACGCATGCTGTGGATCTTTCAACGATCTATACACCTGAGCAATCCGCTTTATTATCCACGAGTTATCAGGTGATAACAATTCGGCTTGCAAGAAAGCTTCTAATGCGCCGCTTAGATCGTCCAGCATCTGCTTACAATAACCAACTTTTTGCCATAGGTCGGATTCAAACGAACCATCCGCAATTAATTTTCGATAAATACCAAGTGCTTCGGCAAAGAAATTCTTATCAAAACAATAATTGGCTATTTGCAACATTGATTTATGATCTGAAATTAAGGGAGCAATTGATTTTTTATCATAAAAATTCAATCTCAACTTAAATATATCAAAGAAGTTATTTTTGTAAGGATACAACTTAAAGAATCTGTATAAATCTTGAATATATTGATTAGAAATTACATCCTCATTTACTTTAGGATTAAGGGATTCTGCATCTTTTTGAATCTCTTTAAGCTGATCAGCCTCTTCTCCAAAGCGTCCTGCCATCATCTGTCTTTGGCTCACAGGGATTTGCAATAAGCTTAAAGCAAACGAATACTTATCGGAATTACACATATGGCTTGAATTCAAAACTGCTGTCTGCAACAATCCATTTAAACCATCTTT
This sequence comes from Dysgonomonas sp. HDW5B, assembly GCF_011299335.1. GTDB lineage: Bacteria > Bacteroidota > Bacteroidia > Bacteroidales > Dysgonomonadaceae > Dysgonomonas_A. The sequence goes on from NZ_CP049858.1 coordinate 4,121,687, forward strand.
ATCCGAAAATAAAGGTTGTAGTTCTGAATACTGAGTATCAAATGGCAAAAACCAATTGCTCAGTTCACCAAAAAAAGAGAAGTTTTTCAAATTAGAAAAAGTGGAGTGAAAAACATCTGCCCCTTCCATCTGTAGACTTGAATATTCTTGTAATTTATTAGCTAAACCCGAATTCTCAAGTTCTTTTTGCCAATCAGGATTTTTGTCAGCAAAATCGGTTTCACCCATCAAATCCTGCATATTTAACTTTTTACCTGCAAGCGAATTAAACTTCATCATCTCAGGTATAATCTCTTCGGTCAGCTTACGACTGATCTCTTCAGTCTCACGTGAGCGAATCAATTGTTTGACGACAGCCAATACAGATCGACGGAAAGAATCATCTTCTGCCAATGCATCTAATTTGAATTGACACTCCGGATATAATTGCCAACGCACATCATACATTTGCAAAACAATAATAAGCCCGACAATAGCTCGTTGCCTGATTGCTTCTTGATTCGACCGACACGCATCCATTAACACACACATTTTACGCCCATCAAAACGATGAAACAGATTTAGTGTTAAAGCAGATACGAATAATAATTTCTCACGAACAGAAACATCCTGATTATTTATAAAAGAAGTATATTCTAATTCTTGTTTTTTACCTGCACGAGGTGAAACAAATGTATAATTGAAAAGCTCGGAACCCACACGTTCTCTTTTAACAGACAATTCGCGTTCTCTTGCATTCTTAACATCTCCGGCATCCAGAAGATCTGTCAATGCCCACGAATCTGAAATTTCCTTGAGTTGTTTTTGAATTTCGTCTAATGTCAAAGGTGTTCGAATTGTGTTAATTCTCAACCGCTCATAAAATATATTAGAAGAATCAATTGTCAGCAATTCATCTGATGCATCATCGGTAAGCTCATACAACGTTCGCAAAATAGTATTGTATATAACGTCTTTTTGAGGATCAATAGTATCCTCAAACTGATAGTGCAACATATATTTATAATTGGTCTCCAATTCACTCAATTTTTCTGCGGCATGCCAGTCTTGAGTATTTACAACCAATTTTGCCAATAATTCAAAAGCATCCTTCAACTGCCGTTTTGACAGTTTATCAAGTATGTCTTTTTTATATGTAAGTGTATTTCTATTATCCATAATCTACATTCAGCCAATATTTTATATACTAAACACTCATTAATTAATTAATTAGTCATTCAATATCAAAGTCGATGGAAGATCTTTTTCCCAAGAAGGGTATCTTTCTCTCAGATTTTTCCAGCTCTTTAAACTAACCATTAATAAATCGTGCTTCTTAAAGATGTCAACGTCTATCGGAATATTATTGTTCCATAATTGGAATAAATAAGGATTGACTGCTTTTATACCTCTCACGCTTTTCACGAACTCAATTGAACTATCCATCAAACCTATTGCATCCCAAAGAGTAATCCGAACATATGAATTCTGAGTAAGACGTTCCATAAAATCGCCAACAAAAATATCATCTTCATCCAAAATAGGAACTATAACATTTTTGATCTCTGTTAAACCTTTATCAATAAATATGCCAACTGATAAATTACTATTTTTCAAGACAGAGTGAGTTCCATCCCCCAGTGACAATACATCGCGATTACTAACCCTTTTACTTTTCTTCATAAATGAAAATAAATGAGCAGGAAAACGCAACAATTTAGTAGAAAATCCAAGGAATTGTCCCAAAAGATTACCTTGATATATAGAATAATGGGCTCCAATCAACAACAAGTCGTATCCCCCATCATTAGATAATTTCACTATTTTAGCAAAAGGCTCAGATGCCACTTCAAACATAGTATTGATGGGTTGATCTAATTGGTGTGCTTTTTCTAAAATGGGTTCAAATGTATCACGTTCCTCATCTTCGATATTATATTGATATAAATTATTACCGGGGGTAAAATGCACCATATTCACCTCTGAATAATTCTGACTCTTTTTCACAAAAGAATTCGCTATCAGCAATAATTTTTCACCTAATTCAATATTTTTAAACGGAGCCAATATTCTATATATCTTTCGCTCCGGCATCACATTTTCAGGAATTCTATTTTTGAAGACTTTCTCTATAAGATCCAACAATGGGCTTGTCATAAATGTGGTAACTAAAGCCATTACAACCATCATCGCAAACACTTCAGGTGTAAGAATCCCTAAATCGTAACCAATATTAAGAACTACAAGTTCCATTAAACCTCTGGTATTCATCAATGCTCCGATTGTAAAGCTCGATTTCCAATCAAACCCGATAAACCGAGATACGAGTGCACCTCCTATCAATTTTCCACTTGTGGCAATCAAAATAATGATTCCACAAATCATCCATAAAGAGCCATCATTTAAAAGTCCAATCCGTGTATTTAAACCCGTATAAACAAAGAATAACGGAAGTAATATAACTAAAGATATATCTTCTATTTTATCGATAAATAATTTCCTGAAGTTGATATTAGGGGGCATTATAACCCCTGCCAGAAATGCACCAAACAACGGATGGATACCTATAATACTGGTTAAATATGACGAAAGGAATAATACAAGAAAAAAGATTCCTATAATTGATTTACTTATAATATTCTTAGATGTTTGAAGGTCAGCAACACGTTGTAAGAAAGGACGTACCAACTTAAACATAAGAACAACATACACAACTGCAAAGAATATAACATATAAAGAACTAACAAATGTACCTGCTTTCGCAATAGCTATTACAGCAGCCAAAAGACACCATGCTGTTATATCATCGACAGCTGCACAAGTTATAACCATAGCACCTAACGGCGTTTTATTAAGACCTCTTTCGTGCACAATTCTTGCTAATACAGGAAAAGCAGTAATACTCATTGCTATCCCCATAAATAAAGCAAAAGAAACAAAATGAGAATTGGGATGAGAAAAATACGGATAGATAAAATAGGAAAAAACAGTACCTAAGGTAAAGAGTATTGCAATACAGGAATGACTTATCAGTATAGCATCATTCGCCCTATTTTTCAACACTTTAAGATCTAATTCCATACCGACAATAAACATAAACAGTATTAAACCAATCTCACTGAGAAGCTTAATACTGCCAATAGAGGATGCGGGAAAAATAAGATCTGACATTTCAGGAAAAAATGCCCCTAAGAGTGAAGGACCTAACACAATACCGGCTATGATTTCACCTATTACCGTAGGCTGACCAATTTTTTGACAAATCCAGCCAAAAAGCCGGACAAAACATAAAATAACAATAATCTGGAGGATTAATAATGCTGTAGATCCGGTTGCTTCCTGTATTACCGATGTCGAAAAATTAGTCCATGCTGAATGTTGACTAACAATCTCATTTCCATTTAAAGAAGGCTGTAATTGATTTTGACCTAAGGATAAAACAAAATAGATTACAATGGATAATACACCTATTACTGATATATAAAATATAAGGTTTTTATGTTTGCTCATACGTTTAGCACATAATTCATTTGAGCACAAATATACGAATTTTGTACTAGACACCTGACATATGCCAAGAGTAATAGTCTCAACTTTTTTATAAGTGTAAAAAAGTTTTCATTAACTTTGGAAGCAATAAGGTCAAAGACCTGCTCTGGTTCAAAAAAGCATAATCAATGTCAATTGATTACATCTTAATGTTATAATATTTACACCATAGATTACTTATAATCACCATTAAACATACATGTTCTGATGAATGAAGAATTAGTACAAATTGGTCTGCGACTCAAAGGTCTGCGTGATGCACTAGAGCTTACACAAGCCGAATTTGCTGCATCATGCGATATCACACTCGAAGATTATATCGAGTACGAAGCAGGGAGAAAAGATTTTTCGATCAGCTTACTCAAAAAAATTGCGACTCTGTATAACATTGATCTTACAACTCTAATGTTTGACGAGGAGCCTAGAATGAGTAGCTATTCTATTACTCGTAAAGAAAAAGGATTAGCAATCAAACGAGTTGAAGAATATCAATATCAAGCTTTAGCAACAGGTTTTGCGAATCGTAAAGCTGATATATTTGTAGTAACAGTACAACCCAAAAGTGATGACACACCGATTCACCTAAGTACACACTCTGGACAAGAATTTAACCTTGTTTTTAAAGGTAGACTTTTGCTGCAAATTAATGGAAAGGATCTTATTTTGGAAAAAGGAGATAGTCTCTATTTCGATCCGAGCCTACCTCATGGTATGAAAGCGTTGGATGGAAAACCGGTTAAATTTTTAGCTGTAATAGTCTGATCCAGTATACATCTTTAACTGAAATGAGAATATAAATTTCAAAAACTATGTTAGAAAAATTTTTAAACCAAATAGAATTTAAGTCTACAGAGGATTTCAAAAATAATTTTCACGTAAATATCCCTGACAATTTTAATTTTGCCTATGATATTGTAGATGAATGGGCGAAAACCAACCCCACGAAGGTAGCTCTTTGCTGGTCGAATGAAGAAGGAGAACATTTCGATTTCACATTCAAAGATATTAAAGAACAAAGTGATAAAGCAGCCTCATTTTTCCAATCATTAGGCATAGCCAAGGGTGACAAAGTGATGTTGATACTTAAACGCCGCTATGAGTTCTGGTTTGCAATTGTAGGTCTCCATAAAATAGGAGCTGTAGCTATACCGGCCACACACTTACTTACTCCTAAAGATATTATCTATCGTAATAATGCTGCTGATATAAAAGCAATTATTACAACCGATGACGAGCTTATCCGCAAGCATGTAAATAAGGCCTTACCCAAATCACCAACAATAACAAACCTCATAACGTGGGGTGATAACATACCACAAGGGTGGAAAGATTTCCATAAAGGATTAGAGGAAGCTATTCCTTTTGTTCGACCTGAACATGTAAATGACAATAAAGATATTTCGATACTTTACTTTACTTCGGGAACGACAGGCGAGCCTAAAATGGTTATACACGATTACACTTATCCTTTGGGACATATTGTGACAGCCAAATATTGGCATAATCTGAATGAAAACAGTGTCCACCTGACCGTATCTGATACAGGATGGGCTAAAGCTGTATGGGGGAAATTATATGGTCAATGGATTGTTGGAGCAACTGTTGTGGCATACGATCACGAAAAATTTACATCAGTAATGATGCTTGAGTTAATAGAAAAATATAAAATAACCTCATTTTGTGCTCCCCCCACAGTATACCGCTTTATGATTCGTGAAGATTTAAGTAAATATGACTTATCGTCACTTCAATATTGCACTACTGCCGGTGAAGCACTTAATGCTTCGGTTTTTGAGACATTTTATAAAGCAACCGGCATAAAAATGATGGAAGCCTTCGGTCAAACGGAGACTACTCCCACGATTATAACTTTTCCTTGGATGGAACCTAAACCCGGAGCAATGGGAGTTGCCAATCCGGCCTATGATATTGATCTTATCACTCCTGAAGGACGTCCAGCCGAAGACGGTGAATCGGGAGAGGTAGTCATAAAAACCAATGATGGCAAACCTCTTGGCTTATTTATGGGCTATTATCGGGATGAAGCACTTACGAACCAAGTGTATTATGATAATGTATATCATACGGGGGATTCTGCTTGGAGGGACGAAGATGGTTACTTCTGGTTTATCGGCCGTATTGATGACGTTATAAAAAGCTCGGGTTACCGTATAGGGCCATTTGAAGTTGAAAGTGCTCTTATGACTCATCCTGCTGTTGTAGAATGTGCCATAACAGGCGTACCTGACGAAATACGTGGTCAGGTGATAAAAGCAACTATTATACTTGCTGGCGATTACAAAGAGAAAGCAGGAGAAGCACTTATTAAGGAAATACAGGATCATGTAAAAAACGTGACTGCTCCCTATAAATACCCGCGAATTATAGAATTTGTGGAAGAATTACCCAAAACAATAAGTGGTAAAATAAAACGGGCAGAAATACGGAAGCAATAAAGTCTTGAGAAGAAATATAATCCACTTTATAAATACCTGCCTACAGTAATAATAGACAGGTATTTTTTTCATTCGAGATTTTATTAACTTTGTGAGATATCATTAGCAAAGGTCACTGACCTTATTTGAAATAAAATGAAAAAAGAAGATTCGGAAAAAAAGCGGATAGTTATTAAAATAGGCAGTAATGTATTAACCCGAAAGGATGGTACATTAGACGTCACACGTATGTCTGCATTGGTAGATCAGATTGCCGAACTACGTAAATCGGGTATTGAAATTATTCTCGTTTCATCGGGTGCCGTTGCTTCGGGAAAATCGACAATCCGACCGAAATCGAAATTAGACGTTGTGTCAGCCCGCCAATTATTTTCAGCAATAGGACAAGTAAGACTTATTAATCAATACTTTACATTATTTGATAACTACAATATTGTTTGTGGTCAGATATTAGCAACAAAAGAAGATTTTTCGACTCGCAGGCATTATCTCAATCAGCGTAATTGTATGACTGTTATGCTTCAAAATGGAGTTACACCTATTGTGAATGAAAATGATACAATTTCTGTTAATGAGTTGATGTTTACCGATAATGACGAGTTATCCGGATTAGTTGCAACTATGATGAATTGCCATACATTGATTATATTGAGTAATATTGACGGTATATATAATGGAAATCCATCGGACCCTAAAGCAAGTGTAATTCATGAAATAGATCCGAAGAAAGATCAGATAGAAGAATTTATACAAACATCGAAGTCTACATCGGGACGTGGCGGTATGCAAACCAAATACAATATTGCCCGAAAAATAGCAGAAGAAGGCATAGAGGTTATAATAGCCAATGGTAAAAAAGACAATATTCTTTTAAATCTTATTTCCGATCCTAAAACGATTTGTACACGCTTCAACGCTTCTAAGAAAGCAGTTTCGACTGTAAAAAAATGGATTGCTCATTCCGAAAGTTTTGCAAAAGGCGAAGTTCATATTAATGATGGAGCAAAAGAGGCTCTTATCAGTGAAAAAGCAGTCAGTTTACTTCCTGTAGGAATTGTAAAAATAGAGGGTGACTTTGAACCCGACGATATTGTAAAGATTATTGACTCACAAAAAAACCAAATCGGGGTTGGACGTATTGCATTTGATAATAAAACCGTAGAAAAATTGATAGGTAAAAGTAATGAAAAACCGATAATACATTACGACTACTTATATATAGATAAATAGGTCTCAGACCTTTTTATTGCTTAGGCAAGTATAAACAGGCATATTCTGTTATAATCCGAAAGCATATCATTAATATTTTATTCACTTATATATGGACGATACGAAACAGTTATTCGAATCAGCAAAAATAGCAGGCAGAAGCTTACTTCTACTAAAAGAGGAACAAATCAATTGCCTACTAGAAGATATAGCTAAAGAAACAGAAGCTAAAATACACTACATTCTTTCAGAAAATTTAAAAGATCTGCAAAGAATGGATAAAAATAATCCTAAATACGACAGGGTAAAGCTTACCGAAGAACGTATTCTTGGAATTGTTTCAGATATTCGGAACATAATTAGTCTCCCCTCTCCTGTTGGCAGAATACTCGATAAGAGAACATTAAGCAACGGATTACATTTATCGAAGAAAGCTGTTCCGTTTGGAGTTATCGGGATCATATTTGAAGCACGTCCTAACGTTTGTTTTGACGTATTTACATTATGTCTCAAGTCGGGAAATGTTTGTATCTTAAAAGGAGGATCAGATGCCAAATTTTCGAATATGGCTATTGTCGAAATCATAAGAAGTGTACTTGATGATAATGACATTAACCCCAATATATGCACTTTGCTGCCCAATGATAGAGAAGTAATTGATGAATTACTAAATGCCAGAGATTATGTAGATCTTATTATTCCACGTGGAGGTAGTTCTCTTATTAATTATGTAAGAGACAATGCTCGCATTCCCGTTATAGAGACAGGAGCCGGTGTATGTCATACCTATTTTCATAGTGCGGGTAATAAAGAAATCGGTCAACAAATAGTTCACAATGCTAAAACCAGACGGGTAAGCGTATGTAATACACTCGATTGTTTGATTATTGATAAAGATCGTCTAAACGATCTCCCTTATATCTGTGACAAACTAAAAGATGATCATGTAATTATCTATGCTGATAAGTTATCATATGAAGTGTTGAAAGCTCATTATCCTTCTAAATTACTGAAAGAAGCATCAACAGATGATTTTGGTACTGAGTTTCTTGATTATAAGATGGCTATAAAAACTATCAATAACATCAACGATGCTATTGACCATATTTCAAAATACGGCTCTAAGCACAGTGAGGCCATTATAACCGAAGATGAAACGGCAACCATACTTTTTGAATCTCTTATAGATGCTGCATGTGTATATGTAAATGCTTCTACGGCATTTACCGATGGAGCACAATTCGGATTAGGAGCAGAAATAGGTATCAGTACGCAAAAAATGCATGCACGCGGCCCTATGGCATTGCAGGAACTTTGCAGTTATAAATGGATTATCGAAGGTAGCGGACAAATAAGAAAATAGTAAATGAAAAAGAAGAAAAGTCAAGAAAGAGGAAAAATTACTATTCAAGACTATATAAAAGCTGTAAAAAAGGCAGATAGGGAAACTCAATTGGAAACCAGTGTAGGATTCACGGCTATTACCAAAGTACATAAAAGCAAAAAGCTATATAACAGAAAGAATAGTAAGAAAGATTATTTAGAAGATTAATAGAGTGAAGGAAAGAAACATTACTCTGGATTATTTTAAGATACTATTAAGTATACTGGTTGTAATAATCCATCTCCCAATAGTAGATATGCCAACTTCTACTTCAAAAGTTTTTGGAGAAGGTTTCTTGTATTCAATAGGGATTTTTATCTCGTTTGGGTTGACTAAAATTGCAGTTCCCTCATTCTTTATTATCAATGGTTATTTTCTTGATTTTACCGATCAGAAGAAAGTGATTAAGTATATAACCAAAATGATAAAAATTTATGTTGTCTGGACATTATTTTATCTCCCTTTTATGATTGAAAAAGCAAGTATCGGTATGTACCCTTTACTTCTTGCAATGGGATTTTATCACCTTTGGTATCTTCCTGCACTTATAGGTGCTGCTATTGGCATCTTCTTTATAAAAAAATACCTGAACAACAATATTCTGTTGCTGATCATAGCTATTTTACTTTTGGGAATCGGTTACTATATTCAACAGACAAATCCCCATTCAAGCCTAAGAATTTTCATGTATCGAAACTTTCTTTTTATGGGTATACCATTTGTTTTATTGGGTAATTTAATAAAGAGTTTTAATTTTTCTCAATATAAAAGATTAATTCCTATATTACTAATTATCAGTTTGTGCACTCTCTTTTTCGAATCAAGTGTCTATATCTCTAAATATGGAGTGATGCCTAATATTTACATCTCATTAATCATTCTTTGCCCCGTATTAATGATATTTGTTCTTCAAAATAGTAAGAAGAAAGCAATAATGAATGATGATATTGGGCAGTTATCTTCGGCTATATTCTTTATTCATCCTGCTATTTTATTCCTAATACATATTCCAGCACCTAATATTTTTATACTACCTTTTGTCATTATATCCTCTGTATTTCTCTCTTTTGCTATAATACAAGCAAATAAATCTCTCAAAATATTTCTATAAATTAAAAACAATGACCGACTTAAATAAAATTTCTGAATTATTAAATTCAAAATCAAATACTCTCCCAATCAACAAAATAGAACTTGAAGCAATCCTACAAACCATATTTCATCAGTTGCTTTTTCCCATTTGTGACAAGAATTGTACCTCTACATCTGATAATCTTAATTATGTATATTCTGTATTATTAGAAAATATATCAAATCTTATCAATAAAAAGGAGGCCGAAATAGTAGTTGATTCATTTATAACTGAATTACCTGACTTAAGAAACAGATTATACGATGAAGCAAAGTGTTATTTACAAAATGACCCTGCGGCTCGTAGTATTGAAGAAATTATTATAACATACCCCGGATTTTTTGCATTGACTGTATATCGCCTCTCTCACATTCTATACAAGATGCATGTACCTATTATCCCTAGATTATTCTCTGAATATGCTCATGCATCAGTTGGAATAGACATTCACCCAGGAGCACAAATAGGAAATATGTTTTTTATAGATCACGGGACGGGAATAGTTATCGGCGAAACTACAATCATAGGGAACAATGTAAAAATATATCAAGGTGTAACTCTAGGAGCATTGTTTGTTACTAAAGAACTAAAAGATAAAAAAAGGCATCCAACCATAGAAGATAACGTGGTTATCTATGCAGGAGCAACTATATTAGGAGGCTCAACTGTTGTTGGTCACGACTCTACCATTGGAGGAAACGTATGGCTTACAAGAAGTGTTGTCCCCTACTCTTTGGTTTTTCACAACTCTGAAGTAAGAATCAGAACAACTCAGGATTTTGAAGATTCTTTTAATTATACAATTTGAATAGGCTTTTAGCAAAAAGATCTACTATAATCTTTGTATTATTTTTCTATCTTTGCGGTCTTATTGAGAGTTAACTATCTATTCCATTAAGACATAATCGAATAATTATTATATAAAAAACAAAATATATTTTATGGCAACTACTGCAGATATTAGAAATGGTATGTGTATTGACATTGAAGGTCAATATTATGTAATTATTGAATTCCTTCATGTAAAACCAGGTAAGGGAGCAGCTTTTGTGAGAACAAAAATGAGAAACGTAACTACAGGACGTATATTGGAAAGAACATTTAATGCAGGTATAAAGCTAGATGAAGTACGTATTGAAAGACGCGAATATCAATACTTATACAAAGATGACATGGGGTACAATCTTATGAATAATGAGACTTTCGAACAAGTATCTCTTAATGCAAACCAAATAGAAGGAGTAGCTTTTCTTAAAGAAGGTGATACTATAGATGTACAGGTGCACGCTGAAACCGAAACTATTTTGACTGCCGAATTACCTCAAAACGTAATCTTGGAAGTTACATATACCGAACCAGGATTAAAAGGAGATACTGCAACAAATGCAACGAAACCTGCAACATTAGAAACCGGAGCAGAAGTACGTGTCCCTCTTTTCATTAATGAAGGTGAGAAAATAAAAATCAACACTCGTGACGGCTCATACGTTGAGAGAGTTAAGTAATATAAGATTTATGTTTAAGAAAAAATCGTGATTTGGTTAGCTTACCAAACACGATTTTTTTATCTTTATAAACTTATGGATCAATCGAAGCTAAAGCTAAAAATAACAGATTGGGCAGAAGAAGACCGTCCACGGGAAAAGATGCTCATAAAGGGAGTGTCCGCATTGTCTGATGCTGAATTACTAGCTATTCTGATTGGATCGGGTAATAAGAATGAAACCGCTGTCGAACTATCACAACGAATATTATTTTCGGTAAATAATAACCTGAATTCATTTGGTAAACTAAGTATTCATGACTTAGTACAAAACTTCAACGGTATAGGTGAAGCCAAAGCCATTACTATTATTGCGGCGTTAGAATTAGGTAAAAGACGTAAGCTTTCTGATACAGAAAAGCAACAGCTCATACTATTAAGTAAAGATGTTTTTCATATGTTTCAGCCACTTCTTGGTGATTTGAGACATGAAGAAAGTTGGGTATTACTCATGAACCGGTCTAATAAAGTGCTGAAAAAGATTCTAGTCAGTAAAGGAGGAATTACAGGTACAGTTATTGATATTCGCCTTATTATTAAAGAAGCAATTGAAAATTTAGCAACTAACATTGTATTAATACACAATCATCCTTCGGGTAACCCTAAACCAAGCGAAGATGATAATAACATCACACTAAAACTTAAAGAGGCCTGCAAATTACTTGATATATATTTAATGGATCATGTTATTGTATGCGGCAATAGCTATTACAGCTATAGAGATAATGATTGTATATTATAAAATTTAATGAACTAACTATAAAATGATCGCATTAGTAATTATACATAACCACCGTTATGATGCTAATATTCCAAGATTAGATGAAATCTATAAAAGTCGATTTAGTCACATATTTCATTTAGTACCCTTTTATGATGGTGATAGAAGCAATGTTATTGCAATATACGAAAATTCACACTACTTTCAAGGGTATGTAGCACAAGCGTATGAAAGATTAACTTCAGAAGGAAACTTTGACCATTTCATCTTTATTGGTGATGACCTAATCTTAAATCCTCAAATAAATCAAGATAATTATACTACCTATTTTAAAGTAGGAAAAGAAGATTCTTTTATTTCAAGTTTAGATGAATTACATTCTTTAAATTTGTGGTATCATTCTCCCAAGGCAGTAGATTATGATCCTTTTAATGTTCCAGGAGTAGAAGTTAAGAGAGAATTTCCTTCAAAAGAAGATGTCTTAAAAGAATTTGAAAGAAAAGGATTTGAAAAACCCTATTTAAATGCAGATAAGGTCTATGAACTACCTCCACGCTGCAATTATCCTAAAAATTTAAAAGGACTTATCCGTTATAAATTAGATTGTCGTAAAGTTAATAAGCAATTAAGAAAAGGAAGAATAGAATTAAAGTTTCCCTTAATGAGTGGTTATTCTGATATTTTCATCTTACCGGCATCTGATTTCAAACAATTTAGACATTATAGCGGCCTATTCGTTGCAACTAACCTTTTTGTAGAATTGGCTATTCCAACTGCAATGATTATGGCTTGTAAAAAAATATTCACAGAAAAAGACCTTATGGATAAAGGCATAGCCTTATGGACTAAAGAAGACAAGCAGGCATTAGAAGATACATATGAACGATCTTTGGATAAACTCTTCTCCACTTTTCCTTCAGATGTATTGTATTATCACCCCATCAAACTGTCCAGATGGACTTAAAAGACATATTATGAAAATTGCAATTATTGGAACAGGTATATCCGGACTTTCTTTAGCTAATATTTTAAAAGATAAACACGAGGTTGTTCTTTTCGAAAAAGAGCAACGTCAAGGTGGACTTATAAAGTGTGATATTATCGATTCGGTTTTGTTTCATAAAGTTGGAGGACATGTATTCAATTCTAAAAATAAAGAAGTAGCCGATTGGTTTTGGTCACATTTTAACCAAGACTCTGAATTTCTAAAAGTTACCAGAAATGCTAAGATTCTTTTTAGAGATCAAATAATTGGTTATCCCATAGAAAACTACATCTATAATTTCGATAAAAGTACTATAGATACAATAATAGACGAACTTCTTCTATTACAACATAAAGAAAAGCAATCATGGCAAAATTATCCTAATTTTGAGCTGTTTTTAGAAAATACTTTTGGTAAAACTCTTTATGAACTCTATTTTAAACCATATAATAATAAAATATGGAAAGTAGACCTTTCAACAGTTCCTATGTCTTGGTTGGAAGGAAAACTACCAATGCCATACTTAAAAGAAATCATTGTAAGTAATATAACTCGTCAGGAAGAAAAATCGATGGTACATTCGACATTTTTTTATCCAAAAGTTGGCGGATCACAATTTATTGTAGATAGACTTTCTCAAGATTTAGATATACGTACAGGATCTGACATAACTCATATTGAAAAAATTAATAATCAATATACAATAGATAAACAAATAGGTTTCGATAGTGTTGTATATTGCGGAGATATAAGAAAGATGCCCGACTATTTAGAGAGAACTCTTGATGACAAAATTGATTTAAAAGAAATACAGAATTTAAGATCAAACGGCACATCGAATTTACTCTGCGAAACGGACGACAATGACATCTCATGGCTGTACATTCCTGATGAATTCACTAGTGCTCACAGAATAATTTACACAGGTAATTTTTCGCCAGCTAATAATGGAGATAAACAACGAAAAACTTGTGTTGTTGAATTTTCCGGAAAAATGCAATACGAAGACATGATTAGTGAAATAAAAAAACTACCGGGTAATTTATCTCCTATTAAATATAATTATGAGCAGAATTCATATATTATACATAATTTCGAGACAAAAAAACTAATTGACCAAACAAAGAAAATCCTAAAAGAAGAGAATATACATCTTCTGGGGCGTTTTGCTGAATGGGAATACTATAATATGGACAAATGTATTGAAGCAGCTCTAAATTTAGCTAAAACACTATAACGACAAAGGTTTCAGGTCTATTATAATTAGTTATATACCTGAGATATGATAATCGATATTTTAAACTACTTAATTATTAAAAATATGAATACTGGATTATTAAAATTAGAAGAAGACATAGTACGTATGCTGAAAACAGTATATGATCCCGAAATACCCGTAAATATTTATGATCTTGGACTTATCTATAAGGTAGATGTAGATGATGATCAAAATGTAACCATAACTATGACATTGACTGCCCCCAATTGCCCCGCAGCAGATTTCATATTAGAGGATGTACGTTTAAAACTTGAATCTATTCCAGCTGCAAAGAATGTAATTGTAAATCTTACATTCGAGCCCGAGTGGAATAAAGATATGTTGAGTGAAGAAGCTAAATTAGAGCTGGGTTTTCTATAAAAATTATGGCGGAAAGAAATAAAGTTTACTTCCTATCCGACGTACATCTAGGATCAGCCTCACACAATAAGGTTATAGATAATAACGGGGCATTGAGCTTACCTAATACGATCAAAAAAACATCGAAAGATAGCTATCCCAACCATGAGATTGAGAGAAAGCTATGCAGATGGTTTGATATGGTAAAAGAAGATGCTAAAACGATTTATCTTTTAGGGGATATATTCGATTTCTGGTTTGAGTATAAATATGTTGTGCCAAGAGGATTTACACGTGTATTAGGTAAGATCTCAGAGTTAACAGATTCCGGTATAGAAATTCATTTCTTTATCGGAAATCACGATGTATGGGTCACTGATTATCTGGAAAAAGAATGTGGTATGATAGTTCATCTTGAACCATTGGTTCAAGATATATATAACAAAAAATTCCTACTCGCTCATGGTGACGGATTAGGAGATGATTCTAAGTCGTTTAAAATTATCAGATGGGCTTTTCATAACAAATTCTGTCAAAAAGCTTTTGCCTGTTTACATCCACGTTGGGCACTAGGTATAGCCCATCGATGGTCAAATCATAGTAGAGCTACAGGTGGAGAGATACCTTATTTAGGCGAAGATAAAGAACATCTGGTTTTGTTCGCAAAGAAACAACTTAAGGAATCTCCGAATATTAATTTTTTCATTTTCGGACATCGTCACATAATGCTCGATCTGATGTTATCGCAGACTTCACGAATTGTTATTCTTGGAGACTGGATCAGTTTTTTCTCTTATGCTGTTTTCGACGGTGAGAATTTTTCTTTAGAAATATTTGAGGATAAATAGAACAATAATAAGTTCGCAGAACTATTTATTGCTTTGGCTAGTAAAACAGCGATAAACAGTTATCTTCTTAAAATATAGCATTAAATATTTACCTTTACTTAGCATTCTGGAAGCCGATTATCCCCATTCGATAATCGGCTTTTATTATTAAAATATCTCTGAGATTTTACACTAATAAAACGACTTCTATAGCTAATTTATCCTACCTTTGTAGAGTTAATTTTTAGGTATAAGTTAGTATGAAAATGGTTAAAGGAATTTTCATCATTCTCTTATTTTATTTTATAGGAGAGTGTATGAGCTACCTCATTAAAGGGTTTATTCCGGGAAGTATCATCGGAATGATGTTGTTATTTTTATCGCTCTATCTCAAAATCATAAATCCGGAAAGTGTTGATTCAACAGCAAATGCCATAACTAAAAATATGGCAATCTTCTTTATTCCTTCGGGAGCCGGATTAATGAGTTCATTTGGCGTATTGAGCAAATTTTGGGCATCTATTATTATTACCTGCTCAATCAGCACAATTTTAGTTATTGCCGTAGTAGGTATAGTACAACAACAAATGGAAAAAGGGAGGTCGAAATGAGGTTATTAATTGAGAGTCCTGAATTTATTCTTGTCCTTATTTTTGGCAGTTATTTATTCGGGCAATATATCTTTAAAAAGACAAGAATTGCCATACTACATCCTCTTATTATATCCATAGCGATTATCATTCTATTTCTACAAATAACAAAAATGGATTATGAAACATTTCAACGAGGAGGACAATTTGTAAGTTTTCTTCTAGGTCCATCTGTTGTGGCATTGGGATATATTCTTTATCAACAAATGTCTTATCTAAAAGGAAATGTAGTATCCATACTTACTTCTATATTTGTAGGTAGTATAACCGGAATCGTAAGTGTAATTGTCTTGGCTAAAATAACGGGAGCAGATAATGCTTTAGTTATGACCCTCGAACCAAAATCGGTTACGACAGCCATTGCTATGAATATTTCAGCTCAATCTGGAGGAATACCTTCCCTAACCGCTGTTATTGTTCTATTCTGTGGTATATTCGGAGGTATAGTTGGTCCTTTTGTGTTGCGTATTTTAGGAATTAAAAGCAGTATTGCTAAAGGATTGGCGATGGGAGCTTCGGCACATAGTGTAGGAACAGTAAAGGCTATGGAAATGGGTGTAATCGAGGGGGCAATAAGTGGATTGGCCATTGGACTTATGGGCGTAATGACCGCTCTGTTAATCCCCTTTATACATCAACTTCTATCTTAATTCTTCTTCTGAGAGTTTAAATTTAGACATAGGCTAAAGCTAAAAAAGAATAATTAAATACTATTTAGCTAAAAGCTAAGTTAATACTTTTATAAACACATCAGTCAAGTAATAAAAAAGACCTATAGAATAATTTCCTTTTTCTTATCTTTGCACCTGCAAATTAAAAACTGAAAATGAATCAACATTCACTCTTAGATAAACTGGAAGCCTTAGTTATACGTTTCGAAGAAATCGGTAAGTTAATTACCGATCCTAATGTTATATCAGATATGAAACGCTATGTGAAGCTGACTAAAGAATACCGTGATCTTGAAAAGATTGTAAATGCAAGAAAAGAATATATTCAAGTACTAACCAGTATATCTGAGGCCAAAAGTATACTTGACAATGAGTCAGATGCCGAATTACGCGAAATGGCTAAGGAGGAATTAGAAGTAAGCAATTCCAGATTACCTATACTTGAAGAAGAGATAAAGCTTTTGCTCGTACCTGCAGATCCTCAAGATAATAAAAATGCAATCGTTGAAATTCGAGGAGGAACAGGTGGAGACGAGGCTGCAATTTTTGCAGGAGACCTTTATCGCATGTATCAGAAATACAGCGAAACAAAGGGCTGGAAAACCGAAGTTACAAGCCTGACAGAAGGAACTTCGGGAGGTTTTAAGGAAATTATATTTACTGTTTCGGGCGACAATGTATATGGTACGCTCAAATACGAATCGGGGGTTCATCGGGTTCAACGAGTTCCGGCAACAGAAACACAAGGTCGTGTACACACCTCTGCATCTACTGTAGCCGTATTACCTGAAGCTGAAGAATTTGATGTGGAAATAAAAGAATCAGACATACGAGTAGATACCTTTTGTGCATCTGGAAATGGAGGACAATCGGTAAATACAACATATTCTGCCATACGTATGGTTCATATTCCGACAGGGGTAACAGTTCAATGTCAGGATGAAAAATCACAATTGAAAAATAGAGCCAAGGCTTTGATTGAGTTGCGTTCCCGTATATATAATATGGAATACCAGAAGTATATGGATGAGATAGCCTCCAAAAGAAAAACAATGGTTTCGACAGGTGATCGATCTGCAAAGATCAGAACATACAACTATTCTCAAGGACGTGTCACTGATCATAGAATAAATCTGACACTGTATAATCTTGCAGCCATTATGGATGGTGATATTCAACAGATAATAGATCAATTGATTATTGCAGAGAATACAGAACGATTAAAAGAAAGCGAATTATAAGGCCCCCTTTTTGATTACTTGGGTCAGTAGAAATTACAACCGATTGTTGTGATTAAATATTTACTGGTACTTAAGAAATGTAACAACAATTATTTTCGTGAATTTAAAAGATATAAATACCAATGAAAAAACAAGAACTTTTCGAAAACATAAAAAAGAAGCAGTCCTTCTTATGTGTAGGGCTTGACACAGACTTAAAAAAGATTCCTGAGCACTTATTAGATGAAGAAGATCCAATATATGCATTCAATAAAGCAATTATTGATGCAACAGCTCCTTATTGTGTGGCATATAAACCCAATACTGCTTTTTATGAAAGTATTGGTATAAAAGGGATCTGGGCATTGGAAAAAACAATTGAATATATCCGCACTAAATATCCGGATCAGTTTATTATCCTGGATGCCAAACGTGGAGATATCGGTAATACATCTGAAATGTATGCTAAGTCTGCTTTTGAGCATCTGAAGGCAACTGCCATAACAGTTGCACCTTATATGGGAGAAGATAGTGTTAGCCCTTTCCTGAATTATCCTAAAAAATGGGTTATTTTACTTGCTTTAACTTCAAATAAAGGGTCACAGGATTTCCAATTATTAGAGGATTCAAAAGGTGAAAGGTTATTTGAAAAAGTCCTCAAGAAATCACAGCAATGGGGTACTGACGAACAATTAATGTATGTAGTCGGAGCAACTCAAGGATCCATGTTTGCTGATATACGTAAACATGCACCTAATCACTTTCTGCTGGTTCCGGGAGTCGGAGCACAAGGTGGTTCTTTAGAGGAGGTTGTTAAGTATGGAATGAATAAAGAATGTGGTTTACTAGTAAACTCATCTCGTGCTATTATATATGCTGACAAAAGCGAGAGCTTTGCATCGGCTGCAACAAAAGAAGCTAAAAACATACAATCAGAAATGGCGAAATATCTACAAGATATTATCTAAAACCGATTATATTCTATCATAAAACTAAAAAGGAGAACAATATTTGTTCTCCTTTTTTATTCTTCAGATAAATTGTATATCAATAAACGTGACCATCTTCTTTCAAATCCTCACCTTTAAACTTCTTCTTTTCTAGAGATCCCCATGCATATATTATATATGCCAAAACAAATGGAACTAATATAGAAGCATATGACATCGCTACCAAAGTAAATTCACTCGATGACGAATTTTGAATAGTTAAAGAACTTTGCAAATCGGCAGTCGATGGGTAGTAAGCTGTATTATTATATCCTGCAAGCAATAATAAAGTGCATACAGTAATAACAGTGCCCAAACCACTAAACCAAACACCACTAGCATAGTTTTCAGCAATTAGTGTACGAATTATACCATATAATACAAGTAATACACCCAGCAAGAAGAATATCCCTACTACGGGCATTTCTATTAGATTAAGGAAATACTTATAATCTACCAAGCTGACAATTTTGGTTACAGGATCTACTGCAAAACCTTTTGATAAGAATGTCCATATAACAAAAGTCAAAAAGAACACTACAAAAGGAAGAGCATTGTATAATAAGAATTTACGAGAACGTGCAACCAAGTCCTGATCTGCCAATCTATTTATAAAGAATAAGCAGGCAAGAGTTCTCGCCAAGAAGAATACAGCAAGACCTAAACTCCAGTTTCTAAAATTAAGAAGAGCTTCAAGACCATGAAACGGATTTTGCCATTGACTGATAACTAAGCCGGTTACAGTATCTCCTCCCATAATTGTTATATTGCCTTTATTTACTAAAAAGTCGGAACCTGTAAAAAATGTAGCAACTGCTGCACCTAATAAAAAAGTTCCAAATAAACCATTTATAAATAGAAACGACTGATAAGTAGTTCTTCCCCAAGTATTACCGGGTTTCGATTGATACTCATAGGATACAGCCTGAATTACAAAGCAAAGTAATATTAACATCCACACCCAATATGCTCCACCAAAACTTGTTGAATAGAACAAAGGAAACGATGCAAAAAAAGCACCTCCGAATGTTACTAGTGTAGTAAAGGTATACTCCCATTTACGTCCAAGTGCGTTCACTAATAAAAAACGATGTTGATCTGTCTTAGATAATGAAAAGAGCATAGATTGACCTCCTTGAACAAATAATAAAAATACTAAAAGTCCGGCCAACAGGCTTATCAGAAACCACCAATAGTGTTGTAAAAATGAATAATCAAGCATAGTGTTATATTTTATAAATTAAATAGAATCTCAGCTTAATCAGCTTTTGGTCCTTTTTTAATTTGATTCAACATGATACGAATTTCAGCAATTAATAATGCTGTAAACAACACAGCGAATATTATAAAGGTAGTTATTACCGAATTGGCACTTAACGCCGATATGGCAGCTTGTACCGGTAATACATCCTGAATAGTCCAAGGTTGACGACCAACTTCGGCAACTATCCATCCTGCCTGACTACATATATACGCCAATGGCACTGATAGAATTGAAAGCCATAGTAGCCATTTAGTATCTTCCAGTTTCTTTTTATAACTAAAGAACCAAAGTATAGCAAAAAATGCAATAAAGAAACCTCCAATATAAACCATGATGTGGAATGCCCAAAATACCATAGGAATATTAGGAACCAATTGGTCTGGAGTATCTAAGTACCCATAACCAAAGTAAGGATAATTTTCCTTCAATTTAGCTTTATATTCTTGTGCAGCAGTTTCGTTGTTTTCTTTCTTTGCTGTTCTATAATCAGCAAGTGCTTGTATGGCCTGTTTGCCCCGTTCCTGCTTCTGTTCGAAAGACAATGCAACATCACCTGTCTGAGTTGTATAACCACCGTCAATAATATCTTTTATTCCGGGTACAAAAGCATCCATATTCCTATACCCTAATAAAGCCAGTGCATGTGGAATCTCCACTTTAAATATATAAGGGTCAACTCCATCGTTATACGATTTCTTGGCAGGGTTAGGCAGTGCTACAGCAATAAGACCTGCCCCATTCTGCCCTTCATAAAGACCTTCCATGGCGGCTAATTTCATAGGCTGTTTCTGAGCGACCTGATAAGCCGATCCATCACCGGTCATTGCCGTAAGTAATACTGCAACTAATCCGAAGATCGAAGCAACCTTCATACTTTGTCTTGAAAACTCGTGTTCTCTCTTTTTAAGCATATACCAAGCAGATACTCCTGCAACAAATGCAGCACCTAAAATCCAGCAAGAAACTACCGTGTGAAAGAATTTATTGATAGCGACCGGCGATAATGCGACAGCCCAGAAATCATTCATCTCATTTCTCACCGTATCCGGATTAAATTCCATACCTATAGGATATTGCATCCATGCATTAGCTACCAGAATCCAAAGAGCCGATAATGTTGCACCTATGACAACCAACCAAGTCGAAGCTAGGTGCATCCCTTTACTTACCCTTGTCCAACCAAAAAACATAATAGAAATAAATGTAGCCTCCATAAAGAATGCCAACATACCTTCTATTGCTAAAGGTGCTCCAAAAATATCTCCGACAAACCAACTATAGTTAGACCAGTTTGTCCCAAATTGAAACTCCAGAATAAGACCTGTTGCAACACCAATTGCAAAGTTTACTCCGAAAATATTCATCCAAAATTTCGTTGTTTTCTTCCATTGCTCATTACCTGTACGTACATAGGCTGTTTCCATAATAGCCATTATAACGCCAAGACCTAATGTTAATGGAACAAACAACCAGTGATACATAGCAGTCAGAGCAAACTGACCTCTAGACCAATCAACTAATGATGCGTTCAATAATTCCATAAGATAGACATATTTAGTTATTCATATTTTTATTACTCGTTTACTTTCTTTGGATCAATTCTTCCCGCACATAATCAGCCTTTGAGTCTGCATCTTGAAATTTAGAACTAAGAAAATTCGGAAAAAAGATTGGACGCAAGATCAAAAACATAATACACAACTTTATTATAACAAGAATCCAAAGAGTACGACCTAGAGTCATACTTTTGAAACCATCTCGAAACATGGTAAAGAAATTAAATTTTTGCCCACTCTTGTTCATTTTCATTTACATTTAAAAATTAATAAACTATACAGATAAGGCTTACAAAAACCCGCAGTTATCTGATAATAATTACTGACTCACTCTTATCAGTATTTCCACATAAAAATCTGAGGCTCCGGCAATATAAGCTATAAGCAAAGCTATCAACCGGAGCTACAGAATATTTATTTTATATAGATAGATACATCAATTATCATATGCTGATGTATAAGACCAATTTAAACTAATTTGAATTAAGCGTCGCCACCTACAGGGGTAAAGTCTCCTACCGGATTTTCGATATCAATTGCTCCATGAAGTCTCTCGTATTGACTGATATTATCACTCAATGCTAACATAAGCCTTTTAGCATGTTCTGGTGCTAAAATTACTCTTGACTTAACTTTTGCTTTTGGAACACCTGGAACTATTCTAATAAAATCAAGAACAAATTCTGATGAAGAATGTGTTATTATAGCCAAATTGGCATATGTACCTTGAGCTACGTCTTCTGTTAATTCAATTTGTATTTGATTTTCTTGATTCATCGTTTTCATTTTTTATTTTGTAGTAATTTTTTAGTCTTATGATATAGTCTTGTTAACATACCTTACACAAAGAAAAATAAAACTAACATAATGGCAAAATTTTTAGTAGTATTTTACCATATATAATTATAAGTTATTTATATGGGGTATCAACACAATCTATATCATCTGCATTTTCTGTAACTGGCTGTATTTCTTGCAATTCCATTTTAGGTTTTCTTTTTCTTAAAGCAATCAATTGAGCAACTGTACCTATTACACCCAATCCCAGCATTATATAACGCATCTTACTTTCTGAATCGAAGACCAAAAAGGCTGTAATACAAACCATACACCACATCAAGCTAATAGAAAAAAGCCTTGCTTTCCAGCTTAATCCTGTTTCCATCCGCCTAAGGTATTTTCCTGTAAGCTTATTTTCTTCCAACCGTTTATATAGTCGAGGTGAGCTTTTTGCATACAAAGCTCCGGTTAGCAAAATAAAAGGGGTAGTAGGTAATCCAGGTGTAAACAAGCCGCATAACCCTAAAATTAAACTAATAGTACCTAATGTGATAAATGTATATTTTTTCATGATCTATTAAAAACTAAAGACTATTTATAATCTCTATATCTTATTACAAAAATATCAATTCTTCGTTGGAATAGTCATTAGAACATGTTAAATCTTTTATATACAAAAAACCTCTTCTGAAAAATTTCAAAAGAGGTTTTTCTTAAAATTATTGTTATATTATCTTACTCCATGCATCATTCGCAGAAGTATTTTATTCAAGCAGATTAATGCTCCTCCACAAATAATAGCTCCTATGGCCAATACCTGATAAACAGAACCAGCCCCCAGCGAACTTGTTATAGACGAGATCCAACCTCCAAGCAGATTTCCGAAAAATGAAGATAGCAGCCATACTCCCATCAACAAAGATGCTAATTTAGGCGGAGCCAGCTTTGTTACGGTTGACAAGCCTACCGGAGATAAACACAACTCACCAATAGTATGCAATAAATATGTAAAGACAATCCACCACATACTTGCTTTAACGGCTGTATCAGCAATATCTCCCCCTCTTTGATGCGAAGCTCCTACCATAAACAGAAAACCTATACCGAGAAGCATAAGACCGGAACCCATTTTTACAGGGGTAGTTATCTTCTGTCCACTTTTTGAAGGCCAGAACATAGCAAATACAGGAGTCAATAATACTATGAAAAGAGGATTAATAGACTGAAACCACTCAGTAGGAATCATAAACCCACCTACATTTCTATCCAAAAATTTCTCGGTATACAATGTAAACGAAGAACCCGCTTGCTCAAAGCCTGCAAAAAAGAATATGGCAAAAAAGAAATAAATAAATATAGCAATAGTTCTTTGTTTATCTTGAGCAGTAAGAGGCGCTGTTTTGTGTTCAACTACTTGCCCTAGCTCTTCAACAGCTTCTTTTTCCTTTTTATCACCTACGGGTTTTAACCCCAATTCCCCTAAATATCTCTTAGACAATGTATTGAATAAAAGTTGACCGATAAGCATACCTATAGCGGCCGCCAAGAATCCATAACTATAACCATGACTTATAATCTTACCATCCAAGTCTTTTACTGCAAACCAATCATTAGCCAAAAGACCAACTACAAGCGGAGCGAAAAACGCACCAACATTGATCCCCATATAGAAAATGGAAAATGCAGAGTCTCGCTTAGCATCGCCCGGTTTATATAAGCCTCCAACTAAAGTAGATATATTGGGTTTAAAAAATCCATTACCTATGATCAATAGAAGTAAACCCGAGAAAAGCCCAAATTTAGAATGAAGCAAAAACAAGACCATTTGGCCTAGAAACATGGTAAAACCACCGATAGTTATCGCCTTTCTTTGTCCTAGATACTTATCGGCAAGCCACCCTCCTATCAATGGAGTAAAATAAACCAGTCCTGTAAAACCGCCATAAATTAATCCAGCGAAAGATTCGTCAAACCCGATACCTCCTTCTATAGCTGTCTTGGTTAGGTACAACATTAATATACCACGCATTCCATAATAAGAAAATCGCTCCCATAGTTCAGTAAAAAACAGAAGATACAATCCGACAGGATGTCCGAATACAGTTGTATTAGAAGGTAACTTAGTTTCAGTCATAGCTTAAAAATTCTCTAATTTATAATAATTTCTTTTATTTTACTTCTTGCATCAATTTTCTGACAATCGGAGAAACAATCAGAACAATAATACCTACAATCAAAGCATAAATAGCTAATTGTTGATATCCACCCGTATATGAAAGGAGCTTTTCCATTAACGAAGCATTCTCATTGGGATTAGAAATACCTGCACCTATAATACCTGCCAGATATTGTCCGTATGCACTTGCTAAAAACCATAACCCCATCATCATTCCTGATAAATGTTTAGGCGATAAACTGGTTATCATAGATAAACCTATCGGCGACAAACATAGCTCAGCCAATGTCATAACAAAATAAGCACTGGCGAATATATTCAACGATGTTTTCCCATCAGGATCTGCAAATAAACGTGTACCATATAAAATATAATAAGAGCCCGCCAAAAGAAGAAAGCTAATCCCAAATTTAACGACAGTGTTTGGCTCAATTTTTTTCTTATTTAGCCAAACCCATAATAAACCTAGTAGTGGACTGAATAAAATGACAAAAAGTGCATTTGCCCCATTATTTACAATATTAGGATCAATATGAAAAAATAGAAGTGATGTTCTCAGATTCTCGTTTGCAAAAAGAGCAAGAGAACCTCCTGCTTGTTCAAACAGTGCGAAAAATACAATAGACAGAAGAATTAAAATCAATGCTGCCAAGAGCTTTTTTCGAGCTTCTTTTGTTGTAGTCTTAAATAATTGATAAAAGAAATAAAGTAGAGCTGCCGGACCGATTGTATACATAAAAAGATCTGTATACTCAGTGTTCTGAATCATCACATAAATTAATGGAATCGTCAGCAGGGCTATAATATAGACATATAATTCTCTCAGTTTTCGCTTGCTAGGTGCTAAATCCTTTAATGGACTGTCACCAATAGGTCCCAGATGCTTTTTGGTTAGTGTAAAGGTAATTAAACCTAACACCATCACAGCTCCTGCAGCCAAAAAGGCATAACTCCATGAATATCCTTTTCCTAACCAAACACAGATCGCTCCACCAAAAAATGCTCCTACATTTATACCTGAATAAAACATACTGAAACCGGCTTCTTTACGGGCATCGCCATCTTTATACAAGAAACCAACCATAGAAGATATATTCGGCTTAAAGAAACCTGTTCCTACAACAGATAGTGTAATACCTATATAAAAAAAATCGTGAGGTGCTATTGCTATCAGCAAGTTACCCACGATCATCATTATAGCTCCAAATGTCAAAGATTTTTTAAAACCCAGTATCTTATCGGCAAAAATACCTCCTAAAAAAGTAAAAGCATATACAAAGGCTTGTATTGCTCCATATTTCAAGTTGGCTTCTTTTGCATGAAGTGCCAATTGATCGACCATGAAAATTGTGAGGATTCCACGCATTCCATAAAAACAGAAACGCTCCCACATCTCAACTGTAAACAGATACCACAACTGTTTAGGATACTTACCCTCGAAATTTTGAATTTGCTCTAAGGTTAATTCTGCCGATTTTCCATCGGAGTTAGAGTTGTTTGATAGCTCAGACCGACCGAGCTCAGGTTCAGATGATTTCATTATCTAATAATAAATGCTTTTTTATATGACAAAAGTAAAAAAAATAATTGTATCTAATCTCATTTTGTCGTATATTATACTATTTACAGTCAAGAAGCTAATACTTTGTATTTATGGTTCATTCTTTTAATTTATTATAAACAGGTAATATTCAAAAGAATTATATCTTTACCTTTGATTTAAGGCCATACACAAAGAAATACTTAAAAAAAACAAAATAAAATCAGTAATCGGACATATAAACTTTATGGCACCATTTTTGTTTGGTATTATATGAAACAAATACTACAAATGATCAGATCAAAACTCTGGTAAAATGTAGATAGTAGAAAACATCGAATAAAGGTAAAAAGATTATGGAAAATAATTTCTCACAAAGGGTTCGCAAGATCATGAACTATAGTCGTGAAGAAGCCGGACGTCTCCAAAACTCATATCTGGGACCTGAACATTTGATGCTTGGAATTCTTAGAAATGGGGAAGGATTGGCCATACAGGCATTAAGTGACTCCGGAATAGATTTGGATGATCTCAAATTAAATATCGATAGACATATTATAGAACAGCAAGATGTGTCTACAAGTAATAACAGTGAAATTGTATTAACCAAAGGAACTGAAAAAATACTTAAACTAAGTATTCTGGAAGCTCGATTGACCAAAAGTAAAGAAACAGATTCAGAACACTTACTTCTGGCAATATTAAAGGACAGCGAAAATATTGCTGCACGAGTTTTAGAAAATCAGAACTTTAATTACGCAGGAGCATTTATGTACATAAAAAATTTAGATGAAAACTTAGATAATGATTTGTCGCCTAAAATGGGGGCAGATTTTACTGACGACGACGATGATGATGCGTCAGAAGGTGCGTCATACCAAAATGTCAATACACAGCAACCACGTCAGTCATCCGATACACCGGTATTAGACAATTTCGGTTCGGATATGACAAAAGCTGCTATGGAAAACAAATTGGATCCTATAGTTGGTAGAGATAAAGAAATTGAAAGATTAGCCCAGATCTTAAGTCGCCGCAAGAAGAATAATCCTATTTTAATAGGAGAACCGGGAGTCGGTAAATCGGCAATAGTAGAAGGCTTGGCTCTACGAATTACTCAAAAGAAAGTATCGCGCGTATTGTTTGACAAAAGGGTAATATCTCTGGATATGGCTTCTGTTGTTGCAGGGACAAAATACAGAGGACAATTTGAGGAACGTATCAAAGCCATTCTTAATGAGCTATCTAAAAACCCGAATATCATTTTATTCATTGATGAGATTCATACCATAGTTGGAGCAGGAGGTGCAACAGGCTCTCTTGATGCCGCAAACATGCTGAAACCGGCTTTAGCAAGAGGTGAAATACAATGTATCGGTGCAACAACTCTAGATGAGTACAGAAAGAATATCGAAAAAGACGGAGCATTGGAAAGACGTTTTCAAAAGGTAATGGTTGAACCCACTACTGCAGAGGAAACTCTTCAAATTCTACGAAACATCAAAGATAGGTATGAGGAACATCACAATGTAAAATATACCAACGAAGCTCTTGAAGCTTGTGTCAAATTAACAGACCGATATATTACTGATCGTAATTTTCCTGACAAAGCCATTGATGCTTTAGATGAAGCTGGTTCAAGAATGCACTTGGCTAATATAAATGTGCCTCCCATTATCGAAGAAATCGAAAATGAGTTGAAGGACATAGTTGATCAAAAAACAAATGCTGTAAAAGCTCAGAAATATGAACTAGCAGCTAGTTTTAGAGATAAACAACGCCAATTGCTAATTCAATTAGAACAAGAAGAAGCGAATTGGGAAAAACAACTGAAAGAACAACCGCAAATAGTAGATGATGAAAAAGTTGCAGAAGTAGTTTCTATGATCTCAGGCATTCCGGTACAACGAATTGCAGAAGCAGAAGGCTTGAAACTTTTAGGAATGAAAGGGACTCTTAAATCTGAGGTTGTAGGACAAGACAATGCTATTGACAAAATAGTAAAAGCTATACAACGCAACCGTGTAGGACTAAAAGATCCTAATAAACCAATCGGCACATTTATGTTCTTAGGACCAACCGGTGTAGGTAAAACTCACTTGGCTAAAAAGATTGCCGAACTATTATTTGATTCTGCCGATGCATTGATTCGTATAGATATGAGCGAGTATATGGAGAAATTCAACGTATCTCGTTTAGTTGGAGCACCTCCCGGATATGTAGGCTACGAAGAAGGTGGTTTGATGACTGAAAAAGTACGTCGTAAACCTTACTCAGTGATTCTTTTGGATGAGATTGAGAAAGCCCACCCGGATGTATTCAATCTATTGCTTCAGGTATTAGACGAAGGTCATTTAACTGACAGTTTAGGACATAAGGTAGACTTTAAGAATACAATCCTAATTATGACATCCAATGTTGGTACACGTCAGCTGAAAGATTTTGGTAAAGGTGTTGGTTTTAGTGCCGGTGCTGTTCAAGGAGATATAAACAATGAGTATTCACGAGGTATTTTGCAAAAAGCGTTGAATAAATCGTTCTCTCCTGAATTTATCAATCGTATTGATGATATTGTGATATTTGATCAACTTGACAGAGACTCTATCAACAAGATTATTGATATTGATATGACCGATTTCTATAAACGAATATCAGTATTAGGATATGCTCTTGAGGTTAGCACTGAAGCAAAAGACTTCATAGCTGAAAAAGGATATGATGCACAATTTGGAGCAAGACCTCTAAAGCGCGCTATCCAAACTTATCTTGAAGATGAGATTGCTGAACTAATATTGTCAGGAGCACTTCAACAAGGTGATGTAATTGAAGCTGTTATGGATAAAGAAGCGGGTAAACTTAAAGTTGAGCCTAAAAGAAAAGAAGTGACTGTATAATAAGTACATCGCAATATAAATAAAAGGGAGTTTCTAAATAGAAGCTCCTTTTTTGTTAGATATTTTTTTTTCTGTTAGCCTTTTTCAAAGAATTTATAAGATTTAATTATTATTGCGAATCAGTATTATAATGTTTAATAAAACTACCTTTCAATTGATACATAAAGGGGTTTTATATTAAATAAGCTCTCCATTAATCATTCGTACTACAGATATTTTTCGTACTTTTGCGTTTTCGTATTAGGAACATTTTAAAATAATATACAGACGTGGCTGATACAAAGTATATTTTCGTTACAGGAGGAGTAATCTCCTCTTTAGGAAAAGGTATAATAGCATCTTCATTAGGTAAGCTATTACAGGCGAGAGGTTATAAAGTGACTATTCAGAAGTTGGATCCCTATATTAATATCGATCCGGGAACATTAAATCCATACGAACATGGGGAATGTTATGTAACTGTAGATGGGCATGAAGCCGATTTAGACTTAGGTCATTATGAGCGTTTTCTTAACGAACCTACTCATAAAGATAATAATATAACTACCGGACGTATTTATCAGAATGTAATAAATAAAGAACGTAAAGGAGATTATTTAGGTAAAACAGTACAGATTGTTCCACATATTACCGATGAAATACGCCGTAATATTAAATTATTGGGGGCTAAATACGACTATGATTTCGTAATTACCGAAATTGGAGGAACTGTTGGAGATATAGAGTCTCTGCCATTCATTGAAAGTGTAAGGCAATTGAGATGGGAACTGGGCAGCAAAAATTGTTGTTGTGTACACCTTACTTATGTACCCTATATTGCCGCAGCCGGAGAGGTTAAAACAAAACCTACACAACATTCGGTTAAAAGCTTACAATCATCTGGAGTACAACCTGATATGCTTGTACTGAGAACTGAACGTTCATTAAGTAAAGACATACTTAAAAAGGTAGCATTATTCTGTAATGTCGAACCCGATGCTGTTATGCAGTCCGTTGATGTATCAACGATATACGAGGTTCCTCTTAAAATGCAGGAACAAGGAATGGATGAAATCGTTCTCCGCAAGATGGGAATAGCAGTTGGTCCTAAACCTGATTTGAAACCTTGGAGAGATTTTCTTGATAAAAAGAAAAATGCAAAAGAAACAATCAGTATTGGTATTGTGGGTAAATATGTAGAGTTACATGACGCATATAAATCTATCAACGAATCATTACTGCAAGCTGCAATATATAACGATCATAAATTAGATCTTCAATTTATCCACTCTGACAAAATTACCGATGACAATGCGGCAGACAAGCTAGGCTCACTCGATGGCATTATTATTGCACCCGGATTTGGACAACGAGGTATCGAAGGTAAATTCGTTGCTCTGAAATATGCTCGTGAGAATGATGTTCCTACATTTGGTATATGTTTGGGTATGCAATGTATGGTGATTGAATATGCTCGCAATGTATTAGGATTAGAAGATGCTAATTCAACAGAGATGAATCCTCATAGTCCTTATAAGGTAATCGATTTGATGGAAGAACAAAAGAATATTACCAACATGGGAGGATCAATGCGTCTAGGAGCTTACAAATGCAATCTCGAAAAAGGTTCTCTTGTACATCAGGCATACGGAAAAGATATGGTTGAAGAACGCCACCGCCATCGCTTTGAATTCAATAGTGAATATCGCAAACAATTCGAAGATAATGGAATGAAATGTACCGGAATAAATCCGGAAACAAATTTGGTTGAAGTAGTTGAAGTACCCGAACTTAAATGGTTCTTAGGAGTGCAATTTCACCCTGAATATAATAGTACAGTTTTATCGCCAAATGCTCTATTTATGAGCTTTGTGAAAGCTGTTATTAAAAATAGAAAGTAAATAACAATTATTCTGCATAATAATTATATAAATCTACAGATTAATTAAGAATGGATAAAAATACAGGTATTGGCTTAGTTCTGATAGTTGCTATCGTAATGGGATTCACTTTTCTTACCCGACCTAGCCAAGAAGAAATCGAAAGAGATAATCGCATAAAAGATTCTATCTCTAATATTCAAAAGAAACAAGTAGCTGAAGATATTGCCGCAGCAAATACAGAACAACCGGCTCAGAAAGAACAATCTTCGGTAACGGATTTTTTCTCATCTAATACTTCCGTAAAAGCAGATTCAATTACAAGTAATCCAACAGATACTCTTGACTCTGCACAACCTCAAATTACATCAAATCAACCCAAAGAGCAAATTATCTCTTTAGAAAATGAGATTGTAAAAATAGATTTCTCCACCAAAGGAGGGCAAATGCTTAGTGCCCAACTGAAAGATTATAAAAAATATAATGGAGACTCTCTATATCTATTTAAAGCTGATGCTAATTTATCGCTGGAGTTGATAAATAAAAAGGGAACTGCCCTAAATACGGATAAAGCAATATTCACTGCTATTCAGAGTTCATCCGATGCAAATCAGACTCTTGTTATGCGAATGAATTACACCGATACCGAATACATTGACTTTATCTATTCACTCGCACCTAACAGCTACATGGTTAAATTCGATATTGCTGTTGTAGGTATGCAAAATCTACTGAGTGTTGATTGTTTAGAGAAATTTAAACTTAATTGGTTTCAAAAATTACATCGACAAGAAAAGAGTGAAAAAAATGAGCAAAGATATACACGCATACATTATAAAGGTACAGATGGTAGCTTCGAAGAACTAAGCGAAAGCAGTAATGATAATAAAGAAGTACCTACCGGTGTAAAATGGGTGGCATTTAAGAATCAATTCTTTGCAACCACTCTTATTGCTGATAACGAATTCACTTCACCATCATTACATTCTAAAGTATTACAATCACCTGATTATTTAAAAGATGCTGAAGCTACTCTATATTTCAAGCCAACATTGGATAATAAAGGGACTCTTAAAGGAGGATTCACATACTTTCTAGGACCTCTAGATTATTATATGTTGAAAGGCTATGATGATGGAGTAAAAGATGTAAGTCAACAGCTTGATCTGGATAAATTAATACCTCTAGGTTGGGCTTTATTCCGAGTTATCAATCAGTACTTTATTATTCCTCTATTTAACCTACTAGCATCTACAGGTATGGGAATGGGAATCGTAATTTTATTACTAACCCTAATTGTAAAGTTGATCATTTCACCATTGACATATAAATCGTTTATGTCATCTGCAAAAATGAGAGTCTTAAAACCTCAGGTAGATGAATTAAATGAGAAATATCCGGGTCAGGAAAAAGCAATGGAAAGACAAAAAGCTGTCATGGCATTATATGGGCAAGCGGGCGTAAATCCAATGAGTGGGTGTATTCCAATGCTACTTCAGATGCCTATTTTACTTGCCTTATTCTCGTTCTTCCCTTCGTTGATAGAACTACGTCAGCAAAGCTTTTTATGGGCTAATGACCTTTCTACCTACGATGCAATATTCGAATGGAATACAAATATCCCTTATATTTCATCTTGGTTAGGTAACCATATCAGTTTGTTCTGTATACTGATGACTGCAACTAATGTCATCTATACCAAATTCAATATGGATGCAACAAATACAGGACAGCAACAAATGCCGGGCATGAAATGGATGATGATGTTAATGCCTCTTGTTTTCTTCTTTGTATTGAATAGTTATCCTTCTGGTCTAACATATTATTACTTCTTATCGACATTGATGACCATATTGATCACAATGGCTTTCCGATACCTAATCGATGAAGAAAAGGTATTAGCGAAACTAGAAGAAAATAAAAAGAAACCTAAGAAAAAAGGATTCATGTCGCGTCTACAAGAGCAAGCAGAACAAGCTCAACGTGCACAACAGCAACAGGGAAAGCAACAAAACAGAAAAAAGAAAAAATAGGATATCATTTTTTGACAAAGATTAATTACAACAAAGGCTTGCTATTCATTATATAGCAAGCCTTTGTTTCTCAGTATTACTAACTTAAACGCAAATAGATCATGAGTTGTGTTTATATATCATTACTCAGTA
Source organism: Dysgonomonas sp. HDW5B (assembly GCF_011299335.1). Lineage (GTDB taxonomy): Bacteria > Bacteroidota > Bacteroidia > Bacteroidales > Dysgonomonadaceae > Dysgonomonas_A. The sequence continues at coordinate 4,154,854 of NZ_CP049858.1, forward strand.
TATTATTATTTTCATCCTGCTCCGATAACAATAAGGATGCAGATAATACAACAAAACAAAAAACATTGATGGAATATGTTATGGCTTCAGATATTCAAGGGGTAAGAAATTCAGTAGAAAATGGGATAGATGTAGATACAACTAATGATATCGGAGAAACTCCTTTATTGAAGGCGACGCAAATGAACCAAATTACGATTGCCGAAATACTATTAAAAGCCGGAGCTGATATTAATAAGCAAGATAATATATACGATAGTCCTTTCTTATACGCATCGGCAGAAGGCAGAACCGAAATACTGAGGATGATGCTCAATTATAATCCGAATGTTAAGATATACAACCGTTATGGTGGAAATGGACTAATTCCTGCTGCAGAAAAAGGACATCTCGAAAATGTCACTTTACTTTTAGAAAAAACAGATATGGATGTCAATCACATCAATAATTTGGGATGGACAGCCTTACTGGAAGCAATCATATTAACAGACGGAGGAAAAGTTTACCAAGATATTATAAAAGTACTTATCGCTCATGGAGCTAATGTCAATTTACCGGATAAGGAAGGTATCACTCCTTTAGCTCATGCCAGAAAAAAACGATATACAGAAATAGAAAGAATACTATTAGCAGCTGGAGCACATGAGTAAAATAAGAAACGGAGACCAATATATATTGATCTCCGTTTCTTATTTTATTTTTTATTATTGATCATCAGAATCAAAATCCCATTCATCAAAGAAGGAGTCATCAATAAAGTCAACCAAGTCTCGACGGTCTTTCTTTGTAGGTCGTCCAGCTCCTCGATCCCTATCTATGAATCCACTTACTTTACTTAGCTCTAATATGTCATATTCCGATTGAGGAGTTGCATCTTCCATAAACTCAGGGACAAGTTTTGCACCCATACGTTTCTCACTCAAATCCAAAACCTTAAAAGAATACGTAATAGGTGGTTTCTTTATTTGGATAACATCACCTACCCTAATCATACGGGAAGCCTTTATATTCGTCCCATGAATCATTATACGCCCTTTTTTACAGGCTTCAACAGCTAGAGTCCGTGTTTTAAAAAGACGAACAGCCCATAACCATTTATCAATTCGAACTTCAGTTTTTTCTTCTTTCATAACTTAGGCTATAAATGTAGTTTTGGCTACCATTTGTTACAGCAAAAACAATAATATAAATAAGTGATCTTATTTATTATTAAATTGATTCATTGCATTTTGTAATCCTGCCAAACAAAAACTTTTAATAATATCTTCACACATTTCGAAACGTTCGGGAAGTGCTTTTTCTTCTTCATCCGAAAATTCACCTAGTACGTAATCCACTTGTCCTCCTTTGGGAAAATCATTCCCTATACCAAAACGAAGACGCGAATAATTCTGTGTACCAAGTACCGATTGTATACTTCTTAATCCATTATGACCTGCATCGCTCCCCTTTCCTTTCAATCTCAATGAACCGAAAGGCAAAGCCAGATCATCTAAAACTACCAATAGATTCTCTACCGGAATTTTTTCGGCTTGTAACCAGTATCTAATAGCATTACCACTTAGATTCATATAAGTAGAAGGTTTCAAGAGTATAAGGGTTTTACCTTTAACTTTCAACTCAGAAGTTTCTCCATATCGTTTGTCGGTAAAAACAATATTGGACGCTTTAGCTAAAGCGTCCAATACTCTGAATCCTATATTGTGGCGGGTATAATGGTATTCACTACCAATATTGCCCAAGCCGGCAATTAAGTATTTCATTCAATAGATTATTTATTATTTGCCTTTAGCAGCAAGACCTCTTGCAGCACGTGTCAATTGAACACGACATACAACAGCATTTTTTGCATTTAATAATTCTAATCCGTCAAAGTTAAGTTCTCCAACTTGTACTGATTTTCCTAAAGCCAAATGCTCGATATTTACGTGCAATTTCTCAGGAACTTGATTGTAAAGAGCTCTAACTTTCAATTTACGAGTATCTAAAGACAATTTACCCCCAGCTTTAACACCTTCTGCCAAACCGTCAAGTACTACAGGTACATCGATAACGATTGGTTGATTTTCAAATACATGAAGAAAATCTAAGTGAAGAATTGCATCTGTTACAGGATGTACTTGGAGGTCTTTAAGAATTGCTTTGTAAGCTTTTCCATCAAGAGAAAGTTCTACTAAGAAAATCTCAGGAGTGTAAATTAATTTACGCACATCACCAGCTTGGACAGTAAAGTGAATTGCATCTGTAGAATTCTCTCCACCATAAATTACTGCTGGTATAGCATCTTGTTTACGAAAAGCTTTAGTTGCTTTTTTTCCTAGATCAGTTCTTAGTGATCCTTTTAGTTCAAATGTTTTCATTTTTTAATTTTAAATTGTGTTACTCAAATTAAGGACTGCTTCCTTATCCCCATCACACGGACTTTACAGAAAAGCGACTGCAAAGATAATTGATTCTTTATTAAGAACAAACAGGTAAACGACCTTATTTATTCATTTCTCGTAATTTAATTTTGGTCAATACCTGTTTAGTATTCAGAGGAAAATCGGCATCCATCATCCATGCATAGAAACTAGGCTCGGCTCTAAGAACCTCAGACACTGGTTTTCCTTTATGTTTTCCAAAATTAAACACTTCTATTCCGTTTTCATTTTTAATGATTCGCCCCGCTAAATCAACGTTATCATTAAAGAATGAATATTCTTCAGCCAATTTAGCTATATCGTTTGGTAAATCAGGGTAGCGATCCAATTGTGCTTTAAAAACTTCATAGGTAGCCAATGTGTCAGCTTCAGCCGAGTGGGCATCATCGAGGGTCTTATCGCAATAAAATTTGTATGCTGCCTCTAATGTACGTTGTTCTTTTTTATGAAAAATAATCTGAACATCAATAAACTTTCTTTTCGAAAAATCAATATCAACCCCTACCCTAAGAAATTCTTCCGAAAGTAATGGTATATCAAAACGGCTCGAATTAAATCCGGCTAAGTCACAGCCTTCAATCTGATCCGCCAATGATTTAGCTATCTGACGAAATGTTGGTGCATCTTTTACATCTTCATCCGTGATACCGTGTATATCCGACGATTCTTTGGGAATCGGCATTTCAGGATTAATACGCTTTGTTTTTAGCTCTTCTTTTCCATTAGGAAAAACTTTCAGATAAGAAATTTCGACAATTCTATCACGAGTGGTATTTGTACCTGTAGTTTCCAGGTCAAAAAACACAATTGGATTCTTTAGATTTAGTTCCATAAAGTAAACTGTATTGAAGCAAAAACTTTATCACTCTTTATATATTCAAAGAATGATAAAGCTTATTATTTGCTCATTATATTATCAATATTAATATCGTATTAGATCTAGTATTATTGCCAAACAGCAACTTGATCTTAATCGTTAAGCATCATAGGCATTAAAAGCATAAGAAGATCTTCTCCATCACCTTTTTCAACCGGGAAAATAAGTCCCGCACGTGAAGGGTCGGATAATTCTACAGAAACTTCGGCTGCCGGAATATTGTTCAATATTTCAATCAGAAAATTTGATTTAAAACCGATATTCATGGCAGTACCTTCGTATTGGCATGGAATAGTTTCTTCGGCAGCTGTCGAAAAATCTATATCCTGAGCAGAAACCAACAATTTATTATCTGACAATTGTAGCTTCACCAAACTACTTGCCGGATTAGAAAATACCGATACACGCTTCAATGCATTCAAAAATGCCAATCGGTCTAAAACAACTTTATTTGGATTATTTTGAGGAATTACCGAATTATAATTAGGATAACGTCCTTCAATAAAACGACAAGTCATTGTGTAGCTTGACATCGTTATATAGGCATTATTTTCATCGAACTTAATTGTAACAATTTCTGACTCCTTCGGTAAAATACTTTTCAGTAAGTTGGCTGGTTTCTTTGGAAGAATGAAAGATGCTCTTTCCGAACCTTGCACCGATAAAGTTTTGCTACGAACTAATTTATGTCCGTCTGAAGCCACAAACGTAAGATCTTCGGTAGTAATATCGAAATAAATACCGTTCATCACAGGGCGAAGTTCATCGTCTGCACTGGCAAATAATGTTCTATTAATAGCTGTACATAAAATCTGAGGGTCAATAGATAAGCTAATTGCTGTATCTTTTAATTCTTTAGGTTGTGGGTATTCTTCGCCACTTTGACCTATAAAATTATATTTTCCGTTATGGAAATAAATAAATATTTCCAAGTTATCATCATTAATCTCAAATGTAAGAGGCTGATCAGGAAGTTCTTTCAGTGGATCCAATAAATTGCGGGCATTGATCGCAAGTTTTCCTGAACCTTCTACTTCATTTACTTCTAATGAAGTTACAAGACGTGTTTCTGTATCTGCGGCTGTAAGCGTCAACGTGGAATCATTAAGCTCCAATAAGAAACAATCTAAAATAGGCAATGTATTTTTTGAATTGATCACCTTGCTAATCGACTGAAGATGACTCAGTAAAGCAGTACTAGATACAACAAATCTCATATATATTGGTTTTATTAAGTTACGTTTTTGTACTAACAAAAGTAGCGATATTTTTTTTAAGAACAAAAAGTAAGACTACAGACTGACTCTTTGTTATATGCTCTGTAAATATGCACGGTTTATTGTTAAGAAATATCGGAGTACAAGATACGAAAAGAGACCTATTTTTCAATAGATCTCTTCTCTTTATTTTTTAGAACTTATTTGAAATATTTTTCATCTAACAATTTAAATTCTTTTTCTTTATCGGGTCTTATTGATACAGTAATCGGATCCCACTGAGTAGGCCATCCACCAAATATAGCTCCAAGTCTTACAATTTTAATTGCATGAAGACCTTTTGCCAATGCGATAGATTTATCTGCTCGTGAAGATCTACGGGCAGTATCTTTTCCATTATCATTGCTGATTAATTGTTTTCCGTCAATCCACAATTCACTATCAGTACTAAAATAATATACGCCATCCTCAGGAATGTCTATATATCCTGTTAGTATAGTGCTATAAAAGTCCTGCGGATATACTTCCACATAACCATTAACACGATGTTTTGCTTTTTGTGGAGAAGTTATATATTCAACTTCATCGGGAGTCTTACCATCTAAATCCGACACTTTACGGGCAACTCCTTTGAAATGTTCGGCTTTCAAACCGGGTTTCTCACCTGCTTGTTTTTCAACAACGGGAGCCGGAGTTTGCTTTTCAATTGTGATAGTTCTTACAGGACTCATTTTATCTGATGACAACACCGAGCGTATTTTCAAGGTTGTATTTTCAGTAAAGCTTAATGGTTTGTCATAAACAGCAGATGACAGAGTTGGCTCCGAACCATCTATTGTATAAACGAATTTAACAGGCTCAGTTGATTTAAATGCCAATGCAGCTGAATCAGTAAATACTATAAAATCGCAAGATGGAACATCTTTTTGTTCGGGTAGAGGAATATAATAATTGATATTATGCATATCTAAACGCACTCTCTGATTTTCGATTCGACGCTCAAAATCCTCATAATTCTTTCTCGTTGGCTGAGACCAAGTAACTTCAGCCAGAGCTATAACACGTGGGTAAATATCAAAATCCATATCATCGGTCTGATAATTATACTCACACCACATATTAGCCTGAGCACCTAAGATATGATGTTTTTTATCCTCTGCTATTTTTGCAGGAATAGGCTCATAACTGTAAGTTTCCGATAAAGTAGTCAATCCTCCAATAGTAACAGGTAATATTTTAGAATCACCTTGGTAGTGGTCTAAATACAACCAGTTTCCGGGAGTCATAATCACATCATGTCCCATATTAGCGGCAGCAATACCACCTTCTTCGCCTCTCCAGCTCATAACAGCCGCAGTTGGAGCCAATCCTCCTTCAAGAATTTCATCCCAACCTATCATTTTTTTATTATGTTTCAACAAGACTTTTTCCATACGTTGTACAAAATAGCTTTGCAGTTTTTCTTCTGCACTATGCTCTTTGTCTGCTTTCAATCCAAGCTCTTTAATACGAGCCTGACATTTTGGACATTTTTCCCATCTAACTTTAGGACACTCGTCTCCTCCGATATGGAAATATTCACTTTCAAACAAAGGAATAACCTCCTCAATAACATCTGTCAGAAATTGAAATACCGAATCGTTTCCGGCACAATATACATCATTTGCAACTCCCCAAATATTACGTACCTCGAAAGGTCCTCCTGTACAAGAAAACTCAGGGTAAGCAGCCAATGCCGCAACACCATGTCCGGGAAGCTCTATCTCAGGAATTACTTCAATAAAACGCTCTTTGGCATACGCTACAATTTCTTTAACCTGATCTTGTGTATAGAAATAAGGCCCATAAGTACTACCATCACCTTCTACACGCATCGCTCCTATTTCAGTCAATTTAGGATACTTCTTTATTTCGATACGCCACCCCTGGTCTTCAGTTAAATGCCAATGGAATGTATTTATTTTGAACATTGCCAATACATCCAATTGCTTTTTGATATAATCTACATCAGCAAAATGACGGCATACATCCAAATGTTGTCCGCGATATGGAAAGCGAGGTTCGTCTTTAATGCTCACACTTGGAGCTTTCCATGCTATATTTTTTACTATTACAGGACTTTCAATTTCGGCAGGAAGCAATTGCATTACAGTTTGCATGCCATAAAATGCTCCTTGTGGAGTTTTGGCTTTTATGTCTATTCCTTTTTCGGTTACCTCCAATAAATAACCTTCGTCATTTACGGCTATATCCTTATCTAGATTGATACTTATATAATTAGAACCCGGAACACTTGTTTTGATATCTAAATCATAACCGGTCGAATTCTTGATCTTAGCAGCAAAATAAGAAGCCACCTTATCTAAAGACGGATCATTTACCGCAAATACTACATTTTTTGAAAGCTCAAAACTTCCTTCATTTTGTTTTAACTCCAAAGGTATAGGAGTTACATTTATCCCCTCATTGTAAGACTTCTGAACAGGAGTTTCTGTACTACCGCATGATGATACAAGTAGAGCCAATGCTACTGTACACATAGGTATAAGTTTTTTCAGCATAATTATATTATTTAGTTATTTAATCAAGGCTAATTTTCACAAATGTTATTTAACAAACGATTAAAATGCTAAGATAATGAAAAATGAAACATCTACTTATCAGCAAAAAGCCTTTATGTTATATAACATACCGCAAAAATATTTTACTTAAACATAAAATAGGCTATCACAATACGAAATAAGAGGAATGCCTTCATAAAGACCACTCCTCTTATTGTATAAATATAGAAAGTATACTACCTTAAATAGCATTAATTTCTTTCAACACATTATTTGTTTTATGAACGGCAACAGCAGATGCTTCGAATTTTTCTTTTTCGTCAGCAGTAAGCTTTAGGTCAATGATTTTTTCCCAGCCATTTCTACCTAAGACTACAGGAACACCAATACAAATATCACTTTGTCCGTATTCACCTTCAAGGCTAACACAACAAGGAATTACTTTCTTTTGATCATGAAGTATAGTTTCCACTACCGCTGCTCCCGCAGCACCCGGAGCGTACCATGCTGATGTACCTAACAAACCTGTAAGAGTTGCGCCACCTACCATAGTATCGGCAACCACTTTATCCAAAGCCTCTTTTGACAAAAGCTCAGAAACAGGAATACCCTTATATGTAGCCAAACGAGCCATAGGAATCATAGTAGTATCACCATGTCCACCAATAACCATACCTTCAACTTCTGTTGGATTTACACCTAAAGCCTCGCTCAAATAATATTTGAAACGTGAACTATCCAGTGCTCCACCCATACCTACAATACGGTGTTTAGGAAGACCTGTTACTTTAGAAGCCAAGTAGGTCATTGTATCCATTGGATTAGAGATAATAACCAAAATAGCATTAGGGGAATATTTCAGAATGCTTTCTGCAACACTTTTCACAATACCCGCATTCACGCCGATCAACTCTTCACGAGTCATACCCGGCTTACGAGGAATGCCTGATGTAATAACCACAACATCCGAATTTGCGGTAGCTGCATAATCATTAGTAACACCCTTAACTCTTGAGCTGAACTCAAGTAACTGAGCTGTTTGATTCATATCCATTGCTTTTCCTTCAGCAACACCCTCTTTTACATCGAGCATGATTACTTCGTCCGCAATTTTTTTAAATGCTAATACATTTGCACAAGTGGCTCCGACATTACCGGCTCCCACAACCGTTACTTTAGACATGATAATTTAGTTTTATAGTTATGAATTAGATTACATGTAATTATTCGAAATATTTTTTCTCAAAGCCTGAGTAATAAATAACATCTATTTCGAATAGACAAACAAAAGTAGCTTGTTATTTGCAATTAAGGAATTATTTCAGAGCTAAATTTCACTCTAAATATTAAAAAATATTGACAAGAAGATCCACGGCATATGACGTTTTTACAATCAAAAAATATCAAATATATACTTTTGAGCCTTCCCATATAAACCAAATGTTATTTAGAAACCATCTCACGGTAAACATTAACCATTCTGTAACTTCATAAATAGTGAGTACTTAGCTGAATTACTGAAAAAACTTGAATAGTCTAAGCTCTCTAATTTATATTATTAATATATTTGTATACAAGTCTAACATATTAAAAAGAAGTAAGAAAGTAAAGTTATATGGAACAGAATACAAAACCTTCGACAAGAAATACCAAAATATTAATTGCCATTATTGTGGGTTTAATTGTAGGAATGGGGATTGCCGCATATTTCATTTTCAACCAAAAAACTCAACTGGAAGAATTACAGCAGGTAAACGAAATATCCAAGCAAAAACTGGAAGACGAATATGCAAGCATAGACACTCAATACGAAGGGTTTAAACTTTCAATCAAAAATGACTCTTTGTTTCAACAATTGAGTAATGAGCAAGCAAAAGTACAACGCTTGAGGGAAGAGCTTCGTACGGTAAAAGCGACTGATAAAGCAGAAATAAGCCGCTTAAACAATGAACTTAGCAGCCTTAGAAAAATTCTGAAGTCATATATTGTACAAATAGATTCACTTAACCGTGCTAACGAAAGGCTTGTACAACAAAATAAAGAGATAACAAATAAATATCAGGAAACAACAAAAACATTAAATAAAGTTTCACAAGAAAAAGCTAACCTGAACGAAAAAGTAACACGTGCGGCTAAACTCGATGCAACAGCCATAAGTGTAGCAGCAACCAACTCGAAAGGGAAAGTACAAAAGAAAATAAAAAGTGTAGAACAATTAGTGGTCTCTTTCACTATTACAAAAAACATCACTGCAGAACCGGGTGAAAGAGTAATCTATGTTCGAATAATGAAACCTGATGATGATATTCTCGTAAAAAACAGAGCGAACACTTTCTCTTTCGAAAATCGAGAAATTCAATATTCGATGAAACGAGCTATTGAATACGGAGGCGAAGAGGTACCTGTTACATTATACTGGAAGGTTGAAGAATACTTAATGCCGGGAACTTACAGAGTTGATTTATTTGCTGATGGCAGTTTAATCGGTTCACGCTCTTTTTCACTTGAAAAATAAAAAGCTAAAAGGCTTCTTATTTTTTAAGAATAAGTTATAACTATTAAATTGTAGTATTTTTTCACACGACTTATAAAAGTATGATACTAGAATCTTTAAAATATATTCGTGAAGAAGGTAAACCAAATGAATGGGGCATCGAAGGAAAAAACGGCGATCTGATCAGGTTCGACAATATCAACCTGTTCGTTGGTAAAAATGCTGTAGGTAAGAGTAGAACACTAACTGCTTTATGCCAAATAGCGAACCTCTTATCTTTGAAAAAATCGGTTTCCGATTTGAAATTTTCCGAAACAAAGTATCACCTGATATTAAAAGAAGATAATATCACTTATGAATATATTATTTCAATAGAAAACAATCTGATTACAGACGAAATTTTATGGGTAAAAGGTGTTGAAAAGTACAACAGAAAAAAGAGTAAGATATACTCAGAGGAATCTCAGAAGTTTGAAGTCCTTGATATTGCAGATACTGATCTGATTACCTCGATCCAAAATAAAGACAAAGAATACCCCTATATAGCTGAAATATTCGAATGGAGTAATGCATTAAAAAATTATGCTTTCACAAATCAATATGAAAAAAATCATTTGATTAAACATCGAGAAGAACTGGAACACTTAGAGGTTGTTGAAGACTTCAGCTCTGACAATATCGTCAAACTCTTTTTTAAAGGCAAAAATGATTTTGGACAACCCTATATAGACAACATTATTTCTGACCTTCATTCAATAGGATATGATATTAGCAATATCGATCTGCTAAAAGACCAGCTAGGAATAGGGTTGTCAGTACAAGAAGAAGAACTACCGGAGCCGACACTTCAACTGGATATGTCTCAAGGGATGTTCAGGGCACTTTCTTTTCTTATACAACTTGAATATGCCCTATTAAGTAAAATATCAGTATGCCTTCTTATCGATGACTTAGGTGAAGGACTAGACTACGCCCGCTCTAAATCTCTCATTGAGTTATTAATCTATAAAGTTAATAACTCGGACATACAGATATTTATAACCACCAATGATAGGTATATCATGAATAAAATCCCCTTAAGGTATTGGTCTGTAATCGAACGTAAAGCAAAAGCATCCATATTTCATAATTATCATAATGCGAGAGAAATTTTTGATGATTTTAAATATACAGGATTAAATAATTTCGATTTCTTAGCCAGTGATTTCTACCTTCAAGGATTTAAGAACGAAGAGGAAGAGTAAGCCAATATATGAAAAAGATTGCATTTTTTGTTGAAGGACAAACCGAGCAGGTCTTCATCAATAGGCTCATAAAAGAGATTATCGGCTATAAAAACCTTACGGTTCTTCTAAAAAAAATCTCAGGAGGTACCAATGCTCCCAAACGTGAATTTGTAAGGAATTATAGCATTCCCCTCAAATCGGAATTCACTGCACTTATATATGACTGTGGTTCCGATAATCGAGTAAAATCAGAAATACTTGATAACATAAATAGCCTTAGAGAAGCCGGATATACAAACATTATAGGATTAAGAGACTTATATCCATTATCGATAGAGGAACTACCTCGTCTCGAAAAAGGACTAAAATACCTGCCTTATCCATTAAAAAAGAAAGATTATCCTTTTGATATAATAATAGCAGTAAGAGAAGTAGAAACATGGTTTCTTGCAGAAAGCAGTCATTTTCTAAAAGTGGACAAGAAACTTACAGGACGATTCATTGAAAAGCATTTGGGTTTCAATCCCGATATGGTAAACCCTATTTCGCGCGAACATCCATCTGAAGATATAAACAGGATATATAAATTAATAGGCAGATCGTACACAAAAAAATACTGGCAAGTAGAGAAACTGGTAAATCGACTCGACTTTAATAAAATAAGGAAAGATATTCGATTTAAAATTCCGGCTTTAAATGAGCTGATAACAACTATCGAAAAGTTTAAAGAAGGTCAGCTACAAGAACCTGTTCTATCAGAAAAAGAAAAAAGCAGTCTGAACTAATTCAAACTGCTTTTCTTATCTTAAAGAATCTGCTATTACGCTTCTGCTTCTGCTTGTGGAACTACAGATACGAATGATCTTTCGTTCTTTTTTCTACGGAATGCAACTACTCCATCAACAAGAGCAAATAATGTATGATCTTTACCGATACCTACATTTTCACCTGGATGATGAGTTGTTCCTCTTTGACGAACGATGATGTTACCTGCTTTCACGATTTCACCACCAAATGCTTTAACGCCTAATCGTTTACTTTCCGATTCACGGCCGTTCTTCGAGCTACCTACACCTTTCTTGTGTGCCATTTTCTTCTAATTTTACTGATTAAGCAATAATATCTTTTACTGTAACTTGTGTAAATTGTTGACGGTGACCGTTCAACTTACGATATCCTTTTCTTCTTTTCTTGTGGAAAATAAGTACTTTATCGCCTTTTACTTGGTCTCCAACTGTAAGGATAACTTTCGCTCCACTTACAAAAGGTGCACCTACGGTTACAGCACCGTTTTTGTCAACTAATAACACTTTTTCGATTTCAAGATCAGCACCACTGTCTGCTGTTACTCTGTGAACAAACAATTTTTGATCTTTCTCAACTTTGAATTGTTGTCCTTGAATTTCTACAATTGCGTACATCTGCAATATAAATTTTTACAAGTTATGAGCCTGAGGCGAACTATTGTTATATAGTTTCTTGTCTGCCTATTAGCAATCGGGTGCCAAAAGTACAAATATTCCATTTAATATCCAACAAAAAAGCTAATAACATTGAATAAAAATACAATCTTATGATATCTAAAAGGAGTAAACTTTATAAAAGATAGTGTATTAACATATTTACCCCTCAAAAAAAAGAGATAAAAGAGAGATAATAATGACATTTTTAAACATTTCAGATAGTCTAATTGAGTTAATTTACTGTAAATAAAGAGATCAGAATATGTCAAAAAGACGCTTGTGTTACATTTTCGAATATTGGAAATAGCCATAGACACAACAAACAAACAAAATCATGATATACAAACACTTAACAAAATACAACTAAACACAAATGGATAAAAAAATTCTATAAAACCATACAATATATAAATAAAAAATGTACCAAAACGAATTATGTTAACAATACACATTAGACTTCTATCCCTATGTAAAGCAGTATATCTTTGTGTCAGGATTACGTCTAAACAACAATTTATTAAACAAGCGAATATGAATAAAAAATTCTTACAATTTCTATTTATTGCAGTTACTGCCGGTTTCATTTTTTCGAGCTGTTCAAAAGATGAAGAATTAACAGGAAGTGGATCCAACGATAAGACTCAAATCAAATTAACCAGCTCTATAAACCAAGTAACGACACGATCAACCGCACAAAACACACAAATTGAAGCAGACCAACAAGTTGGTTTAATGGTAACAAATAGTACATCTGATTACCTATACAATAACGTCCAACTAATTGCAGATGGCAACGGATACTTTAACAGCCAAACTCCGATGTATTACCCGGCAGATGGTGACAATGTAAATTTAATTGCTTACCATCCTTACAGTCCAACTGTAAACAACATTGAGACAACTCATACTTTTTATGTAGAACCATTGCAGTTTCAAAAAGCCAGTTATTTAAATTCGGATGTACTCTATGGTAGTGTTGAATCTGTTTCCAGAACCGCAGCTGCTGTTCCAATCCAATTTAATCATGCATTCTCCAAATTAACTTTTACTGTAAAAAAAGGTAATGGAGCAACACTGGAAGGATTGTATGCTATCGAAGTAGCAGGACTACAAATGGGAGCGGAAGTAAATCTCTTATCAGGAGTAATACAACCTGTCGGTGAGATTGGTACAGTAAGAGCTTACAATGTTCCGACACCACTAGCTACAGATACAGAAGTGAGTGGAGCTGCAGCAATTGTAGTACCTCAGACAACTAATGTAGGAACGCCTCTATTGAGAATACTAATAGGTCAGATTTCGTATCTATACCAACCTGCGGCACCTTTAGAATTTAAACCCGGAACTGCTTATAATTTCAATATAACAGTAAATATGGGTGGAATAACAGTTACATCTAATATTGTAGACTGGACAAACGGTGGCTCTATTGACGGTGATGGAGAAATGGACTAAAGAAATATCCTGAAGATACATTATATATTGAAAGGATATGGAAGAATTAAAACCATATCCTTTTTTATAAACTATTCAGTTATCAATTATGACAAAAAAACTCTACATAAGTTTATTAATAACAGCCATTTGTTTTTCATTTGCTTCTTGTATTAGTGATAACGAATGTGCAAAAAGTAATAGGTTAAGCGTAAGTTTTGTTGCAGATATTGAAAATCGTAATTTACAAACCAGATCAACTAAGTCGGGATTTTCGGAAAATGATAATATTGGTGTATATATGGTCGATTATAACAATGACACCTCAATGCCTATTGGTACAATCTCCGAGTTTATGAATGCCGAGCATATTTACAATGGAAATTTTTGGTATAGTAAGAATGGTGAAGAGCTATATCTTACGACTGACCAGACCAAGGCCGATCTATACGCCTACTACCCTTTTGATTATGAAATGAGTAGAGTTTCCGGCAAAACAGACCTCAGAGCATACCCGTTTAATGTAGAAAAAGACCAAAGCCTATCGTCTCAAAAAAGTGATTTCTTATGGGCTAAATATTCAGGGCTATCCGGTTCAAACACTATAGCTAAACTAACATTCAAACATATACTAACCAAAGTTATTATTAATCTGACATATGGGAATTTAGGGAATGGAACTGAACCTATATTGATACATAACCTAACCAGAGAGGCATTAATCGATATGGAAAATGGAAACGTATTTAACACAGGACTAAATTCCAATTCGGATATAATTCCCTTCATACATTATGAAGCAAATAAAGGATTTGACAAAACATTGAGTGCTATTATAATTCCTCAATTTGTAGATTCCGGGACATCTATATTTTCTGTAAATATAAATGATGAGCTATATGCTTTTACAATGGAAAACCCTATTTTATTTGAATCTGGGTATTCTTACACTTTTAATTTAATAATCGGAGAGGCAAATACCCGAAGTACAAAAACAGCAAGTACTGAGAAGAGAGTCTCATTAGTAAGTAAAACTGCTTTTTAAATCAGGGAAGAATAATTTATTATATATCAACTTATATGAAACGTTTATTAAAAACAACAATGTCATTACGACCTATCGTGTTTGGTATTTTCGCAATACTAAGCATGACATCGTGTGACTCTGATATAAGTGACACTATAAATCCAAAAGAAGAAAATACGATAATTTTATCACCATATATAAACGAAGGTGTTACGACACGTATGACGGGAACTTCATTTGAAGAGAATGACGCCATAGGTGTTTACGCTGTTGCCCATTTGAGCAATAACCAAATAGTCGGAGATATTCAAGATAGCTATGCACCTAATATAAAACACGTCTTCAATGGCTCTACATGGTCATTACCACAAGGGGCTTATTTTCCATGGGCGGGTAGTCAGACCAAAGTCGCTTTATATGCATATTATCCTTACAACCAATCTGCAACAACTGCCAACTCTAAGAATTATCCGTTTGCCGTAGACTCTAACCAAAGTACGAAGCAATCATTCATGCTTAGTGATTTTTTATGGGGCAGATCGGATGCAACTAAACCCACAACAAGTAAAATACCTTTGTCTTTCACTCATCAAATGAGTAAGATTATAATCAATATCAAATCAGAAAGAGATTTTACGACTGAAGAGGTTAATAACTTCAGAGCAAGTCTGCTTAATACATTTCTTGATGGAACCGTTGATTTATCATCTGGAATAACCTCTGTTTCACCAGATGCACAGAAAAAGACATTAACTCCATATAAACGTATAAATGCTACAACCGGATATGGTGTAACATTTGAAGCTATTCTTTTACCTCAAACCATTATGGCTTCAACAGAGTTGTTCTCGATAAAGTCAGCAGAAGGAGCTACTCCATATATTTATCGATCAGCAAATGACCTTGTATTCAGTTCTCAAAAACAATATACATTCAATATTACTATTTCGAGAACAGGTATATCTGTGACAACTGACGAAATAGCAGACTGGATAACAACACCTGATACTGAAGGAAATATAAATAAACCTGTAAAAAAAGCAATCGATATATCTAATATCAACTGGAACTTGACCAGAGTATATAAGGTTATGGATAAAGGAATCCAAATAGCAGAAGTTACCAAGGAATACTTATTAAGCGGTACTGCAATAGATGTTCAGGCAATTGTAGTATACCCGATGGGAGTAGATGGCAAAGCCAATCTTAATAAGGGATTGGTTGCTCAAATAATGCAAACAACACTAAATGGTAGTAATGAATATAATCCAAATACCAGCATAAAGACTCATGGAGGCAGTGTCAGCTGGCATAAAGCTACTAACCTGATGGCTTACACAGCAGGCACGAGCGAGTCTATAAATAAAATACAGATTGATAAAACAGATATTTTACCGGCTGATGCAAATTCAATATATTCATTGACACTAGAGCCTGACTTAATCACCGATATTGATCAGAATAAGTATGGTATAGTAAAAATAGGCACCCAATACTGGATGCGTGAAAATCTGAAAGTAGAACATTATAGAGACGGATCTCCTGCTGAAACTTATTATTACAACAACAGCATTGCCAATAAAAATCTATTGGGAGGACTTTATACATGGAATACCGTTACTAATCCGAGCAATCTCGCTCCCAAGGGTTGGCATGTACCCACGCATGATGAGCTAAAGACACTATCCGTATATGCTTCAGGCACAGGCTCAGCACCTTATTACAATGCAGGTAAGAAACTCAAAGCGGTGAGAATGTGGAATATTATAACCAATAATAGTAATATTACAGGCTTTGAAGCTTTACCCGGAGGGAGAAGACTTGATAACGGATCGTTTTCCGAAATCAATTTATATGGGCAATGGTGGAGTACTACTGAATACAATGCAACTTACGGAAAACGAGTTTATATAGATTATGGTAATACAGGAGTCTGGGTAGAAGCAAACCTCCTTAAAACATTTGCCGAATCGGTTAGATGCCTTAGAGATTAAGATGCTTCAAATCAACAAAACAAAAGAGATGCTCACTTTGGTAAGCATCTCTTTTGTCTTAAAGCAGAATAATACCTAATGAAAAATATTTCATACTGCTTTTCTAAAAAAACAGCTCTCGATTTTATCTGATGTAATAAAAAGGTCTGAGACCATAAATATTTTATAATTAAAAAAGACAGAAGCAATCAAGTCTGAATATTTTGTGTTATTTTTGCACAAAACATTAAGGACTGTGCAGTTTTAGAAGATATGGCAATAACAAAAACAAGAACTATGTTGATTGACGTCGCCCGGCAATTATTTGCCAAATTGGGTGTCGAAAATACAACTATGAATGACATTGCTGTTGCTTCTCATAAAGGTCGTCGGACTCTATACACGTATTTCAATAACAAGAATGAAGTATTTAAGGCTGTGGTTGAATCCGAATTGGATAAAATGATCAAAGCTCTTCAAGCTGTAGTTGAAAAAGATCTTCCTGCCGATGAGAAACTCATGTTGTTCTTTTATACACGCCTCGATGCGGTAAAAAATGTAGTAGCACGTAACGGAAATCTCAGGGCCGATTTTTTTCGTGATATCTGGCGTGTACAAAACGTACGTAAAACATTTGACCGTAAAGAAACCGAAATCCTCAAGGAAATATTACAAAAAGGTGTAGACGAAGGAACTTTGTCTATGCCGGATGTAGACCTCACTGCTGAAATTCTGCATAATGCACTAAGAGGGCTGGAGGTCCCTTATATCAGAGGGCTTATTAATCCGAATGATTCCGACCACAAAAGGCGATACCTTAATATTTCACACCTCATCTTTCGGGGAATAAAGAAATAAAACTAAAACAGCAATAATTAGTTATACTTATTAGTAAAAATAGAACATTTAATATTTCACATAACTTAATATCCACAAATAATTTAATATTTGATTATGAAACTTTTAGAAGGAAAAACAGCAATCATAACTGGTGCAGCCAGAGGTATTGGAAAAGCAATAGCACTAAAATATGCACAAGAAGGAGCAAATATTGCTTTTACAGATTTAGCTGTTGATGATAATGCAAAACAAACAGAAAAAGAAATAGCTGCCCTAGGCGTAAAAGTAAAAGCTTATGCATCAAATGCTGCCGACTTCGAAGATACCCACAAAGTGGTAGATGCAATTGCTGCTGATTTCGGAAGAATAGATATCCTTGTTAACAATGCAGGTATCACTCGTGATGGTCTTATGGCACGTATGACTGAACAACAATGGGATATGGTAATCAACGTAAACCTAAAGTCTGCATTTAACTTTATTCATGCAATCACTCCTATAATGATGAAGCAAAAGTCAGGTAGCATCATTAATATGAGTTCGGTAGTAGGTATTTCGGGTAATGCTAGTCAAACTAACTACTCTGCTTCGAAAGCGGGTATGATTGGTCTTGCAAAATCTATTGCTAAAGAAATCGGATCGAGAGGCATACGTGCAAACTGTATTTGCCCCGGATTCATCATTACTGAAATGACTGGCGTGCTTCCTGAAGAAGTTAAGAAAAAATGGGCAGAACAAATTCCACTTCGTCGTGGAGGTACTCCCGAAGATGTTGCTAATGTAGCAGTATTCTTAGGATCGGATTTGTCTTCCTATGTTAGTGGACAAGTTATCCCTGTTTGTGGTGGAATGAACATGTAATATTTCAGACTCATAACATACAAAGACGCAAAGTTTAACTAACTTTGCGTCTTTATTTTTTGCCCCTTATTATTATGACTGTATTATACGAAGATAACCATATCATTATTGTAAATAAGACTGTTTCGGAAATCGTACAAGGCGATAAAACCGGAGATAAGCCTCTTTCTGAAATAGTAAAAGAATGGCTCAAGGAGAAATACAATAAACCCGGAAATGTATTTTGCGGAGTAACGCATCGTCTCGACAGACCAGTTAGTGGAATTGTTGTATTTGCTAAAACAAGCAAAGCACTTCCCCGATTGAACAAGATGTTTCAAGACAAAGAAATAAAGAAAACATATTGGGCTATTGTAAAAAATAAACCTCAAGAAGTAGAAGGAACTCTTACCAATTATCTGGTACGCAACGAAAAGCAAAACAAATCGTATGCTTACGATACTGAAAAACCAGATTCGAAGAAAGCCATTCTTCATTACAAACTAATTGGACAATCGGATAAATACAATCTTCTGGAAATTGATTTGGAAACCGGACGCCATCATCAAATACGTTGTCAATTAGCAAAGATGGGTTGCATAATAAAAGGCGATTTAAAATATGGTGCAGATCGTTCCAATCCCGATGGAGGAATAAGTCTGCATGCACGCAAGGTTAGCTTTATACATCCGGTCTCAAAGGAGCTGATTGAAGTTACTGCACCTGTTCCTAATGATAATTTATGGAAAGCCTTTGAAGCCCAATTATCCAAATAATTGACGGAATGCCTCTTCGACTTTTCTTACGGGGATAATTTCGATATTTACTTTAGAAGTAAAACTCTTAAGATTATTATGAGGGATAAGGATTTTAGAGAAGCCTAGTTTTTCGGCCTCTAATATCCGTTGTTCAATTCTATTAACAGGACGTATCTCCCCTGATAATCCGACCTCTCCTGACATACAAACATGTCTTTCGACAGCAATATCCAAGCTCGAAGATAAAACGGCACTGATCACCGCCATGTCAATAGCAGGGTCGTTTACTTTCAAACCTCCGGCTATATTCAGAAATACATCTTTTTGGATTAACTTAAATCCAGCACGCTTTTCGAGAACTGCCAATAACATATTCATTCTACGGCTATCAAAGCCCGTTGCAGATCGCTGAGGGGTTCCATAAGCAGCAGTACTAACCAATGCTTGAGTTTCTATTAAAAACGGTCTTACACCTTCTATTGCAGCAGCAATAGAAACCCCGCTTAGCCCTTCATGATTTTGTGTAAGTAATAACTCTGAAGGATTACTTACCTCACGCAGACCATTTTGCCTCATTTCATATATACCTAATTCTGCTGTACTACCAAATCGGTTTTTGATACCTCTCAATATACGATACATATAATGCTGATCGCCTTCAAACTGCAATACTGTGTCTACAATATGCTCCAATACTTTAGGACCCGCTATACTACCCTCTTTATTGATATGACCGATAAGTATTACAGGAGTACCTGTTTCTTTTGCGAATTTTAAAATTGCAGCAGAACATTCCCTTACTTGTGCAACACTTCCGGGAGATGACTCTATCAAATCAGTAAATATGGTTTGTATAGAATCAATAATAACAAGATCGGGTTTTATATTCTGAATATGTACAAATATTTGTTGCAAATTGGTTTCACAAACAATATAACAATTCTGGCTCTTTTCGTTTATCCTATCAGCTCTCAACTTTAATTGGCGAACACTCTCCTCCCCCGATACATACAATGTCTTCTGAGAATTCAAATTTAGTACTGTCTGCAATATCAACGTAGATTTACCGATACCGGGTTCTCCACCTAGAAGAATCAAAGAACCGGGCACTAAACCTCCACCTAAAACCCTGTTAAGCTCTTCATCTTTCAAGTCGATGCGTGGTTCTTCTCCGGTTGCCACATCTTGTAATAATATAGGCTTAGCCTTCGGAGAATCAAACAATCTATCTGTTCGTCTACTGTTGCTATCCTTAGCTATTATTTCTTCTACATACGTATTCCATTCTCCGCAAATAGGACATTTGCCGAGCCATTTAGCTGAATCGTTACCACAATTACTACAAACATATACCGATTTGGTCTTGGCCATTATATTACAATACAATTATTAAAATACAACAAAGTATCATTAACTACAAAACGTAACCAAAATAGTTACATAAGTGACTGAAAGTTGTCACTTTCACAAATCCACTAAATCATTAATTATCAACACAAAACAAATAAAAAGGTTACAAAAGTAACACTTTTTGACAGCTTATTTTTTTTCTCCCTGACTGTCACTTTTTAGCATCTTAATATTCTTTATAAATAGATAAAACACTCCTTATAAAAAAATAAGGTCTGAGACCTTATTTTTTTATAAACTTCTCGGTTAATTTACCGAAATCAGCCTGAATCACAACGGAATAAACTCCCTTCTGCCATCCATCAACTGGTATTGTAGCCGTAGAAGCATTGTATCCCGATTTTGTATATATCTGACGACCTGCTAAATCGTATATCTTTATACTTCTTATTATTGAGCTTGTATTGACATTTATCTCATTGTCGGCCATAGTAGGGAAAATAACGATATCTTTCGTGCTATTATCAACAATTTCCGGTTCTAAACCCGAAGGATAATTAGGGTCATACCCTTTAAGAGTTTTATTTCCTTCATTTATTGGATCGAGATATTTTTTTATCTGGCGATTTTCTCCTTCCAAATAATCCCAGTGATAGGAAAATTTCCCATAAAAGTCATAACCGTATAATAAATCACACCTTGTTTCGCCACCGGTTAAAGCTCCTAAAATTAATCCTTCCTGACTAAATATCGGTGATCCGGAAGAGCCTAGTTGAGTAACGCTACTTCCATCATATTGCACCTTCCATGAAGCATTGTTAGCTCCTAAACTTCCACCTATGACATTACCATCCTTATCATAAATTCGATCATCATAAGTAGCACTAGTTAGAGATCTGTTATATGTTATTATTTTTTTCACGTCAAAATACGGATGATGAATAACCACACCTGAAGTTGCAGCTATATTTCTTCTATCCCAACCGTTATAAAAAGGCTTCCATTCCACAGGAACGTTATCCCTCAATTTAATTAAAGCTCCATCCGAACCTCTAATCGTTGTAGAACCTGTCGTTTCTTCAATAGGGGCATTTACTAAAATATCGGCACCAACTAAAGTTTTTGCTGTTTCCGGAAAAACTGTTTCATTCTGACAACCCGGAAATTCGTAATTAAAATAAGCGATCATTTGCGATTGATCAATAACTCCATCTAACACAAAACAGTGATTTGCCGTCAATATATAAGGAGTACCATCGCGTCTGGTATTGTTTATCAAACTTCCCGAACATGCTGACCACCTTAAATTAAATTTTATAATTAAAAGGACAACGCCTCTTTTTTGTGTTTGCCAATTAGCTCCTTGCGAGCAATTTACATTAATCATACATGGAGCAGAAAGATTAATGGTAGGTTTATATCCTGGTACAGCTCTGGGATTATAAATATATCCGACATCTTCAACGACTAGACGAGGCTGTTCACTTGAAGTTGCTGATGACACATACTCTAAAGTTATTTTTTCACCGGAAATTATTTCCGTTGCAAAAGAACCTCCTTCTGGATGGGTACTTCTTGTATATGCACCCAGTATTTCCGAGTGGTCTTCATTATAAATAAATAATTTTGCTCCCTCAGGAATATAAAAATCTTTATAACTTAAAATCAGCCCTTTTGCCCCTTGTGCAAAAATGGTTTCTTGCCATATCTTAACAGAGTCCGAAAAAGTACTCCAATTTCCCGTTTTATGGATATCTACATCAACAGGCAGTACTTCTGCCACTCGCATCGGTCCACCATTTCTTTCGACAATAGCATCTTCCCATATCAATCTGTCTACATCCAAATTAACAGGAATATTAGTTACAGGTGATGCAGACCGAAGAGTATTGGGACGTGAAAAGCTCGGAGGAACCCCTCCTTGACTAATCTGACCAAAAGCTGATAAACTAAGAATAGAAGAGACTAACAAAAATAAAAGTTGTTTATTAATCATCGTTTTTAAAGTATTTGTGTATTACTTATTGTATCCATTAGAAGAAGAACATATTTATCTACATCTTCTTTATTTACAAGCTCATCAGCTTCAAAAATAATTTTAGCTCGGCTATAGTGAGGTTCTCTTCGGTTTAAGTTATCCGTTACAAATAAAAGAAGTTCTTCTTCATTTTTATCCTTAATTAAAGGACGTTTTTCCTTGCACAAGTTTAATCTTTCGGATAATAATCCGGCACTGGCTTTCATATAAATAGTGGTACCGGCATTATTCATCACCTCCATATTATCGTAAAAACAAGGAGCTCCCCCCCCTGTTGAAATTACAACATTTTCAAATTGGGCAACCTCCTTTAATACCTTATTTTCTATTTCTCTGAATCCCTCTTCTCCGAATTGCTCGAATAGCTGAGCGATTGTTTTATTATATCTATTTTGGATAAAATGGTCTAAATCTACAAATTCCAGGTTCAATAATTTTGCCAATTCTCTGCCTGCCGTAGTTTTACCGACGCCCATATATCCTATTAAGAAAATACGTGTCATAAAATGCTTTTTGCAAAAATAAGAAAATAAATATAGGAAAAACTATTTATAAAGAATTATTAAGGTCTGCAACCAGTTAACCCCTTCTTAAAGAATAAAAGAACAACGAGTTACGGCAAATTAATAAGAAGTACAAATCTCCAATAAAAATAGACATCCGGACAATTTCAAATCCTGATTCGCATTATTATCAAATAAATGTATATTTTTAGCAAACAAACAATATGATTACAATGAAATATAAACTATATCAAGTTGATGCCTTTACGGATAAATTATTTGGTGGAAATCCAGCAGCTGTTTGCCCTCTTAATAAATGGCTGAATGATGATATTTTACAAAAAATAGCAATGGAAAATAATCTTGCTGAGACTGTATTTTATGTCAAGCAAGATAACCAATATCAGATAAGATGGTTTACTCCAAAGGTTGAGGTTGATCTTTGCGGACACGCAACATTAGCTGCTGCATTTGTATTGTTTAATTACGAAAATCATTTCGGAGAATCCATTGATTTTTATTCACCAAGAAGCGGAAAACTAATAGTAAGCAGATATTCAGATTGGTTGACATTAGATTTTCCTGTCGATGAATTTCACAATACACCAATTTCAAGTGAAATTACAAGTTGCTTTGATAAACAGCCTCTTGAAGCATATAAAGGCAAAACAGATTATATGCTGGTGTATGAAAAGGAATCAGATATAAGAGACATTAAACCGCAATTTGAAACTATTTCAGCACTTAAGGCACGAGGAGTTATTATTACTGCAAAAGGTGAAAATATTGATTTTGTTTCAAGATTTTTTGCTCCGCAATCAGGTATTATTGAAGACCCTGTAACAGGATCTGCTCATACAACCTTGATTCCATATTGGTCTAAGAAAATGAATAAAATAGAAATGTCGGCCATACAGCTATCGGAAAGGAAAGGATATTTACAATGTAAATTTTCAGGAAACAGGGTGGAGATAAGCGGACAAGCTAAACTGTACTTAGCAGGAGAAATTTCCATAGAGTAACTTCAGATCATAACTATATTTCATTTTATTAATAAGAGATTTAATGAATAATGCGAATTGGCATTTAACAAACTGAAAATCATAAAAAATATTGGCTATTGAAAAAGAAGTTCCGAGGGTTGATTGGAGTACTGTAAGCAAGCTACCTTTAGTAAAAAAGAATCTGATTACGTTTGAAGTTATGGAACTACGCCCTTATACCGGCTATGATAGGATAATTTATCCTATAGAATAACAATACTCATGGATAGACAACTCTATAGTTTTGTTAGTCTTAGAGTTAAGCAGATTTTTAAAAAGACTTTAAACAGAAAATGAATCCATTTTTTAGAATGAACAAAGTCTACAACAAATCCATTTCTTGACAAGTAATACAACCTGTCAACCTCTTTATAAACCTGATCGGATAGTTCTTCCTGAGCCACTTTCCTTTTTTCGGCTAAGATAGCTTTTCCGCCAATCGTACTGCTCAGCCCATCCGTATTATAGATAGCAATATCAACATCAACATATTGAACCTTTTCTCCATGTATACCTATGGCTATCAAAAAATGTTTCCAGTCAGACATTATACGAAGTGTTTCATCATAATATCCATATGCATCAAACATCTCTCTTTTTACAAGAAAAGCCTGATGGCATAAAAAGCCCGAGTAAATATCATACAACGAAAATAACCAGTCTCGATTTTTATAACTATCGTCTTTTCTCAACTTTCCTTTTTCGTCCCAGATAATATTACCGCAAACAAAATTCTCCTTCACATCATGCTTGAAGATATCACTTAGCACATTATTCGAAGCAAAAACATCTCCTGAATTGAGGAAATAGCAGTATTCACCCTGTGCAGCATAGATCCCTTTATTCATGGCATTATATATACCCGAATCAGACTCAGCTACCCAATAATCAATTCTGTCTTTATTAGCCTCAATAACATCATCACTACCATCGGTAGATGCACCATCAATTACAATAAACTCATAATCAGTAAAAGTTTGAGACAAAACACTATTTATAGTTTGCTCCAGACCGATCTTATTATTCCAATTTATGGTTACAATTGATACTTTCATTTGCTTTACAGATTTCCTATTTTAAAACATTGCTCATGGCGATCAAACGATATAACAGGAGGATATCCGAAATTATCCAACTTAAACTTATCAAGAATAAGCTTAGCATTCAATATTTTAAACTTAGATAAAAATAGAAACTGACTTTTACGTTTATTGTATTTTTTCAGAATACTTTGTTCCTCTTCCGTATATATCTTAGTTTTCAATACCGAACGAATTTCAGCATCATAAGCATCTTTTTGTTTCATGGAAAGTTGCTCGCCATCCCTCATTCTGAAACCACTTAGAATAGCAGTAGTCACATATAATTTTTCGAAATTGAAGAATCTGAACCACAATTCAAAATCTCCGGCATATTTCAGTTCCGATTCTATTCTCGATCCGGCTTTTTCCCACAAAGACCGACGCCAAAATACCGATTCTTGTTGTATCCATTGATATTGACCTATAAACAGATCATATTTAGACCATTGACGCAACGTATGTGGGCATTCCACTACACGCCCCATAGCATCATATACCGAAGGAAATCCTAATAACCAGTTAACCTCTTTATATTTAGTAAATATCTCTGAGACCGTAAAAAATGATTTGGATTGGTACATATCATCGGAATTTATCCATGCCATAATCTCACCTGTCGATTTTTCGAAGCCTTTGCGTATAGCATCGTACATGCCTTTATCGGGAACACTTTCCCAATAAGCTAACCTATCTGCATACTTATTTATAATATCAACCGAGCCATCAGTACTACCTCCATCTATGATGATATACTCAAGATTCGGATATCCCTGATTCAAAACGGATAGTATGGTCTCTTCAAGGTATTTCTCCTGATTATAGTTAGGCGTAACGATTGATATTTTAGGATAATTTTCCATCTATTATTTTTTTCCAAACACTTTATACAATACTCTAAAACAGAAGAAAATTAGTTTATTCGATTTTACGAATTTAGGGATATAAGCATCTGCCTCTAATAACCTGAGTCTTTCATAATCTGTCAACAGATTATGAGGCATCAATTCTTTTGTAACCCTTCTACGTTCTTCCAGATGGCGTTCTCCATGAGATTTATTAGTACTGATACCTTCCATCTCAAAAAGAACAATATCGAAATTCAGAAAGGCAGTTCTCTCACCACCTAATATAGCCTGAAAGAAAAACTTCCAATCGGACACTATTTTAAGCGTTTCATCATACTTTCCATATTTATCAAACATATCGCGTCTGATAAAGGTAGCCTGATGCAACAGTGTATTTACAAACATATCGTACAGAGTCACTTCTCTGTTTCCCAGATTCGCCCATCTGACCTGATGAGTTCCATAATCACATATCTGAATCCCTCTTAACAGAGGTTCTGAATATTCTTTAGTAAATGTTCTTTCTAAAACATCCGAAGCAGCATAACTATCTCCCGAATTCAAAAAGTGTAGGTATTCACCTTTAGCAACATCTATACCCTTGTTCATGGCATGATATACACCTTTATCAGGTTCACTTACCCAATAGGTAATTCTATCGGAAAACGATTCTATAATTTGCTTACTATTGTCTGAAGAACCTCCATCAATAATAATATATTCGTAATCGGTATAAGTTTGACTTACTACACTTTCGATAGTGCGAAGCAATCCCTTTGCATTATTGTACGATATGGTAATTATAGAAACTTTTGCCATTAAATCTTGCTTAATACTTTTTTATAAATTTCGACCGTTTGCAAAGCACTCTTTTGCCATGAAAAATCTTGTAAACGCAGTTTACCTTTACGAATCATTTCTTGCTTGTATTCTTTATCATTTAACAAACTTAATACAGCAGCTCTTAGTTGTTGCGGCGATTTAGAGTCAAAATATACGCCTGCCTCTCCCGCCACTTCGGGAAAACAACTAGTATTGCTCAACACAACAGGACATTCAGCCTGAAATGCCTCCAGAATAGGAATACCAAATCCTTCGTAATAAGATGGATATATAAACATCTGTGCTGATTTATATAATCCCAGCAGTTCTGTATCATCAACAAATATAATTTTCAGCTGCCCCTTTATACCTAAAGCCTCAAAATAGCTATATTCTTCCGGCGTGAAGTGATCTCCTGTACAAACCACATATAGATCTTTATCTACTAATAAAAGCGGCTGAATAGAAGAAATAAAGAAATTGAAATTCTTATATCCCAATCGCCTGTCCCCTACATAAAGAAGATACTTTTCGGGTAGATTTTGAGGCTTACTTCCTCCATCTACCAAAGAGGATGCATGATAAGTTACCGATATTTTATCGGCAGACGTTCCAAATACATTGATGATATCTCGTTTCGTATTTTCCGATACAGCTATAATATGAGCAGCATTATCAACCAGTTTTTTCTTTCGTTGAATAAACCCGGGACTATTTATAAATTCAGGATATAACTCAATAATCATATCGTGAACCGTAAGCACATAAGGCTTGCCTTTCAGATGCTCCAAGTAATAACCGCCAAAGAAAGTAGGATGGAAAATATCGAAATCTCCTTTTTGAAGCTTCTCTATTGTTTTTATTTGATTAATCTTGTAATAATCAGGATATCTTTCAGGAAACTTCCTCTCTAAAAACGAGTAGAGTCTCTTTTTCCCTTTAAAATCTATATTCGGAAGAAATGAATAATAAGATATAAGCTGATCTCTCCATTTAAAAGGCACGTTTAAGCCTTTCAAATACTCGTTGAAAGCATATTGTACAGATACATCAGCTTCCACATCAGCAGGTAAATGGCTGATTATCTCTGCAAAATAGCGAGAGACACCACCTATTCGTTGATGTTCAAATATCTGATGATCATATAGTACTTTCATTGCAGCTAATTAATTTTTAGTTTCAGGATGAACTATCTGACGTATATATTGAACATCCTGAGGAATTTTGCTTGATAAGTTAATAGCAGCAGGAGCATTGCTCTTACTTCTGCCAAGAATACCTATCAGACGATCTGCAACCTTATCCCAAAAAGTTCTTGTATAATCCAAAGGATTCTTTTTCAAAGTCTTTTTAGTCAGGATATGAAGGTCTTTTCCATTTGAATAAAAATTGCAGGAGAACTTATTTGCAATCACTTCAAATGCCTGCTTAGTATAGAAACTGATATGCTGACCTCCTTCAGGGGCAAAATACCACCAATCACCGGGATTCGTTAATTCTTTATCAGGTACTATTTCGGTTGAGAAGATAATAGAATCCGAATAACTAAACAATTTTTCTATCTCTTCAAGAGGGTTAGCCAGATGCTCAAATATCTCGAAAGCTGTAACGGCTTCAAATTTTTGTCCTTGCTCCAGTTCCTCCAGTGTAAAATGTTTAGCAAACAAGTTTTCGCAATATTTATCATCCCAATAAAAATCAAATCCTTTATCACGCATCAGACGGACATACATTCCGTATCCTCCTGCATAATCAAGAAATTTTTTATTGTAATCGAACGACGTTTTCAATACATTTTCAACGGCAGAAGAATATACCAAATTACGGTATATCAAGCCAATATCCATAGATGTGATTGCGTCACTATATGCTTCGTCCAGCCAATGTGGAGCATCCGACTGAATAAACCCGCAACAAGTACACTTATGATAGCTTACATCATATTTATGCAATACACGGGTCGAAAACAATATATTGGTTTCACCTCCACAAATAAGACATTTATTGTTATTCATTTGCTAATATATTAGGGTCTGAGACCTTTGATTCTAAGACTTGGTTATATAATTCGACATACCTGTTGGCAATATCTTCTATCTTGAAATTATCCAAAACTTTCTTTCGGGCATTATGACTCAAAGTTTTATCCTCATTATGACTGAGCGTATACACTATACCAACCGTAAGGTCGAATATATCATAAGGTTTTGCCAAATATCCATTTTGTTGGTGATCAATCATATCGGGATTTCCTCCGATATCGAAAGCCACAACCGGAGTTCCGCACGATAAACTTTCGAGAATGGTATTAGGCAGATTCTCATGCGTTGACGGAACGATTGTCACATCAGCCGCATTATAAGCCAGATTCAAATCCGCTTCTTCGCTTACATATCCTAAAAATCTGACAGGAAAATCAAACGTATAGTCATCTTTTTTCTCTGCTCCGAATATTAATAATTCAATCTCATCTTCGGCATACATTCCCGATAACTGTTTCAAGCTATCACGCAGTAAATCTCCCCCCTTACGTGGATCGGCCATAGCCGATATTCCTCCAAATAATATAGTTTTTTTCTTTGGATCTAAAGATAATAATTTCTTAGCCTCCTCTTTATCCATAGGTGCAAAAACCGACGTATCTATACCGTTAGGGATAACTGTTACCGGATATTTATTCAACAACACGCTTTCTTTTGCAGCTTTTGCCAACCACTTACTGGGGCTTACGATATGAAAATTAAGAGACGAATATCGTTTCTTTTTCATATCAAAAACCTGATAACTTAAATCCTTTTCTTTGGTCGAACCCAATTGAGGACAAGCA
This sequence comes from Dysgonomonas sp. HDW5B, assembly GCF_011299335.1. Taxonomy (GTDB): domain Bacteria; phylum Bacteroidota; class Bacteroidia; order Bacteroidales; family Dysgonomonadaceae; genus Dysgonomonas_A. Next base: position 4,184,497 of record NZ_CP049858.1, read on the forward strand.
TTACAATGGCTTTTGTATTTATCGCAATCTTCGAAATAAGAACACAATCCGGTAAAGGAAAAACAGTCGTGTATTGTCCAGATGATAGGCTTATCAACATTCCGAAATTCAGTAAAATCGACATAACTCTCTCCTACCCAATGCATATGTACTAGATCGAAATCAATTTTATCCAATGAATTCTTCAATAGAGATATTGCGATATCCGATAATATTTTGTTCTGCATATTAGGGTAGCCACCCCAAATAATACGCCTTCTTTTTTCTTGTAGTTTAAGCTTATATTTATTCAGAAAAGTAGTAATTCTGTTTTGCGGATCGTGATAATTCTCAGCTAAATGAACAGTAGAAGACGCAGTTCTTTTGCTATTAACCAAAAGAATATCTTCAATACCCATTCGGTTAATTTCCTCATGTAAGCGAAATGCAACACGTGCAGCTCCCCCAAACGAGTCTTTAGTGCTTAGCGTTACGACCTTCATTACCTATTCTTTAGAATCTTTTTCACTCGTTCTTTTAACGATTTAGGCATCAAGCTCTGGATTTTCTCCTTAGTAATCAGATAAGTTGCCAAAATCTGTAGATCCCATGATAGTTTATTTTCTATCTGCACCCAGCTTTCGGGGATCAAGTCTTTTGTATCGTAATTATCATATGACTTTCCAAACCATGGATTAGGACATACGACCACATTATCGGGATTGGGATTTAACCAGGCTCCCCACCAACTGAAAGTACTGTTACTTATAATGTTATTGGCACAAAGTGTCTGAATATAAAGATCGATAATAGGCTCTTCATCATCTACAAAAAAGAAATTATCTCCTTTGAAATGCTTTTTACACCATTCTATATCATCACTTATTATCAGATACTTTTTGTCCCTGCCTAAATAATCGATTGCCTTATTAAAATAAGACATTGAACAAACAGCATAACGATGCGGCAGTTTAGTATAATCTCCACGTCTCACATTTATCGATGTAACGCCTTGATCAAGTATCGTTCCAAATTTAGAATATATATATTCTTTAATATCAGCCGGAATAGAGAAAAGCTCTTTAACAAGAGGTTTATCAAAATACTTTTCGGACTGAAATGCTCCATATAGCAACATATCTCTGCCTTCGAAAGGTATTTCCCTGTAAACATAATCTATATCGTAATAATAGAAACAATCAGTAGTAGGACGTCCTACCTGAATAGGTATATTTCGAAGAATATTACTTCTGAACTGTTCTATATAATCTTTTACATAACAATTATCGGGTGGAGCCAGTTTGTAACCATCATGGCATACAACCTTGTAGTCAACACCATGCTTTTTAGCAAAAGATGCTGCTGTTGCAATCTGAAAAAGATGATTACCTATTCTACCGTTTAATTCTATATATATCATTTCCTGAATATCTTACTTATATAACGTAATGGTGCCAATATATATCCTCCGATTCGGTATTGTAAAGAACTTTCGATAGATTTTAATCCTTTAAGCTCTCTAAATTGAGTAATAGGATTTATATATTGCAAATAAAGTTCCTGATGATTTTTGAAAATCTGGATTCTTAAATATTCTTCTTTCTGTTCATCTATCAGGGTACGCATCGAAACCTCTTTGGTTCTGTAATAGAAATGAATCTTATCTAGTTTAATAACACGATCCTTTCTGTTCAATAAGCTTATCCAAAAATCATAGTCTTCCCATCCATATATCATGTTGGTATTATATCCCGTTGTCTTATCATAATCTACACGTTTATAAACAGCAGAACAATAAATACAATTGCGGACAAATAGCAAATTATCGTACGTATAAGGTAATAACTCCCATTCTTTATTGTCTGCACCAAATAATTGAGCTCTGCAAAAGACCAGTTTTACATCGGGATTATTCTCTAAAACATCTATTGCTTCCGAGATATACGTTTTTGAAATTTTATCGTCCGAATCCAAAGGCAGGATATATTTACCCGAAGAATGCTTAATCCCTGAATTACGTGCATCCGACAAACCTCCATTTTCTTTCTTCAGGTATTTAAAACGTGTATCTCGTTCACACCATTCCAAAGCAACCTCTTCCGTATTGTCTGGTGAACCGTCATTGACAACAATACACTCCCAATGTAGATAATCCTGCTCCAAAACAGATTGCAATGTCTCGGGCAAGTATTGTGCCTGATTATAACAGGGTACAATTATGGATATAACAGGAGATATTTCAGACATACAAATTAGCTTACTAATTTCTTTATATTTATTTTAAAGAGAACGGTTATAAATTTTAAAGATACATTATTTCTTATTACTCTTAGAAATTCCTTCAACGAGATCAACCGATCTTTCGGCACATTGCGGTATATCAGGATATTAATATACCTGTCAAAGTATTTCTTATAGAACAGATTATATCTATTATTAGTTTTACTTAATTTATCAAGAATAGCTATTTTAGAAGGTAAATCAACATCAAAACATTTATTTACAGAAATCAGCTCATCGGGACTCATATATTCTCCAAAATAATGAGACAAGTACTCCAGCTTTATTCTTTGTTTTGTTTTTTCCTGCTCCTCATATTTTTGACTGCTGACCTGATTGAAATGTTGACGATACTGCAATAATACTTCATCCAGATTTGCCATTTTCAAATTCTTAATAGCAGCTTCTACCCAAAACTGATAATCTTCTATATATTTATAATCTGCATTATACCTTATATCATTCGAATCGATACTATTCTTTCGCATCATTACCGTAGGATGGGCAAAAGCACCATCATCCAATAATTTGATACGTATTTCTTCATTATAATTAGGATGATGTATCTCATGTGGAGTCCCCATAAAAATAAAAGCCGTACCTAGAATTGATATATCTGGATTATTCTCAAAAAAACGTACTTGTTTCTCAAGCCGTCTATCCAAGGCTATATCATCGGCATCCATACGGGCGATGTACTTTCCTTGTGCAACCTCCAGTCCATAATTTAAAGAATAAATCAACCCCTTATTTCCATCATTATGTATCAGCTTTATACGGGGATCGTCATATCTATTGATAATATCAACTGTATTATCAGTTGAGCCATCATTTATAATCAGAAATTCGAAATCAGTGAAAGTTTGCCCCAGAATACTATCCATAGCCTCTCTGATATGCTCTGCAGCATTGAAAGCAGGCATAAGAACTGACACAGTATAGGGGGATGGATTACTCATTATTTAAAAAGTCTAAGGAAAAGACGTTTAAGTTCATAATATGCAATTATCGGCTCACGTTTGAGGAATAAGAGGAATATTTTCAGATTCGTTTTTTTTGATAATTGATAAAATGATCTGTAGTGTTGCCACTCGTTGAACCATTTTTCACGAAACTTTTTATCCAGCTTAATCCCTTGCTTCTTTGCAATCATTTTAGAGATGGGAAAACCTTCTAAAAATGTTAGTCCGTTTACCTCTGCTCTATTTGAGACATTTGAACTATGGTTCCGAAAGTAATTCAAATATTCTTTTACCTCAGATACCGTTCCTTTTCCATTCATGGCAAGAGTTGCCCAAAATAGCCAGTCACCGCAATACTTCAAGCGAGATAATTTGTCCCAAACCGATTTATCAATTGCATCCTTTCGGAAGACAACCATACTTGCATTATATACAACATTGCCATATAATAACAAATCGGTAAGAAAAGAACTAACATCACACGAGTCCGATTTTAAGACCTCCTCTTTTTTTCGTATAATGATATCATGTTCATCAATAATATATGATTGAGAAAAACAAAGTATCGAATTATTCTTTTCGATTGAAGACATTGTCTTTTCTAGAAAAGTCACATCTGCATAATCATCACTTTCGGCAATCCATATATATTCTCCGTTAGCTAGCTCTATTCCTTTTTTCCATTGTTTAAAGGTTGTTCCGCTATTTATCTCATTGTATACAATATGCGATACTTTTGGATTATCCCCATAAACTTCTATAATCTTCTTACTATTATCTTTAGATTTATCGTCTAAAATAATAAGCTCAAAATTCTGATAAGTTTGATTCAACACCGAATCAATCCTATGCTTAAGATATTTCTCATGATTATAACTCGGAATAATTACTGAAACCATAGACCATTATCATGCACGATATGCAAATATATTTAATTGTAGATCAAATGTACCGGAAGTAAATTTATTCTTATTTTTATAATTAAGAAAAGGATGAGACATTGCTGGATATGCTTCTTTAATATAATACCTAAAGCCAGCATCTGTTAAAACTCGCAACAATAAATCTAGCCTTTGAGGTTCTCCTACCGAACTATGGTATTCAACAAATAATATTCCAACCTTATCCAATGAATCTTTAATATCTAATAATAAGTCTACCTCAGCACCCTCAATGTCTATTTTCAAAAAATCAACAAATTTTTCCAAATAAGGTAATAAGCGTAAAGTCTTTACACTAATAGATTTCGAGGAATCACTATCTCCTTCTAGCTTACCTCCAAGTGAATCATTTGGTATAAAGCTCATGTATCCATCAGTAGTCCAAACTGCAGCATTAATAACATCAACATCTTTAAAATTAAATTGCTCTACATTATATCTACATATCTCTGCAATATTAGGGTCGGCCTCAAATGCTATAATTTGGGAATTTGGATATAGCTGTTTAAAATATATTAGACTCAATCCGATATTTGCTCCGCAATCAATTATCAAAGGGGCTTTATTAGAGGTCTCAAATCTATAAACTTCATCAATAAATATCTCCATAACACATTCCATATAGCAGATATTATTTATTCTGCGTATATTCTTACCAAATAATACAGTAGTGTTATTATCATCCTTATCCCAAATATTATTTACATACTTAGAATATTCTGGAAATGTAATTCCTAGCTTTTTTATATATGTTCTATATGCGTATTTTTCTTTTAGATAAAAATAAAACCTTTTTATATATTTCATAATGTATGATCGAAATTATTTAAAACAGATTACCAATTATTCGAACTATTTGTGGTGGTTTTATAATATATCTCCTCTTCGGTCATGGATAATGTATTAGTATACCAACCTTTATGCTGAGATGTAAAATTACCCGCTATTCGAATTCCTTCAAAAAAATTAGTCTTTTTATATTTATATAATGGGGGATAAATAGCAAATGTTGTATCAATATGAGTACGATACAAATGCTCTCCAATTTGTCTTTCCCAAAACTGCTTCTCCCAATCCAAAACCTTTTGTTTCAACGCATAATAATCGGGAATATCATCTATCCTCAAAGCAAAACCAACTTTACTTACCTCCTTGTGTTTATCTAGAATTTGTATAAACTGATTAATATAATCTTTTGGTAATTCTTTATTGGGTAATATATCGGAATCTGTTACTATATAATATCCGGATGAATATTTCTTATATAAGTCCTGATTTTTCCAAAAAACCAAATGACCATAATTCTCAGTCATCAGCTCAACTGTCACCTTACCCTTAATTTGATCATAATACTCTAACAAAGGAGGATATGTTGAACAATTATCTACTATAACAATATTCTTATGCTTCCTCTCCTGCAAGAAACTGACCAGTTCTTTTAAATCAGCTAATCTATTATAATTAATGATAATAACAGGTATCGAAAGTGGGTCTCTCTTCTGTTTTCTGACTGTTTTATTAAAACACCATATCAAAGGATGTATACGCTTTTCATGTATATAATCAGACCAAAATTGTAAAGAAAAAGCATTGAATATATTTTTCTTTACACTACGCAATAATCTGAATATTCTATTATTGTAGAAATTCTTATACGAACCATATGTATAATACATTTCATATAGCTCATAAGAAAAGGACTCATTTATGACCCTTTGCCTCTCTTCTTGCACTAATTTAATATTCTGGCTACTCAAACCATCCATATCGAACGATGCAACCACAATAGGCAAATGAGTTCTTGAAGTATTCGCGAATACAATCACTTTAAGGAAAAAAGCCCAATCGGATACAATTTTAAGATCTTCTCGATACAATCCGTATCTATCGAACAGTTCCCGTTTAATAAAGGTCGTTGGATGTGTTAATGTGGCCTGCATCATCTGATCAATGCTTACATAATCCGGCATTTTAGCAATATCCGTTTCCCCATTCGGGAAAATTCTATGCAAATCACCATAAATAAGATCATTTTCCAAAGAGTGTTGAAAAATATCGGTCAGAACTTCGTTATTATATAATGTATCTCCACTATTAATAAATAGAAGATATTCTCCTTTTGCTTGTCGAATCCCTTTATTCATGGCATTGTATATACCAGAATCGGGTTCACTAACCCAATAGTTTATTTTATCAGAATATTTTTTTATAACATCTGTACTTCCGTCCGTAGATGCTCCATCAATCACAATGTATTCAAAATCCGAAAAATTCTGATTAACAACACTAGCCAGAGTTTTCTCTAATCCGGCAGCATTATTATAATTAATTGTTATTATGGAAACTTTACTCATTACGATCTTCTATATCCTTTATATATTTTTGCACAAAATTATCAACATCGAAAAAAGACTTCTCAATAATATCCAATCTATCTTCGTTCCAATTCCACCAAGCCATATTCAATAATTTGTGAATAACATCTTCTTCGAACCGATATTTTATGATTCTAATCGAACTGCCAACAGCTACAGCATAGGGTGGTTATCTTTCGAAACCACACTCCCTCCACCAATTACCGCTTCATTTCCAATGATTATAACATACTTTTCATCTTCCAGATCTCTTCAACTGTATAATTTTTATATTTTTCAGGTTCTAGAAATCTAAGAATATCAACATCTGAATATTTTCGCCTAATTACACGACAGTAAAGTTTATATATTTTTAAACGTAAACTATTAGAATTAGATACATCTGGACTATTAATTAAATATGAATACAGCTGAGATAACCGAGGAGAGTACTTTTCTAAAATAGATAATACTTCATTCTGTCTAACTGCTCCTCCAGTTCCTGATTTATGATCCTCGTGGTAGCGATAGATTGATAATGGCTTAGATAAAGCTTTAAATGAATATCCAGCATCCGAGACTCTTATAAACCACTCCCAATCAAAAGTGTAATGTAAATTTTCGTTTAAAGATCCAATTTCTAACCAGATTTTTTTCGTCCAAAAGCTTGAAGGCTGAATTATATATGCTAAATCTTTTATTCTATTTCTTAAGGACGTTTCTACCAGATTACTTCCTGTACTCCATAGATATGTATTTTCTCGAAAATGTATACAATTACCAAAATACAAACAATCTCCATTTTCTAGAAAAGTCTGAGCAATAAAATTTAAGACATTTGGCATCAACATATCATCGCTATTCAACCACATTAAAATATCGCCTGTGGATCGAGTAAAACCTCTATTTATAGCATCAGATTGCCCTTTATCTTTCTGACTCTCCCAATAGCTTATCTCATTATCATATTTTTTTAAAATATCAACTGAATTATCAGAACTCCCACCATCCATTACAATATACTCTAGGTTAGGATAATTCTGCCCCAACACTGAAAGAATTGTGTCTTCAAGAAACTGCCCTTGATTATAACTTGGAGTTACTATTGTTATTTTAGGATATTTATTTATCATATAGATATTAAACTCTAGTCGGTATTATCAATTTTTATTTTTAACAAAGATCGAATCAGCTTGTAAAACCTCACCATTCATAGGTGATACTAATTGTTCTTCATTTCCAACGTATTTAAAACCTAAATTTCTAAGTTTATCATATATAACATCAAATAAAGGTTGTTCTTCATATAGTTCTACGAACGTAGTTTCTATAATAATTAAGTCGGCATTCTCTAAAAGCTTCACCCCACCATTAATCACCTTATCTTCAAACCCTTGAACATCTATTTTTACCATATATGGCTTTTCTAAATTTTGATAAGATAAAACATCATCTAGTCTTTTTATTAAGACAGGTATCTCTGACTCCGATTCTGTTTGTGGAAAATTATCTTTATGAACATGATTCATCTTAAGTAATGACGACGAAGGCGTGTAATCATTTAAATGAAAGGTCATTCGATCATCCTTATCCCCCAAGCCAACATTGAAACACTTGAAATGAAGATCATTTTTGAAGTTATCTTCCAATTTAGCAAATACAGTAGGTATAGGCTCAAAAGAGTATATCATAATTTCCGGGAATAATATTCTCATTCTCTCTGCAAATTGTCCTTCATTAGCTCCAATATCTACAATTGTTTTTAGTCCTTTCATTTGTAGCCATTTATGATTATGAATAAAAAGAGCCAATTCATATGCTTTTTTATTATTTGCATCTATTTCTGCTTGATTATATTTCCATGCCTTCATCTCATATCCAAAAAGATGAAGGAATTTTTGTATACTTTGTTTCATTATATTTGTTTTTTATATTCCAATATTGGTGCTAAAATACCAGGTCTCTTATCATTCCAAATTATAGAATCACTTAATCCCCCCATAATTGTAAAATGAAGCGAAGGCACTTCACTATCAGGATTTATTATCCATGAAATAAAATGTAAACTTATTAGTGGTTTTATATAATACTCTCCATTATTAAGAACTCTTTTAGGAAATTCCGCATAAAAAGTATTTCGACCTTTCTGAATTGGAATAATTCTATCTTCAGACACATCTGTATTATAAGACCAAAAAAGTAATTGATCTCTTGTATCATAAACAGCAAATCCTACACATAATGCAGAATGTAGTGTTTCAACTTCAAACTCTATTTTAACGTAGAAAACTTGATTATTTGCGAAAACACTCTGGTTGACGTAATCTCCATTTTCATTAACGATAGAAATTTCTGTTAATGTACAAAATTCATTATTATACTTATCACCTTTATTTATCCAAGTAGATATTTGAGGTTTTTCATCAAAACTTAAATATTTTGATATAATATCAGATGTACCCCCAATGTCATTGACAGTACCATCTTTCATTAATACACACTTGTCACATAATGCTGCAACTGAATTTAGCTGATGACTAACAAAAAGTACCGTACGCCCTCCTCCTTGAGAAACATCCTTCATTTTCCCTATTGCCTTTTTCTGGAACTCTGCATCCCCCACGGCCAGCACTTCATCCACGACTAAAATTTCAGGCTCCAAATGTGCTGCAATAGCAAATCCCAACCGCACAGTCATTCCCGAAGAATATCTTTTAACGGGTGTATCAACATATTTCGCTATCCCCGAAAAGTCTACTATTTCATCGAATTTACTTGTTATCTCTCTTTTGGTCATCCCAAGAATAGCCCCGTTCATATAAATATTTTCGCGTCCGGTAAGCTCTCCATGAAACCCTGTTCCAACTTCAAGTAACGAAGCAATACGTCCTTTGGCTCTAATACTTCCGGTTGTAGGAGATGTAACTCGCGAAAGAATTTTAAGTAAAGTCGATTTTCCGGCTCCATTCTTTCCTATAATACCTACAACTTCGCCTTGTTGAACATTAAAAGTTATATCTTTTAATGCCCAAACATAATCACTTGTCGATTTTACACTTCTGTCATTAACCTGTCCAACCTGTAAATAAGGGTCTTCTTTGCCACGCACCAAGTGCCACCAACGATTTATATCATGAGTTAAAGTACCTGTTCCAATTGTCCCTAAACGGTACTGTTTCGATACATTTTCAAATTCAATTACTGTATTTGACATATAAAATGTTCTGTTTTATTAAGTAATGCAAAATATCTATGCTATATTTAAAAGCTATAGCCGGCTATTAACATTGCAATTACCAAAGCAATAAAAAGGCCTCTGACCTTAAATTATACAATATCTATAAATCGGCGTTCTACTTTATTAAAAGTAACAATACCAATTAAAACAATTATAACGGTAAATATTCCACTATAAAGTAAACCTCCCCACGATAATTCTCCTGTTCCCAGCATACCATATCTAAAAGCCTCCACAATCGAAGACAGTGGATTCAATTGAATAATCCATTTAAAAGCACCATATTTTGCAGGAATTGCAGATAAAGGATAGATAACCGGAGTAATATACATCATCAAACCAATAGCAAAAGAAAATAAGATATTTAGGTCTCGATACTTAATGGTTACCGATGATATAATAATACCAATACCGAAGCCTATACCTGCCATCATAATTATCAGAAGAGGAAATAGTAACACAGCACTATTTATACCTATCGGAGAACCGTTAAACAGAAAGTATATATAGATTGAAAAGAATAATAGTAACTGAATAAACATTTTAAGAACAGCCGAAACTAGGCCGGCAATAGGAACTACAAGTCTAGGGAAATAAACTTTACTAAAAACATTTGCATTCCCCATAAATGTGCCGGAACTACGCCCCAAACAATCTGTAAAATAATTCCAACACAAAACACCCGACATATAAAATAACATGGGTGGTAATCCATCTGTAGATATCTGGGCAATTCCACCAAAGACCAATGTATAAATAAGCGTCGAAAAAATAGGCTGAATAAAAAACCAAAGAGGACCTAAAATGGTCTGTTTATAAGCAGAAATAAAATCTCTTTTAACATACAGATACAATAAATCTTTGTACCTCCAAACCTCCTTCAAGTTTAGATGAATACCCTTTTCCTTGGGTTTTATGACGATATCCCATTCATCGTCTCTAGCTATATCCATACAGTAATAAAGTAATTAAATAAATTAATATCAGACGACAAAGATAACACTTTTATGGAAAATGTATTCATCATCCAGATACATAAAACGCTCATGTTAAATTATGAGCGTCCTATTATGTTAATTAACAATATATAGAGGTATTATGTTTCGTATAAATATCTTTTTATACTCTTTTTAGGCGTTTTTTCAAACTCTGTAGGATAAATATGTATGGTAGAAATAGTCTCATAATTTGCGACAGACTTGTTTAAAACCTGCTTATTTTCTTCCATTATAGCATCTAAATCGGTTGAAGACAATCCGGTTACGTTCATTGTCTCATAATCAGGATAAACCAAAGCGACCAATTTATTATTCCGCGTTACAACCAGAGATTCTGTAACATAAGGTAAATTATTCAGTTTTGCCTCTATTTCTTCGGGAAATATATTTTGCCCACTGGCACCCAAAATCATAGTTTTACTTCTTCCTCTCAGATAAATCCTGTTATCTTTATCTATCGTACCCAAATCGCCTGTTTTAAGCCAACCATCCTCAGTAAAAGCAGCTTTTGTAGCCTCCTCATTTTTATAATAGCCCTTCATCACATTCTCTCCCCGAACCTGTATTTCGCCCAAGGTATTATAAGGATCAGGGGAATCCACCCGAACTTCCATTATCGACAATATCTTGCCACAAGAAGTCGGAACAAAATCATAGTGGTGATCATATGAAATCAATGGCCCGCACTCGGTCATTCCATACCCAACTGTAAAAGGGAATTTAATTTTATGTAAAAAACTTTCCACTTCTTTATTAAATGCAGCACCTCCAATGATAACTTCGGTAAAAGAACCGCCTAAAGCATCCACTAAGCCTTTTCTGATTTTTGCATAAATCTGATCCTTTACCAGAGGAATCTTTAATGCCATTTTAATACTTGATTTTTCAAGTTTCGGCAAAATAGCTTTCTTGTATAGTTTTTCTATAACCAAAGGAACAGTAACTATCAGATTGGGTTTTATTTCAGAAAATGCAGCAGCTAATATCTTAGGAGAAGGAGCCTTACCCAATAAAGTTACATGAACCCCCTCCGACAATGCGTAAAGAAAATCGAATGCACATCCATACGCATGAGCTAATGGCAAAAAGGAAACAACCCTATCTCCTCTAAATAACAAATCCAACTTTTTAGCATAGGTTACATTTCCTGCTAAATTATTAGCCAACAACATAACACCTTTACTAAACCCGGTAGTTCCGGATGTATAATTGATCAGAACCATTTCCGAATTATCGACACTTGCATACACTATATCGTCTTTTGTGAAACCATTAGGGTATTTGCAGGTCATCTCATTATCCAAATTCTGGATAATAGACTTTATATGCTTCTTACTATTATCATATATACACGAGAAATCGGATAAAGTAAAAATACCTGTCAAATGTGACATTTGCCCTTCTTCCAATCCTTCCCAGACCGAATCATTTACAAAAAGTAATTCCGATTCCGAATGATTTACAATATGGTGTACATTATCAGGGTGAAAATCCTGAAGAATAGGAACTATAACAGCACCATAAGTTATAGTAGCCATATAAGCGATACACCATTGACGAGTATTTTTGCCAATAAGTGCAATTTTAGTTCCTTTTTTTATTTCTAATTTATCAAATAAAATATGCAAACGAGCAATTTCTCTTGCCAGGTCTTTGTATAATAATGTATTGGAGTCTCCATAGTCGGACAATGCTGGTAAATCCCAGTTATATTTGAAACTGTCCTCATATAATTTAATGAAATTCTCTTTAATCATAAAAACTGCTCATTTTTTTATTATTTGTGCAAAAATAGATACAACAATGGTATTTCCAAACTTTTTTAACTTCAATATTGATCCATTTTGTGTATTTTTGTAAGCTATTTATAATTATATATTTATACTACATTGAGTATCAATACATACTCAATCATATTTGCTTAATAAATAAATGACAGATAATACTATATTCGAAAATAAACTTGCCACCTATCTCACTTTAGGATGTAAGTTGAATTTTGCTGAAACTTCGGCTATTGGAAAACAATTGTCAGAAGTGGGGGTACGTAAAGCCCGCGAGGGGGAAGTTGCCCATATATGCGTAATAAACACTTGTTCTGTTACTGAATTTGCAGATAAAAAATGCAGACAAGCCGTTCGAAAACTCATCAAAGAAAATCCTGGGGCATATGTTATTGTAACAGGATGCTATGCCCAACTTAAACCCGATGATATAGCCTCGATAGAAGGCGTTGATATTGTTTTGGGAGCTGAACAAAAGCTGGATGTGATAGCTTATCTTGACGAACTTAAGAAAAAAGAAAAAGGCACGGTCTTTACCAGCAAAACCAATCATATAAAAACATTTGTACCCTCTTGTTCAAAAGACGACAGAACCCGTTATTTTCTCAAAGTACAAGATGGATGTGATTATTTTTGTTCTTTCTGCACAATACCATTTGCCAGAGGAAGAAGCCGTAATGGCAGCGTAGCTGATTTAGTAAAACAAGCCGAAGAGGTTGCAGCAAATGGAGGCAAAGAGATTGTTCTGACAGGTGTAAACATAGGAGATTTTGGGAAAACAACCGGAGAAACATTCTTTGATCTGGTAAAAGCACTGGATAACGTAGACGGTATTGCCCGATATCGTATATCATCTATCGAACCTAACCTTCTAACTGATGAGATTATAGAATTTGTGGCACAATCGAAACGATTTGCTCCGCACTTCCATATCCCGTTACAATCAGGGTCTGACAGTGTATTAAAATTAATGAAACGGAAATATGACACAGCTTTATTCAGACATAAAGTTGAAAAAATAAAAAGTATTCTACCTCATGCCTTCATCGGAGTAGATGTAATTGTAGGTACACGCGGTGAAACCGATGAATACTTCGAAGAATGCCGACAATTTATTGAGAGCCTCGACATATCGCAACTACATGTATTTACCTATTCGGAACGCCCCAACACACAAGCTCTGAAAATAGAACATATTGTTGATGTTAAAACCAAACATGCCAGAAGTAAAGCTTTATTAGATATATCGGATCGAAAACTTAGAGATTTCTACCTGTCTCAAAAAGGACTACTGAGAAAAGCACTTTTTGAACATTCTGTACACGATAATAAAATGTACGGCTTCACCGAAAACTATGTGAAAATAGAGCGTGAATACGATGAAAGACTCGTAAATGTGGTGGGTGAAGTGCATCTAGGTGGATTAAACATAGAAGGAACAGCCGTAGTACTTCAATAAAATGAATAAAATAGTATACAACATAATATACGCCGTATTATATATACATGCTCTACTACCACTTAGAGTATTGTATATACTATCCGATTTATTGTATATTCCTGTATATTATATTGTCAGATACCGGCGAAAAGTCGTAAAAGAAAACCTTTCAAATTCTTTTCCAGACAAAAGTGAGAAAGAATTGTTAAAGTTAGAACGAAACTTTTACCATCATTTCTGTGATTATTTTGTTGAGACTATCAAGCTACTCCATATAACAGATAAAGAAATACAGGAAAGGATTACTTTCAAAAATATTGAATTAGTTGCAGAATTAATGAAAGATGGAAATTCTGCCATTATGTATCTAGGTCATTACGGAAACTGGGAATGGGTACCTTCTATTACTTTAAAATTTGAAAAAGACACTTTACTGGGGCAAATCTATCGCCCGCTTAAAAATGAAGCTTTTGATAAACTCTTTCTTAAGATACGAAGTCGTTTTGGGAGTGTAAGCATTCCTAAAAATAACACTTTGAGATCTATTATTCAGTATAAGAGATCAGGACAGAAAGTACTTATCGGATTTATGTCCGACCAAACTCCATCCTGGAATAATATCCATTATTGGACAAAATTCATGAATCAAGATACAGCTGTATTTACAGGTGTTGAGCGAATAGCCAAGCAAACAGGCTTTTCTATAACCTATCTCGATATCACAAGGGTCGAAAGAGGCAAATATAACTGCGAAGTAAAGCTGATCTCAGCAAACCCAAAAGAGGAGCCTGAATTTGCAATCACAGAAAAATATATTCGTGAGATGGAAAAAACCATCTTACGAAGTCCTGCTTATTGGCTTTGGACTCATAAACGCTGGAAATATAAGAAAAAAGATTTCGTGAACGAATGAAAAAAGCATCTGTTGTTATTCTAAACTGGAATGGGAAACGGCTTCTCGAAGAATTTCTGCCTTCTATCATAAAATATACCAATAGTGCTATTGCTGATATTGTTGTTGCAGACAATGCATCGACCGACTCTTCTCTTGCATTCATCAGACAACACTACCCCAGCCTATCTATTATCGAGTTATCCGAAAATTATGGCTATGCAGATGGATACAATCAAGCCCTAGCTCAAATAAATACCCAATATTCAATACTTCTAAATTCGGATGTAGAAGTTACAGAAAACTGGCTTGAACCTTTACTCGATTTTTTAGAAACAAATGAAAATGTAGCTGTTGTACAACCCAAAATATTAGCTCAAAGAGATAAGGCATATTTTGAATATGCAGGAGCAGCAGGTGGATTTATAGATAAATATGGTTACCCATTCTGTCGGGGAAGAATCTTTGATTCAGTAGAAAAAGATATAAATCAATACGATCAACCCATTGATATATTTTGGGCATCGGGAGCATGTCTAGTTATTCGTACGGAGATATACAAGCTAATAGGAGGCTTAGACAGTGCTTTCTTTGCACACATGGAAGAAATTGATCTATGCTGGAGATTAAATGCCCGAGGATTAAAAATTGCATGTATACCTCAATCAGTGGTATATCACGTAGGCGGAGCTACCTTAACTGAAGAAAGTCCTAAAAAAACCTTCCTGAACTTTAGAAATAATCTTCTGATGCTTTATAAAAACCTAGAAGAGAATGAGTTTAAACATATCTACAAAATACGATTTATTTTAGACTATTTAGCAGCTCTTCAAATGATATCCAAGGGCAAATTCAAGAATGCCAAAGCTACCCATCAGGCTCATATGGAATTCAATAAAATGAAGAAGAATTTCAGTAAGGCTAGAAAAGAGAATTTAGACAAACAAACAACACAAAATATAGCTTCAATATTTCCTAAAAGTATATTATGGCAATTTTTCATTAAAGGACACAAGACATTTAATTCTTTAGTATGGAAGATAAATAATTAGCCTTTTAGGTCTGCTTTCTATGCAATAAATTCATATACCTTCTACACTTTTTTCAGATTTACTTCTCTCAAGAGGTTTAAAATGACATTACCGAAACACAAAACACTAATAGGCAATGCATTAAATTCAATTACAGAGGAAATTATTTAATTCTTATTTTTCCAAGAAAAAGAGAAGACTATTCATTTTAATGATTTATTATATTCTTCGGCAGTTTTATCTTTTTTTTCTAACATATTTATCTCTTTCAAATTTCAGCATTCTCACAGTTCTACACAAAAGAAAATTTCACAGACAAATTCTACACCCCTCGATCAAACCACTACTATACACAAGTATAACTCTAAACATTAATTAACATTGTATTTTTTTTTAAATAGAACTAATAAACTTAAAATATAGAGTTTAAATAGACTATTAATATACAATAATAGTATAAATAGAGATATCGCTTATTGTATACCCTTTAAAACAATCTTATATTATTCTATTCAGAGTAAAAAGACTAATCTATCTTTTTTCTAAACAAATAATAATCAACATAAAATTCCTCATAATCTAAAATCTTGATAAAGATTCTAAAACAGTTATTACAATTATTTTCAGCTATCAGATTAAGCCCTTATAGTTATTTGTCAGTTTCGTAAGCAAAGAGCAATAAATAGTTGCTGTCTTTAAGTTTGTCATCAACTATTTTCTTTTATTAATTAAAGACATAAAATAAAAAGGCTCATTAAAAGGAAATATAAAACCCATAAATACAGCTAATTTATTGTCATTTATCAGCTATCAAAATATAGCCAGCAATATATAATAATATATTACGTGTTAAAATTGACAAATCAATTAAAAACTAATCCACAACATAAATCACTCATAATCTAAACATTAAAAGATCTACCTATATATATCAATAGCTCTTTCAATTATATTCAAGAAAAAAATCTATTTACAAGACCTTTTCCTGTATTTGTTGAAAAGCAATTTCTTGTGAGATTTCAGACAAATCAATCCAGTTAATAGAGGTATCTCTTTTAAACCAAGTCATTTGTTTTCGCGAATAAATTCGAGAGTTTTGCTTAATCTTCTCAATGGCAAAATCTAATGTCCATTGACCATCCAAATATTTGAATAGCTCTTTATACCCAACCGTATTTAAAGAATTATTTATTCGAAAAGGATAAAATCTCTCAGCCTCAGCCAATAAGCCATCCTCCATCATTTTATCAACTCGGAGGTTGATTCTTTGATAAAGTTCGTCTCGATTTCTCATCAATCCAATTTTGATAATTTCGAAAGGACGTTGCTTTACTGTATTAGTACGGAAAGAAGAATAAGGCTTACCTGACATTAAACAAACTTCGAGTGCATGAATAACCCGTTTGTAGTTTTTCAGATCTACCTGATCATAAAAGACCGGATCTAAAATTTTTAATTGTGAACGAATAGGCTCTAGCCCTTCCTTCTCGTAACGATCATAAATCTCTTTTCGAAGATTTTCATCTATCGTGGGAACTTCATCGATTCCTTTGCACAATGCATCTATGTACATCATTGAACCTCCGGTGACAATCAAAATATCATTTGTTTGGTGTAGTTGGGAGATTATTTTAAGTGAATCTGTCTCAAATTCGCTGGCACTATAATACTCTTCGATACCGAGTGTGCCTACCATATAATGAGGTACACGAGACAATTGTATCTCAGTAGGAGCAGCAGTTCCTATTGAAAGACCTTTATATAACTGACGTGAGTCTGCTGATATTATCGGACAATTCCAATATTCAGCCAGACTCACGCTTAATTCGGTTTTACCAACTCCGGTTGGTCCTAATAATACAAGAAGTTTCTTCATTAAAAATTCTCACCATCTGACGCAGGCAGAGATTCATCTAAACCATCAAAGCCTTCAGCATCCAGTTCATCCAGATCATAGCCTTCATCTCCGTAAAAATTTTCACCTGTATCTATACCTGTACTTTTTACTTCAAAATCATCGAAATCGATAAATTGAACAGGAGCATCTCCTAGCGATTTCGTACAAATAGCTTCATCTAAGTCTTTTCCTGTAATAATCTCTCTCAATTCAATAAAAAAAGATCTTTCGGTCATATAGTCAAAGACATACATAAGCTTTTGCTTCTCATCTTCAAGGAAATCATTCAAGACTGAGTCTTCCATTATATAGGAGTCTTCTTCCGAACTTGTATCCATTTCGGTCAAAGTTATTTCACGCTCTTTTTCCCAGTTATCGCTACAAATAAAGAATGAAGACATTTCACCTTCTTGATAGTTTACTGATGAAAGAATAGCTTTGTGTAAGTCCAGAAAAGTTGCGTCAGCATCTATCTGAATTTCCCTTTTGAAATCCTCCACTTCATCTGACAACATTAAAAACCTAAATACCATGAGTTTAGCTAATTATTTTCTTTATTAATTAAATATTTCAAACTTGTTATTTTCCTGAATATTTATTATATAACTATCAATCTATATTGAAGTTACTAAGAAACAGATAGATTTATTACCTTTATTTATTTTTCAAAGTTATATAAAAGAATTATATCTAATTACTCTAATGTTATCTTTTTCGTGTTTTTATTGTAAATGGGCAAAACATGAGTCGTATCAAATTGCAGACAAAAGTCAGCAACATCCAAAAGGTTATGTGCTTCAAGACGTTTCATATGCTCACCTCTCTTTATGTAAGACAAGATATTCGGTTTAGCTTCTTTCCACATAGATAATGCTACACCTGCAGCATCGAAGCTGGCATTATACCCCCCTTTTTCTACCAGAATTTCAGCAAGGGCACCTCCAAATAGACTATCCTCTAAATTGAATTTATCTTGCCAGCCAGCACAAAGCACCAATACATCCTTCTTTTGCGAAAGGCAAAAATCAGCCACAGTCGAAATATTAGAGAACGAACCTATTACCAGACAAGAACAATCCTCAGCCATATCTATAGCATGCGTTCCGTTAGTTGTAGAGATAACAACATCTTTCCCCTCAACCTTTTCTCTTGTATATTCGGATGGTGTATTTCCAAAATCACCAAATTCAAATTTCACTACATTTCTTTCTCCCCCTACCAGATACCCTTTATCTTTATAAGCTTTTGCTTCTTCGACTGTAGCAACGGGCATAATACTTGCAGCTCCATTATTTAAAGCCATACACATAGTGGTAGTTGCTCGAAAAATATCTACTACGACCACAATCGTATTATCGTTTTCTACGTAATACGGATATAAAATCGGGGAAAAACAAACGTCTATTTTCATTGTTAGTATAACTTATATTTTATGCCAACCGGCAATTGAAAAAGTAGCACGACAAGGTGCCAGTAGTTACAAAAAGTAATCAGAAAGGTGACAAAAACGACTATCAAGTGTTACTTTTTTAATTTACACATAACACTGTAAATCAACAACAAGAATTAAAAAAGATGACAAAAGTTACATTTTTTAATGGCTTTTTCTTTTTCTTTCTTTTGCTGTTAACTTTTCGCCAGCCCAACCTTCTAAAAGAAGAGAGGACAGAGTAAAGATTCTTTTACAGATAGATAAATCGTTCCAACCCCTGATTTGTATTATTAAAACAAAGCTACAAAAAAATAACAGGCTACAAAAGCGGTAAAGAGTGTTTAGCTAAACTTATATAAATTCATTACCTTTGCAGACTCAATTAAAATAATAGAATGATACAAATAGATGATGCCATAGTAGCATTAGACATTATAGAAGAAAATTTCATCTGCGACCTTTCTGCTTGTAAAGGAGAATGCTGTGTAGAAGGAGAGTCTGGAGCTCCTCTAGAGAACGAAGAAGTCGAGATTATCGAAAAAGTATTACCCCTAATATGGGACGATCTGTCACCTAAAGCACAACAAGTTATCAATGAACAAGGTGTTGCTTATAAAGACAGAGACGGCGATATGGTCACCTCAATTGTAAACGGTAAAGATTGTGTATTTACCTATTACGATGAAAAAGGAGTATGCAAATGTGCCATTGAAAAAGCATATAGAGAAGGTAAAACCGATTTCTACAAACCGATTTCCTGCCACTTATACCCTATAAGGTTAGAGAAATTCAGAGAATTTACAGCGGTCAATTATCATAGATGGCGAATATGTAAAGCAGCTGTATTATTGGGTAATAAAGAAGGATTACGAATATATCAATTCCTGAAAGAACCACTGATTCGCAAATTTGGAGATGCGTGGTACAACGAATTATGTATTGCGGCAGATGAATATAAAGAAATGAAAAAAAATAGGTTGACTAAATAAAGTCAACCTTTTTTATTTAAATTATCAAAAAGGCTACTTATATAGGGACGTTCGAAATCTTCCGATTTGATAATCTTACCATTTACGACAAGTAAGTCAACATCTATTTTTATTATCCCTTGTGATTTTTCTTCTGACCGACGACCTATTTCCGATTCTATTCTCTTCAATTTCTCGGCTACAATCAATTCACTATCCTCTGAATTAATTAATGCCAACTGGTTATAAAAATCAGAGTGATAAGTTTCACCATACGGTTCAGTATTAATCATCTCAGAAAATACCACTTCAGGATAATCTTTACTAAGCAGATAACGGCAACGGGACATGTTTTCTGCCCTGTTTTCGTTCGATCCCATGCTTATAATAAATGTATTCATAACAGTTTACAAATATACATTCATTTTTATAAAGGAGCTGAATCGGTGTATTATTTTAGCGGGATATATTTTTTAGAAAAGAAGTGCATTTGAATTAAAAAACACTTTTCTATTCTGTTTATCAATAGCATGTTTTTTCAAATTCGCTCCAGTCTAATTTAATAGGGTCTGGGTATTTTTCGATTAATTCAATTTCCACTTTTTTCATCATATCATCAAAGTCAACTCCATATATTGTAACAAAGTCATCCATTGTACCAGTCCATAACCTTTTGAGACTGTCTATTCCATAATTATCTATCAAAACTTTCACCATATATGCAGACTGATTGTAAGCTATTTTGGGATATTGAGAATCAAACTGATTTAGAAGTGAATCTCCACTAATGAGTTTTTTACTTTGTATAAAGTATACGTATTTCTCCTCAAAGGAATAAGTATCACATTCCGCTTTAGGATCGGCATAAGTAGCTAATCCTTCTTGTAACCACGAAAAACGGTTATAATCATCGGGGATACCCCATTTACATTCCGAAACCATATGCATTAATTCATGTTTAAGAGGATTTCTATCTCCACCAATACTGATTATTAGTTTTTGCTTAACAAACTCGTCAACACTTGTAAAAGCAAGCCCCGATATTGGTGCACCTACATGCGTAATCATATCATTCCTATTACGAACTAATATAATATCGATAGAGTCATTAAGTTCGAGTTCTTTTAATATCGCTAAATTTTCTTTAATATATCGATTAGTCAAACTTATCATCGAGTTTCTTTCCTCCATACTTACATCAGAATAAAAAGTATATTTTATCTTTCCATCCTGTTTATAAAACATATCACCTACGTCTCGTATAAAATCATTTCGCTGATACCACCCATCACTTTGAGAAAAAGCCTTATTATTGAAGAGTATTAGTAAGAATATTAAAAGAAATATTGTTTTTTTCATAAATATTTAAAGTTATTCATTACCTCAAATGTACCTATAAATTTTCTAAAAGTCCATAGATTAAATATTTTGAATTACCTTTGTTAAGGTCATATACACTAAATAAATATAGACTGAACTATATGAAAAAAGCACTTATATTTCTTCTTTTAACTTTTGTCGGGTATATTCAACTTATGGCGAATACCGATACTCCTCTTATATATAGAATCAATATCAAGCAAGAAATAGGTCCCGTAACATGGCAGTATCTACAGAATGGATTACATCTTGCAGAAAAAGAAAAAGCCGATTACATACTTATCGATATGAATACCTATGGGGGAACTGTTGTTGAAGCCGATTCGATGCGAACAGCTATCTTAAACAGTAAAATACCTGTATACGTATTCATTAATAATAATGCAGCATCGGCAGGAGCTTTGATAGCTATTGCCTGTGACAAAATATTTATGCGGAACAGTGCCAATATAGGAGCAGCAACGGTTGTTGATGCCTTGGGTGAAAAAGCTCCTGACAAATATCAATCTTATATGCGGTCGCTAATCAGATCTACCGCCGAAAGCCACGGTAAGGACACTCTTATATCACAAACCAATGATACAACATTTACATGGAAACGAGATCCTCGCATTGCAGAAGCAATGGTAGACGAGCGTGTAGTTATTCCCATATTGACCGATACCACCAAAGTATTGACATTAACAGCAAATGAAGCGGTTAGCGTCGGGTATTGTGACGGTATTGCCGAAAACATCTCTGAAATAATAGTGAAACATATGAATATCGAAAACTATGACATTCAAACATATAACCCTACGATATTTGATTATATCAAGAACTTTCTCACCAATGGAATAGTACAAAGTATTCTCATTATGGTTATCATAGGCGGTATATATATAGAACTTAAGACTCCCGGAGTAGGTTTACCCGTTGCTATGGCTATTACGGCAGCCTTATTATATTTTACCCCTCTATATATGGATGGTTATGCTCAGAATTGGGAAATTATCATATTCGTCATAGGACTTATTCTCATAGCATTCGAGATATTTGTCATACCCGGATTTGGTGTGGCGGGCATCAGTGGAATTGTACTTACTGTCCTCGGGTTATTCCTTAGTTTGGTGGGGAATGTTGATTTTGACTTTACAGGAGTATCAGCTGACCAAACTCTCAAATCATTTATTACGGTCATCGTAGGAATACTGATGTCGTTTGTCCTTATCATCACCTTGATAAGCAGAATAGGAAAAAAAGGAAGCATGTTCAGAAATATTGCTTTGACAAGCGATCAGGAAGGCTTTATTTCCGTACCCGAAGAGCAAAAACTTATGATAGGCAAGATTGGACACGCTGCTACTGTTTTAAGACCATCAGGTAAAGTGATTATAGACGGTCAATACTATGATGCTGTTGCCAATCAAGGATTTATAGAAAGTGGAAAGAATATTAAAGTCATTAAGTACGAAAGCTCTCAACTATATGTTGTTGAAATAAAAGAGTAAACGAGTGTACAAGTAAAGCAAACTAAAATATATGAAATTTATAGGAATTATACCTGCCAGATACGGATCATCACGTTTTCCGGGAAAACCCCTAGCTGATATGGCAGGAAAACCGATGATACAAAGGGTATACGAACAAGTTAAAAAAGCGATTGACGAAGTTTGGGTAGCAACCGACGATGAACGTATTCTAAAAGTTGTAGAGGATTTTGGAGGAAAAGCCGTCCTCACATCTCCCGACCATAAAAGTGGAACAGACAGATGCAATGAGGCTTTTTCGAAAATTGGAAACGGCTTTGATGTCGTAATCAATATACAGGGAGATGAACCTTTTATTCAACCTCAACAAATCGAAACACTTAAATCTTGTTTCGATTCTAAAGAAACCGAATTGGCTACTTTAGTAAAACCATTCAAAAAAGAAGATGGCTTTGAGGTACTTTTCAATCCAAATTCGCCTAAAGTAGTTTTGAATAAAAATAGCGAAGCTATTTATTTCAGCCGTTCTATTATCCCCTATATAAGAGATGCTCATCATACAGAATGGCTTGACAAACATATATTTTACAAGCACATAGGTATGTATGCATACAGAGCTAATGTCTTGAAAAAAATTACCTTGCTACCTCAATCGAATCTTGAATTGGCTGAATCTTTAGAACAGCTTCGATGGATTGAAAACGGTTATAAGATAAAAGTCGGACTTACTGATATAGAAACTATTGGTATTGATACTCCCGAAGATATGGAAAAAGCAATTAAGCTACTAAATCTAAATAACTGATTTGATTTACAAACCTTGCAATAAGATGACAAAAAGTACAAAACCGTCATTTATATAAAAATCTAATAAACAGAAAACTAATCTTAAAAACATTACAAAAGTGACAAAAGTGACAACTTTTTCACTTCGTTTTTCGTGTAACCTTTTTTGAGTTGTTTGAGATAAAATAAAAAGATAAGCTTGTTTCCATAAATACTTTCTTATACAGATAAATTTTCAGGGTAAAACAGATTCATATCTCTATCACGATTAACATTGATTGGTATAATTAAGAAGAAAAAAAACATCACAGCAATTAAACACTTGTTTAGTTGCTGTTTTTTTTATTAATTTGCAGTATTAAACAGTTGTTTAATACTGCACGAATATTATTATACCTAAGATATGATCAACGATAAAGATCCCCATGAAGTAAAGAGAAAAATTTTAAAAGAAGCTAAAACCCTCTTTATAAAAAACGGGTATAATGGAACAAGTATCAGGGATATAGCCAAAGCATCGGATACAAATGTAGCAATGGTAAATTATTATTTTCAATCGAAATACAACTTGTTTGAGATAATATTTGAGGAGGCAATGGAGATACTTACTCAAAAAATATTCCTGACTTTAGGGTCTGATATGCCATTCTTTGAACTAATAGAAACATGGATACATACTTACTATGAGATTCTTTTTGAATATCCTCAAATCCCCATGTTCATATTAAATGAAGTAAGCCTCAATCCGCAAAGGCTAACCACACGGATAAAAAGTAAGAATCCCTTTCAGGCATTCGAACAGATCGCAAAACGCATACAAGATGAAACAGCCAAAGGTACAATAAGAGAAACACCATCTGCTGATTTTCTTTTAAATATTATTTCCCTATCGCTATTCCCTTTTATGTTCGGAGAATTAGCCATGGCACTCATGGATGTTTCGAGAGAAAAATACAGCGAACTGATTGCCAATCATAAAAAATATGTTGTAGAGTTTACCATTAATGCTCTGCAACCCAATACTAAGCTTTAAAATATTGCCCGATATGCACACAAAACTTCAATATAAAATGGGAGTTGACGTTGGATCAACGACTATTAAAATAGTAATTATAGATTCTGATTCGCAGATTATCTATAAAGCCTATCGCAGACATCAGGCAAATATACAGCAATCGTTTGCCGAAGAATTAGACAAGGTAACCAATCAATTTCCTGATACCGAATTCTGTATAAACATTACAGGATCGGCAGGTATGGGTATTGGCGAACGTATAGGTGTTACTTTTGTACAAGAAGTAGTAGCCGCTGTAGAAGTGGTTAATAAAGTATATCCTGAAACTCATACTCTTATTGATCTGGGTGGTGAAGATGCCAAAATGGTTTTCTTCAAAGAGGGAAAACATCCCGACATCCGCATGAATGGTAGTTGTGCCGGTGGTACCGGTGCTTTTATCGATCAGATGGCAAACCTGATGAATATTTCAACCGAAGAATTAGGAAATCAGGCTCTTAAATTCGAGAAAATATATCCTATCGCCTCTCGTTGTGGTGTATTTGCAAAAACAGATGTACAAAATCTGATAAGCAGAAACATTCCCGTAGCTGATATATCGGGTTCTATTCTTCATGCAGTAGCACTTCAAAGTGTTACTACCCTAGCCAGAGGTTGCGATATTGTACCTAAAATACTATGCATTGGAGGTCCTTTGACGTTTATTCCTGCCTTACGAAATTCATTCAGAGAGGTATTAAAAATAGAAGATAACGATTTTATACTACCCGAAAACGGAGAATATTTTCCGGCTTGGGGAGCTGCATTATATCAACAAAAGGATATAGCTTATCACAATCTGAACGATTTAATATCCAAATCCGAAGACAATACAACAGCTCAGAAAGACTATTTACCGGCTTTATTCAACAATGAAGAAGAGTATCAGGAATGGAAGAAAAATAGAAAGATTAAGCCTCTACAATTTCAAGAACTGGGAAGTAAGAAAGAAATAGAATGTTTCCTCGGGATAGATTCGGGGTCTACTACAACCAAAATTGTAGTGATGGATTCCGATGCCAATATCATATATCGCTTTTATGGAAGCAATGAAGGAAATCCTCTCAAGAAAGTTATAGAAGGACTTTCGAAGTTTTATAAGAAAGCAGAAGACAAAGGTGTATCCTACAAATTCTTATCCTCAGCAGCGACAGGCTATGGTGAGGATCTTATAAAATCGGCTTTAGGACTCGATTATGGAATTGTAGAAACCATGGCTCACCTGTCAGGAGCACAATATGTAGACCCTCAGGTTTCTTTTATTCTCGATATTGGGGGGCAGGATATTAAATCGATATTCACCGAAAACGGAGTAATTTCCAATATTGAATTGAATGAGGCTTGTTCTGCCGGATGCGGTTCGTTTTTACAGAACTTTGCATCTACAATGAATATGACTTTGGGCGAATTTTCCCATGCCGCATGTATAGCACAACATCCGTCTGATTTAGGTTCACGCTGTACTGTCTTTATGAATTCGAAAGTAAAACAGTCGCTTCGTGAAAATGCCGGAATGGATGATATTGCCGCCGGACTTGCTTATTCAGTCGTGAAAAACTGTTTATACAAAGTTCTAAAAATATCCAATCTTAAACAGTTGGGCGATCACATTGTTGTTCAGGGAGGTACATTCCGAAACGATGCCGTATATCGTACTTTGGAATTACTTTCGGGAAAATCGATAAGTTCGACAGATCATCCCGAATTGATGGGTGCTTTGGGTGCTGCTCTTTATTCTCAAAGATTATGGAAAAAAAAGCAAGCCACAACTCCTGCCAACGGAGCAATATCTTTGCCCAATATAGAAGCCATTGATACAAGAGAGCTTCAATGTAAAGGCTGTACGAATAATTGTTCGGTATTACGGTTTAAATTCGAAAACGGTAATATCTGTTATGCAGGCAACAAATGCGAAAAGATATTTTACAATAAAAGTTCTATACAAAAAGGTGGTTATAACGGTTTTGATGAAAAGAATGAAATATTATTCAACCGAGGAGTTAATGCCGATAATATCCAACAAGGTAAAACAATCGGGATACCTCGTGTCTTGAATATGTTCGATAATTATCCTTTCTGGCATACACTTCTTTCGGATTGCGGATTCAATGTGAGATTATCACCCGAATCAACCTTTCCTCTTTATCAAAAAGGAGTGGGCGGTGTAATGTCCGATAATATCTGTTTTCCTGCAAAACTGGTACACGGACACGTGTTATCGCTTATCGAACAGAAAGTAGACCGCATCTTCTACCCTATTATACCCAAGGAAGAGAAAGAATTTGGCAGTTCATCCAACTCTTTCAATTGCCCTGTGGTGAGTGGTTATCCCGAAGTTATCAGAAGTTCGGTAGAACCCGACGAAAAATATGGTATCGCCTTCGACAAACCTGTTATAACATTCAGTAGCGATAAGGCTTTGGAGAAAGGTTGTTTTGACTACTTATCATCATTAGGTGTTTCAAAGTCTGTTTTCAGTAAAGCGTTTGAGAAAGCGATGAAGGTAAAAACAGAGGTAAAAGTACAGCTAAGAGAAAGTCAAAAAGAATTACTAAATCAGGCTATCGCAAATAACGAAACAGCTTTTGTTGTTGCAGGAAGACCGTACCATGCCGACCCTCTTATTCATCAGAAAGTCGGACAGATATTATCTGATCTGGGGGTTACAGTATTTACGGATGATGTTTTCCGTAAAGAAGAAAGCTCTGGATTCGGACGTTTGAATATTGTATCACAATGGTCGTATCCTAATCGTGTAGTACAAGCAGCTATGGAGGTTGCAAAACTACCTCAGAATATACAATTGATTCAGTTGAATTCTTTCGGTTGTGGGCCTGATTCCTTTTTTATGGATGAAACACAGGATATACTAAAGGCAGCAGGTAAGAACCTCACAATCTTACGTATTGACGAGATAGCCAGCCCGGGATCTATTAGATTGCGTTTACGTTCTCTGGTTGAATCTCTCAAAACGATTAATACACAGGAACAGAAAGCTCCTCAACCGGCATACGAGGGTTATCGCACGCCTTATACAAAAGAAGACCGAAAGAAAACGATACTCCTCCCTTGGTTTACCGACTTTTTATCGCCTTTTGCTCCTGCTTTGGGTGAATTGGTCGGGTATAAACTTCAAAACCTCCCTAAATCGAACAAAGTATCGGCAGATTTAGGTTTGATGTATGGTAATAATGAGGTTTGTTACCCATCAACCCTTATATTAGGGGATATTATCAGCACACTACAATCAGGAGAGTATGATGTACAAGATGTGGTTCTGGCAATAACTCAAACGGGTGGGCAATGTCGTGCGACCAACTATCTGGCTCAAATAAAGAGCGGATTACAAAATGCAGGATTCAGAGACATTCCCGTTATTGCCCTTTCGTCAGGAGACTCGTATCAGAATGAAGAAAGTGAGTTTAATATCGACTGGAAAAAACTGGCTAAAATTGCGGTTGATACTGTGCTTTACTCGGACGCTTTACAACAAATGCACAGTGCAATTAGTGTGCGTGAAAAAACAAAAGGTGCATCGCAGCAAGTATTTGACTTTTATATTGAAAGAGGAATTGATGGAGTAAGAGCCAATTCCCCTAAAATGCTACGTCGATTATTAAAAGAAGCTGTTGCCGACTTCAATAATGTACCTATTTTTGAAAAACAATATACCAGAGTTGGTCTTATCGGTGAAATATTCTTGAAATATAACAATTATGCTCAGGCAAATATAACGGAATGGCTACGGTCGAAAGAAGTTGAAGTTTCATGTCCTCCTCTTTTGGATTTCCTAATTCAATTCTTTGTCAACAACAAAGAAGATGTAAAAAATGGTCTGAAAGAAGAAACTATCTTCGCAAAAGCCATGCAACCTCTTATCTGGACTTGGATCAATAGCAAGATTAAGAAGTTCGAAAAGATCATGTCTAATTTCAAATTCTATGAGGCATCCGAATCTATTTTTGCTAAAGCTGAAGCTGCTTCCGAAGTATTAAGCCTATCCAATCAATATGGTGAAGGATGGCTTATTGCAGGTGAAATAGCCCACTACGCACGTAAAGGGGTTAATAAAGTGGTATGCATTCAACCTTTCGGATGTATAGCCAATCACATTGTAGCTAAAGGAATTGAGAAGCGATTGAAAACTCTATACCCCGATATGAATATCCTATATCTCGATATTGATGGTGGTATTGCCGAAGTAAATTTACAGAATCGTTTACATTTTATGATTTCATAAATCAGATTGTAATATATAAAAAGAGAGTCATAGTCTGAACTCTCTTTTTTCTTTCAAAATTGAAAGTCAAACTCTTCCTTTACAATATTTTCAATCCTCTCTGTCATGTATTCACAAGAATAACAAAAATTCAGATCACCTTTTTTCTTTAAAATAGACTCAATCATTTTCTGATCATCAATAAAAGGTTTATATCCCTTTTTATTCAACTCATAAAATCCATACAAAGCATATATTTGTTTCTCCACGTTAGAAGATTGAAGCCAGCGTCTTATTTCATTTATATTCTTATAAGTAACTAATAAATTCATTATTTGTCTTTCATTAGGAGGCTGGAATCCAATCCCACAACCCTCTCCATAAACAATATCTGTTACAAAAAGCTCATTTAGATTCAAATCTATCAAAAAAACATTCCTAAATTTAGTATTTAGCATATCATACTCGAATCGATCCTTATACTCTTCTTTTATAAATGTAAAATCAGCACCCCTAAAAGAAGTAATCTTTCCTAAATTATAATAGATAATATTTTTATCTTGCAGAATAAGGTTAACTCTAAAAGAATATATTGTAGATATATATTTGTTTTCCTTATCAGGAATAGTCAGACCAATATAATAACATACTTGACTATAATTATCAATAATATCACGTTCTAAAGAAAGTCCTCCGTCTATTGTCTCATCATATATTCTTTCAATAGCTGATTCAAACTCATTAATAGTTTTAGATCCTAATGACGAGATAATTTCTTTTCGAAGATCTAAAATTTTCATTTTATGAAATACCTCTGATCCAATTCCTTTTTTCTCTTTTAGACCTAAAGTTAAATTGTTATTCTTTATACAAGAACAAAATAAAATACTACTTATTAAAATCAATGCTATTACTTGCTTAAGCATATTATTCTACAACTATTTCGTCAACCATTATATAAGCCTTTGCTCCAGCTTTTTCATGCCACGCTGGCAATCCCTCAACAGCCTCAAGTGTTACTCGTATATAGTTGGCTTTTACTGTATCAAATGTTTCTTTTACTTCAAATATCTGTGGTTTAATATGCTCATTAAGTATTGGCTGCGTTTTAAAACCTACTTCTCTGAAAGTTTTTCCATCATCCGACACCTCTATTTTTATTGATTTAGCAAATAATAATCCACCACGACTATTTATAAATTGATTTACTCGCACCGATGAAACGGCTGTCTGACCACCCAACCTTATTGTTGCTACCATATCTTCTCCTAAAAATCCAAGCCACAATCCTGTACGATAACTATTCTTATACCCTTCTTGCCCATCAACTAAAGTTATTGCTCCATTAAATGTATACTTCTTATCAGGCTGATTCTTCAACTCAATAGGTTTCGCGGTAGCTTTATTAAATGAAAATTCTTTTGAGTAAATTTTACTTTGTATACCATCTCTCACAACTAATGCTTTTAAATTGCTTGATTTAGAAATGATAATAGGTTCTGAATATTTAAGGCTTTTTTCTGTTGGTACAGTACCATCCAATGTATAATAAATAGGAGCAGTATCGAATGTTGAAAGTGCTACCTTTATCTCACTTTTATCTGTATCATAATCATATTTTGTCTGCACCCCATAAGCTTGCTTACAATTTTCATAGCCTAGTTTATCTAACAATAAAGATTGTCGGTACATTCTCGCTACAAAGTTATTGTAATCTTTTTCCTGAGGATACGACCATAAGGTTTCAGCCAAAGCTCCTAAGCGAGGCAACAACATATATTCTACATTTTTACTGGTAGGCATATATTCAGTCCAGACATTTACTTGTCCTCCCAAAATATTTTTTTGCTGATCTTTTTCTAGTTCAACAGGTATAGGATCAAAGCTATATACTTTCTCCAAATCCGTTAACCAACCGAAAGTATAGGGTTCGTTATCCACATCAGGTGATTGATAATAATCGAGATAAAGATGTGATTCGGGAGTCATTATTACATCATGACCTCTGCCAGCTGCATATATTCCACCATCAGTTCCTCGCCACGACATAATAGTAGCATTAGGAGCAATTCCTCCTTCTAATATCTCATCCCAACCTATTATAGATTTTCCTTTTTTATTAATCAGCTCTTCTACCCGATGGATAAAATAGCTTTGCAATTGTTCTCCGAGTGAATGTGCTTTTGTCTCTCTGATTCCTAAAGCTTTTATTCTCGCCTGACATTTAGGACAAGCCATCCATCTGTTTTTCAAACATTCGTCTCCTCCAATATGAATATATTTAGCAGGAAATAATTCTGCAACCTCAGTAAATACATCATCCAAAAATGTAAATACACTATCGTTTCCAGCACAAAGCACATCCTCAAATATACCCCAACCTCGTCCAACCTGATAAGGTCCTCCGATACAGCCTAATTCGGGATAAGATGCCAAAACAGCCAATGTATGTCCGGGAATATCTATTTCAGGAATAACCGTTATATAACGTTGACGGGCATATTCTACCACATCTTTTATTTCTTCCTGAGTATAAAAACCACCGTAAGGCTTACCGTCATATTCTTCCGAATGACGATCAGTAGCAGTTTCAGATCTTTGTGCGCCAATTTTAGTCAGATTAGGATATTTCTTTATTTCGATTCGCCACCCTTGATCATCTGTTAGATGCCAATGAAAGACATTCATATTGAATAATGCCAGAACATCTATATACTTCTTTATAAAATCTGCCGAATAAAAATGACGGGACACGTCTAACGATACTCCCCTATGTGAAAATTGCGGATAATCCTCAATTACCGCCGCAGGAAAAGAAATGTTATTTACACTCTCTACAGGTAATGATTTTCTCAGTGTCTGGATAGCATAAAATACACCTGATGCACCTGCCCCATTTATGAGTATATTATGAGGTGTGACAGATAATTTATAATAATCGGGATTTGTATTTAGTGTTGTATCTATTTGAAATTCTATAATATTCTCAGCATCTTTCTTTGTAGTCAATTGAATATCAACACCTATACACTCGTTAATATATGCAGCTAAGAAAGAAGCCAACTGATGTGATTGGCTATCATTCTCTATATAAAAGATTCGGGTTGATTTATCCAAAACAAAAGGATTGCTTTCTGCCTGATAAATTATTTGTCGAGGTAAAGGAACAACCTCATAATTGGCGTTTACAGTCTTGTCTTCATTTGTACAAGCACAAAATAGAAAGATACAAAATATAGTGGTTAATGATAATAAGAAGGTCACAAACCTTTTTAGTGTTTGATTAAATTTCATGGTAGAATTAGGTATAACAGATAATTAAAAACAATAAATATACAAATAAAATACATAGTGTAAAAATTCTAAATTTTATAAACATTTCGTTTTACTCCTTGTTATGAAAAGGTATACAGTTCGAAAAATTCCCTCCACCACACATAAACTAAATAAATTAAAACTATGAAAGAAGAAGAAAAAAAGAAAACCTTAACAACTAATCAAGGCAGTCCTGTGGACAATGATCAGGCTTCGATTACAACCCAAAACCCTACAATGACTTTGCTTTCGGATACTCACATGATCGAAAAACTGGCACATTTCGACAGAGAACGTATTCCCGAAAGAGTTGTACATGCTAAAGGTTCGGGAGCTTTTGGCTACTTTGAAGTTACAAACGATGTAACGAAGTATACTTGTGCCGATTTTCTATCTCAGATTGGTAAAAAGACCGAAATGCTAGCCCGATTCTCAACTGTAGGAGGCGAAAAAGGTTCTGCCGATACAGCCCGTGATCCTCGTGGCTTTGCTTTGAAATTCTATACAGAACAAGGTAATTACGACATGGTAGGTAATAATACGCCTGTATTCTTTATTCGGGATGGTATTAAATTTCCCGATTTTATCCATACTCAAAAAAGGAATCCAATATCAAATCTCCCCGATCCCGATGCTTTTTGGGATTTTCTGTCATTGACTCCCGAAAGTATACATCAGGTTACTATTCTTTTCTCCGATAGAGGTACGCCCGATGGTTTTCGTCACATGCACGGATTCTCAAGCCATACTTTTATGTGGTACAATGCCCAAGGTGAGCATGTATGGATAAAATGGCATTTTAAAACGGCACAGGGAGTAAAAAACTTAACCAATGAACAAGCGACCGAATTGGCTGGCACAGATCCTAATTATGCAACACGTGATCTGTACGAAAGTATCGAAAAAGGCGATTATCCTGCTTGGGATGCTTTTGTTCAGATAATGACTCCCGAACAAGCAAACCATTATAAATTCGATCCGTTTGATATCACCAAAGTATGGTATCAAGGTGAGTACCCATTGATTCCCGTAGGTAGATTTGTACTAAACCGCAATCCAGAGAATCATTTTAATGAAATTGAACAAGCTGCTTTTTCTCCCGGAAATTTTGTTCCCGGCATAGCCGCTTCACCCGATAAAATGTTGCAGGTACGTTTATTCAGTTATCCTGATACTCATAGGCATAGATTAGGGGCAAACTTTGACCAATTGCCTGTAAATGCTCCTAAGTGTCCGATGCATAATTATCAGCGTGATAGCTATATGAATACCCGTAATGATGTACCTGCCCCTAATTACTATCCTAATTCGTTCGAAGGTGCTGCACCCGATGCCAAGTTTACACCTCCGGCATTAGATGTACAGGGACTAGCTGCACGACATGAGTATCCGTTAGGAGATATTGACTTTGTTCAGGCAGGAGAACTGTATGGTCGTGTACTGAGCAATTATGATAAAACCAACCTTATCAATAATCTTGTAGGTCACATGAAGAATGCACAACAACGCATTCAATTACGTCAGGCTGCATTATTCTACAAAGCTCATCCCGAATATGGAACCCGTATTGCACAAGGTCTGGGGTTGAGTGTTGACAGAGTTAGGCAATTAGCTGAAATGAGTCAGGAAGATAGGGTAAAAGCTACTGCAAAATAATATATCATTAATCCGTAGTGTATTTAAGCAATACTCATTTTTAAGTTGTTTATATAAACACTATATTCTATTTTAGATAACAAGGTCGGAGATAAAATTACAAATAGCTGATATTCAGAATAAATACTCACATATTCTGAAGTTAAATCGACAGCAATCAATTTAATATCCGATAATTTAGATTTACGTTTTTGATTCAAAAAATTCATCTTGCATTCTGTTTTTTGTAAAGTTTCGAGTATTTTTCATAACTTGCAATAAAGTTGTTCATACTACTTAATCAATTGGTAATAAATATAATACTCCTATTTTGATAATTATAAAAGAATAATATTAAATTAAAAAGTTATGAAATTCAGTAATGTACGACTGCTAGTCAAAGACTTTGCAAAATGCTTCAAATTTTATAAAGAACAATTGGGGCTAATCCCTGCTTGGGGAGATGAAAATAGTGGCTATGCCAGTTTTAAGGTAGCAGAAGGAATCGAGGGATTAGCTCTGTTTGTATCAGATTGGATGGCTCCTTCTATAGGGAACGTTAACAAACCAATGCCTACGGACTGCCGTGAGAAAATGATGATATCATTTGAAGTATCAAATGTGGATGAAATTTATAAAACATTATTTGCGAATGGAGTAAAGTTTATTAATCAACCAACAGATATGCCAGATTGGGGGATGCGAGTGGTTCACCTAAGAGATCCTGAAGAAAATCTGATAGAGCTATTTACTATGCTAGCACCCGAACAATATAGTAAGGAACTTGTAGAAGAAAACAAGAAATATTAATGAACGACGGGTATCAGCAATAAAATTCTATACAAAGTAAAAGCCCTAAGATCAAAATAATCTTAGGGCTTTTACTTTTTTAGTGCAATTCTTTCGAAAAGCAGAATCGACCAAATGCAAATATATGGGTAGCCATAAAAATACCGAATAATACCCCTCCCATAAATTCTTTAAAGTATTTTGTAAACTTTAGCTAGAAAACTTCGTATTTCTGCTCCGATTTCCTCAAGATGAGTCTCTAAAGCAAAATGTCCCGTATCATACAATTTTACAATGGCATTAGGGTTATCTCTCTTAAAACACTCTGCACCCACAGCTAAAAAGAAAGGATCATTCTTACCCCATGTAGCAAGAAAAGGAGGCTGATAGGTTCGGAAGTATTCTTGAAATTTAGGATATAGAGCTACATTATTGCTGTAGTCTCCAAATAAATCAAGTTGTATATCAGTACTCCCTTTACGATTAAGGAAATATTGATCAGAGTTATATCCATCCGGAGAAACTAAGCTGGTATCATTTACTCCATAGAGATATTGCCATTTAGTTGTCTCTTCTGTCAAAAAAGACTTTAATGCATCTCTATTTTGAGATGTCTTTTCAGTCCAATATTTTCTTATCGGGTTCCAACCTTCACTCAATCCTTCTTCATAAGCATTTCCATTTTGTGAAATAATTCCTGTAATTTTTTCAGGATTTGAAAGTGCTAATCTAAATCCAACCGGAGCACCATAATCAAATACATAGATTGCAAATTTATCTAATTTGAGTTCCAGAGTAAATAGATTGATATAATAAGCCAGGTTATCAAAAGTATAACTAAATTCTTTATGATCACAATGACTTGATAATCCGAAACCTAAAAGATCGGGAGCAACCACATGATAATCTTTTGCAAGTATAGGTATTAAATTTCGAAACATATGGGAAGATGAAGGAAACCCATGTAAAAGAAGGATTGTCGGAGAAGTTTCTTTTCCTGCTTCACGATAAAATATAGTTTTAGTATCTATACTAACTGTTTTGTAACTTACTTTATTTGTATTCATATTTTATATAATTAGAATGTCAAACAAAGTTACGACATTAAACATTTGTCTGAAATGACAATAAATATGCAAATACTGCCATTTGAATAATAAAACATATAGCCATCCTAGCCTTTCTTGGATCGACAATAGATACAACAACCTACCCTATATCGAAAAAAATTTAATCGAACATCTCAGATTTTCAATAATATATATACTACTGACAGTTACAAAGTGTTCGAATACCATAAAATATGCATGATATACTCGCTGCATGTATTATTGTTTCGAGAAGCAGAATCGCCCGATTACAATCAATATATAAGCAAAGATTAAATACCTCACCAAATCAAAATGATGTAAATAAACTAAAGCAAAGGTTGTAGCAACAATTCCGATAGTAAGCAGAACTCCTGCCCCTACTCGTTCCTTTAGATTTATATTTTCGCCCCAAACTTTCGGCTTAAATATCCAATTGATAGGAATAACAAATCCATTCACAAGTAAAATAGAATAGGACATATACTCGTATTTTACATCATTCAACAGGCAGAGCATAGCAACCAGACCGATCATAGCCCCATAGTATAGTTTTCCCATCTTAGTGGATGCACTCGATGGCATATCGGTAGCCATAAATAAGGTTCCTAATAATATTCCTCCTAAAGAGAATTTAATATCCTTAAAAGCAAATATTTGCAGTAGGATAAAGAATGTAACTAACAATCCGAATGGTATATGCCACGAAATGCGTCTACGCAACAGTAGATATAATCCTCCCAGTACCAGAAGTATAACTGAATATTCTCCTATTGCCCCCGATGGCTTAAAGAATATAGAGTTCATATATTCAGTAAAACCTCCATTTCCTAAGAAATTGAAAATATTCAGATCCTGAAAATTGACATAGTCTTTATTGTACCAAATAGTTCGAGAGGTCATTACCAAAGGAAAAAAGACAGTCATAAATTCCCGTCCAACCAAAGCAGGGTTAAACATATTACGTCCCAATCCTCCCCAAAGTATCTTACCAAAGATTACAGCCATAGCCGAACCAAAGGCAACTACATACCAAGGAGTAAAAGGTGCTAATGTAAAAGCCAGTAAAATAGCAGTCACTATTGCCGAACCATCGAGCAATGTATTCCATTTTTTAAGGAAAATACCTGCAAATATAAATTCGCCAACCATAGCACTGATAACAGCAACGAACATCACAAACAGAGGAGCCTCTCCATATGCAAAATACGAAATAACCGCACAGGGAACGAGTGCCAGAAGAACATCCGACATTACTTCCCAAACACTATCTTTGGCTCGTACAAAAGGTGTATATACAGTTTTACTATCAGTTTGCATGAGTCAATAAAGCTTTTAGTTTTACCTTTCCTTCTTTGATGCTTTCCATCAATGGAACATCACTCGGGCAGATGTATTCGCAGGCAGCACATTCTATACATGAATTTAAGCTGTATTTTTCTAATGAAGCAATCTTTCCTGTTCTGTAATTTTCAGCAAATACAAGAGGCATCAGTTTCATCGGACATACATCTACACAATAACCGCACGATATGCAGTTATTCCTTTTAATCTCTTTCTTTTTGAAAAACAGTACTCCCGATGAACCTTTGATGATTGGAGCTGAAGCTTCCACAACATTCTTACCCATCATAGGACCACCCAGAACCAATTGCTTATCGTCTAATGTATTTGTCAGATTCTGATATTCTAAAATATGGCTGATAGGTGTGCCAATTTTAACTTGGTAGTTTCCCGATTTCTTAGATTGTTCGCCCGAAACAGTTATTATACGTTCAGTTAAAGGTTTACGCTCCACAAGTGCATTATATACAGCATGAACTGTACCCACATTACTCACCATTAATCCCTCATCCTTGGGTAGAACGCCACGAGCTAATTCTTTTCCTGTAACAGATTTGATAAGTTGCAACTCTCCTCCCTGAGGATATTGATTGGGCAATATGGCAACCCTTATATTTTTATATTCAGGCTGAGATAAAAATGGACTAAATACATCCAACAGTTCTTTATTCTGCTTTTCTATTGAAAGGACTATTTCTTGAGCTTGAAGTACTTTATTTATCAAAAATATACCTCGGAACAGTTCTTCGGTCTTATCTCTCATCAAAGCATAATCAGCCGTCAGATAAGGTTCGCACTCAGTGCCGTTGACAATAAAAGTATTAATCTTTTTGCCTAGCAGGTTATACTTTACAAAGGTCGGAAACTGTGCTCCTCCCTCTCCTACTATACCTGCACCTTTTATGATAGCTAATATCTCATCGGAGGTCAGGTTATCAGCATCAATTACCGGTCGTGTAATCTCTTCATTTCTAAAATCATTTTGCAGAACTATGGTTTCAACCAAAGTTCCATCCGCCAGAGGATGTAATTCTATCGCCTTGATCGTACCCGAAACCGGAGCATGAATATTAGCCGACAAGTTACGTGTTTCCTCAGCTATAATCTGATATTTAAGAACATACTCACCAACTTCTACAATTGGTTTTGCTGCTTGCCCTATATGTTGTAACAAAGGCAGATACAAAACAGGAGCATCGGGAATATCCGATATACTCATCTGCTTGGTTTTGCTCTTCATCGAAAAAATATGCATCATAATTTATTGTACTATATATTTTTCGAAACCATCCGAGAATCGAATATGATTATTTTTATCCATTAAAAAACCCGAAACATCAAATTGGCTCGATAATAACTTCATTTTCGCCGTGAAACCATCTAATGTCTGATTATACAATCCTGTTGAAATAATGTCACCTACAAAACAATTGGTCGATATTATTCCTATCTGCTTATTTTCGGAAGGATAACCAGTTCGTGGATTGATTATATGTCCGTATTTCTTACCACCAATTTCTACAAATGTTTTAGTTTGTGCCGAAGTCGAAAAACAAGCATTCGAGAGTTTCAGTTTAAATAAAGTATACTCTTTATTCATTGAATTCTCTACATTTATTAGCCAGTAAGGATGCACCGAATTATTCAGAGCCTTAATAGTACTACCTCCCGCATTAATAATAGCATCGGTAATACCCTCTTTCCTCATTTTCTGAACCAACTTATCTACTGCATAAGACTTCATAAACGAGCCTGTAATAATCTCCTGTCCTTCTGCAATGCGAACTTTAGAGCCTTCTATTTCTATTTTCTTATAGTTGACCTGCTTCCTGGTAGCTTTAATTTCCTCTTTCA
The DNA here is from genome assembly GCF_011299335.1 of Dysgonomonas sp. HDW5B. Lineage (GTDB taxonomy): Bacteria > Bacteroidota > Bacteroidia > Bacteroidales > Dysgonomonadaceae > Dysgonomonas_A. The sequence continues at coordinate 4,223,627 of NZ_CP049858.1, forward strand.
GAGGTAAACGTCGCACTTCATCCTTATAAAAGCCCCATAAACGAACCAACGGCATTACGGTTATATCATATTCACCATCAAACAAATCCGAAAAATAAATAAGTTGCCTCAACAAACTGATAGTTTCGTCATCTACTTCAACAAATTGCCCGGCATTCTTATTTATCAAATCAAAAAAAGAACCTTCGCTATATGAATTGTAATGTTTGTCAACATCTTCCAATACAGCAAAAAGTTCATCAAACAGGTTTTCGTCACAGAAAACCGGTATCTTTATCTTAATATGTGCATGGAATAACCATCGCACCTGAGCTTTATATAAAAGTCCGTCATTCACTTGCAGCAGCAGTTTCTTCTTTTACGGGTTCTATTTTTGTTTTAGAAGCTTCTTTAACCTTTTGTTCGTCCTTCTTTTCCGAAGTTTTAGTCGGTTGCTCTTTTAAAGCTTTCTCTGTAGTTTTTTTCGGAGCTTCTTTCTTAGATACCTCCTCCGCTTTTACTTCCGAAACTTCGGGAGAAGAAATTGCATTATCTTTTGTTATAACCTCTTTTGTTTCTATTTCTTCCGTGATTACAGCATTTTTACTCGCAATCTCGTTTTCTCCTGAATCGGGAACTTTTAACCCATCATTATTCTTAAATATAGTATCTATTGCTGCTTTGTTTCCAAAGACTATCAGTACTATACCGAATAGAAAAAGAATAATTTTCTTTACAGTTGTCATCTTATTCAGACATTAAGTTATTTTTGTTTACAAAAATACTCAATACGTATTCGTATTGGTAATTAATTAACCATTTATAATAAAAAAAGAATCTTATTTAATAACAAATAAGATTCTCTATATGATAGATATAGTCAATTATTATTCGGGCATCATATTGTGGAATACATTCTGAACATCTTCATCATCTTCAAACTTATCTAAAAGCTTGGTAATTTGTGCTCTTTGCTCTTCCGTTACTTCTTTTAATTCATGAGGAATTCTCTCAAATTCAGCACTATGAATTTCAAATCCATTTTCCTCCAGATATTTTTGAATATCCGAATATGATTTAAATTCTCCATAAAGAAGTATATCTTCTTCGTCTTGCTCTATCTCATCTACTCCATAGTCGATAAGTTCCAATTCTAAATCCTCTAGTGAGACATCTTCCTTTGGTGATATTTTAAATACGCATTTATGGTCAAATAAAAACTCTAAGCTACCGGTTGTTCCTAATGAACCATTATGTTTATTAAAATAGCTACGTACATTTGCAACAGTACGGGTAGGATTATCGGTTGCCGTTTCTACAACAATAGCGATACCAAAAGGACCATATCCTTCATAAGTAACTTCCTTGTAATCAGATTCATCTTTAGAAGTAGCCTTTTTTATTGCACGTTCTACGTTTTCCTTGGGCATATTCTCTTTCTTCGACTGCTGTATCAATACACGCAAACGAGGATTTGTATCAGGCTCAGGACCTGCTTCTCTAACTGCAATAGTTATTTGTTTTCCAAGTTTAGTAAATACACGAGCCATATTGCCCCAACGTTTCATTTTCGTTGCTTTACGGTATTCAAATGCTCTTCCCATATCTATTTATTATAATTTCATTAATTTATTTTCTGGCTACAAAAGTATAAAAAATAGCCTATACAAAAAACTATAAGACCTCAGACCTTTTTAATATTTTGACAAAAATCGTTTTTTGAATCTGTTTAAACTAAGAACGATGAAAACAGCTACTCTAATTCACCGATCTACTCATCAATTATAGTGATTCAAAGGATAAAAAATCATTATTATAGGTGATTGCAATACTTGTGCTATTTAATTTACTTCACACAATTTTTAAAAACTCAAAAAAAACTCAAAAACAGATGAAATTTTACTTAATGTTGATTCTACTATGTTTAAGTGCTTCTTTCCTTATAGCCAAAGATATACGGGGAAGACTCACAAATAGTAATGGCGAAAACCTCGATTATGTGACTATTCGACTTGATGGTACTAATTGGGGAACTACATCAAAATCAGACGGAACATTCAACTTCAAAAATATACCTGCTGGACAATACACACTCGTTGCCAGCCTTATTAATTATAAAACGAAAACAATAAATATCGAAGTACTGTCTGATGCGACAACCGAGATTGGGGATCTTGAATTGGAACAGTCAAGCCAGACATTGGATGAAGTGGTAGTTTCTACCAATTTAGAGAAATATGTATCTAAAAGACCGTCCAACTCGATCAGGCTCGATCAACCTCTGGTTAAAGTTCCGCAAAATATACAAGTAGTTACTTCCAGCATGATTGCCGATCAACAAATACTCAGTATGAGCGATGGTATAATCCGTAATGTAAGTGGTGCCACTCGTCAGGAACATTGGGGTGACTTATATACCCGTATAAACATGAGAGGTGGACGTGCTGCTGCTTTTCGTGAAGGAATGAACCTGACCTCTACCTGGGGACCATTAACCGAAGATATGAGCTTCGTTGAATCAATTGAATTTGTAAAAGGTCCTGCAGGATTTATGATGTCAAACGGAGATCCCAGTGGCATATATAATGTAGTGGTTAAGAAACCAACAGGACAGACAAAACGCCAGGCATCTCTAACATTGGGCAGCTATGATCTTTACAGGGCAAGTATTGATCTGGATGGCAAACTCGATCAAAAAGGAAAATTATTATATAGACTGAATTTGATGGGGCAACTTAAAAATTCTTTTCGCCCCAACGAATTCAATAACAGATATAGTATTGCCCCTGTCATTACATATATAATTGATGAAAATACCAAACTGACTGCTGAATATACTTTACAACATGTAGATATGTCGAATGTAGGTTCTTACTACAGCTTTGCCACACAAGGGTATGCAACTTTACCTCGAAATTTCACGCTATTGGCTGCAGGAATGGAACCTACCAAAATAAATGATCAGAGCATTATCCTCAATCTTCAACATAACTTTAATCCCAATTGGAAATTAACTGCTCAAGCCGCTTATTTTAACTACAATCAGGTGGGTAGCTCGATGTGGGTTGACTCCATCAATACGGATGGAAATTTACGCCGTACAGCCAGTATATGGGATGCAATATCTCAAATGAAATTCGGACAGGTTTTTGTCAATGGAAAAGTTCAAACAGGACCTGTAACACATCGTATATTGGGAGGATTAGACATGGGTAACAAAGAATATTGGGCAGATTGGTCACAATCTTTTGCTCTTGATACTATTGGGTCATTCAATATTTATAACCCCAATAATGGAAGACCCGTCTTAGGATATCCCGATTTTGACAGAAGTAAAAGCATTAAGGAACGATCTGGAGGTCCTCAAATTACACAAACATATACAGGTTTGTATTTGCAGGATGAACTTTCGTTCTTTGATGAAGCTCTAAGATTAACTCTGGCAGGTCGATATACCTATGTCAAAAGTAATTCTTACGGAACGATTACAGAAGAACGTAAATTCACACCACGTATAGGTCTTAGTTATTCAATAGATGAAAACACTTCGCTATATGCCCTTTACGACCAAACATTTCTTCCTCAGAGCGGACTTCGCCGCGATGGTAAAGGAATCAAACCAATCACAGGTAACAATATGGAAATTGGAGCCAAGAAACTCTGGTTTGGAGGTAAATGGAACAGTACATTATCATTATACCGAATCATAAAAAACAACTTGTTAGCTGCCGATCCGACAAATGCAGCAGGAGAAGTATATGTAACCGAGATAGGTCAAAGTAGAGATCAAGGTATTGAATTTGATGTACAAGGAGAAATTCTCAGAGGATTAGATATTGTTGCCAACTATGCTTTTACCGAATCTGTGGTAACAAAAAGCTCCTCGCAATATACTAAAGGAACGCAACTTCCAGGAGTGGCTAAACATACTATTAATGCAAATCTGAAATATAGATTTATGGAGGGGGCATTCAAAGGTTTCAATCTACAGGCTGGATGCACATCTTTAATTGATCGTAGTTCGTGGTGGGCAGACAGTAGAGATCATGCAGAAGAACTTCCTGATTATTTTAGATTAGATGCCGGTGCCGGTTGGTCAAATGGTATACTGGCTATTAACCTCATGGTAAATAACGTACTTGATAGCTATTTATATTCAGGAACACCTTATACTATAGGCAAAACAAATGCTTATTACTGGCAAACCGAAGCTCCTGTGAGCTACCGCTTAAATATTACTTATAATTTCTAAGGCTGTAAACAGATTTCCTACATTTGTAAAAGTTTTAAAATAAAAGAATTTAATCTTCAATGAAGAAATTATCTTTCAAACGAATAATCTATCTATTACATCTCTGGCTGGGAATGCTATCGGGTATCGTTGTATTTATTGTTGCAATCACCGGATGTATATATACCTTTCAGACAGAATTGAGAAATGTATTCGAATCTTATCAAGATGTGGAAGTACAAAATAAACCATTCCTTTCACCATCTGAGCTTAAGGAGAAGTCAAAACAATATGTATACGCATCTCCCTCAGACAGCAGTAATGTTATTTATGGAGTTACTTATGCCAAACTAAACAGAGCGGCAACGGTAGCCTATAATCATTATGAAGATGGTTATACCTTATTAGTACTGAATCCTTACTCAGGTGACTATCTGGGCAAACAAGTTTTGAAAAATGATTTTTTCAGATTTGTACTATCCGGACATCGTAACCTCTGGTTACCTTATCCGATAGGTCATCAAATCGTAGGATGGGCAGTTCTGATCTTTGTTATTGTATTAATAACAGGTATTGTTTTATGGATACCTAAAAAGTGGAACAAAAAATCATTAGAGCCACGCCTTACAATTAAAAAGAAAGCCGGATTTTTCCGATTCAATTACGATCTTCACAATGTACTGGGTATTTATGTCGCTCTTATTGCATTAGTAATTGCACTGACTGGGCTTACATGGAGCTTCGAATGGTATGCCAACTCGTATTACAAAGTAATATCAGGTGGCAAAGAACTTAATAAATGGCAGGTAGCACAATCGGATACCACAGCCGTATCTAGTCTCGAAAATACAGCAGACAGACTTTGGGAAAAAGTAAAAGTTGAATATCCTATCGGACAGGAAGGGTCATTTATGTTTGATTTTCCAAACCAAAAAGCTGATGCCTATCGTATCTGCTTCAATTCGGCAAACGATGATACTTACTACAAAAGACATTTTCGATTCTTCGATCAATACACGCTTAATGAGTTGGAAGGAGGCGGAATGTATGGTATTAAGTACGAAGATTCTTCAGCAGGAGATAAATTCTACCGCATGACCTACGATATACACGTTGGTGCTATTGGTGGTTTTGCAGGAAAACTTCTTGTATTTTTGGCAAGCTTAATTACTGCCAGTCTTCCAATTACAGGATTTATTCTTTGGTGGAAAAAGAGACATAAATAAAGATAAAGTAATACAATAAAAAAGGATTCTCATAATGAGAATCCTTTTTTATTGTATCGACAAATTATCTTATCTCAACTGAGCATTCAACTCCTGCTCTAATGATTTCTGAATCTTTTGCATTATAGCATCAATCTGCTTATCCGTAAGCGTCTTCTCATCATCTTGAATGACAAAGTTCACCGCATACGATTTCTTGCCTTCAGGTAAGTTCTTACCTTCATACACATCAAAAAGATTCACTTCTTTCAGCAATTTCTTTTCCGATTTGTATGCAATTTTTTCAATCTGTTCAAACAAGATATTTTTATCTAATAATAAAGCCAAATCTCGTCTTACAACGGGATATTTAGATATCTCGGTAAATGTGACATTGTGCTTTTTAGTTTCTTTCATCAAAGCGTCCCAATTCAGCTCTGCAAAATAAACTTCGGTATTGATATCCGTTTGTTTTAATAACTTTTTAGCTACAACGCCCAAAGTTCCTAATACTCTATTGCGAGTTTTAAGAGTTAGTGCCACGCTATATATATCATTGGAGAATTGCTCGTATTCATATTTACCCAAAGGTAAACCCAAACGATGTAAGATGTTCTCTGCATAAGCTTTCAATTGGTACACCGATGATTTTTGGGTAGGTGTAGCCCAACTATTATTAGTTGTATCACCACATAACCAAAGTCCCAAATGAAATTCTTCAGAGTACTCTTTCAATGGCTTATCGGCTTCTTTCTTCTCTGCATCAAAATAATAGCAATTACCAAATTCGTAGAATTTAAGATCATTACTTTTTCTGTTTCGGTTATAAGCAATACTCTCTAGCCCTCCGAAAAGAAGGGTCTGACGCATCACATTCAAGTCATTGCTCAACGGGTTAAGTAAACGAACCGACTGCGATGAAGGATAGGTAGTCAAGTCGGTATAATAAGCCTCTTTAGTCAAAGAGTTATTCATTATCTCATAAAATCCATCACCCGTCAACTGTTCTGAGATCAGATTTTGTAAATCATACCCTTTATCAGTAGCGGTTTGATAAGATAGGTTAGATTTCAAAGATTCTCCTATTTCAATATTATTATATCCATAAATACGAAGGATATCTTCTATTACATCCACATCACGTAATACATCGACACGATAGGTAGGTATGCTTAGCGTTAACTGGTCATCCGATTCTTTTTTGATCTCTATTTCAAGACTGGCAAGAATTGATTTTACTGTTTCTTTATCTATATTCTTTCCAATCAACGAATTTACTTTGGCATAGGAAAGTTCAACTATCGGATTTTCAATCTTATTAAGATAGATATCTTGTATCTCTCCGGCAAAAGTTCCTCCGGCAACTTCTTTTATCAATAAAGCTGCACGTTTCAATACGTATAATGTATCATTAGGATCAACACCACGCTCGAAACGGAACGAAGAATCGGTACTCAGTCCATGACGACGTGCTGTTTTGCGTACCCATGTAGGATTAAAATAAGCACATTCGAGGAATACATCAGTAGTACTTTCAGTTACACCCGATTTTAAGCCCCCGAATACACCACCGATACACATTCCCTCTTTATCGTTACAAATCATCAGGTCCTTATCGCTTAGAGCATGTTCCTGTTCATCCAAAGTGATAAACTTAGTTCCCTCCGGTAATGTTTTCACATAAACTGTATCTCCTGAGATTTCTTTCAGATCGAAAGCATGCAAAGGATGTCCCATTTCGTGAAGTACATAATTGGTAACATCTACAACATTATTTATGGGGCGTAAACCAATAATCGAAAGACGGTCTTTTAACCAGTCGGGACTTTCTTTAACTGCCACCCCTTTTATCGTAATACCTGCATAACGAGGACAAGCTTCGTTATTTTCAACGATCACATTAATTCCTTTTTCGTTTGTATTCACCGTAAAAGCATCTACCGAAGGACGATTTAGATTGGTTGCCTTTCCATTTTGGTTCAAATAAGCTGCAAAGTCACGGGCTACACCAAAATGAGAAGCAGCATCAACCCTGTTAGGGGTAATATCCACTTCTATCAAATAGTCACTTTTGATATCATAGTAATCTTTAGCAAGTGTACCTACCTTTGCTTCAGAAGGAAGAACAATGATACCATCATGGCTTGTTCCTATTCCAATTTCGTCTTCGGCACAAATCATACCAAAAGACTCCTCGCCTCTTATTTTTGATTTCTTTATTGTAAAAGACTCTTCACCCGAATAAAGCTTCGTGCCCACTAAGGCTACAACAACTTTTTGTCCGGCTGCAACATTTGCTGCACCACATACTATTTGCAAAGGCTCTTCTTTACCCACATTTACGGTAGTAACATGTAAGTGATCCGAATTAGGATGCTCAACACAAGTCAATACCTCTCCAATAACCAGACCCTCAAGCCCACCTTTTATTGTTTGTATTTCTTCCACCCCTTCGGCTTCAAGTCCTATAGAGGTAAGAGCCGCAGCCACCTCATCAGGTGACAAATCAAAGTTAATGTAGTCTTTTAACCAATTGTATGAAATATTCATATTCCAAATTATTTGTTAGCTAACTAATTATTAGCTGTTTATATTTTATATAATACCATTCGTATTTAAGTGTCCCAAAATTACAAAATTTTCTTTGTCTACGCTAGAAAAATAGGTTATCCATACACCTTGCTGTAAAAAAAACCGAATAATAATAACTTTGGTATTAGATAAAATCTATATTGGCTGAAAACCTTTTCCACAATACATTGTTATAAATCTAATGTATAGAATAGAGATTCCGCATTTTGATTTTGCTGTGAGGTGATGTATCTTTGTGCCACTTTTATCTAAAAGTATACTGATTCTAAGCGTAGAGTCAGCCATTCCGAGAATCGGAAAGGCCTTATTCCGAGGGTGATCCTATGAATAAAGCCTTAGTTCTAACCAAAATATTATTTTATGAAGTATTTGAAGTATTTCTTGCTTGTAGCGATAGTATTTATTACATCATCTTACACGCCAAGAACTTCGAGGATTTCGGAAGGTATTTACCCGGGAGACCTTATGCCTGAACTGAAAATTGATAATGAATCAGGCACGAAGCTCGATATCGAGCATCTTAAAGGAGTTAAAGTATTGGTAAGTTTTTGGGCTGCTTATGATGCAGAGTCCCACATGAAGAATGTTCTTTTATGGAATGCCTTACAAAAAGAGAAACACTCACTAGTAATGGTGTCGGTCTCATTTGACAAGAGTAAAGCGGTATTCGAAAAGACATTGAGCATGGATGGAATTAACGACAGGTATCAGTTTTTAGATACAAAAGGATCAGATTCCAAGATTTACCAAAAGTATCAACTGGAGAAAGGATTTCAAAATTACCTGATTGACGAAAATGGAGTCATCATGGCAATAAATCTTACTCCTAAAGATTTGAGCAGAATATTAGAAAAAAAGACATCGTAAATAAAAAGAGCTATTCAAATTTGAATAGCTCTTTTTTAATTTTATCCGTCTGCCAAAACATCTTGTCTATCCGGTCCCCAAGGTTCGGGAGTAGAGTTCTTATTAAAAGGATTAAAATAGTTAATATTAAACTGATCTAAATACTTTAAGAATATTTTCACTCTATTTTCAAATTCATTATAATTTAAATTAGCAGCTTTATTATCAGTCCATGCATTTTCGGCTATTGCCATTAATCGGGGATATGTCATAAAGTCAAGCCTTTTTTTATCTTTTATCCGTTCAGTCCACACATTAGCTTGCATTCCCAACACCTGTTTTGAATGAGAAGAAATGAGGTTCGAAATATTTCCGGAGAAATTATATACAGTTTCCAACTCATTGAAATCTCCTGCCCAACGTCGCCCGATTTTGTGGCTGTCATCTTGTACAAAATCAAAATAACAAGGTATTCGGGGGGTCAATATAATATCAAAACCTTTATCTAGAGCCTGTGTCAACAACTCCGGCTTATCATGCCTCCACCACATAATTATAGCCTTATCGGGCGATACTCCTGTATTTACGATCTCATCCCACCCTATCATTTTTCGTCCTTTAGCATTTACTATATCGCAAACCTTGCGAACAAAGTAATGCTCCATACCAACCTCATCTTTTAAATTATTATCTTTTATAAATTTCTGAATCTGTGGATCGGTAAACCACGATTGATTTCCGAAATGAACTTCATCTGCTCCGATATGAATGTATGGTGCAGGGAATAACTCTACCACTTCATCAAAAATGTTACTGATAAATTCGTAAGTAGTCTCTCTGGCCGGATGAAAGGTAAAATCCTTCCAACGACCTTCACCACCTCCCGATATTTCAGGATACGAACGTCCTACCGCTGTAGCATGTCCGGGCATATCTATTTCGGGTACAACCATAATATGGCGTTGAGCAGCATATTCAACAATCTCTTTTATTTCGTCTTGTGTATAAAATGCACTCGGAGCATTAGCATCACTCCAGCTTCCTACCGATCCTTCCTGAGTCAACAATGGATATCTCTTTATTTCGATTCTCCACCCCTGCTCATCTGTTAAATGCCAATGAAAAACATTTAATTTAAGACGAGCCATAATATCGAGGTATTGCTTCACAACGTCTTTTCCCATAAAATGACGAGATTCATCAAGCATATACCCTCTCCAGCCATATACAGGAGCATCCTCAATTAATACAGCAGGTACAGTTGATTTAGCATTCTCCGTCTGAATTAGCTGTGCTAAGGTTTGCAATCCATAAAATAGTCCCGCATTGCTCGATGCTTTGCATACTATTTTATCAGTTTGCACATCCAACACATATGCTTCTTTTCCCAATTTGGAATCTAACTGAAGGTAGATGGCATTTTTAGATAGCAACTTATTATTCTGGTGAGTAACTTGAATTGAAAATTCGTTTTTCAATACATCCTGATATGCATCTGCTACTGACTTTAAAGCATTATCTGCATATACCAACTTTGTTTGCGGATTAAAAGAAAAATATCCCTGTCCTAAGGAAAATTTCTGGGGTTTAGGAATCACATTTATCTCTGAACCTGCATAAGTATTAAGCGAGAATGCAAGAAAACAGAAAATAAAAATAACCAACGTAGATAATCGTGTTTTTCTAATGTTCATAGTAATCTAATATAAAAGGTTTCAAAAATCAAAATTAAGACTTAATTATATTCTTTCCAACCCAAGCAGATCAATTATAAGTAATATATTTGCTAATTAACATTTAGTTAGCAAGAAGTAAGTAAACAAATATGGAGAAAGTATTAATAAGTAGTAAGGAATACAATTACATCACAAACTATAAACACGATGAAAAATTAAGAAACGATCTCCATATATTAACTCGAAAAATTTGGAGTTTCGATTTCGAAAAGTGGTACAACAGCGGTTATTGGGGAGATAATTGCCTCTTGTATTCTTTATCGGACGGTCATAAGATAGTTTCGCACATAACAGTGAGTGTAATAGATTTCATCGTTTTAGGAAAGAAGAAAAAGTTTGTACAGTTAGGAACAGTCACAACCGACGAAGAATATAGAAAACAAGGCTTAAATAAATTTCTTCTTGAAAAAGTACTACATGAATGGAAAGATAAATCTGATATGATCTATCTATTTGCAAATGATAGCGTTTTAAATTACTATCCTCTATTCGGTTTTGTTCCTGCAAATGAATATATAGCTACAAGAAAGATAGATTCGAGTAAAAACACATACAGAGTTAGAAAGCTAGACGTAAATAATCAGTTTGATCACGAGCTGCTCTATAAAAAGGCAACAAATGCAATTCCGTTATTCAACATTTCAATGGTTGATAATGCAGGGCAAATTATGCTTTACTGCAATTATTTCGACAAATTCAGCTTTAAAGAAAAGCTTTATTATATTGAATCTCTAGATACAATCATTGTAGCAGAATATATAGGCAGTGACCTTATCTTATATGATATTTTATCTGCCCAAGAAGTTGAGATAGAAGCAATCATTAATGCAATGTGTACAGAACAAACACAAAATGTGGTAATGTACTTCATGCCTATAGACAATAAAGATTATGAAATTAAATTATCAAAAGAGGAAGATACTACCCTATTTGTAATGGGGAATGAGAAAAAATCGTTTGAAGAAGAAAAACTTATTTTTCCTATATTATCTCATACATAAATAAAAAAGAGAATCGCCTTTTATCAGACGATTCTCTTTTTTATTTATATAATGTTTCCTATCAAAAACTCCAAGCAAAACCAAATAAGAAATTTACCTGTGCAAACCAAAAGTGTTGTGACGCTTTATCGCTGCTCGATGCTGTTGTACGAATACTAGGCATATTGATATATCCTTGTTTTCCTTCGCATCGTAGGAAAAATAAGTCCCAAAGCAATACATCTGCTGCAATCTTACCATTCAGCCCAAATCCTGCCAAGTGGAAATCATCGTGTCTTTCTTCACTAAATAATGTCGAGTTAGTCTTTGGCAATAAGAAACCTGCTCCAACTCCGGCTATACCATTAATTTTAAGAATACCACGTTTATAGAAATTATGATAATATTCAAACTCCGAATTGATGTAGTTCAATCCGTCAGTATGCTCAAACATAAGAAAGTCTTCGGTCAATCTCACATCTCCATTAGGTGTAACATGATCTTCAAATCCGGGTCTTACAGTTCCTGATATACTCACTGTTTGATTTTGATCCATCACATATTTCATATGATCCACACCAATATTTACAGCCATGTTATCTTTGAAAAAATATCCTATTTTAAAGTTCGTCTGAGGAATAGTAATACGATTGGGTTGTAAATAGTTATGATAATTTACGGCACTAAGCTTGTCATGAGCAACAACACGATGCAATGTAAAATCATAATCGTCTCCTGTAAAGTGTATTGTCGAGTTTGTGTAGTGGGCTCTGTTCCATCCCCAAAAAGCATAAAACTTACCTTTTTTATAAGCCGGCTCAGTTTGTGCTATAGCAACAGAGGTAGATACTATAACCAATGCCAATAATAAAAGTTTTTTCATTTTCTTAATTTATATTAATTTTCAAAGTGCAAATGTACTGTATTTTATTTATAAGGTGAAATTTTTCTGTATTAATCAATTCATATCACGCCCAACGGCTACCAACGTAACTGGTTTATATTTAAAGAAATACAGCAATATAACGACTAATAATACAATTCCCATAATCAACATATATCCGAGAATCTCTTTAATGCTTATAGTCAATGCTTGTATCTGGACTCTCGAATAAAGAGTATTAGTTGCTATACGCTGTGCATCTTCAATGCTCAGTCCTTTGAGTATAGAGCTTGTATAGGATTGAGAATACAAACTAGTAGCAATAGGGTTCAGCTGATCTATACTTTCTGACAAGTGCACTGTGTTTTGCTGTTGCAATCGATAGAGCCAATTAGTAAGTATGCTAGAACCTATTGCAGGAGCCAATACCGAACGACATCCTATAAGAAAGAATGCATTATATATCAATTGCTGAGGTTCGAGTCCCTGAATTGCATATACGGCTAAGGCAACAAATAAGATCAACATACCAAGTCCTTTAAGAAACATCGGTATAAATAAATCTTCATATAATCCCATTGGTTCTACTTGGAAATACAGCAAACCGATAGCCAGAGTAAAACATGCAAAACCGATAAAGATAAGCCATGCCATCCTCACTGCTTTCTTGAAAAAATAATAACAGATAAAACCTCCTAAAACTATTCCGGGAATCATATATAAATACAATTCGTTGGTACGCGTAGTATCTAAACGCAGCACCGAATTGACATAAGATGCGGTAAGGATAGTAAAAGATGCAAAGAACATCATAATGAATGAAAACAGATATACCACTACTGAGTTTCGATTCTTCAACACACTCAGATCGACAAAAGGTCGCACATCCGTCATCAACTGACGGCGTACAAACATCCAGCCAACAACAGGTATAAGAATTGTTGCTATAACGATATTATTCGAGGCAAACCAATCATTTGTTTTACCATAGGTAGCAACATACAAAATGCACATAAAAACAAGCGAACATTGAAAGAAGCTATACCAATCGATTTCTTTATAAGGAATTCGGATCAGTTTACGCCCAAACGCCATAAATATCACCACTAATACCATCGCAAACAACAGTAATGCAATCATAAAATAATACATATGCTGCCACTGATAGCGATAAGCAAATTCGGCTGTGATAACAAGTGATAGCTGTCCCAGAATCAAAGTAATAGGATAAAACTTAGAGTAAAACTCATTTCGGGTATTACTGGGACTGAAAAAAGGCATTATTATAGCAATAATTTCGATCAGAGTAAATGCCTTGAAATACCCGATAAAGAAACTGCAAACAGTTATTACTTCCATCGAAGTAGTTACTGCACAAATCCAACTCAAGATAAACTGACAGAAAAGAACCACCAGAATAATAGTCTTAGTAGTAGCAACCGGTTTTATAATAGGAATAATAGGGTACGCCATAGCCATACCTGCCGAAGCTGCAAAATACGCCATGTTTATATCTTCCGACAATACACCTAAAGCTCCCGATATGTCGACATTACTTCCTGTATAGGCTCCATTGATAAGCATCACGGGAATCAATACAAGCATGGCCACCACACAGACCAGCCACTGTGGTACCCAACTTCTGAAATGTTCGCTGCTATTTACCTTCATTTTTTAATAGCTTCGGTCTCAACCATCATTCCTGCTTTTAACTTTTCCATATCTTCATCCGAAATATCCACAAAATCAATTCTCACAGGGATACGTTGCTGTATTTTCACAAAGTTACCTGCCGAATTATCGGTCGGTAATAAAGAATATTTAGATCCTGTAGCCAAAGAGATAGAAGTCACTTTTCCTTTAAAAACTTTGTTTGCAATGGCATCAACTTTTATCTTGATTTCCTGTCCGATATATATATTCTCAATTTGTTTTTCTTTGTAATTGGCAATAACCCATTTACCCTCATCCCTTACAAGATTGGTTACTGTTTGACCGGCTTGTATCAGTTGCCCTTCCTCCAATGTACGACGTCCCAGATAACCCGAATAAGGAGCAGTAATCACTGTATAAGAAAGATTTAACTTCGCCAAAGAAAGATCGGCTTCTTTACGCAGAATATTAGCATCGGTATTACTCCTCTTTTTTTGTGTTTCGACTGAGGTAGATCGTAACGATTGCTGTTGCTGCATCAATGCATTATAATGAGCCTTCATGGCATCGTATTCGGTTTTCATCTGATCAAATTGTTGATGAGACACGGCATCGGCTTCCAGCAAATTAGCATATCTCTTGTAATCCTGCTCCGACTTCCACAGCCGAGCTTTGGCTTCTTCAATATTAGCTTGAGAGACAGCAACATTACTAGACGTTGTCATAATACTGGATGTCAACACTTCTGCTGTTGCTTCAGCATCCTTCAACGCAGCCTCAGCATCCATCACCTTTAACCGATATTCTCTATCATCAATAATTAATAATGTATCACCAGCATTTACTTTTTGGTGATCTGTAAAGTATATTTTGCTGACATACCCCGCAACACGTGTATTTACGGGCGATATATATTGCTCTATAGTTGCATCGTTCGTAATTTCGTACCTATAATAGTTCAGAAAGAAATTACACGCCCATACAATACCTGCAATTGCCAGAATGATAGTAATCCCGTTCAATATAAAATTACGCCGTCTTTTATTTCTTAGCTTTAAATGTATGCGGCGTAACTCTTGTTTTGCTTCAATTTCAGATTGATTTATATCCATAAAATATTTAAGTACTTGCTACTATTTGTTCTCTATTTATTTAACTCCTGCCTCCATGCGATATTTGTATACTTATAGCTTACCACAAACATTCAATAATTGATAATAAGTATACACTGCATTTGTACGGGCTGCGGTCAGCTTCAATTCCACTTCTAACTGAATTGTGTTGGCATCCAAAAGGTCTGTTAGAATAGCTAATTGATTGAAATATTTTGTGTCTACAATTCTATAATTTTCGTTTGCTTGTTCTACAGATGTCTCTAACAATTTTACTCGCATAAGGGCTTCCTTATGTTTTAGGTAAGCAGACTTAACTATTCCTCTAATATTTTGCCTTTGTTGCTCTTCTGCTAATTCTTGCAAATTAATTTGGGTCTTTGCCATAGATAAAGAATGCTTCCTGTCGAATAATGATGATATTTTGTAAGATAAATTCAATGTTATTCCCCAAGAATCTATAAATAAATCCTGAACAGGAGAAGTATTGGGTAAAGGTCTTTGAAATGTATTTCCAAATTGAAGAGACAAGCTAGGTAGATAGTCAGCCTTGGTAATTTCCAGATTATTCTTTGCTAAAGCAATGTTTGTTTTAGCAATACGCATTTGTGGATATTCAAGATAGGCTGTTTGGATATAATCTTCGATACCTGTATCAATATTCATCTGCGATCTTAAGAAAGCTGAATCCGGTTCATAAACTATATCCTCATCCATACCCAAGGCAATAGCCAATTGCTGACAAACTAAAGCTATATTATTAGTTGTTTCTTGATAAGACAGATCAAAGTTGGTCAGTTCTATTTCACTTCTTAAAACATCGTTGGTCGTAATCATTCCTTCTTCACGCATTTTGCGAATATCCTGAAGCCTACGTTTTGCCTCATCGAGGCTTATAGCATAAATATCTCTTTGTCTATAAAGATTATATAAATCAAGATACTTAGATACTAGCCACAATTTAAGATTAGCCTTATCTTGACTTAATGATAACCGGGCAATTTCTTGCTCAAGTTCCGATTTCTTGATTCCATTATTAATACGTCCTCCTTCATACAAAGGCTGTACTGCACTCAGCTGGTAGTTCTGCCTCCAATCAGGAGCCGACGGATGTTTTACGAATGAAAGATCTTTATCCAGAATGGTAGATGTACCTACATAGCCGAATTGACCTACAACTGCAACATCGGGAAGCCTCTTATTTTTTGCTAAAGAGTTCTTTTCATTTGCTATTTCAGTTTTCAAATAGGTTGACTGAACAGTTATACTATGTTCTATTCCTTTTTGGAAAAGCTCTTCTACCGACAACTTGTATTGTGCACTAGTTTCGAAGGAAAAGAAAGTAACTAATGAAATAAGCGAAAGTGTAATTGTTCTTTTTATTATTTTAGTCATTGCTTATGATTCCACTTAATTCTTTCATATAATCGACACAAAATTGAAGTTTGATTTTATCTGTCGACTCTTCCACTTTCTGATATACAGTTTCAACTAGTGTTTTAATTTGTTGATGTAAAGCTTGTCCTTCTTCTGTAAGAACGATTAATTTACTTCTCCTGTCTACACTATTTTCTATACGGGTTATTAACCGCCGCCTCTCCATATTATTTAACAAATATGAGAGACTCGATTTATCTTTATGAGTTTGGTTTGCCAATTCCTGTTGGTTTACAGTATCTTTTCGATACAAGCACCTCATAACCTGAATCATCTCAAAAGTTAGGTCAATCCCCTGCTCTCTGATACTTTTTTGTATAGCTTGTCTATAAGAAGCCTGCACCATTAATAGTGCATATACAAATTCTTGCATTTTAACAATCTTTTCTGTTTCGGGTACAAAGTTATAATAAAATAAATTATTAGTTGAATGTTCAACTAATAATTTATATAAAAAGGAAAACAAAAAAATAGCCAACAGAAATTGCTGGCTATTTTTTTAAGAGTGATATAGAAAAAATTAGATTATTAGTCTTTCCAAACTTCGTATCCTCCATCTATACTATATACTGTCTCGAATCCTTGAGCTGTTAAGTATTGTGCCACCGATTGACTACTATTTCCATGATAGCACATTACCAAAACCGGAACTTGCTTTTCGGTATTAACTATAAAATCCGATAAATTTTCTTGAGTCAGATGCAATGCTTTTTCATCATGTCCTTCATCAAAACTCTGTGAATCCCTGATATCAATCAATATTGCATTCGAATCTGCAACAAGCATTTCTTTTGCTGCATCCTTATTTATTCTCTTAAACATATATTAAATTCTTTTTCTTATTAAAACAAATACTTATATATAACCGTTACTGCGCATTATTGTTCTATCAATGCAAACGAAGAGTCATTTCATATAAATTCACAAAATTAGAGAAGCCCGTAGTGGATAATATATCTATCAACCTACTATTCTCATCTAGAGTTACAAACTTTATTCCTTCACTTTCTGTTCTATTCTTTAATTCGCTAATAAGGAACATTTCTAATTGCTTATTCTCCCACCCTCTAAGCACTCTTAGCTGTGGTATATCTCCACGTTTTTTATTAACAAATCCAAATGCTACTATTTGCTGATTGCAGGATAGCGAACAATATTCATAATTATCAATATTATTGAGAATAGACAATCGTTCATTTTGCCATGAGGCCAAAGATGGATAGAAGGACGTATCGTCAAGTTCAAAATATTCTGCTTTATCAGACTTTAGAATATAATCTTTTGAGAAATAATCGGAAATTTCATATTTCTTTATTTCAAAGCATTTCAACCTACGTTGAGTTATAAATCCATTTTTCAGATAAAGCTCTATTGCTGGTATATTATTTTCTAAGACCTCCAGTAAAAATATTTCTATACTTTTTTTCTTGAGTAAATCAACCAAGTAAGTAAATAATTTATTGGCAATACCTTTACGCCTAAAATCGGGAATTATCCCTGTGCCTCCATCATAACAATATTTCTCACCTTCGATCTCTCTATACCCACAGATAATAAATCCAATTAATTTTTCATCGCTGAAACATCCTACTGAATAATTGAAATCAATATCACGTGTTACAACCATCTCCTGAAATTGACCAATAGTCATTTGCATAGGTACTTCATAATCGGAGAAAGACTCCATAAAAGTCTCATATACTTCTTTTAATGAAACACCCTCAAGTAAACGAATTTCTATATTTCCCATCTATTAAACAACCCTAGTTTCACGATACAAATAAACAATAATTATATCGGGCTTCAAAACAAAAAACCGAACCAGCAAAACAGATTCGGTTTTTTCTAAAATAAGTATCGACGTATTATTCTTTTCCTTCAGTTTCTTTGTACCATTTATTAAGATGTCCATCTACAAATACAAAGAAGAAATGATTCTTATACATATCTTTATACTCCAATGTTTCTTGCTCCTTACCCTGCACACGGGTCACTCCGGAAGTGGTGTACTTATCTCCCATAAGAGAAACAACCTCTTGCCTGGTCATTCCCAGTTCAATTTGCTTTAGTGCCGAATTATAAACTTTCATAGAACCACAAGCCGAAAGGACAGTTGCAATAAATGCAATAAAAAGTATTTTCTTCATAACTCAATATTTTAATTATCTGATAAACATTTTATAGTATGATTTAGTTCGAAAACCTTTATAATTCATCAGTTTCGAACATCACAAATTTACGGATAATTCTTTCTAAAAAGTGTTTTTTCAGTATATTTGAGAATCTAATACATAAAACAAGAATACTATGAAACCTCTTTTATCTTTAACTGCTATTGTTATGCTAAGCATCTCATCTTGTAAAACCAACAAGCCATTAATAAGCACACAAGCTCAGAATAATACGACCTATGAAGTGTCTTATTTATTTGAACATGATGGTTGTAAAGTATATCGCTTTACAGATAACGGCAGATATGTATATTTCACAAACTGCACAGGAGATGTGACTTCAGTAGAAAATGATTCAATAGAAACTAAGATACAAACAGTTATAAAACGTAAGTGAAAAATTTTAAATTTCTAATATTTCTTCCATTTACACTATATACATAATTTAGTAAATGATAAGTGAAAAAATCAGTCTTATTATAGATAAACTTAAATCTACCAGTATCGTTCACTATGAAAACATCATTAACTCTTGTTGAAAAAATAATATCGACTCTTTTATTGATCATTGGTCTATTATTTACCTATCAGGCTATTTCAGGCTATATCCTCACCTACATTATATACTTTGATGCTCCAACTTCTTATCGTATTTCTATAGCCACATATGTCTCGAATTTATTAATTGGAAATTTACTGATAATATCATCTATATTGTTCTTTAAAAGAAAAGCTCTAGGAGCCTTACTTTATAAATACACAGGGATCATGGTTATACTTTATGCTATTAATCTCAACCTTTTTGATATAATAGCATATTCTGATATACGATGGTTTGATATATTATTAGGAACACTTTTACTTCTTGCATTAGGTAGTTTTCTTTGTATTTATTTCTGTCGTAAAAATGATCTCTACAAAAGTAAGCTTATCCTACCATCCTTCATTATACTTGGAATAATAACTTACATCTATATTGATTTATTCTTTTGTGACTGGTACTACTATTTTTATGTACAGAAATGAATTCAACTTTACTATATAATAAAGATTAACAAAAATTTAAGTTGTATTTAATCTTCTAATTAAGCACTACAAAAAGAAAAGCAACCGATACTTTGATTGCTTTTCTTGTGAGTTGAACACTCTATCGAATTATCGAACAATTTTATCGAGGATTGGAAGACGATTATCAGTTTTACTCAAAACTCCTTATTTTATCCAAATCAGGATTAAGTAATACGTCTAAGTTTTTTGTTATTTTCTCAGGTGACCAATTCCACCACTCCAACTGTTGAATATAATTAATCAGCTCATCATCAAATCGTTTTCTAATAATTTTTGCGGGGTTTCCTCCTACAATATGGTATGCAGGAATATTTTTTGCGACAACAGAGTTTGCCGCAATGATAGCTCCATTTCCAATTTCTACTCCAGGCATAACAGTTACATTCTGCCCAAACCAAACATCATTCCCAACTATTGTATCCCCTTTTATTGGTAGATTATCTAAACTCATAGGTAGCTTATCCCAACCTTTACCCATAATATTAAATGGGTAAGTAGTAATGGCATTCATCTGATGATTTGCCCCGTTCATTATAAATTCTACACCTCTGCCTATTGCACAAAATTTACCAATGATAAGTTTATCGCCTATAAAATCATAATGGTGAGTCACGTGATCCTCAAAGCTCTCTGCACCATCTTTGTCATCATAATAGGTGTAGTCTCCAACTATAATATTAGGATTCTTGATCACGTTTTTAATAAAGCATACCTGCTTTATTTTTTCATTTGGATAGATTATTGATTGGGGATTGGGTCCATTCATAGCGTGAGTATTGATTGAGAATACAAATATAACAAAAAAGCAATCTCAAATGAGATTGCTTTTCTTTTTAGTTGCGGGGACCGGATTGTATTCTAATCATTTTCACTTCTTAACTACCTGATATTAAACAATTATATTGAACTATTTTTACATTGTTTGTCCCGAATTAGTACCGGAATAGACTGCTTTAATATCTTTTATAGGAACTATTTACTATCCTATTTTACTAATCTTTCCTTCGAGAAAACCCTGAATTATTGCAGACTTCTGCTTATTGTCATTAACAAGAAGCTCATTATCCTTCTCTAATTGAGCTATGTATTTTCCCTTATAATCCGGCTCTTTTTTATGTCCACCTAGAGCTTCTGCAGCTAAACTTTCATCTAGATTATGATTGGAATATTTTTGAATATTGTCTTCTCCTATATTATTGAAAATTGATCCAACACCAGTGATTAACCAATAAAGATTTGTCTGAGGAAATTCGCGTAATATATCACCAATCACATCGGATCCGATGTTGGCTCTAATAGTCCGGGCAAATGACTCACTTTTACCTATCTGCAACGAGAATTGTCTTGCAGACAATCCTAATGCCTCTATCAGTAAGAAAATACGCTCTTTCATGTTAAATTATATTAATGGTTAATATATTACCAATAAAAGCTTTTTTATTGGTAATATATCCACTATGTTTGCATCTGTAACGCATAATGCGTGCATAATGCACATATTCTGCACAAAAATAAACAAGTAAATATAACACATCAATACCAAAAAAATGGTAACAGAAGAAAAAACTTTTACAGAAAAACTAACTGAGCTGAAAAAATTTTTAGCAGACAGGGAACTTTTAGGTGATTTGGAAACTAGATCCGGAGCTAAATACAGAACTGTCCATTATGCTTTCACGGCAAAATCAAAAGACGAATTAAAGGGCAAACGGTTGAAGGTGTTTCAACAAGCTGTCCTTATGAGAAAAGAAATTGATGAGCTTTTTGTTGCTTTCGAAGGAACACCTAAAGTGAATACAGATGGAGCAGATTGAAATGACCTACGAACGTGATTTGCTTTCGGATCGTGAATTTGAAATAGTTGAAGAACTCGTTTTCAAAGGGACAAAAAAGGAAGCAGCCGTTCCTCTGGGTATTACGGTTAGGACTGTTGAGACTCAGACAAAATTCATCTATAAAAAAATAGGAATAACCAAACTGAATGAATTAACACTCTGGTATTGTGCTGTGAAATTTAATATAGCCAAACAGATAGAGATCAGAAAAAAAGAAATTAAAACCGGAATCCAAACTATTACAAAAGAAGTTCCCAGAACAAAAAAAGAGGTTGGAACCGGAATATTATCACTAATGATGTTAGCCAGCCTGACATTCGATCACTGCGATGTTTATTTCAGAACCAGACGATATCGCCGGAGAATGGAGACTGAACAAACCGAATCACAAATAGATATTCATGGAGCATAAAAAACAAACGATTATGGATTTTTTCGCAGAAGAAAAAGGTAAAGCTCACGAAATCCTTCGTGACATGAAAAAAAGAGAACAGAAGCTTAGGCTTATACCTATAAAAGTCGCTCGGAACACTTTTGTCATGATGTCCCCAAATTCTACACGGGAGGAAATACAGGCCAAAATAAAACTCTATAATAAGAAATGATATGAGAAAAGACATATCCATTGTACATATAAAATCCTCCACCGGTATAGATTCAGAAAATCATTTATTGACTTTTGATTACAAGGCCGGTGAAAGCATGAAACCAGTTACATGTGTATGCACATTCTATGCCAACCAAAACTTTTTGGATGAATTAGAAGCTTCTAAGATCGTAAGCATACAGTCCGGAAGTTTTTACAGCTACCCATCCAATGGGATATCAGCTGTATGCTCTTTTACTCTACTCCCAAAATTCTCTTATACCAATCAAAAATTAGAAGATATCATGTGTAACCTATTTGAGAAGTATAATTTATGAGGCACAAATGGATAGAAGACAACAGCCTGTGTCCGGACTTTCCCGGCACATATAAAATATCCAAATGTACAAAATGCGGATGCCTGAGGCTTCACCTCTTTCTCGGAAATGTGTTTTCGAAGCAATTTGTACAGCAAGGAAAAAAAACAGAAAAGACACCGGAGTGTGACAGATAACTGTCATTTAAGAACTCCATGCAAAATATTATTTATGCATGTCAAAACCATAAATAATTGTAACCATTGTAACCCCGTAACTTAATGATTTCTATACAAGACATATATGACAAGACCAATCAAGGTCTGGATATAATATTAGATTTTTTACCCCAAGCTCGAGAAGCTCTGACCTCTACGAATAAACATTTCCGAGTTCGAGCATCCGAAAAAACACCATCAGCATCCCTATTCCTTAAAACAGAAAAAGATGGCAGCAAGGTGTGGAAAGTCAAAGATTTCGGCGACGGACCGGCTATGTCTGCCATAGATATCTGTATGCAGGATTTAGGAATCAAATTTACAGAAGCTCTTTATTATCTGGCCGAAAAGTACGGAGTAACAGAGCCGGATCTGATCGCAGAAGTGAATAAACCCGACATCCGAAAAAATCCGGCAAAAGAAGATGAACCCGATGGATCATACTTCCTGAAGAAAAAAGAAAAATTTACTCCGGAAGAACTGAAGATACTAGGTCCCCATGTAAAACAATCCGACTGCGAAGCTTTAGGCTATTACTCCCTGGAATATTATCGTTCCACTAAAGAGGGAATATCTACTATTATATACAGTAAAGATACCTATCCGATATTTATGCGTGAATGCAAATACAAAGATAGTAACGGAGCTGAGCAAACTTTTTACAAAACCTACAAACCCTTAGAACCTCAGAAACAATATCGCTTCAGGAGTTTTGGTAGCAAGCCAGGGAATTACATTCATGGACTTAAAGAACTGAAAAAAGCATACGAAGACAATAAGAAAATCCAGATGCAAACGAAGGAATATGAAGAAGCCATGAAAGATGGCAAACCATATGAATTTGAACGATTAGATCAGGCATTTATTGTATCCGGCGAACGTGACGCACTATGTATCCAAGCTTTCGGTTTCAGACCCATCTGGTTTAATGCAGAAGGATACAACCTATCTGAATGGGAACTCAAAGAGATACAAACCTGTGTCAAGAAAGTTTATTATATCCCGGATATTGATGAGCCGGGTTATAAGCATGCTCATAAAATGATACTCAAACATATAGACCTTTATACCATCTGGTTACCGGAGAAGCTGAAAACCTATCGAGACAGACGGCATCGTTCCCGTAAAGATTTCCGTGACTATTGTGAAATATATCCGGACAAATCGGACTTTACTAAACTGTTCAATCTGGCAATGCCATCCCGGTTCTGGGAATACAGCGATGATGGAAAAGGCCGCAAAAAATTAGATATAAATGCCGAATATGTAACCTACTTCCTACGTTGCAACGGTTATATCTCCCTTGAGAATAAAAATGCAAAGACAGGATCTATGCTTGCCCGTGTCAAAGGAGATGTAGTTGAAGAAATAAAACTGAAGGACGTAAAAGCATTCCTGAAGCAATTTGTCTGGAACAGGCATTTGCCCGTCGAGATCCGGAACCTGGTACGTAATTCGACAAGGCTATCCGAGTCGAATCTCGATCTGGACGAAGTGCAGCTCTCCTTTAAGGATTATACACCCGGCTCTCAATTCTTTTTCTTCCGAAATACAGTCTGGGAAGTAACCGGAAAAACAATTAAAGAATACAGCCCCGGTAACTCAGGCCGACACGTTTGGAAAGACGAGCTGATCGATCACCATGTAAAAAGACTGGATCCATCATTTAAAGTAACGAAAGTCAATCAGGATGATGAAATTTCGGATAAAGATATAAATACAGCTCTTTTGAATATAGAAGTCAATGCCGAACACTCAAGCAACTTTTTTCGCTACCTGATCAACACATCCCGGGTATTTTGGCGAAAGGAGTTTGAGCCTGAGAATGATGTCTATCCACACGTGCAAGACCTGACACCGGAACAATATCGGAAGCAATATCACTTTGCCATTGATGGCCCGGCATTAAACAAAGAAGAAATAGCCGAACAAAAGCTACACCTGCTCAATAAAATATTTTGCCTTGGTTATTTGCTTCACCGCTACAAAGCAGAAGATAAAGCCTGGGCAGTCTACTGTATGGATAATAAGATAGGCGACAACGACGAAAGTAACGGTGGATCCGGAAAGTCTTTTTATGCAAAAGCACCGATGCTATTTATGAAATCGGAGATACTTCCGGGTCGTGATCCTAAAATGATAGAGAATCCCCACTTACTGGGTAACGTGACCGAACATACCGATTATATATTGGTGGATGACGCTCACCCTTATCTCTCACTCGATACGTTTTACGATCGTATTACAACAGCTTTGACTGTCAATCCGAAGTTTAACGCTGCCTATACCATACCATACGCCTTGTCTCCAAAGTGGGTATTTACAACCAACTTTACTAACCGGAGTATGAGTCCATCGACAGCACGTCGTCTGTTATATACTGTATTTTCAGACTACTACCATCAACAAACCGATACCAACGGATATCTGGAAACCCGTAAAATAAAAGACGATTTCAATAAGAATCTTTTTGACGAGTTCTACTCCTCTGACGAGTGGAATGCAGACCTTAACTTTTTTGTGGACTGCTGCCAGTTTTACTTATCGATTGTAGAACAAACAGGAATGCTTCAACCTCCGATGGGTAATGTGCTGTCACGAACATACAAGGCCTTGATGGGCGAACCCTTCTATAACTGGGCTGAAGTATACTTCTCCGAAAATTCGGGCAATATCGACCGGCTTATCCCCAGAGACGAAGCCTTTACCGACTTCAAGACTATATCCAAGATTAGTGCATGGACAACACAGAAGTTCTCCAGTGCCCTTAAATATTATTGTCTGGACTCGAGCCGGATCATAGAACTGGATCCAAAAGAGCTGAAGAACAATGGCGGACGTATCATTAAAAAACACCAGGGAAAATCAACAGAGATGATTTATATAAGGACAAAAGATACCATAAACTTTATTGATGCAGACAATTATGAAAAAGACAACAACACCCCCGATGCCGGTGGCAAAGGCCCTATGCCTTTCTGATTACAGGCTAAGTCCTGTAATGCTGCCATCTGAAGTAAGTACAGTTTTGGAGGACCTAAAGACCAGAATGGGAAGCCATCGGTTTTACCCTATTGCCAACCAGGTATACTTTAATCTGGATCAGATGAAGCCGGGTATGTTATTTTGCTTTCAGCAGCACTTCAGAGGTGAAAACTGTGAAGTGTTTATGGTTGTCGCCTTCAGGTATATCGTCGATCATATGGACTATGAGTTCTTAGATGATTACAGTGCTATTCGCCGGTTGAATCTTACATCTCTTTTTAAACTTAAAAACAAACAATTACAGAAAAAAGAATTACAAACCAATAAAGAAGAATGAATTATGAGCAAAGTAACAATTGAAATTACCGAAAGTGGATGGAAAACAACCGTAAACATTGAAGGTGAAATTTATTTCCTTGAAATGATGAAGAATGCAAATGGAGCTAAAGAAGTTGGCAGATCGGTCAACTGGCATATTCTGTCTGACCACGATTATTATTTTCATAATGATACTCCTTCAGACATAATGGAAACACTCGGAGAAATTGAAAATGATAAGTAAATCTAGGATGAACCCAATCAATCTTCATCTTTAAGCTTATACCCTAGAAACACTAAACCAAACCCTATAATTCCAGAGCCAATAGAAACAGGATAATCCTTGATCCTCTCTGGATGCTTGACTATACGGCGGGGCCACGTAATGGCTGAGAGTAATACAAGCAAGAATGCGATTCCTAAAATAAAATCACCTAAATATTTTTTCATTATTTAATAAAAAAAGTGTTTACAAATATATTAAATTTTAATAAGATGAATCAGACAGACCAAAAGAAAGTAATTGATGCCAGCTTTACTATTCTGCGTAAACAGGACCTCCCGACAATTATTATTAAAGCCAAAACAATTGAACATCCGGATAGTTGGCGTACTATCGGAAAATTCGACACTAAAGCAGCTCGAGACAGAGAGTTTAATAAGCTATTAAAGAATAGTAAATACATAGAAGATTAACAGAAACTAACCACACCGCAAATTTACGGACTGAATAAAAACAAAAGAAAACATGGAATTATTACCAACAAATGCCAGGCCAAAAGAAAGCCTGTTTCGAGCTAATGATGATGGGCTATTCAATGCTTCATCATTGGCCAAAGAATATGGGAAAGATGTATACGGCTATACCCGTACTCAGAAAGTCAAAGATATGGTAAAGGATATCAGCCTAGAATATGGACTGGATCCGGCTCAAGAATTTACCGATAAGGGAAATATTGTTCGGGTGATCTCCGGGGGGACTGCTCCCGGAACCTGGATGCACCTCGATGTATTTATTAAGTTTTTAGGTTGGCTGAATCCTAAGCTCGAGAGAGACTTTATAAAAGGTGTAATTGAAACAAACAAAACAGCAAGTATCGATCCCCATCAGGAGCAACTAGCCAAAGTTGAAGCTGAAATAACTACCCTAAAAAAGAAGCTCTCCAGGAATCCATTCTATAAAGATCTAATCCGGAAAGAGAAGGAAGCAAAACAGATCCGTAAAGAGATAGAAAAAGGCCAAAAGAACATAAGGACCAATCTGATCGAGACCTCAAAAAATAATCAAAAGTTACTCAAATAACCAAACCGCAAAATTACGTAATGAAATAATGTATTAATTATGGCAAAGAAACATTTCGAAACCCCAAGATACTACAAGCGTAATTCGAGCTCAGTACTATATATTGCTTTGTGGCCCGATGGAACATCTACCAGTATCTATAATAATGAATCTAAGATCTCAATTTCGAGACGTGATGAACCGCAAACGACAGCATTCTTGAAGTTTTATGGTGAACAATTATCTCCTGTTCCCGAATCGGAATTTGTAGATCTATTTCATAAA
Source organism: Dysgonomonas sp. HDW5B (assembly GCF_011299335.1). Classification (GTDB taxonomy): domain Bacteria; phylum Bacteroidota; class Bacteroidia; order Bacteroidales; family Dysgonomonadaceae; genus Dysgonomonas_A. The sequence continues at coordinate 4,251,346 of NZ_CP049858.1, forward strand.
ACAATTGCATCACTTCAGGACGATATATATAAACATGCTGAATCATGATAGGACCAACCAGAATAAAAGTTGCTAACGAGTACAGGATGGCTTATCGTATCGGATTAAGAATGTATGTTTTTCCTCCGGATCCTCCGGTGGGTGACTTTAAAGCTCTCCATAATTGGGAACCTGAAAAGTTATCTCTTTACAGATCCTTAAAACTCATTCTCGAATTAAAAGGTATTATAAAAACAAAGACGAAAATGGACGAAATAGAAGAATTACTACACAAAGCAAGGCAGCTGGCCACCGAGAAAGGATATCCCTTCTTCTGCTCATGTACTGACCTTAAGACAGGACGAGCCTGCATATCGATAGGCCACAAAGATAAGGATGGTATTCTAAAAATGCTAACGGCGGCCTGTGTACAGGAACCCGAAGTTAATGCTATCATACGAGGAACATTCGTTGCTACAGTAGCACGTATAGCTAAAAATGAAATGATAGCAAATCAAGCCCAAAAAAGTGGAAAAGCAAACTAACCCATTGTATCATACTATCTGTTCATAGCTCTTTTGCGCATCAAGAAGCACAACACTTCATATCAATACTACCAATGCGGAAAAGTTCATTTATCAAACCCGGCGAAGCCGTATAAACGAATAAAAAAGAAGCGATGTTTGTTTTAGAACATCGCCTTTTTTATGCCTTAATTAATAAACCGTCGAACTCGACAAAGCTTCTACATATATCTCTTTTACATACACATCACACAAGGGTATAACAAAGGCAATATAACCGCTAAGGTAAGCACTTTAACTAAATAAGCAAAGGTATTAACAATAATTAAAACCCGTCTATTTAAACGCCTTTCCGGGGCTTTCCTCTTTTTCTCCTCCCCTCTTTAATCTCCTATAAATTTTCGTAACTCTGTAACCAATATTTGAAAAAAAAGAAAAGTATTAATACTATAAGAAGTTACATAGTTACAAAAGGTTACAAAGTTAAGTTACAAAAGGTTACAAAGATTATATACTATGTAACCAGCCTATGGGGTTACAGCCGGTTACAAACTGGTTTCCTCTGAGTAGACTTAATGACACAAACTTTGTAAACTACTTAATATGCACATTTTCAACTTTATGTATTGTAAATCGTATAAGGTTACAGAAAAACAAAAATTTCCAGTAGATATTGTTTTGCCGGAGAATTACTTTGGTGAGCATTTATTGTGTACAATATGTATTTTACAACTATTTAACATAGTAATTACAAGCGGAAGCACGGTTGAAATATTCACCATATTTTTGTACCTTTATATGAATGATTTATTATATATAAGTATGGTTAAAACTAATATTGAAATAAAAGGACATCTGGCCGAATACTTGAATGGTAAATATTTCAACCAGGAGGAAGATTGTGTATGTCTTCCTGATAGCCTAGACTTATACCATGCCATTTGGGATTTTATGATAAAAAGGCCAAAAGATTGCCAAGTTGATCCTCCTGGTAATGTCTCTTTAGGTCTTCCGGATCGTAGAGTGGGTAAAGATCCGGCTACGTATAATTATCTGGGGGAACGAAGCGTCTCATTTATCGAGAAACGAGTCGAGACTATGTTCTTTGCAGAGCTTCGATCTGAATTGGATATAAATAAGCAACAATATGGAATCAACTACCTGGATACAGTTTATTGGTTTATCAATAAATATAAAATTGAATCAATAACAGCTGATGCACTAATAAAAGATTTTTATCGATGGCGTGAGGTTATTAGACGAAGAAAAGTCAGACGGAATTACAATAAAAAAGCATAAATATTTGTCCGACCAAGTGCATCGTTCTGTCCTTTTTTAGTGGTAAAATGGTGGTAAAATAGTGAAGTATCTAATTTACAAATTATTACTATATGAATTCAATTATTTGCCAAAGGCTTAAAGTCGTCCATCGGGATGATATTGAGAAAATGTATCCGGGAACTATAAATTTGAAAAATGGAAAATCATTTATGAATATTCCATTAGAAGAAAGTGCAACCTATCAGAGTTCCTCCAGGAATGAAAGTGGTGGTATGGTAATAACTGAGACAGTAACAGCTACAACCAAGTATGATGAAAAACTTTTTTTAATTCGTTTTCCTCTTCAATACTATGTTTTGATGCTTTACACAGATAAAGGATCTTTTATTGTTGGTTCAACAGAGTATCCTGCAGAGTTGACACATTCTAATGATAAAATCTTTGTAAATCTTACTTTTAAAGCCGTTTCTCCGGCATAACAAGTCCTTTATAACACACTTGTATACCTTTAACATTGCACAAAATAACGTGCAATGTTTGAAAATCTAATCACAGAAATTACTTCTTCTCCCTTATTGTTGAGACAGTCAGCGATCCAAAACGTCGAACTGTTCTGCCTCAAGATGATTAAGGGAGAAAAAATAGAACTGCAGCAATCTCCACAATTAAAATATGCAGGTCTTATCGCTCCGGGTGGTGACTATCCGGATAATCCCTATGACAGCTTTGAAGAAAATTCGATAGCGGTGATTCCCATCATCGGTACAATGTATAAATATGGATATCAAAGTTGGTTTGGATACGTACCAGGTATTGATGATGTCGCAAATATGATTCGTTATGCTAACGGATCTAATCAAATAATCGGAACTATTCTCCTTATAAATACACCCGGAGGAACTACCCAGTCAGTTATACAGATTGAAGATGCACTACGAACCCGAACTAAACCTTCAGTTGCTTTCATCGATGGACAATGCTGTTCCGGTGGAATTTATGCTGCATCTTTTTGCGACCGAATCGTAGCAGCTAATAGAATGTGTGAAATCGGAAGCATTGGTACACAAATGACCATGCTCGATTTTTCAGAATATTACTCAAGTATGGGCATTAAAAAGATTACAGTGAGGCCACCCGAATCTTCCTTCAAAAATACTGAATACGAACAGGCATTAGCCGGTGATGACAAAAGGCTTATATCTGAAAGTCTTACTCCCTTTGCCCAACATTTCCAAAATATACTAAAAGACAACCGTCCCAATCTCGATCTGTCCGTTGAAGGTATTCTTGAAGGAAAAATATTCTATGCTTTCGATGCCGTTCAAAACGGATTGATTGATAACATAACAAATTTTGATGGAGCTGTACAGCTTCTTCAGTCACTTCATACAGAAAAACAATCCTTTTATTCATACTTAAAAAAATAATTCAATGTTAAAAAAATGGCAAAAAAGACTTAAGACTCTGATAAATAAGTTCGGATTTCAAAAGAAGCTTGAAACCGGAGAGTTAACTGCTGACGAGCAAAAGCAACTGTTTGCAGAATATGAGAAAGAGTACGGTGTAACCTTCGAGGCCGATAGAGAAGCCAATGAAGACGATCCAGAACCGGACAAAAACATCTTATCAGAGAGTGACCAGAAAGAACTGGCCAATATGTTTGGAGAAGCTGCACCCAAAACTGTACCCGATCTAAAAGAGAAGGTAATTGAACAGAAAGCTAAAATCGAAACGTTGGAAAAAGATCCCGAACCGGATACTCCGGTAACTGTAGTAAGAGCTGATCCTACAGGTGTACAGATACTATCCAGAACTTTAGGACATACTTCGCATACTGCAGAACATCTTTTCGGTATTGCTAACCCTTTGATGGCTCGTGGTAATTGGTTTAACGAACTTACTGTTACGAAGAAAGGCATAGTCTCATCAATCAGTAAAAAACAAAGAAATGAGTTTAAAGATGCCTTTGAATCTTTCTCCAGTCAACTAAAAGCCAGGGCACAAGAATTGGAAGACGGTAATATGTTAAGTTTACTCGACTTTAACAAGCTCATTGCCGGCACTGGGGCTATAGATTATACCCATCTATATGATCAAGCCGGTGAATTCATCGTTCGCCGTACTGATCTTATACTTGCTTTCCTGAGAACTTTACCTACAGTGGATCATATCTTCCCGATGAGATCCAACATTCAAAATAAAGAAATAGCACCGGGTGCTAACTTCGGAGAGTTATCTCAAGGATATCGTAAAGGCAAAATATTTAAAGGTCAGGTAAACTTCACAGCTGAAATCTACAGTGTTGTTGATGTGATGTTCAAGTTTTTGTTTTATGACTTGATACTCCTTGAAAAACAATACATCGGATATCTTAACAAAGAAGGGTCTAATGTAATCAAGTGGACTTTTATTGAGTGGATTATGGTACACTTTGGTACGATTTTGCGTAACGAGCAAAACAAAAGGCGTATCGTTGGAGTAAGGACACCACAACAAAAAGTAGTTGCTAACCCTGCTATGTTTGCTGCAAATGGTGGTTTGAGAGCAATACAGTTGGTTGAAGATGGATTAAAAGTCTATCCTAACAAAAACTACCGGACTTATAACGATTCTACTATTGTAGATTATTTTGAGAATTTCTGGGATTTTCACACTCAATTGTTACCTTCAATCGAAGGGTACGAGATGAATGCCAATCTAAAACATCGCCCTTTATACATACGTAACTTCCGTGAAAAATATGGTAGAGATACTGATTTTGGAGGTGTAACAGCCGGTATGATCAACGATGTTGATGCCAATATCAAGTGGGTTCCAAATATGCCCATTAATAACTACAAAGTGTGGATCACTACGCCCGGTAACGTGGAAAATCATGAAGACAAACCCTTCGAAATGCTCGACTTCTATTTTGAACGTGATTGGGAGGAGATGGGAGTTATGTCACGTTGGAAGGAAGGATCCGGACTTCAACAAGCAGGAATTCAATATAAAACTTTGGAAGAACTGATTGCTACCGAATATGAAAATCAGTGGATCTTCACCAACTTCCCAGCAACCACTTTAGATGCTGACGAAACAACTGTAGATGCAAGGCTTAATTCGTTATTCGAAACAGGAGCAAATACAACTGCTACCAATATATCCAATATCATAAAATTCAAAGGCGATGTGGTTATTCGGATTGTTTGTGGAAGCCTCGAAAATGCTACAACTGTAAAAAAAGAAGGAAAGTTCAAAATCAAAGAAGATTTTGTTCCAACTGCCATAGATGATTTTATTGAGCTGTACCCTGAATGGGAAGATTACGAAGAAGAAATAGAAGGTGAAATGGTGACACTGTCTCGTCCTTCCGGTAATTTCCTTGAACTCTCACGTCGTGTTTCTTAGTATTTAGTTTTCAAATATAACCGGAGTTACAGCTCCGGTTATATTCATTACCAACAAATTTAAAAAGTAAAATTATGCAATTGAATAATTTAAAGAAGCAAGATAGAAGCTCAAAACTAGGAGCATTGAAGTATAGGATGTATGTGGCAAAGATGCAGTCTGTAGCAGTGGAAGATTACCCCAAACCTATGGGTGTGAGAATAATGTCAAATGTTCTTTTACCCGGTGAAGTTTTTAAATTTATAGATAGCAAGGTCAATACAATCAAACCTAATGTTGCTCCGGGTGAATCTCCTTTTAATGGAGTTATAACCTTATCACCTACAATAGAGGGTATTTCTGAAGAAACTCTTGCCTGGGCATATGATAATGTCGGAGAAGACTTTGTTGTTGTTTACGAAAGATGTTCGGATGGAAAAAGATTTATTGCCGGAGATCCATGTTCAGGAGGTTTAAAATTTGCTTATACAGCAATTGGAGACTTAGATGGAGGTATATCCGGTATTGCTTCAACCTTTACAGGGGGAGAATGTCCTAATCCAATTTATTTTTACGAAGGACCACTACCTTTGGCTGAAGCCGATATTATAGCTGCTGATGCTGCTACATTCGCTTTAACTGATAATTTCCAATATCAGCTATCCGCAAATACATTAACAACTATATTGAGTAATATCACCAATGTAACAGATTCTGATACAGGCCGTATTATTGAGATAATAGGAGCAGGAAACACCAATTCAACTAAAATCATTCCTTCTGATAGTTTTATATTGAACCGGGGACTTGACTTTGTTGCCACAGCAGGTAGCCGGATCAGCTTCATTATAACTAAAACAGGCTCAGGGTATGCTTTCTTCGAAATATTCAGAGCTTAAAATATAATACTAATCATATAGAGCCACTTCGGTGGCTTTTATTTAATATAGCCATAATATGAGTAAATTAACGTTTCCACAAAAAAACAACTTTGTCGTTAAACATAGTGACGCAAAGTTTTTCGATAAGGATCTCGAGCTATTTAAAAAAGAGTGTCCAGGTCATAAGTTAAACAATCAGCTCACTAGAGTTTCAGATTACAATAAATCGAAACTCGTAGGACAAATGCTATCTATACTTTTAGATAAGGTCACTCCAGAGGAAATACTTGCAAACAGAGAAAAAGAGATTATTGTACAACCCGAACGAAAAACGATCGAAGAAACAAAAGATTTTCTATTAAATACAATAGGTGTTGATGAAGATGATCTCGAAGCGATGGGTGATGCCTATATCGAATTTTTATCCTTTAAATCGGACGATGAACTCATCGATTTATTTGCAAAGATATTGTCTTCAAGAATAACAGAGAAACAAGATCCTGTCGTCGTTGAAGGAACTACCAAGGGAGAACAAACCAATCAGGAGAAAGCTCCGGATCCTGTTATCGTTGAAGAAACTACCAAGGCAGAACAAACCAACCAGGAGAAAGCTCAGGATCCTGTCGTCGTTGAAGAAACTACCAAGGCAGAACAAACCAACCAGGAGAAAGCTCAGGATCCTGTCGTCGTTGAAGGAACTCCCAAGTCAGAACAAACCAATCAGGAGAAAGCTCAGGATCCTGTCGTCGTTGAAGGAACTGATAAAAAAAAAGAAGCAAAAGCGAAGAATTCCCCAAAATAGATTGGAATAACAATTCTGATCCCCATATCCAATTGTGCATTCTCTTGTATGACGATCGTGTAAAAACTTACCATCGTATGCAAGAGATTGACGTTTTATTAGACAACCATCCTGACATGGCCGAAGAAATGGTTCGCAATGCTATACGAAATCAACAGGCACATAGCGAGCTGCAGAGCTACAATGATAAAAAGCAATTCGAGTATATACATCCGATAGCAATACAAATAAATTATTCCCAATCACAAAATAACAACCTCAAAGAGCTACTCGCTTCTAATCCGGATGCTTTTCTAAATGAAATAACCAATACAATTCAAAATATCAGACGCATTAAGAGCGATCTAAACAAGAAAAAGTATAAAGACAGAGATCAACACCTTTCATGGCAAGATAATTTAATGAGAGCCGAATTAAAGCTTCAAATTATGAAAAAACTAATAAGTGAATAAAACTCATTATAGGTTTATTTTTTTTATAAAATATTAAAAATGGCATTATAATATATTATATTAGCATTTTAATAAAAAAAATGAAGAAAGTATATATATTGATTTTGCAAAAGCCTTTAGTGATTAAGACCTACACCTCTTTAGTTGCCCTGATAGAAGACAACACAAATATTGATCTCGGAGCTAGCCGATCCAAATTAGTAAAGTTTGATTTTGGCAAATTCAACTATGTAAATAACAGAGTAATTATATCCTACAAAACGGCTCTTAGTTCCGGTGATGTTCGCCGCAAAAAACTCGAAGAAAAAAACGAATCGGAATAAATATATATTCAAAATATCAGAACTTTTTAAGCCTTTATTTTAAAGGCTTATTTTTTGTATAAAACATTCCTTTTATCTCATAAACCACTCGATTTTCAGTATTTGATATTCAAAACATATTTATACATCTGATAATCAGCAATAAGATGTTTTTTTCAATTTTTAAAAAAAATATGTGTGTCGTTTAAGCTCGTGCCGCTGAGTCTAAGGCTCGTAATACAAATAGACCTTACTTTCATGATATATGATCAAGACATTATATATCAATGCTTTGCACCCAGTATATTTGAGAGGAAAATATCTATAATTTGGACGCTCATAAATCATCCGATGCTGATCAGAAACTGTTCGATTGATCTGTCCTTTATTGTTCGACACTCCTAGAATAGCTTTGTTTCGAATCAATTATTGAGACAATATGAGCCAACTATATTGGAAGACTGAGCAACGAATAGTACGTGATCTTATACCTTCAGACTACAACCCCAGGGTAAGAGATGATGATGGTCAAAGAGTACTCGAGGAAAGCATGAGTGAATTCAACCTGGTAGATACACCAGTGATCAACCTTGACAACACTCTTATAGCCGGTCATCGTAGATTAGAATACTACATTGAACGTGGACAACTAGACCTTGAGATAGATGTACGTGTACCAAGCCGGATGCTTACTGAAGACGAGCTTAAAAGATATATGCTCTTATCAAATACTCATGCCGGCAAATGGGACCTGCCTAAACTAGAACAACACTTCGGAGATATCTACAAGGATATCATCATGGACCTACCATCTTTAGATGCTGCTCTCCCTTCAGCTGAACAGGTAACACAAAAGAAAGATTCAGAGCGTATAATCATTGAAGATGAATTCAACGATTTGCCTCCAAAGAATCCGATCACACAATTAGATGACCTATACGAGTTAGGACCACATAAGGTTATATGTGCTGACAGTACCGATGTGAATGCTATCGGTCGCTTGATGGCAGGACTGTTCGCTCATATGATATTCACCGATCCTCCATATAATCTGGCTCCGGCACAATTCTCCGGATTTGGGAAGAATGAGTCGCAAACATTTGTAATGGGAGCCGGTGAGATGACAACACTACAATTTACAGAGTTCCTCAAGAAAGTATTTCTGAATCACATACGATACTCGAATAAGGGTTCTATTCATTTTGTATGTATGGACTGGAAGCATGTTCTAGAAATAGCGACAGCTGGGCAAGTATATACTGAGTTCAAAAACATGATAGTATGGAATAAGAACAATGGTGGTATGGGAACTTTCTACCGTTCTAAACATGAGCTTGTATTCCAATACCAGAATAATGAGGATATCCCTGAAGAATTATTAAATGCGAGAATTGATACGATCGAACAACATGGATACGAATCAGGTCATGAATTGGTATTTGTTTTTAAAAGTGGTCGTGAACGCAATGTAAACAATTTCATGCTAGGCCAGACAGGAAGATACCGAACCAATGTGTGGGATTATCCGGGAGCCAGCTCTTTTAATAAGTCTGCAGACGTAAGTACCAAAGATCATCCAACTCCCAAACCCATCAAGCTTGTTGCCGATGCAATGATGGACTGTAGCTTGATCGGACACATTATACTAGATACATTCTCCGGATCCGGTACTACTATCATAGCAGCTGATCAAACTGAAAGAATAGCCTATGTTGTCGATCTTTCTCCCGGCTATTGTGACTTGAATGTTCGCCGATATATCCGCTATTGTCGTAATGCAGGAAAGCCAATTGTAGTAAAGAAAAACGGAATACTACTAACTAAAGAAGAACTAAAAGCTTATGAAATACGATAATGGATTCATCGAAAAAGTCAAAGCCTTTGGCATTCTCAAATACCCTGCACATGAAATAATCTTTCTAGTAGAGCCTGAAGATCCAAAACAGTTTACTCAGGACTTTAATAATCCGGATCATGAAATCTATAAAGCATATCATCAGGGAAAAGCATCCGGACAATATGCAATGGATAAGGCTCTATTTGATCAGGGTAAAAGCAGCAATATGGATGCCAATGAAAAATTGAATGCTCGACAGCGAACACAAAGAATAGATACAGAGATCTATAAAAATTTCAACTTATAAATCATCAAACTATGTTAGAAAATCTACAACGTTTACCTGTAGAAATCGTAGAACGCTTTCTTGAAGTTCGAGATGCTAAAAAGGTCGGGATATCCCCGGCCTTAGCTGATTATATTCTAGAATTGAATGAAGCTTCGAACTTACATAGAAAATATCGTTCAGTAAGTGAGTGTGCCAATAAACTACGAATAACATATCCACACCTATCGATCCCAACTTGTAAAAGTAGGATTTATGACGCTATAAACTTTTTTAATTCAGACTGCAGTGTTACCTCCCCGGCATGGAACAATTACTTCGCAGATCAAATGATGAAACTAGCTGATATATGCTTGGTGGCTCACGATTTTGGACAGGTGGACCGATGTTGGACAAAAGCACGTAACTGGCGTATTGAAGCATCGGCAAATGTGATTGATCCTAAACTTATCTCCTTCAAGCCTCAGATTGTATCTGCAGATATCACTCTTAAACGTATGGGAGTAAGTTCACCTAAAGGAATTCTAAAAGCCTGGGAAGAAGCTCAGACTATTATTAAATCTCGGGATATTTCGCAGTCGGAAAAAGACCGGTTACTGGATGAAGTAGCTAATGAATTGAATATAGAAACAGTAGATTATAAAGACGTAAATGAAGATTCGTAAATATAGTAAAGAACTGTTCCTTCAGGTATACCTGTCGATAGTTCAAATTATTGTAAAGTTACTGGATCCAACCTTCTTGTTCGGTGAAGTTGGTCGTGGATCCGGTAAGACTACTCACATGCTTGCACCTCGTATCGATAGAGTCCAAAACGATATGCCCGGATCTTTACTTGTTTTAGGAGCTTCAACTTATAAAAGTATTATTGATAATATTCTTCCTGGTATTCTGGAGTATTTTCTTGAGAACTATAAAAGAGGTGCATATTTTGAATTTGGGAAAAAGCCTCCGGAACACTTTGGCGTACCCACTTCGAGAAATCCCAATTGGAGTAGAACTCTAATAGAAACTATTACTGATTGGAAACATACAGTTTCATTCGTCAATGGTACTGTTATTAAATTTGTTTCATGTGACCGCCCTGAGTCGATGTTAGGACTTAATGCCGCTCACTTATTTATTGATGAAATGATCCGGATCCCGGAGAAGAAATTCCTGGAGCGTATTATCCCGGCACTTCGTGCCGACCGGTCTAAGTTCGGACATTCTCATTATTTTATGGGTATTACCGGATTCTCATCAACACCTAACTTTGAAACAGACGAAGACTGGTGGACTAAATTTGAGAGCGATATGAATGTGCCATTGATGAAGAATATAATGGAAATTGCTTATGAAGTAGATCTAAGGTTAACCGATTTGTTAGTTGCACAGGCTGAAGTAGATACTGTAAATGAACAAAAACTACAGCGTTTTCTTGACAGATGGACTCCAAGACTTAACGAAGCCAGACGTGGACAAACGTTATATCTGCGAGCGTCATCATTCTCCAACATTAAGATACTGGGTGTGGAGTATATTAAAAATCAGATTAAATCGATAAAGGATCCTGATAAACTAAATACCTCAATCCTGTCAGTCCGTAAATATAAGGTGAAAGATATGTTTTTCGGAAAATTCGGAAAACAACATCTCTTTGATGATGGTTATGTATACAATGATATTGATAAACAATCTGTTGATTCGAAGATCGAATTTACTAGTAAAAACCTAAAATATTGTAATCCAAATCAACCGTTGTTCGGAGGATACGATCCCGGACCATTCTCCAGTGTGGTATTTGGCCAGGAAATAAAATCAAAAAAAGAATTCCGAATTATAAAACAGCTCTGGGCTATTCATCCGAACCAGCACGAAGAACTTGCTGATATGATTGACTCCTATTTTAAAAATCATAAGCGAAAGGAGCTATTCTTGTATTATGACCGGGCTGCAAATCAAAAAGAACCTGACTACCGAAAATACTATCCTTTATCCGGAACTTTAAATGATACGGATGCCAACTTATTAGCCATAAGTTTGCGAAAGAAGAAATGGACTGTCCACCTTCTGAGCAAAGGGCAAGAAACTATTTTTTATAGCCAACACTATAGATTACTGAATATTCTTTTCGGAACAAATGAAGGTAATCGTCCTGATATTCTGATAGACCGGAATGAGTGTGAGCCATTAGTAAGTTCCATTAACCATTCACCCTTAAAGAAAACAGAAGGGAAAATAGAGCTGGATAAGAGCAGTGAAAAAGAATTAGACTATGAGGATCAACCTTATTTTTCTACTCAATTGTCGTCGGCTCTGTTGTATTTACTTTGGGGTAAATTCAATTATCTGCTTCCGGCTTCAGATCGTCGACGACCCAAACCTCAAGGTGCAGGAACTTATACTGCAAAAAAATAGATATTTATAACATAATTGTTATACGAATATTTGTACAATTATAACAAAAACGTTATATTTGCATTGTAAACAAATGTTCTTTGAATTATGAAAGTATCTGAACTAAGACGTAGAATCGAGTCAATCGGTTGCTACATCACCAGGAACGGATCGAATCATGACATCTACTACAGTCCGATAACTTCTTTGAAGTTTCCGGTAAGTAGGCACATGAGTCAGGAAGTTCCAATCGGTACTCAAAGAAGCATCGAAAAGAGCGCAGGTCTTAAATAAGACCTGCCATTTGTTTGCAATTTTAATCTATATAGAAAAGATTATGAAACTGAATGCTATTATTGAAAAAGGAAAAGATGGTTACGGAATCTACGTGACTAACTTAAAAGATCATGGACTGAACGGCATGGGTGATTCAGTGGAAGCTGCTAAAGCGGATATGATGGAAGCTCTGTCATTATTACTAAGTATGTATACGGATGAAGGAAAACCAATACCTAAAGAACTGGATAATCCACAATTTGATTATAAATATGATATTCCTTCATTCTTTGAAGACTTTGATTACTTAATAGTTTCGAAGATTGCAAAAAGAGCCGGAATTAATGAATCACTGCTTCGTCAATACAAAACAAAGAAAGCATTTGCATCTGAAGATCAGACTAAAAAAGTAGAAAAAGCTATTCATGACTTAGGTAAAGAAATGATGGCTGTTGAATTTAAATGATTTTTTATCTCTTTGAGTGATCAAAGAACATTGTTTACACCAAGCATCGGGCAGATTGTCCGATGCTTTTTTATTGGTTGAAAAGACTGAGCAAAGGTTGTTCGATTTATTTATTTTCACAGACTGTTTTCCTTAACAACACTTTATATTCAACGGGTAATTATAAATATCTACTTCCAACCTCAGATAATTGACAATAAAAAACCTCTTCGCATAAAAAATTTAACACATTCATATATTTTTATTATATTTTTATTATATGATATTTCACTACCTTAACTTAAATTTACATTTTTAAAAACATGAAAAACATGAAAAAAAACTATTTATTTTTAATTTTTATTCTGGGATTATTCTCGTGTTCAGAAGACAGATTGTTAAATAACCAAGATGATTCTGAAGTTAGTAATTTAACCTTAAGAACCGCAGGTGATGGCATTTATGATGTACTTGGCTATGGGTATGATATCACAGACGAATACATGGGAGAGACTGCTGTCAAAAGACAAGTTGTCAATATTAAAGCTTTTTTAGATGCTGGAAATATGTACAAGTTTGACAACCCATTAGTTGCGATAATTACAGACAACACTTATCTGGGTGAAAATGCGACAGCAATGACTAAGGATATTATGAAGAAGACTAATTTCAATGGTTCTGTTGCTGCATTTCCTGATGATAGTAGAGCGAAAGATAGTGAAACTGCCTTCTTTTCGGGATCAGTAACAAAAAACTCAACTTCAAATTATTCTTATTCTTCAAAATTTTCCTTCGCAAGAGCTGATTTATTAAAAAAACACAGACATTTATTCGTAGATTCGTCTCCCCTAGATCTATCTAAATACTTGCATCAGCAGTTTACTGAAGATTTAAAGTCTTTAACTGCTGATCAGATAGTGATAAAATATGGGACACATGTAATGACAGATATTACAATTGGAGGATTCTACAAAGCTGTTTATAATTCTTCAATAATAGAAGAAACGTCGTCTTCGACTAAAAGTAAAACAGTAGAGGCTGGTCTAAAAGTAAATTTAGGTGTAGTTGGATTAAGTTTGGGAGGATCAACAACAACAACAGAAACTACAACATTAAATCAAAAAAATGTAAATTGGTCTTGTAATATTATAACTGTGGGAGGTACAAATAATGGTCATACAATAACTCTTAGCCCAGGGAATGCTTCTTCTATCACACTTAATAAGACTGAATGGGCAAAATCAGTAGATGATAAAAATTCGAAATTAGTAGAACTAAATTGGAATGCTACTTACCCGATATACCATTTCATTACTGATCCTACTAAAAAAGCACAAATTAAAGATGCAGTTCAGAGATATATCGCAAGTAAAAAATTGAAAGTTGTTGAAGTTAAACCAATGCATCAATTAAAAAGCAGGAAAACTGGTGATACTTGGTATGTGTTTACTAAAGCTGAAGTTGATTATGCAGTCAGCAAATGGAATGAGCAATATGGTGGTATTGTAGGTTATGTCTTAGCAAATCCTGATCCTAATACCAAACCAATGTATCAATTAAAAAGTAGGAATACTGGTGATACCTGGTATGTGTATACAAAAGCAGAAGCTGATTATGCAGTCAGCAAATGGAATGATATATATGGAGGCATTATAGCTTACGTCTTAGTAAATTCAGAACCTAATACCAGTCCAATGCATCGACTAAGGAGTAGGAATACTGGTGATACCTGGTACGCATTTACAAAAGCAGAGGTTGATTATGCTATAAGCAAATGGAATGAACAATATGGTGGCATAGATGGATATATTTATAACCCATAAAATTAATTAGAATACAAAACAAGAAAAGCATTTGCATCTGAAGATCAGACTAAAAAAGTGGAAAAAGCTATTCATGACTTAGGTAAAGAAATGATAGCTGTTGAATTTAAATGATTTTTATCTCTTTGAGTAATCAAAGAACATTGTTTACACCAAGCATCGGACTCCTTGTCCGATGCTTTTTTTATTAGAGGTGTCAATATTTAACATTATTAGAATTATATGAGGTTTTTATTATAAACAACCACTCTAAATTAACATACATTTGCAATAATATTAACCACAAATAAAACTTTTATGAAACTGAAACATTTATTTTTATTTTGTTTATTAGGACTTTTTTCATGTTCTAACGAATCTCTGCTACTTGATCAAGAAGTAGAAGCTAAACTTTCATCATTAAGATCTGGAGGAGATGGCATTTATGATGTACTTGGTTATGGCTACGATTGTACTCAATCTGATTTTATTGGGACATTACATGCACGGCTACCAGTAATTGATACTAAAGCCTTTCTTGAAGGAGATAAACAAAATATTATTTATACAGATTTATTGCCAAACCAGATTAATGAAAAAAAAAGGTGGGGAAATAATTTTTCAGACTACCAAAATGATTTAACAAAAAATTTGGATGTAACTATTGGTCCTATAGGCGAAGCATCTAAAATATTACCACTATTTACTGGAAGTTTAAAAATTGATATTGAAAGTAACAAAAAGATTACAGCAAATCACTGCTATTATGAAATGGTGGCAAAAAAAGCAACTCGTAAAATTCAATTTTCACAAACAAATCCTACATATTTAAAAAAATATCTATCAAGTACGTTTACCTATGATGTTAATACAAAAAGTGGAATGGAATTGGTTAGAAAATACGGAACTCATGTTCTTACTGACATTTTATTAGGAGGATCTAGTCGCATGCTATTCTATGGAAAATTATCGTCATCAACGAATAGCGATTCCTTCAAAAGCGAAACAGATATTACATACAAAGCTGTCAAATTAAATGGAGGAACATTTAATAAAGTAACAACAGTGAACACGCATAAAGATATGGAAATATTAGTTTGGGTTATTGGTGGGGACAAAGCTCTAGATGCTGACAAGCTTTCTTTTGACCCTTTTACCGGAGCTATTGATAATCTTTCTTTTAGTTATACCGAATGGCTAAATAGTGTAACAACATCAACAGAACAGATTATAGGAATTGGAAACCCTAATACTAAAATTTACCCTCTAAGTGAATTTATTTTTGATAATCCTCAAAAGAAAAAAGAAGTCGAAAATGCCTTAATTGCTTATGCTGAAGAAAAGAAAGTTGTAGAATCAACAAAAACTTCATTTGATTATGAGTCAAAAACGTTGATGAATCAGGATGGTCTCGCTCTGTATCATGGAGACGGAAACTTTGATGGGATGAGTGTTAAAGGTAAAATACTAATGGGAGGTGTAAGCTACAAATGGACTTTTTATCCGGAAGGGAAATATTATAGAATTAAGGGAAATAATGGATATTTAACTCGAACCCCGCAAACTGATCCATTCTTAGGTGTAGACAATATATCTTTACAAAATTACTCAGGTTCATCCAATCAACTATGGGAAATTGAAAACACTACAGACTATGGCTTTACAACAGGGCCATATCGTATAAAAGAACCTATGACAAATTTAGTCCTAACAAAAAGGTATTATGGTTTAAAAGTCCCTAAGCCAATAAATAAAACCTTTAATATCCCATCTACTTTTATGGATTTATGGAACCCAAATGATACAAAAAAAACATGGTGGTTTTTTTAACTTATAAAAAAAATCAGTAAAAACTTAATTCGAAAGAATTATTTTATTGGTTGAAAAGACTGAGCAGTGATTGTTCGGTCTTTTTTATTTTAGTATATTGCTCTGATATTATTAATTAAATCCTCATAACAAGTATGGCTAAATTTATTGAAGTTAAGGTAGATAGAGAAAAATTATTCATAATTAATGTAGATGCGATTCAAACTATAGAAAGAGTTGAAGGAAATACGGAGCAATGCCTAATCCGTTTTTTGTCTGGAAATATAGAAGGTATCACAATTAATGAGAGTTATTCAACAATTAAGAAATGGCTGGAGCCTGATTCTCGTATTGTAGATTGAACATACTTTCTTTGTCCTTTAGAAGCTCACTCCGGTGGGCTTTTTTTGTATCATGGAATATGAGAAAACAATTACCGGTCCGGAAGCTATAGAGCGTATGCGTAGACTCAAGCTGTCACCTAAAGCTACATTCGGTATTAAATTCATCACATGCGATCTTAATCGTCCCGAAAAATCGGGGTTTGTAGATATTTATCTGGAATGCCGTTTGCGTCCGGCTCGCAGTAGTGAAGGCCTTCAGGTAGACAGCGATCATTATTTGTACTTTTCCGATGTACCCAGTGACGAACCTCGTCAATGTTTCAAATGGTTGATCCGAGCGGTTTGTTTTCCTCCACACAATACATGGTATGAAGTAAAATGGTTCTCATGAGTAATAGAAGAAAAATAAAAGGGGGTAAAGACTGCCGGACAAAAGTCGAAGTTATAAATGGTAACAGAGGCTATGCCAGTAATCCCGATGTCGGAGTTGTAACCTTCGAAATACAAGGAATAGGTGATCGTGAAAATATAAGTTTTGCCCAGTCCCGGAATATTTATTCCAGGTATATCAGCGACCGGATGACACTCAACCTATCCGGATTTACCGTACCTCTCTGGGGGGAAGGCCACAACCTATATCCTCAAGAAGTATATGCAGGGATTAGCGAAAATAAATTGTTGCCAACAGTTATAAATAAGCTAGTTAAGTTTATCTTCGGTAAAGGGCCTCGATTGTATAAAGAAACGGTAGTTGGTGAAGGTGCTGACCAAAAACGTGTTCGGATCCCATACGAAGATAAAGCAATACAAGACTGGCTCGATAGTTGGGAAGAAAGAGGATATCCTCATTGTTGGGAGTACCTGAAGAATATAATAAACGATTTTTACCATGTAAAAACCTGCGTATCTAAATATCACTTTACACGATCGAGGCGTACCGGTGGTTTGATTCCGATTGAGGCTCTTACTTATGTAGGATCTGATGAAGCTCGTCTTGCTGCTACTAATATAAAGCACAATCAGCGTATTAAAAACGAAGACTGCAAATACGTGATTGTCGGTGACTGGATGAACATATCTGGAACAGACTATGATGTCTACAATCGCTTTTCACCGAAAGAACCGTTCAAGTTTCCTTCTGCAATAGCATTCAATTCAGACAAAACATTTACTAAGTGGACCTATGCCTTTAATGATTGGTTTGCCGGATTGCAAGAATACCTGAAGGCCTGTAAACTGGCTCCCATGTACCGGAACAGTTATCTTAAAAATGCTCTAAATAATCATGTACACGCTATTATCCCCGGAACCTGGTATGAACATCACAAAGAAATATTACAAAGTATTTGTGAGAGTAATATTCAGGGAGATGAAGATACTCCTATTCAAAGCCAATACCGTGGTGTTAAGCTAGTTGATGACGATGGAAAGCCTTTCCGCTTCATCGAAGGAATGATGGACGAGCTGATCAGTGCCGAGCTTCGTAAAATTACCGAAGTAATGACGGGTGAAGGAAAAAACCAGGGCAAATTATACGCTACACTCAAATGGGGTGAAGAAGGTTGGGAGTTTAAAGACTTTCCCGGAAAGTTCAAAGAGTTTTTTGATGCTGTAGATAAATATGACGAAAGCTCAATAAAGAGTATTCTAATGAGCTTAGGTATATCAGCCTCTATAACCAATGTCGATAACTCCGGACTTACCAGCAAGTCGGGAAACGAAGTGTGGTATAATTACCTGATGTATGTGATGACCTTAACACTTGACGAGTACTTTATTCTCAAGGAACTCAACCGGGCCATACATATCAATTTTCCTCATGCAAAAAAAGAAGGTATTATAGTCGGATTTTGGATTGATATTCCTTCTAAGTTACAAGAGACAACACCCGGAGAACGTGCTGCAGGTGTGGCTACGGCCGATCCAAATTAGGACTCAAGCTTTTAGTAATAACATTATAATTAACTGAGATGAAACTACCATTCGAAAAAGCCACATTCGCCAGAGAGATGAAACCCCGTATATCGGGTGTAAATATCACTCTTGAATACGACAATATAGAAAGTTCGCTTTGTAAGGTTGCTGTTACTTGTGCCGGAATTTTGTCACAAAAATTGTATGATAAAATATGTGGCGGTAATGCATCTTCAGATCAGGACCTGCAGGATAAAGCAAAAGACTATCTACAGAGAGCCATGCTTCACTTCGGAATTTATGAACATCTGATCTTCCTGATTACTCGCATAGGAAATGATGGTGTGACCGTAAAAAAGAATGAAGACGAAACAACAATCTACAAGTATCAGGAAGATGCTCTCAATAATAATCTGATCACTACCGGTTGGTTTTGGATGAATCAGTTGCTTAGGCTTCTGAATGACAATAAAGCCAAATTTGAGGACTGGAAAGGAAATGAAGAAATGTCTGAGATTCCTATTGACGTGACCGATTTTCAACGTTGGGTGGGTGTATCGGACGAATACTTTATAATTGTGGCCCGATGGCTTATCCGTGAAGTTTGGGAAGAATGTATTCTCTCCAGAGAGAAAGTTCCGGAGAAAAATAAATTTAATACCAGGGCCCTATGTTATGATGTAATGGCACGTGCATGCACTCGTTTAGCTTATATGAGTCTTCCCGAACCTATACGAAGGGATATCAGTAACGAGATGGGTAAAAATCATAATGCAAAAGCCGACGATTATATCAGGGAGCGTGTTGCAAAAACATTCGAAGCCAAAGCTATTACTTATTGGACAGCCTGGGATCTGGAATTAAAAAAGCAGGATGTGAAAGCAGGAAAAACAACAATGTCAAACCGTCCGGTGATTGGCGAACGTAATATTACTGATCGTGATAAATTCTATTTCGGATGAAAACAATACCATTAAATAAAGGAACACTCGAGCTACCGGTTAGTTGGGAAGATCTTACCTTCAAACAAAGATTATTTGCCTTCGGTAAATTAAAATCACTTATTGAAAGGCAACTAGATCCGCAAGTATTCAGGATCGAAATGCTGAAAGAAGTAACAGGATACTGTCCCGGATCAGGTAAACTCTTATTTGTATTGAAGTACTTACTATATAAGTTCAGTTATCTGTTTGTGGCTCTTTGGTATTATATTAAATTGGGTAAAATTCGGTTTTCCGCCTATTTTAAAGTCTGGATCCACTACCATAAACCCACAAGTCCGGATAAAGATATACTTATTTTTAATCTGTACAGATTGTCAGAACATATTGATTTTGCCTTTAAAATAGAACGACATAAATTGCTGTTTAATCGTGTATTTATTAAGAATCCTATACCCTATATAAAGCTCCAAGGGAAAAAGTATACCGGTCGTAAATTTGTTCGTGATATTGCTCCTTTTACGAATATAACACCTAAAGAGTTTTCCGACTGCTTTGACCTTTATTCGGGTTATATAAATGATCCGGCTCCTGTCAGCAAAGAAAAATGTATGAACCGTATTATCTCTATTCTCTATCCAGGTACTAATGAATATAAAGAAAACTTAGTTAGTGAGCATGCAGATCGTATTACTTCACTTGATCCGGCTCTTAAATTCGGTATTATCTATTGGTTTTCCGGAATAATAGAATTTTATATGTCTCATCCATCCTATTCCGTACTGTTCAGTTCTTCCGGATCCGACGATGAAGACAGCGAAAAAATAACTCTGGGGATGAATGGAGTAGTACTTATGACTGCTAAGAACGGCTACAACTTATATGATAAGGATCTGAATGATTTTTTTGATGCCCAGCTGCAGATACTTAAAGATAATCTAAGCGAAGCTGTTGCAAAAGGAGCAACAGTAGAAGATCTTGCCCAAAATACAAAACTGAGTATAAACGACATAAATAATTTACTATGAATCAGATGGATATTATAATTACCCTATTTAAGTACTTCTCCAAGTTTGTAAGTAAAGATATACTCCAAGCTATGCTTGTTAATCCCGAAGGATCCCAAGATCCCGGTTATGCTGAAATTGAAGCGGATATTCTCAATCAACCGGATGATTATGTAATTGACGATATAGATATGTTTGTGTATTCGACTAATGAGAAGTTTGTATCGGACCGATTGAGAAATGTAGAGAAAATATCTTTGTTTGTCGAATATGGTGCATTTTCCTATGATCCGACCAAACCTCTAGGAGTCAGTCAGAAATTGGCTGTTGCAGTAGCATTCCCTTACTCGATGGCTAACAATGATAACTTGAATGAAGCGCTGTTGATGAACCGTATGTATAATGTTCTATGCACAATTTTAGATCAGATGGAAGCTGATCAGACTGATCTTGAATTTTGTGGTACTCGGGAGCTGATCAGTTTTCCAGCCGAAATTGTACCCATTCAGCCAATATTATTTTATGACCGATCCGGTTGGATGGCTATTTTCGATCACTCAGTAACCAATATGCAATGACACTACAGGATAAACAAAATGAATTTATAGATATGTTCAATTCGTTAGGATCCTGGCAAGAACGATTTCAATATCTTATCGACTCCGGATCCGAACTACCGGAGATGCCCGAACATATAAAAGTGCCGGCTACACGCATTACTTCCTGCAGTAGCAAAACATTCTTTTATCCTTCATTCCATGAAGGTGTTCTCGATATCCAAGGATGGAGTAATTCGGCCATACCTTCTGGACTTATAGCAATTATAAAAGAGATATTCGCAGGATCCACCCAGCAGGAACTACTTACTATAGAAATCAATTTTCATACTGAAACTAAACTGTTGGAAAACCTTACCGGACTGCGTGCTGCCGGATTGTTAGAAATGATAGAAAGATTCTCTCGTGTGTAATTTTCTTATATTCTTTGTCCTTTAGAAGCTCACTCCGGTGAGCTTTTTTTGTATCAAGTAAAATTATAGAGCTATGATACTAAGAAATGAGAATTTAAATAAATCCAATTTTATTAGAGATCAACTAGAACACGACCTTCGCAGTATATATAAAGCACAGCAACTCATTGTGAGCGAAAGAATATGGTACGAGGGAAAGGATTTGAAAAAAGTTGAAAGAGAAAAAGGTGTAAAAAAACGTAGCGGAATATTAGAAGATGCTTTGGCAAATCCTGATTTTATTATTCAGTCTGCAGGTGAAAAATTCACAGTGGTAGCCAATTACCCTTTATATATTCGCTTCCTAGATATGAGACGTAAAGCTGATTTACGTGTTTATAATCGACAAATATGGGGTATATTATATAATAATGCTTTGATCAACATTAGATTTAGATATGGCAAAGAAATATCTGATAAAATAGGTGATGCCCTTCGTGAAGCATTTGCCTCAATAGAAAGCTCTAGCAAGAAAGATAGTACAGGGATTAATGGATCAGCTTATGAAAAAGCTAAAGGTAGATAGTTATGGCAAAGAAATTACAACCTGATGAAATACGGTGGATCCTGAGTCTTGATGCAAAAGGACTTCAGTCTGAGATTGTGAATGTATCTTCCAAATCCCAAGACCTTACCAATACGAATAAAAAACTTGGAGCTGAGCTGAAAGTCGTAGAAAAGGATATGGATAGCCTTCAAAAACAGATGGCGAAACTAAGTGCATCGGGAGATACATCGTCCGAGAAATACGAACGACTGCGAAAAGCATTTATTCAAGTAGCGGATGATGCAAATGACCTACGAAGTCAGATCAGTGCAAATGAAAAAGCTATAGAGAATTATAATCGAAAAGCGGAAGAAATTATTCGTACAATGAAGGTGGAGGATATGACAATGGATCAATTATCCCAAAGAGCCAAAGAACTTGAATCCCAACTTCGCAAAACTTCAGAGTCTACTGATCCAGCAGCCTATGCCGAACTTGAAAAAAGATTAACAGAAGTTCGTGGTCGAATGGGTGAACTAAATAAAGGTTCGTCCGAGACTCAAAATATATTTGCTGAGTTTACATCAGGAGTTAATAAGTATTGGGCTGCTATTGTTGCCGGATATAAAACTGTTGAAGGAGTGTTCTCTACATGGAAAGATCTGATGTTATCCAACAAGGCTACAGGTGTAGAATTTAAAGCAACTATGGATGGAGTTAACGAAGCTTTAGAGTATGCAAAGGTTGCATTTGCTACAATGGACTTTACTAATTTCATTGATGGAATGGTCAATGCGTACGAAGTTGGGAAAGAAATATCAAAAATGTTAGATGAATTGTTTGAGAGACAAAACTCTTTTAATCTGACAACTGCTCCTGTCAGGGCCGAACTCGAAGAAATGAAAACCCAATTACGAGATGTTAATTTATCTAATGTCGAACGTATCAATATTGGGACTAAAATCAAAGCTATGACTGAGGATATGGCTAAATTGCAGAAAGATATAATAAAACAGGAAATTGATGCAAACAGCAAACGCCTTGATGCTCATTTAGCTATGAGTGAAGCCGAAAAAGAATATGTTATTTTTAATTATAATGCGAATATAGATTCCATTCGTTATGCCAAAGAAGTTATAGAGTTGGAGAAAGAAAGAGATAGTATCCGCAGAACTGGATTGCTCTTTGCCGATAAGAATGAAAAAGCTCAATTTTTAGAAAGAGAGACGGAACTGAATACTCAAATTGATTTACTCAAGAAAACAGCAGAGTTCTCAGAAACGGCCTATAACGCTATGCAAAAATACTTATTGAGTAGTAATGAAATGATAAAAGGATATGTTGACGCTCAGATGAAGTCGATGAATGTAGATATTCAGACAAAAAAGGAGTTGAGACGTACTGAAACGATGATGAATCGATTAAAAAAGAGTGAAGCAAAAGGTGATAAGTCAGGAGAAACTGCCGAGAAAAAAGCTCTGACCAAGCAGAAAAAAGAACTGAATGAACTACTCGAAAAGCTTGAAACAACCCATCGGGAGAGGCTCGCTAAAATAAAAAAAGAGTATCTGGATGGTGATATCAAAACCGAATCGGAGTTTAACCGGAAAATATATGCTCAGGAACAAGCTAACTTTTTGCTGCGTGAAGAATCGCTGAATACCTTCCTTAAAAGTACAACCAAGGAGGAAGTCAGAATTGATGTCAATAAGAAGATAGCAGAAATACAGGACAAGCGTCTGACACAGGAAATAGAGTTCCGCAAACGACTAGAGAAAATTATTCTGAATGCTAATCCTCTGGAAAAAGAAAAGCAGGCCTATGCAGAAAGACTTCGAGAGCTGGGTATATTCGGAGAGACTGCCGAATCGTTACGATTGCAAATGGCCGCTGCCAGTACTGAAGAAGAAAAGCAGGCCTTACAAAAGAAATACGATGCCTTTATATTACTCGAAAAAGAGTACCAGGACAATGTATTCAAAATAAACGAACAAGAGAAAAACAGAAAGAAGGCATTAGCTGAAGAACAGTTCGAGCAGGAATTTAAAGCCAGAAAAGATGAAATGCAATTGGAACTGAACAACCTGATGGTTGAAGCTGCGGCTTCGGGTAAAAATGGTTTTGACGCTGAGATGGCTGTTCATATCCAACGGCTACAGATGCTACAGGAAGAAACAGAGGCCCGTAGGAATGCCGGACTCGAAACAACCAAACAAGTAGAACGGATTGGTAAAGTAGAGGCCCAGATGACTGCTACCTTGCAAAAAGAAAACAGTAAGCGTGCAGCTCAGTATAACCAATATGCAAATAGTATGGGTACGGCTATGGGTGAAGTACTCTCCGGTCAAAAAACAGCACTGGAAGCATTCGGCGGATCGATGATCGATATACTATTCGATATCCTGGGACAAATTATAAATACTAAAATTGTTGAAGCTACAGCTGTGGCCGTGGCCGAACAAGCTAAAGCTGCAGCCATTGCCGCTGCATTACCCGACAGTGTTGTTACGTTCGGAGCATCAGCTGCCCTTCGTACTGCAGCTATCGGAGCTATTATTATGGGAGCTTTACAAGCTGCTAAAGTAGGTTTGAAGGGTTTGTTAAGCAAAAAGAAATCAGACTCTTCGTCTTCATCTTCCGGAAGTTCATCCAGTGGACGTATTACAGTCAAAAACAATGGCTTTGCCGACGGTGGTTTCAAACCCGAAGGTTATACCGGAGATGGACAAAAGTATGACGTTAAAGGTCATTTTCCTGACGGACAGCCTTATCATGCCGGAGAATATATAATACCTAAAGAAGTACTGAGAGTTCCTGCAATAATACCGATGGTTCGTCAGATCGAAGCTGTTAGAACTCAAAGAACAAATGTAAACCCTTTGCCCAAAGGTTTTGCCGATGGTGGGTTTCATTTGGATAACAGCTCGTCATCATCAGGTCTTGATTTTTCGTCAGGAATAGATCCGGCCATTATGCAAAGATTAGTTTCTGTTCTTGATAAGTTAGAATCTAAAGGTATTAAAGCATTGGTGGGAGCAACAGAATTGCAGACCGAATTCAAGAAACTGAATGAAAACAACAACTTATTCTCAAGATCATGAGCATAATAATTAGACTGAAAGAAAGCGGAGAAGTATTTGACGTTATAGCCGGCTTTAAACTTGAGTTAAATAATACGTCACCTTTTTTTAATGATCTGGGGACGAAATCGGTTACTACCACACTGCCCAATACGCCACATAACAGACGGCTATTTAGTTTCTCGAACCGGATGGACACAACCAATAAGCCTCGAAGTAAAATGAGCGTCATTGTAGAGTCGGGATCTTACATCAGGGAGGGTGTATTATATGAAGTTCAACCCGATAATCCGGAAACTTCATTCGGTGTTATTATTGCATTTAATGAAGGTATTATGTATGAGGCTATGTCGGATATTCTGCTTACACAATTATCTAACCTTCCTGTAGTAGTTAAATCTGTATCGGACCTGATCGACGATATGAATACATTGCTGAAAACAGATGACCTGAATACAGACCTAACAATATTCCCAGCTATATTGAAAGGAAACAGTTATACAAAAGATGATACCGAAATATTCCAGTATGAATATTTAAACATGGTTGAGTTTGTCGGGCCTTCTCTTATTGAAAGAACTACAACTGATGTCTTGGATGATGGCAAACCTCTTCAGATCGAAGTTCCGGCCGGTTACGGCATAACCCCATTTATACGTGTATGGAAAGTATTAGAGCTTATTTTCTCTCATTTCGGGTATAACATTGTCGAAAACCCCTTTAAAACGGACTTCCAGCTTCAGCGTCTTTGTCTGGCCAATAATACACTGGATACTATTGTCGGTGGCGAAATAAGGTATGAACAACTATTACCCAGAGTTACTATCATGCAGTTTTTGCAAAGTCTATACGGACGCTTCGGACTCAGAGTATTTTTCGACAGTAACCGTCAGGAAGTTAATCTACACCTACTCCGTACTACTTTCAGAGACAAATCATACACACCTGTTCAAGTAAGCTCACATCCCTACCCGTCGCCTCCCATACCCAAACAATTGAAATTATCCGGAGCAAGAGGCCTTGATCGTAGTGCTACGGAAACCGATACTCTCGAAGAATTTTTGGTAAAGTATGGTAACACTATAGGAACATATCCGTATTATTCGGGACAGGTAGATGTAGGAGGTGTGTACTTCGATAGACGTACCGGTTTGTTTTATCAGATATCTACCATCAACCGAGAGGAAAAATTATTGTCTTCCATACAGTTCGATTGGAATAAAAAAGTTGAAGGAATGGAAACCGAAGAAATAACCTCTAGTGACGAATGCCTGACCATGATCAACTACAATGGTACAATACTTCCCTACTTTGGACTCGATGGTACGCTAATGAACTCTATACTTACTGTTAATGGAAATACTATAAATACAGATAACGATCGTATTTTTGCCTTTGTATATGATATGGGGGAAGCCTACAGCGAAATATTAGGAGAAAAAGAATATCAGGGATTTAAATACGGATCTATATTCCCTTTCCGATATAACTCACCCGACAAGTTACAGGTTGACCGTAACGGAAACATATTTAAGTATGCTTTAACTTTTGTAGGAGAATATGGGGCTTTCACTCACTTTTTTAGTGAATACGATGCTTTTCTTAGACATTCTAACCGGTTGGTGAAGTTCAACCTGCATGCTTCTACTTTCATTCTGGCCAATCTCAACTTTGCAGAAAAACGGATCGTGCAAAATCAACCTATTCTACTGGACAAAGTTAATCACGAGGTTGGAGAGCTACGATCGCAAACCGTAGAAGTAGAAGCTCGTACCATGAGATTATATGAACCTTACGATCTGGAGAAAGAACACCATCTCCCAGTTCCGGACGATATCCGATTTAAATGGGTGTTAAGTGATGACCAGGATGAAAGA
Organism: Dysgonomonas sp. HDW5B; assembly: GCF_011299335.1. GTDB lineage: Bacteria > Bacteroidota > Bacteroidia > Bacteroidales > Dysgonomonadaceae > Dysgonomonas_A. The sequence continues at coordinate 4,278,429 of NZ_CP049858.1, forward strand.
ATACAGGAAAAATACGATGAGTTATATATAGAATTTAGAAAGGAAGAAACAGATAATCCTTTTTTTCATAGATTTTTATCTTTGAGTAAAAGTATTATAGACGATCCAAATCCACCCAGTGCCGTAACTTTTTGGTTTTTACCACCTACCGAACAGCAGTATATCAATAATAGTACAGTAGGTTATAGATCGCATAAGTGTAAAGTTCGTTTTTTACATGTATATCAAGAAAATACAGGTACTATTATGTCTCCCAATTGGATAACACACTCTGATGATATAGATAAAGAAATTAATTATAGTTCTATGTTTAAACCAAGTTTGTTAGTTTAGACTTTAGTATTTTTTTTATAAATTGCAGGTGTTTAGTAACACAATAATGCAAAAGATGAAAAAACTATTATTACTTCTGCCTGCTTTTTTTCTTATTACGTCTTGTTCATCGGATAATGATCCCGAAGATAACAGAGCCAAACAATATCCTGTGAATATAAAGCTAAGCACTATTTTTTCTGAATCAGAAATTAATAGTATTAGTACTTATGGAGGCTCAACACTATATATTTATCAGAAAGATCATCCAACTATACCTACCGGAAATAGGGGAATCTATGTTAAAAGAGATCCTGGAGAAACGAAGGCTTTTGATTTGGCATGTCCATATGAGTGGGATAAACGTGTACAATTAGTTTTAGACGAGTACGGAGCTTTTAAATGTTCTTCTTGCGGATCAATATATAACCCCAACACTTGTAAAGCAGTTGAAGGTATTGCCCAAAAGAGTGGTGCTACAATGATTCAATATAAAGTAGAAATACAGGAAAAGACGATTGTTAGTAAGAAAGATGTGATAATTACGAATTAATTTATCGAAACAACCTTTTCAAATGGAAAGAATTATTAAAGATAAAATCATTATAAAAAACTACAAATGTTTTGACAACAATGGTGCTGGTTTTGACAAGATATACCCAATCAATATAATCATAGGTAAAAATAACTCGGGAAAAAGTAGCTTAATTGATGTAATACGTTATCTAACAGATAATGAATCTGATATTACTCAAAACACTAGAGAAGGGAAACATACTATTATTGAAATTGAAACAGAATTAACTGGCAAGGTTGTGTCACAAGCTTTTTCAACCAACTATGCAAATTCACAAAAAAATAAAGAAAATGAAGATATAAGAAATCGATTATTTAAACAACGCTATTTGTATTCTTTGAATAATAGAGAAAAAAAATTTCTGAATATCAGCATAAATTTTTTAGAATCTACACCACTTGCATATTATCATACATATACAATACCAGAAGAAAATATAAGAAATATTGCAAGTTACATTAATCAAGAACTAGAAGGGAAAAAATTTCACCTTATTTCTGCAGAACGGAATATTGAACCCGAAAAATCTTCAAAGGACCTTTTTTTAGAACCTAACGGTAGAGGAGCTACAAACTATATACAGAGAACAATAAATGACTCATCTCAAGATCGAGATTTAGTTGAAAAGAAAATATTGTCAGCATTAAATGAAATCTTAGAGCCAGAGATAAAATTCAATAGAATTTTATCTCAAATTAATGATCGTGATGATTGGGAAATTTATTTTGAAGATGACTTTGATAATCTTATTCCCCTATCAAAAATGGGAAGTGGAATAAAAACGATTATTCAAGTACTAATAAACCTTATTTTAATTACAAAAAATGATACTGATATTATAAATAATATAGTTTTCGCATTTGAAGAATTAGAAAATAATCTACACCCAGCTCTCCAGAGAAGACTATTAAAATATATAAAAGAATACTCCGAAAAGTATAAATGTTATTTTTTTATAACCACACATTCTAATATCGTTATAGATATCTTTGGTAAATATGAACATGCTCAACTGATACATGTTGTAAGAGAGAACAATAAATCAGTCACACATACAGTAAATAGTAATACTGAAACTAAAGCCTTATTGGAAGATTTAGATATTAAAGCTAGTGATCTTTTGCAATGTAATGGAATTATCTGGGTAGAAGGTCCAAGCGATCGAACATACATAAATAAATGGCTCAGCTTATATGAACCTAGTCTTGAAGAAGGAATACATTATAATATAATGTTTTATGGTGGCAGATTATTATCTCATTTATCTTTTGAGATAGAAGAAGTCGAAAAAAACTTTATCCCTCTGTTAAAAATAAACACTAATGCCTTCGTTGTAATGGATAAAGATGCAAAAAGAGCAACAGATAAAATAAACCAGACTAAAGTTCGTATTGAAAATGAAATAGGAAAGCATCATTGTTGGATTACAGATGGTCGAGAAATAGAAAATTATATACCCTCTGCCTGCATAAAAGAATGGCTTAAAGTAAAACATAACTGGGATTCCCCAAACTACATTTATGAAAGATTCGAAAAATTAGAAAATACTATTTCTAAATCGAACAAAGAGATAACATTGCAATATAATAAAAATAAGGCTCAATTTTCTATGGAAATTATTGAGTTTATCAATAAATATGACCAATTTTCTGCAAAACAAGAACTCTCATTATTATTAGAAAGTAAATTAAAGCAATTAGTGACTGCAATCAAAAAATGGAATTCACTAAAATAGGATTCACAACTTAATTATTACATAAAATTTCACTTATTAAATATTATGGAAAACATCAACTTCACAGCCTTTGATTTTGAAACGGCTTATGGACACAAGAATGCATGTCAGATAGGATTGGTTGTTGTAAAAAAAGGAGTAGTCGTTCTTGAAAAATCATATTTAATACAACCTCCTGAAAATAAAATATCAGCTTATTGTACTAAAATACATGGAATAAAACCTGAAATGACTAAAGATGCTCCATCTTTCTTAGAACTGTGGAATGAAATTAAGCCTCATTTCGAGAAACAAGTTATAGTACATCACAGTGATGGTTTTGATATGCGAGTTTTAAATCAGGAGTTTGATTATTATAAGATTCCTCCATGTCGTTTTTTAGCTATAGAAAGTACAATGGAATTATTCCCTTACGAATATAGCCGGAGTTTGTCTAATTTATGTTCTGCTTATAACATTGATTTAGGTCAGCATCATGAAGCTCTGTCTGACGCTCGATGTTGTGCTAACATATTTTTAAAGTATTTGAACGGAGAAACCCCAGATTACTCGATTCTTCCGAAGAAAAAAATAAATAGACAAATAGTTGAAGAACCCGATGAAGAATATCTTGAGTGGTCACGTAAAGGTATTGTTCCTGATAGATTGGGTAGTAGTTTTAGAGAACTTGAAAAACAAATAGCAAAAGGAGATTATTCAAATATCGAAATTATTGAAGAATCTAATGAATTGATAAAAAAGAATAGAACTTTTACCCCTAATCCAGATAATATTATTGCGTCAGAAACAAAAATCCAAGATTTGAGTATTGTGAATAATACGAACACGCTATTTTATGATAAAAAGATCGTTATATCTGGTGTTTTTGAACGTTTTCCAGTTAGAAATGATTTAGGTATTTTACTTAAAAATTATGGGGCTGATATAAATGGTTCGATTTCACGCAAAACAAATATATTTATAGTTGGGAATGATTGTGGACCTAGCAAATTACAAAAGGCATTAGAGCTAAAAGATAACAATATTAACATCCTTATCTTAGAAGAAAAGGAATTATACAGTATACTTGACTCAATAAATTAATAGCATACATAAATGGCAAAGAAAGAATATGTAAAACTTACAGCTGAAGGTTTAAACCTAGTAACTGTACTTAATTACAGTAGTATTGTGGAGATAAATAGCTTCTCTGGAAAAGAAGTATTTTTCTCCCAAGGTTTTCAGGGAAACGAATCGTTCCTTTTTCAAGCATTAGGCAACTTGGGTGCTTTTGCTAGAAATAAAGACTTAGATAAAGATATCTCTGTTTTAATCATAAGTAATAAGATTATTGATGAATTCCATGAGGGTATTATTGATCCTTTTATAGAAGATCTCGAATCAAAGCTCAATCAAAATAATTCACCATATAGGAGAGTTAAGCTTTTATCTGAAGATCAACTGATATGGTATCTAGAAAATAGGGCCAAGACCACGACTAGTAAACAGTTAACTGAAATAATTAAATTATATAAGGATAGTAAGAAAAATGTTAATCCAAGTTTATTCTGACATTATTCTATAATTAGATGAAGCAGCTTCGCATCGCGAGCTGCTTTTTTATTTTATACAAAAGTTTTAGGGTTAAAAATTATGTAATTTCAAAAATACTATGCATATTTGCATCGCTAAACAATTATTATTAATAGAGTAAGCAGAATATTGCCTACTTCTTATAGGCTTTTTTTATGCCTATACTTTAAAATATAGATAAAAGACGGTTGTCTTTCCCACTTCTTTATTATTCGAGTTTACTCGTTAGTAATGATTGTTTAGCGACACGGGAAATGGCAGCCGTTCTTTATTTCTGCCTAAATCGCTAAACAATCATTACAATGAAAACAAAAAAGAAACCCACCGAGCGAGCTTATGTCCGTACTGTAGGACAAATGAAGCAACGAGTAACCCCCAGTAATTTACAAGACGTAGGTCTTACCATCAGCCAGTTCCTGGATAAAATGTATGATCCCCAATACAAAGAAGAGTACTTCATGAAACTAGTTAGCCAGTCGAAAAATGAAACCTCTGTATTAGCGGATAACGATACGATGCAGGTATTTTTCTCTATTAAAATAAAGTAGCCGAATCATAAGGAAATCTTTTTAAGTATTAACAAACTAAAACAAATTACTTATGGCTATAGTTTTAGACACAAATGCCGAATTTACTCCGAAACTCTTACTCACAATTGAAGAACTACAGTTTAATAACAATGATTACTTGAATCTGTATACTTCTCATTGCGATAAGATAACGAAGCTACTGTTCGATTATGCAAACCTACAATCGGATCCGGAGTCGAAAAATAAAATATTCGACATGCTAAAATACACCCACGAAATACGTGAAATACTGGAAGTATTGAAAGCTCCTATTAATCCATAAACAACAAATTCAAAATGAAAGATAAGCAAACAAATAAAGGTTTAGACCTTAACGATAAAACTCCACTCGAAATCATCACTCTTTGCGGAAAAGTTAAATTTTCGACCGAGAAAACATTAGAAGTTCTCTCCGGATTACCAGACATTAAAAATATGGTGTCTTTGGAAGAAAATATTAATACTCCCGGAACGGAAGAATACAAAGCTTACCGATCGGGGATCTCCCAGGGTGACCTGGAGATTGAATCTGCCATGTATGATCAGGCAGCTGCAGGTGATAAAGATGGATACGAGTCTCTCACTAAAGCTCAACGTACCCGAGCCATCAACGACAAACTGAAAGATAGCTTCGGTCTGGGTGATGAAGAATGATTTTTGTATATTTGTCTAGACTTATTTACATACTTAATAAAGAACACTTCCATCTCTAGTTTGATGGAGGTGTTTTTTTGTTAGAAAAATATGAGAAAAAGATTAGTGAAAATTCTGTATTATATGCATATGTTTACCAATTCACTAATTAATAAATAATACAATGAAAAAACTATTCCTTTTTCTTATAGTAATGCTACTATGCAATACGATATCTTCTCAAACGGCGGTCAAATTTTATCCGGTTCAGTCGTTTGTAGGTGTTACTAAAAAAGACAATACGTACGCCAAGCAATCTATTGACAAAGACCCCAAACAATTTTTTATAGGGTATAATTCTACAAATAAAACATATGGGAGAGGGTATTTAGAATTTAATCTGTCAGGAATCCCTTCAGGAGCCACTATTAATTCAGTAAGACTACAAATGACATCTGTTATTGCATGGGATGCAAACTTTGAAGGAAAATTTAAAGTATTTACATGTCCGAAACTACAAGATGCTAATGATTTTGTTTGGAATTCATTAGTCGGAAATTCGGCTGGAGAAATTGGCGTGTTTCTTTTTTCTAAAGAAGGAAATGGGGCGTCCCTTTCAAATGATTTACTAAAAACAATAGCTAAAAACTCTATTGGTAAAAGTCTGTATCTATCAGTAAATCATAGTGATGAAAGTAAGATTGTCAGATTTACTGGTAATCCTTTGGATTTATACTTAGAAGTGACCTATACCACTCAAACGACTTCACCTTCAAAGCCCGAAGGGAATTGGAAAATAGATGGACCCCAAGAAATCTTTGTTGGTGACCAAGTTGGATATTATGCCATTGCAGATAAAGATTGGGAGAGAGCTTTATGGGAGTGGGATTCAAATTATTTTGAATTTAAAAGATATGATGTTTACCCACTTCAAGATGGTATTATTGTAGTTGCAAAGAAAAGTGTTTCATCTACAACTATAAAAGTAAAAGTTAAAGCAAAAGACCCCAAATATTCAAGTACAAACTATGAAGGTTATACGTCAGTAAAAATTAAACCTATACCTCAATATGTAGTTAAAACTAATGCAGGAAACAGATTATGTGAGAATAGTTCTGTTGTTTATCAAATAGAAGGTATTATACCAGAAGGATCGAAAATAACCTGGACTCCAATCTCTAACTTAACATATGTTTCTGGTCAAAATACCAATGAAGCCAGTTTTAAGGTAACAGGATCGGGTTATGCAAAGGTTCAGGTTGATGTTGATTATTTAGGGAAAAAGTATACTCAGACAAACTCCTCAGTGTGGATTGGTCAAGAAGCAAAACCAACGATAGGAGGTGATCTTGGCTCAAGTGGTTATGTTGCACCTAATAGTGAATATGTCTTTGCAAGCAGCATCGAAGGTATCCGTTACAGATGGGGATATGGGTCAGGTAACTCTTCTACTAGCAAAGAAACCGCCACTTTTTATACTACCATACGAACACCAAGTAAAGGACTCTTTAAAGTTACATTATCGGTACTAAACTCATGCGGATGGAGTGAAGTAGCAGTCAACAGTTACACCGTCAATGGAGGAGGTAAAGGTGACCCTGTCGGCCCACTTAAAAGTGCAATATCAATAGATGAAGAGCACTCTGAAGTAAAATCAGTAAAGATTTATAACTTATCTGGAATACTTGTGTATTCGAATGATGCTGTAAATGGTCATTTTGATATTACATCTACAGGTTTAACCAACGGAGTATATATCATAGAGAAATTTGACGGAGAAATTAAAACTTCAGAAAAAGTTATCCTGAATAAATAAATATATCCTTCATAAACTACGAAAAAAGCCTCTCATATAAATGGGAGGCTTTTTTGTCCTTTATACCCACGTAAAAACTACTGACTTTTGAAATAAAAACAAAAGTCATGATGTTTCCTACAGCTACATTTATACAAAATCCATTGATGCAAAAAGTCATTGGTGGAGTTTATGCTTTAGTTCTAGCATTTATAGCAGTTATTACACAGAATATACATAGTCTGGTATTGAGTATTTGCCTGGTTGTATTCTTTATGGTTGGTGATTTCGCCTCCGGAATATTTGCTTCCAGACGAGTACATAAACTAGGTATTGAAAGTTCGAAGCTTCGTTGGAGTGTTGCTAAATATGCAGTTTATTGCTTTTTTATTATCGGTACACTTGTAATAGGTGTTTTCCTTCACCTGATCGAATGTTTCAGTGAGGATGTAGACATATATACCAAATCTTCACTTTTAACTTACACCCTTAGTTTTATTAAGTTTCAAATGTATTTTGTCTCCTGGATAGAAGCTGTATCTATTGTCGAAAATCTACGATCTGTTTATCCCGAAAATGTATATATAAAAGGCATCCACTATGTATTAGTAGTTGATATCAGACGTTTAATACCTCACTTTTCGAGCTTCTTGAAAGAAGTTAAAACGAAAGACATTAATAATTTAAACCAAGAAGATAATGACACTGACACTAACAAATGAACATCTAAAGAAGATTTATCCCAATTCGACAGAGGGTAATAGGCTTAAGTATTTGAATTACATAATTTATTATGCTACAATATACGATATCAACACAATTGAACGTATGGCAGCCTTTTTGGCTCAGATCGGGCATGAGTCCGGACAATTGAGTGTAGTTGAAGAAAGCCTTAATTATTCGGCTGAACGGCTTTTTGCTGTATTTCCTAAATACTTTAAAACTCTGGACATAGCCAAAGAATATGCCCGGAAACCTCAAAAAATAGCTAATAAAGTATATGCAGACAGAGGTGGTAACGGAAAAGAGTCTTCCGATGATGGTTGGAAATATCGTGGGCGTGGACTCCTCCAGGTAACCTTAAAAGATAATTATAAACTATTTGACGAATGGGTTACCGATGTTCCGATGGGTTGTGACTTTATTGATAGTCCGGAGCTTTTAACGGAACCTCAATACGCTGTTTTATCGGCTTTTTGGTATTGGGATGTCAATAAACTCAATAGATATTGCACTCTCAAGGAAGAGGACTTTAGAAAGCTTACCAAAGCTATCAATGGTGGTTATAATGGTTATGCAGATCGAGTTAATATTTGGAAACGAGCTTTAAACGTACTAACACAATGAAAATCTATGTACTCATTATTTTATTTTTTATTGGGACTGGTTGCCGTAGTAGCCGTAATACTACTGATACACATATCAGTGACCATTCGAAAGAGAGTAAAAAGGAGGTCAGTAGTGAAACGATCTCCTTACAATCGTCAATGCTTACCATCACTCGCACCGCCACCGATACAAACATCAAAGAGTATTTTAGAACAACACTCTTTAATCCTGACGGATCAGTATCACAAGTACAAGAACAATGGAGGGGAACTCGACAAAATGAGTTATCTGATAGCTCTGGACGATCATCAAATATATCCCTGATCAACCGAAACGATTCAACATCTACCGAAATAGATACAGACATAGAAGTCAAACAAACCACACAATCACATACCGACAGCCGTCCTGTTCAAGGTATTGAATGGCTATATGTTGCTTGTGTCGGAGGTATAGTAATACTCATTATAATCATATTCGCATGGCCAAAGAAAAAAAAGTAAATATAAGTTCGTCCAATGCCGACGGATTGAGAGCTCTATATAAAATTTATAAAGATCAACCCGGTAATGAATCAGCTTCATGTGATGATTTTGTGCAATTCCTGTCAGTTACATCTCCGGATAGTACAATATTTCTTGATGCCTATTGTGATTGGGAGGCTGTCGATATGGGAGTGACCGTTGTTATTAAAGTAGATCCGAAATGATACATGTAATCCGAGAACCCGAAAACTTCAGCTTCACCGGCAACCCGATGATCTATGAAGTGGAGACAAGCTTCGATAGCCTTGAATTTGAGGTTCGTGTGGGTTCGCGATCCAAGAAGCTTAAACTGACAGCTTATCAGACAACCGAATATCATTCTTACCCCAATCGGGTACATCTTGATATCTCGGATATAGTCTTTTCCTTTATCGAAGATCAGACATTGACCATTACCAAAGGCGATATCATTCATACGGTCGAAAACTTTGCTTTTGATTGCCAAGTGTACATATATGATACCCTGCCTAGTGTATCGGCAATCAAAGTATTTCGGGGAGGTATCAGCAGCAAAGCCATATCCGGACTCGCTAAAGTAAACCGTAATATGTTTACCTACCGTCTCGATAATCCTGTATACAATCCATTATTCACCACCCGAACCAATGGGCATCATATCGTTTTGAGAGAAACAGAGCTGTACCCGATGGTATTTATCCATCCCGGTACTCCCGTTTCATTCGTGACTGTCAATGGTAGAATAATTACTCAGGCAGCATTGACGGCCGGCACGATCTGCTCGATAGACTTCGAAGCAGTCCGGCAAATGTTCGCTTCTCTTTATGGCGAGCTTCCGGCTTATATCGTAGTACAATTCGATCAGGAATTCAGTTTTGATCTGACTATCAAACCGGCTCAGATCTCGGAAGAACGCATTCTGTTACTATTCCGTAACTCACTTGGAGCATTCGAAGTAATGGAGGTCACAGGCAAATCTTACGATACACCTGAGTTCTCAGAAGAAAACCTCTGGAATACACTAAACGGTAATGACTATTTCGAAGAAAACCGAGACAGGCTAACCGTCCGCCATAAAATCGAAGCTGAGACGGGATTTAAACCCAAAGCTGAATTATACTTCATACAGGATCTTATCGCTTCAGATACTATCTACTGTATCGATGGTGATAATCAGTTCAGATGTCACGTAACGGTCGATCAAATTAAGATTGCCCGTAAAATGGTTTCACCGAATAGCATTCCCTTAGTGATTAGGGAGGTTACAGACGATCAGTTCCTAACACCGGAGATAGATTTAAGTTTTCCGGATAGCCATCCGCTATCGAATATCACCAGAGCTGCCGATGATCGTATAAATGGACTGGGTTTGATTTACGGAGATGATTATTTTTTATATAGTAATTAAAAACAAAGAAATATGACTTTAAAAACAATATCAGCAACTGACAAACCCTTTACGTCTGCTATAGGATTACAACCTATATGGTCCACTCAGAATACACAAGGACAAATACCTACACGTGGACTGGGAGCTGAAAACATAGTGAATGAGAACTTTTCTATTTTGGAGCAGGTAAAAGCTGACAAGGGAGGTTCTACTAAATCATTACAGCAAGTAGAGGATTTAGCCAATTTAGCTATTGATAATACAAGACAAATTGCCATAGATGGTACAATTAACATTCTTTTTACAAGAATAGGGTATATGCTTAATAGTGCCGGGCAACCTACCGTTAGTGGATGGTACGCCATAACAGAGCCGATTAAGGTAAATAAGGGTACATCTATATATTATTCAGGGCAAAATGGAGCCTCTGGTAATGCTCTAGTTGGGTATTCTGATATCAATTTGAATAATCCTGTAATCCTATTAGGATCGTCAGGAAATTACAATAACACGAATGTCATAACACCAAATGAGGTTAATTATATAATAGCCGGAGGATTAAGACCTGAATTTGTACCAACTCCAACTCCTATATCATTGAGGATAGATAGTGGATTATCCGGACTAAAAGAATCTACCAAGCTATTAACTAATAGATCTCAAACTCCATTTGTATATCTGAACTATATTAACGCCTCTGGAGTTGTCACAAGTAGTACCGATTGGACACGTACTTATTTTATTGATATTAATGCTTTTATGAATGCATATGTATGGGGGCATTCATCTGTATCCAATTTAGCCTATTATACCGATAGAGATTTAAGTACAAATATAACCGCCTCCAATATGGTTTTAGGTGCAGGATGGCATTTTATAGACAGATCAACTATGACTATACCTGCAAATGCTAAATATGTTATAATATCCACTTCTAAAAATCTGTCATATTTTCCAAATACTTATATCACTCTTAACACGATAGCTCAAATGCAATCAGATATAAGTATAAACACATCAGATATATCTACTATAAAACAATCTATGTCTGCCATAAACAGTACATCAAAATTTATGCACATGAGTTTTGATGATACAATCAATGTATTCGCTGATCTGACAGCCAAAGCAAGTACATACACTAGTATTTTTGATAATCCATTTTTTAAAGCAATAAAAGGGATCCATGATCGACATGGAATGGTATTTTCGTTTTATTGTTGGCTTGAATCTCCTACAGGATTTATCCTTTCAAATACAACTACCAAATTCGCAAATGAATTTAAAGCGAATAGCAACTGGATGAAATTTGGCTTTCATAGTAGAAATACAAGTACATCCTATGGTAATAGCATTACACCCGAAACAGCAAAGGCAGATTATGATAGCTTTATAACTTCTATAGTTGCCATTACGGGCGGTATTCAGTCGATTGATCGTGCTGTAAGGCTGCACAATTTCACAGGCGTATTAGCCAGTATGAAAGCAATGCGAGATACCAATATCGGTATAATAGGTTTACTTACGGCTGACGATTCTAGGGATAGTTATTTCTTATCTGTTGCAGATTATACGTATATCAATGCACATGACAGAATCATTGATACGGTAAACCACATGAGATTTTTCAAATCAGAAAAGAGACTCGAAAATGCTGCCAATATATCTACGTATTTATCTGATTTTCTAACACCATCATTCGCTAATATGTCAAATGATCTGGTTTTATTCACGCATGAACAGCAAATTTATCCTACAGTATCGGGAGTAGTTACTACTGCGATGGTCGATAAAATAGAAGCTTGTGCCAGTTGGGCATACAATAATGGATATAGGTTTGATTATCCGATGAATGTTGTTTTGCGATAAGTAAGAATTTATTGTTTGGGTTTGGGGTTACTTTCTCCTATTAAAATGTATAAGTTCAATTTTCGAAATAAGATGATTAATAGACCAGATAAACTAAAGCTTATGATACAAGCCAGTAAAGAAAGTATATATGGGTTAACGGCTAGGTTCTTAGTAAAATAATATACGAGATAAATAATCATCGGATGAAATAGGTACAAGCCGTATGATCCTTTTGATATAAAAGCATAAAAACCGGTGGTAATGAATTTAGTTGTCAAAAGATACGTAGCTAATAAATAGAAAAGAGTTCCTCCGGATAATGCAGATGAAAAACCTAACAACTTAGTAGACATTTTGAAAATAATACCTTCTTTATCCTCTAAATAAATAGAAAATAAGAATGAAGAGATACTTACAATTAATAAAAATACTATTGCGTATGTTTTTCTTAAGATTGGTATCAGTCTGCTTTTGTTGCATTGAAATTCATATCCTAAAAAGAAGAATAACAAATACGCCATAGTTGCTTTTAATACAAAAAAGGAAGGGAAGAAAGATGCAATCAGAAATAAACAAAAGAAGAATATAAAGTTGTAAATAAAATTTAGTTTAAAAATATATTTCTCGAAAAAATTGAAAATGATTGAAATATTAAACAAAGCCAGTACATACCAAAGATATCGAGGATTTTTACCAAGTAAAATATTTTCAATATAATAGTTTAATACGGGTACATCAACAATCTTCATATAATAAATTAACGGTGTTATAATGCAAGTTGCAAAAAAGAAATATGGGATTAGTAGCCTCAGAATTTTATTCTTAATGAAAGGCTTTTGTTGTTTATATTTTCCAAGTGTTCTTTTTCCATAAAAATATATTGCTCCGGAGACAGCTATGAAAAGAGGCATATGAAAACTGTAGATATATTTTGTAATAATATCCAAAACAGATGAAGAAATTAAAGGTCGAATAGCAGCAGCTTCAGTGTAAAAAAAAGTTGAATGACCGATTACAACTAATAGTGAAGTGATAACTTTTACGCAGTCCCAGTCTTCGAGAATTTGTTTTTTGCCTTCCATTTAAATAAAATATAAAGTTTCGTAAGATGATTTGAGTATTCAAAGATAGATTATAAATATCAATAATAAACAAGTTCGAATTAAAATACACCCTCATGGTTTGTTATCAAACTATTTGCCTGTTGAATATCATGAGGGGTATATTTATCAGTCATCTGGATATCAGAATGCCGTGCCTGATCTCTCACTGTAATTACATCATGTGTTCTCAACATACTTGTGATCCCTGTATCTTTCAATGAATAAAACTGATATTTATCAGGAAAATTTAAATCTTTTCTAACATGATATGCCCAAAAATCAGTGAACTGTTTTTCGGATTTACGAAGCTTTCCAGGTTTGAAGTTCTCCGAGAATAAATAATAAGTATCCGGATAATCAAATATATTTAGATCCAACATCAAATGTATCACTTTCGCAGTCAAGGTAACTGTACCTCCTACTCCATTCTTTGAACTCTCTTCAGGTATATATAATGTCTGATTTTTTATCGAGATATCAGATATTTTAATAAAACTCATTTCTTTACGACGAACAAAACAATAGTGCATAATATAACTGGCCAGAAGAAAGTATTTATTTTTCTCACTCAGGTAATCATGTAACCTAATAACGTCTTTTTCGTCAATAATTGTGCGTTGTTTCTTTAGTTTTCTTTTACTAAAGGATGCTATTCCTTCAGCTGGCTTTACTTTCACATACTGATGTTCTAATAAGAAAGTCCCAAAAATCCGGACAAATGTAAGATAGTTGTTACGTGTACGAGCAGAGTTCTGTCTACCGATATAAATGTCTTCAAGGAACTCCATTATAAATGCTCTGTCAAATTGATAAATATAAGTTATAGGAATTTTCCTGTCTCTATTCCAGTTTTCAATATTACGAAGCTGCGAAATGTAGGACCTATAGGTATCTTCTCTTAGCAGACCGTCATTCAGCTGTTTCATTATATGCTTTTTGTAGTGTTCGCAAGCCTCTGTGAATGTTTTGTATGATTTCTCATGCTCTGCTTCAATCCAAGGATTCCATCCGCTCTCAAGCTTGGGGATAAGGCGTTTCAGAAAGCTGTCGGCGTACCGGCGGCGATCTCCTATTTTTTCAATATGATTGAGCTTGATTTTTTTTCTACGCATGCCTCCCCTGGATGGATCGTAAGCCATAAACCCAATGTACCATTCTTTTCCGGTATAGAGCTTAGGCATCGTAAAACTCTTGATCTCTTCTATTGAAGAATTTTGCTTTTTCTGAAGTAGGTCCATTTTTTTTTTACGTCTTTAACCAGATAGTTAGAGAAGTAAAAAAGTGAATGTTTTCTTTTAATGAGAACGTGTCCCGATTTTGTCCCGGTATATTAAACCGGAAAGAGTGGAAAACCTTTGCTGTAAAGGAATTCCACTCTTGTGAGTTGCGGGGACCGGACTCGAACCGATGACCTTTGGGTTATGAGCCCAACGAGCTACCAACTGCTCCACCCCGCGATATTTCGAGTACAAAGATACGTCTTTTTCAATACAGTCCAAACTTTTGGAACACTATTTTTATATTATTTTGCCAGAAAACACATATACAACTAAGCATCAACACAATAAAAATGCTTACCATTTGTAATTTAATCCGAAACTTATAAGCTGATTAATCTGTAGGTAGCCAAGCTTTTTATCTCGGGGGACATTGTCATCAAATCGAGTATTCAAAGATATCGTTGTAGAAAAAAGGCGAGTAAACATCATATCAAACTTATTTTCAAACTCCACTTCCACCCTTTTATAGTTTGTAAAATATCGGAAACGAGAAGACCAGGACATATATCTGCTAAACTTAAAAGTTAGATTGGTATTAACCAAAGAACCAACTTCAGTTAATGCCCGCTCTCCTTTTTCCAGACCAAATCGCGTTTCATCTACATTTTCATCTCTAACATAAATATAATTGACTGACAGCGGAGACAGGCTCAATACTAAATCTAACTTTTTGGCTTTGTCACTCTTGTATTTCTTTTCTAATTTATAAGCCATACCAATACTCGCATTCATGACCAAAGGAGCCAGAAATGAAGTATACTTATCACGAGAGTTAAGGGGATAAGTATTAAAAAACTGTGTTTTAGTTTCTAAACGAGTAGAATAAGACCAATTATTATATGCTTTATAACCTAAAATGTTTTCTAAGCGAAATAAGTCTTCACTAATATTTACATCATGTTCTTTGTCTGAAGGAGTAGCTTGCAAATTTAATCTCCATTCCATAGTATTATTAAATGTAACCTTATCTTTTGCATAATTCAATGCAACCTTGTGAGAATTACGTATAAAAAAGCTACTATTTCCACCTGAATACCAGTTATCAGATATATGATTTTGTGCAATCTGAAGAGCGTGCTCTCCACTCTTAACCCAATAAATAAATCCGGGATCAATTTTTGCCATTTCCACAGGTGTTACCTGAATCGCATCATCTGTAGCTATTAGATTATGAAGAAAGTTACGTTTAGTAGCATCCTCTTCATTCAGTTTAGGAATGCTCTTCAATACAGAAGCATTATATCGGACATCACCAATATTGCTCATATCCATATAGAAATTTTTACGACGAGCGTGAATAACTTCAGCTCTCTTTATTAATGGGGCAAAAGTATTTTCTTCCGGTATCAAATGAAATTTAGGACCTTCTAATTTTGAGTCTTTAGGAATAAAGCTCAAGCGTGGAGGTAAGATTTTCCCATCAAATACAATCGGCAAAAATTGAGGATCATATATAACAGTATCTCTAAAGCTCACATTATAAGGGAAAGGATCCCACTCTACAGGAGGAACTATGATCAATCCATTCGCACCTCTAGTATATACCAAAACCGAATCATTTTGAAATACTGGCATTTCCTCTCTTTGAAGCACTTTTTTTTCAATCTTTGTATATGCAGGAATACCGTTATCATTAAATTTCGAATTTACAGATTCGGCATAAGAAGACGAAGAGAATAATAACAAAAGAACTGATATCAGAATATAATATAAAGAATTTTTCATCTTGATTAGATTGCTTTTCTTTTAACTATCGAGCTAAAGAATTAAACATAACATTCGAATGCTGCAAATATAATAATAAAACTTTCCCAAAACGATACTTTTATTATCTCTAAAGGTTATTTAAGATCGTTAATTTATTAATTATTGCAGTAAAAAAACAGTTTTAGAATATAATATCACATTGCATCTGAAATATTCCTCTAAATATCTAAATGGGTTAATGTAAATAGGAAGAGTCATACAACTCTTCCTATTTATAACATTATTTATACTGATTGATTATTGTACTGAGGCAAATTTCACGCAAACAGGCATATCTAAGGTTATATCATGCTCTGTATTCTCCAATAGCCCTGTACTCTCATTAATTTTAAAAACTTGAATTACATCACTATCACGACAAGCAACCAACAATAATTTACCATTGGGAGTTATTGCAAAATTACGAGGATGAATACCTGTTGATTGATACCCTATTTTAGTCAGTTTTCCATCTGCCTCGTTTATTGAGAATATGGCTAAGCCGTCACCTTTCAATCGATTAGAGGCATACAAGAACTTACCATTAGGGGTAATTCCGATATCTCCACTTCCTTTTGCGTTCAATGTATCAGCCTTGATGGTTTGAATTTCACTTAAGTTTCCATCATTATAACTGAAAGAAATAACATCGCCTGAAAGTTCTGTAATTAAATACGCATATTTATTATTAGGGTGAAATTTGAGATGACGAGGCCCTGATCCAGCTTTTATATTAAATGCAGCAGGTGTACCCACCGATAAATACTTACCACTTGTTTCATTTACATTAAACTTATGAATCTTATCCGTACCCAAATCATCTGCAAACAAATACTTTCCATCAGGAGTAAATTGTACACAGTGAATATGAGATTGTTTTTGACGTTCAGAATCAATTCCTTTTCCTGAAAAACTAATCACCTCGGAAGCAGGCTCCAATCCACCCTTTTCATTCACCGAAAAATAAGTAAGACTACCTCCTAAATAATTAGCCGTAATAACGTGTTTCCCATTTGCATCAATACTTATATAACAAGGAGCACCTCCACCTGTCAACTGCTTATTGATGAAAGATAATTTTCCGTCCTTCTTGTCAAAAGAAAAAGCATTGGCTGCAGATGTTTCAATACCATCATCTTCTGTTACTGAATAAACAAACTTTTCCGATTGATCCAACACTAAATAAGAAGGGTTATCCACATTTATTTCACTCACATATTTAGATGTACCCGTAACAGTATCTAACTTATAAACATAAATACCTTTACTTTCTCCCGAAGTATAGGTGCCTACCAGCATATACATTTCAGTATTACTCTTTTCAATTTGATCCATAGACTGATTATCAGCATTAGCATTGTTTGTATTTTTATTTGCACATCCTATAACAAGACAAGCAAAAGAGAATATAGCTACAACTTTTTTTAGCATAGTTTTTTGTATTTATTTAATTATTAAAGGCTATAAACCTTTCTATTATTGGGGCTAATATATTATAATTTCCTACTTATCTTTTTTTACTGACAACATCATATTGAATAGTTATCATAAATTAAAAAGAGAAAACAGAAGGTGAACAACCTTAAATCAGAGCTCTAAAAATAGAATAAACAAATTTAATCAATAAAAATTCGAGTCCAAGTCCTTTTTAGTAAGAAAATTCGATAGCGAATATTTTTTTATTATTCAAAAAAGCCTATCTTTGCAGACCGAAAAGAGAATAATTAAAAAAATAATAATATAAGCAATGAAAAAAGGTATTCATCCAGAAAACTACCGTCCAGTTGTTTTCAAAGATATGTCAAACGATGAAATTATAATTTCTCGTTCAACAATCAATGCAAGAGAAACTATTGAAGTAGACGGTGTTACTTATCCTCTAATCAAATTAGAGATCACTAGTTCGTCTCACCCATTCTACACAGGAAAACAAAAACTTGTGGATACTGCAGGACGTGTTGATAAGTTCATGAATCGTTACGCAAAACGCACACAAGTTAAAAAGTAATTTTACTTGTAGATAATGATACATTAAGGCATTCCGAATTTCGGGGTGCTTTTTTATTTTATCTGAAGTAGATATGAATTAGCGAGTCTGTTTAAACTTGAAAGGAAGTGTCCAATAACTTGCAATTTTTGCACCATTGTAACTTTCTGCAGGTATCCATTTAGGCATTAATTTCACAACGCGAATAGCTTCAGCATCTATACTGTCATGTAAAGAGCGTAAAACTCGTATATTCGATATTTCTCCTGTTTTCTCAACTGTAAATCCAAGAACTACACGTCCTTCTAGAGGCTTATCGCTTACGACTTCGGGCCATGTTATATTTTCTTCAAGAAACTTTAGCAGAGCTAAGTCTCCCTCCGGATATTGAGCCATACGTTCATTGAAATCACAAATAAAAAATTCTGAAGAATCTCCTCCCTGGGTATTATCTTGTGCCCCCAAAGCCATACAAACAAATAACAAGATAGATGGTAAAGAAAGCTTTTTCATAAAGATTTGTATTTAAGTCTATTTATAGAGAAAAATAAACTCAAGATTCCACAAGAACTACCCTACTATTTTAACCAGAAATCTAATGCTTCAAAAGAGGAAAGAGTTTCCTCTTGATTATTTTGAGTAACTACTATCTGAGTTCGCGTTAGTAATTTTATAGAAAATTCACATGAAAGAGTATCTGTCAGAGAATAGCCTTTTCGTAACAAAAAATTCTTTGTCCAATAATACAATTCACCTTCTGCTTCTAAATATATCTGCTTTTTGATAATATTTTCGGAGACAAAGCGTCCTGTTTCTCTATCAAATACAATTGATTCATTACCAATATATTCATTAATAGCATCTGAAAGAACGATATCTTCTGTAACCCCACATTTCAAGCCTTTGTCTCTGGCCAATAACCATAAACGATCTGCTAATGTAAGGGCCAACTCGATATCATGGGTGGACAATAAAATCGTTTTGTTTTGTGTAGAGGCTATAAGATGCAATAAATTCATTATCTCAATACGATTAACAATATCCAGAAAAGCCGTTGGTTCATCCAGAATTATAATCGGACATTCTTGTGCCAGAGCCTTTGCAATCATCACTTTTTGGCGTTCACCATCTGACAATTCCGAAACATACGAATCTTTTTTATGTAGAATGCAAACATCATACATTGCCTTCTCCACAATTCGATGATCTTCTTTTGTTAATCGACCAAAGAATCCAGTATAAGGATATCGCCCTAGACCAACAAGTTCGGAAACGGTTAATCCTCCAACAACTGTTTTATCGGTTAATACCAATCCTAAAAGCATTGATAGTTCTTGTTCCGAATATTTATGTATACTTCTTTTCTGTAATAATATATCTCCTCTCAGTGATAATTGAAGTCCTGTAAGCGTACGTAATAAGGTAGATTTGCCTGCACCATTAGAACCTAACAGACAAGTCAACTCTCCGGCATATAGCTTAAAAGACATATCTTCATACAATACCGAAGTATTCCTATTACGGGACTTAGGATATCCAATACTCAGATTCTGAGCTGATATAATAGGTTCTTTGTTCATTCCTCTTAATGATACTACTTTTTAGTTGAAGTATTGAATTTTCTTTTGGTTGACAATTACATAGATAATCACGGGGGCTCCAAAAATAGGCGTAATTGCATTCAAAGGAATCAATCCGGCCGATCCGGGAATAACACTGATCAGGTTGCATAATAAGGCCATAAATGTACCCAAAAGTATAGTCATGGGCAATAAAAACTTATGATTAGAAGTTCCCAGCATAAGACGTGCAATATGAGGGACAGCCAGCCCTATAAAAGAGATAGGACCGCAATAGGCTGTGGTAACAGCGGTTAATATACCTGCACAAACTAACAATAGAAAACGTATTCTCTTAATATTCACTCCTAAATTAGCAGCATACCTCTCTCCTAATAACAATGCGTTTAGAGGTTTTACTAATAAAATCGACAATACTAATCCGATTGAAACCGTTATGCAGTAAAAGGGCAACTGAGCCATGGACACACCCGAAAAATCGCCCATACCCCAAATCATATATGAAAAGACTTGTTCGCTCGTACTCCAATATTTTAATAAAGAAATAACCGAAGAAGTAAGATAACCAACCATAATACCTATGATCAGCAGCATTATATTATTCTTTATAATAGAGGCAAAACCGATAATGATAAGAAGAATCAATCCGGCACCAACAAAAGCTCCGGCAACAACGGTCATAGAAGCAGACAAGCTAAACCCCACAGTATTGCCTACTATACCACCAAACAATAGTATCACTATAGCAACCCCCAGTCCTGCACCCGCACTAATACCTAAGATTCCGGCATCAGCTAATGGATTACGAAAGGCTGTCTGCAACAATAAACCCGAAACAGCTATTCCTCCCCCTGTAAATAAAGCTGTAATAGTCTGAGGTAAACGTACTTCGAGAACAATATGCTCCCATGATTTTTTCACAACTTCACCACCTGTCAAAATATCAAGAATAACTTGAAATGGTATCTTAACTGATCCGACAAACAAATTTGCAAAAAACAGAATAATAATCCCTATCAACAGAGGAACAATATATTTAGCAAGGTGATTCGTTTTCAAATTTAAATATCTAAAGTCTCAGACTTATTTATTACTTATTTATAATCAAAGATAATAATAAACATCTTTATTCTTCCATCTTACTATAATAGCGAGGAATATAATCAGGAAAAAGGTCAGGGTGAAAAATATATGCAAAATCCTCTAATATATAGTCGGGATGTATAGGAAGGTCTTCATAATACGATTTTTTTCCGGCATTACAACCATAAATATTCCGATTTTTAAAAGCAGAGAAATAAGAATATGGCTTATATTCTTTCTCCAGTGAAGTATATGTCAAATCATGAGGCTGATTATATTTTATCAACCAATACTGTGCATCTCCTGCCTTGTCCAATACCTGCTCAAAAGCCAATGGCGTAGAGGCTACTTTATCATCATCCGACCAAATGTAAGTCGCACCTGCGTCACTTAACATTCTGGAAATAAAACTACCTCCACCGGATGTATACCAAACATTTCCATACATAAGGTCTATGAATACGGAAGGCTTGTCTTTGACCGACACCAGTTTATCCTTGATTGCATTATAATTGCTTACTGTATTATTAAATAATGAATCAACTTGTGATTCTTTGTCAAAGAATAAAGAATAAAACCGAATCCATTCAGCACGCCCAAGAGGTAGAGGCTCCATATAATCCGGAGTTTCTATGACGGGTATTCCGGCTTTATCTATACTACCGTAAGTACGCCCTTGTATAGGTGTAGCAAAAATAGCTTCGGGATCAACGTCTACAATCTTTTCGATAACAGGATTAGCTGCCTGTCCTAAATCGGCTATTGTACCCTTCTTTATTCCGTCCTGAATATAATCTATATCAATATACCGAGGTTCGCAAACCCCTTTCACAGTATTAAGAACTCCTATTTCATTTAAGGTCGCACAGTGAATAGTTGAATAAGCTACCACACTACTTAATGGTGTTCTAATAACCGTACCTTGAGGCAAGTTTGAAGGTAGAGCCTTGTTTTTATCTACGAGAATATATCGCTGTAAGATTCGGGTAGAGTCCCAAGGATCAACAACTGTTACTTCCTTATACTCAGCATACTTTTTGACTGTAAATCCTTTGGCATATTCTACTGTATAAACTGTATCAACAGCATTATTTACAGACTCAACAGATGCTTTGTTACCGTTACCGGAACAAGAGACCAATAAGACCGAAACAAATAATAAAATTATAGAATGTCTCATATGTATATATATATCAAAAGGAGTTGCATGACAACTCCTTTTGGTTACAATTATATTATTTATTTACAAACCAGATACCTATAGGATAAGCTGCTCCGGTATCAAATTTAGATTTCAATTTTCCTTCCGATGAGAATATATACCCATCCCCATTATTTGTTCCATTAGCTGCTAAAATATAAACATCGCCTGTTGCAGGCTCAGATTTCATAAAGCTAATATCTTTTATTACAGTTGCATCGGTAATAAAGCTTTGCTCTACCACTTTTTTATTTACGATGTCATAATATGTAAACGAAGACGATGGATTATAATTAGCATCATACTCTTTTTTCAACATATATAGTTTATCACCTTCTGGAAATACCGAATACGAACGTCCTTCATCTAATTTAGTTACAGCATCTGTACTGGTGTTTATTTGTTGAAGTGTATTGGGCACATCTCCATAATTACCTCTAGAGACTAAATATAAATTATTATATTTATCAACTTTAAGTTCACACGGATTTACGGCAACTGTAATATCTTTCTTCGATGACAACTCTGCATCTACAATAGAAACTCTATTATCATAACCATTTTTATAATTCATTCCTCCCGAATTGGCTACATATAACTTATTATTAACAGCTTTTACCGCCTCAGGATTAAGCCCAACTGCTATGCGTTTATCAATAGCTAATGTTGTAGTATCAATACGAGCTAAATAACCATCAAATAAAGTCACATACACCTTTCCTTTATAGCTTTCAAGAGCACGAGGTTGTAGTTTTTCCAAAGGACTTGCTGCGTCATTTTTTATTGTAGATAGTATTTTATTATTGCTATCCAAAACATAGATCAAACCAGAACCATACACCGCAACATATGTCTTGCTACCATATATAATTATATCTTGACCTGTATCTCCCAGCCCTATACCATTGGCGGATTCAAATACATTTGAAACTTTTTTCGAACCAAAATCATAATAGGTTAATGCTCCATAATTTCCGCCATATTTTCCGGCATTAAGGATATAAGCACCATTAAACTCTACAACAGGAATATCCGGATCATTGTTATCATCATCACTACAAGAAGAAAAACCGATTAGAGTGGCTCCGAATAGGAGCATACTCCACAATAAATTCTTTTTTATCATTTTATGTTTGATTTTAAAGTACAATTATAATTGTTAAATAAATTTTCTAAATTATTTCTTTATAAAAGAGATACCCATAGGATATGATCCTCCTGTATCAAATTTGTTTTGTAATTTGCCTGCTGAAGAGAATACATACACATCTCCATTATTCTTTTTATTGGCAGCTAATACATATATATCACCCGATGCAGGCTCAAATTCAATTCCCGATATATCCGATATTACAGTACCATCTGTTATAAAATTTTCTTCTACAACTTTTTTCTCTGTAATATTATAGCAACTTACGGTTGATACCGGAATACTGTTTACATATACTTTATTCACCAAATACAACTTATCGCCATAAGGAAACATCAAAAATGAGTGCCCTTCTTCCAATACGGTAACTTTATC
Organism: Dysgonomonas sp. HDW5B; assembly: GCF_011299335.1. Taxonomy (GTDB): domain Bacteria; phylum Bacteroidota; class Bacteroidia; order Bacteroidales; family Dysgonomonadaceae; genus Dysgonomonas_A. Next base: position 4,302,200 of record NZ_CP049858.1, read on the forward strand.
TGTTGTAGTATTTATTTGTTGCAATTTATTAGGTACAGCCGTTTCATCTGTTTTATAATTACCTCTTGAAATCAGGTATAAATTATTGTATTTATCCATTTTAAACTCCTGAGGATTCATACCCACTTCTATTTCCTTTGATGAAGTTAACTCAGGATCTACTACTGAAACAGTATTATTATAGCCGTTTTTAGAATTCATACCTCCTGAATTTGCTACATAAATTTTATTATTAGCAGCTTTTACACTCTCCGGATTAGGTCCTACAGCAATCTTCTTGTCGATCTTCATAGTTGTGGTATCAATTCGGGCTAAATATCCTTCATAAAGACTCACATATACTTTTCCATTATATGCTTCGAATTCGCGTGGCTGGATCTTATCTGCCGTCTCACTTTGTATAGTACTTAATATTTTACAATTCTTATCCAAGACATAAATAATCCCGGAGTTATAAACTGCAACATATATTTTATTGCCATACACAATCATACTTTCGCCGGTATCGCCCAGACCTATTCCATTTACCGATTCAAAAATGCCGGTTCTAACTTGTTTCGAATCTAAATCATAATATGTAATGCTTGCTGCATTGTTTCCTTTTCCTCCACTATTTATAACATATGCTCCATTAGGAACTAACTGAGGAGGAGTTATATTATCATTCTTATCATCATCGCTACATGATGAGAAAATAAATAAAACTGTAGAAACTAACGTACTAAAAAAAAGTATTCTTGATTTCATTTTTGTTTAATTCTTTAATCTTAAAAATTCATTCTTACTAATATCCTATAAGAACGGCCGGGCATAGGATAATCTTTTATTATATAATATGTTTTATTTGCTAAATTGGCAATATCTCCTTGTATACGAAACTTATATCTTCCCTGTTGGAATGTCCTGTTTAATGTAATGGTATGGTCAACATAACCTTCAATGCGGTTTCTTTCGATATTCTGTGGCTCTGCATATGTTTTCCCACTTGCAATAAATGAATATCCGAAATTAACCCAAGGGTTTTCGAGAGTCAACGATCCCGCACCTGAATGTTCGGGAGTATACTGTATCTGATCTCTATAATTCTTATCCTCCGGATCGGTTATATCTATTGCCTTCTGATAGGTATAGCTGCCTGATGCCTGAAGATTTAATTTATTATTAATCTCAAAATGAGTATTTACATTAAGATCAAGTCCTGTAATTTTCACTTTTCCTAGATTAACGACCTTCGATTCAAACATAGCTGGATAAATCACTATCTTATCTTTTACATTATTGCGATAAACATCTGCCGCTATACTGAAATAATTGAAGAATTCTGAGAATGAATTTGACCAGGTTAATCCTAAATTATATTGCTGAGTTTTTTCGGGGCGCAGACTCGTATTACCCATTCGATGGTAATAAAGGTCATTAAACGAAGGAACTCTAAATATATCTTTATAAGAAGCTCTCACTCTAAGACCTGTAGAGTTAAATGGTCGGTAAGATAAGCTGAGAGAAGGAGACAATCTCTTCCTATTGTCAGGCTTACTCCCCACAACCACATTCTCGCTCATATAAGTTCCTAATAAATTGGCAATAACCGTTAGATTCCTATCATCATACTTTGCAGATAAAGAAGTTAGCGAAGTCGATCTGTTAGGTTCCGCAAAACCCGAGAAATTAGCAGTCAATGTATTATAACTATAATCTTGAGCAAAAGAAAAAGAGATTGTTTTATCCAGATTATATAGTAATGTACTTGTAAGATATAATTCGTCTTGTTTATATATATCCTCTAATATACCATCGGGATATTTTGCGTCCTTATCGATATAACGTGTATACGCATGTCCGTACTTACCTTGTATCTGCCAATTAAACTTATCATTAATATAGTTGATATATTTTGCCTGAGTGAAGAAGTTTCGATCCCACAAACGCTGATTACTATTATTGTAATACAATATAATGGCTCCCGGCAATCCTCTTTCCGAATCAAAATAATATGCTTTTACAGATAGTTTTTGTGATTTGGTTAACTCTCCAAAGATATTCAGCTCAGTACGTTTAATATCGACATCGGTATTTTGTCTTTTTTCCCTTATTACTTCATCTACATTTTTTCTTTCATAGCTATACTTGCCATCTGCCCTTTGCCAACTGCCATCGAGAGAAAAAGAAAATTTCTTATTCAATTTATATGCATAGTATAAATAAGGATTAAATTGCCCCCATGATCCGGCAACCAATTGTGTGTGGAATGAATATCTTTTATCCGTAAAAGAGGGTTCTCTGGTAGTAATACTTAATACTCCGACAGAAGCCGAAGCCTTGGCTGTCCTGAAAATATCATCGGATTGCCCCACTGTCAATGATAACATTGCAATATTATCCAATGAAAATCTTCCGATATCAACTTGTCCTGATTGTGTATTGCTTACAATGATTCCATCATATAAAACTGCAGTATGTTCAGAACCAATACCTCTAATAGCGACTGTTTTCATACCTCCAATACCTCCAAAATCTTTTACGACAACTCCCGAGAAACGACGCACAGCGTCCGAAACAGATAGTACTCCGGTTTTGTCTATATCTGATTCCGATAAGGTTTGGATTAGGTTGGTCGAAAGAGAAGCTGATGGTTTAATCTGTGCAGTTACAACTACTTCATCAATCTGATGTGTTTGTACAGAATCTTTACTCTGAGCATTTATTCCTAAGAAAAAAAGCTGAAAGACAGAAAAAACAACCAGAAAATAAGAGTAATTCATATACAGAAAGCAAATAAACCAATAATAGATTTAGCTTCCGGATAAAATATGATGAAGAAATTACGATGGAAATATTCTAAAGAAGAATGAATCGACAGTTTTTGATCTTCAGCTCTATTTCTCGAAAGCTGTTTAGTATCTGTCGTCTTGCAGGTTTTCTGACTTACATTTTTTTATTGCTAAATAAAATGCTTACAGTAGCGAGTCTGTTCAGGTTTTTCACCTGATTGCCCTTATTGAATCCTGTTATTAATACTAATTACAGGAACAAAACAACGTTGCAAAGATATGTTATAAAGATTAATCTCGACACACAAGAATGTTAAATATTTATTATTTTATATAAGCTGCAAACCTTGTGTACTTGTATTATCAGTCACTTTTTTAATATACTTACTTGAATAACAAAGAGTATACGACCTTAAAATTGGAAATAGATAAAGGGTTGTGTACCGCTTGAAGCAGTTGCATACACCAACCAAAATACTCCTCCTACGATAATAGCTCTTCCGATGTATGGAAGTTTCAAAAAGCACATTTCGACCATATCACTTAAGCGTTTAGGTGTAAAGTGTAATATAAAACCTGCAAAAATCAGGATGAACACATTCCTGTATGCTTGAATTACTGTCAACCATGCTTCGGGATTATATTCAAGCCTCGTAATATTTTCGATAACTGTTCTTGCTACCCCGAAATCTGCTGCCCTAAAGAAAATCCAACAAAAAGCAACGAAGTGAAATGTTAGTAATCCACAAAATAAATTGACCAGAATATTTTTTTCAGGAAGCTTTACAAACTGTCTGAAAAGACGTTCTACAGCTAAAGCTCCACCATGTAATGCACCCCAAGCAATATACTTCCAAGCTGCACCGTGCCAAAGTCCTCCGATAAGCATTGTCAGAAAAAGATTGATATAGGTGCGGAATTTCCCTTTGCGGTTCCCACCTAATGGAATATATAAATAATCTCTCAACCACCTTGATAGTGTAATATGCCACCGACGCCAGAATTCTGTCACAGAAAGCGATTTATAAGGTGTTCGGAAATTCTCAGGAAGCTTAAATCCCATTAATAATGCTATACCAATAGCCATATCCGAGTAACCCGAAAAATCGCAATATATTTGCAGAGTATATCCATAAGCAGCCATTAAGGTTTCAAATGGGGTATAACTCAGGGGACTATCAAAAATACGATCGACAAAATTCAATGAAATATAATCGGAGATTACTGATTTTTTTATGAGTCCTGTGATTATAAGAAACAAAGCTAATCCGGCCTCTTTCTTCGATAAGCTTATCTCTCGATACATTTGAGGTAAAAACTCTTTTGCCCTCACAATGGGACCTGCGACCAATTGAGGGAAGAAAGAGAGATAGAAAGCAAAGTCCAGCACATTCTTTGCCGGCTTTAATTCCCTTCTATACAAATCAATTGAATAACTTATTGCCTGAAAGGTAAAGAAAGATATCCCTACAGGAAGAATAATATGCTGTAATTGAAAGTTCCCGTGAAATAAATCATTCAAATTATCGATAAAGAAGTTGGTATACTTGTAATACGCCAACACCAGCAAGTTGAGAACGACCGTTATTGTGAGAATTGATTTTCGGATACTTTTCTTCGGAGACAGGTCCATCACCTCTGACAAAATATAATTAATCAGGGCTGATAATATCAACAGTATAAAATATACTCCACCTGCTTTATAATAAAAGAATATAGAGAACAAAAAGACATACACGGTTCGAAAATGTGCATACTTCTTTGTTAAGATATATACCAAATAAAAGATCAGAAAAAATCCAAGAAACAAACTGGTGCTAAATAAAAGCGGATTGCTTGGGTCATACTCAAACCACGATCGTATTTGATCGCTCGAAAGAGAAAAAAAAGATTCTAAATAAGTTAACACAGTTTTCAATTTGTCCTACTTTTTACATAATTATCATAAGCAGCCAAGAAGTCAGCAGCAAAAAGCTGTCCCTGCTTTTCGTATCCCTCTCTGGTATAATGCACTTTATCTTTCGCCATCAATGGCTCAAATTCTTTTTCGAGCGGAGCCTTGGCTCCTCCCAATTTAGTCAACAGATCCCATATAACACAATCCTTTAATTGCTTTAACGCCTCTCCGTACCCCTCTACAAAAGTATTAGGTGTTCTTCTCTTGAATAACGAAGGAGGGGGTGTCATTAATAAGATCACCATTTTAGGATTATTTTTTCTTACCTTATCTATAAACATTTGTATCTGTGAAATATAGTAAGGAGTTGTCCATTTATTAAAAGCCTCATTCGTTCCAAGTGAAATAACAAGTAAATCGGTTGATAATGCAGGAAACTGATCAAAAAACATAGGATATTTGTTGTAATCTGAAACCTTTGTTCCATTTACACCTATGCTATGATAAATAATTCCGGGTTTATCATTTTCTAATATTATACCGCTCAAATTATATTCAGATTCCTTTTTTCCGGGAAGAATAGTTAACTGATTAGATGAAACCGGCAATATAAATTCCGATTCGTACATTTTCTCTTTTGAAAGAATAGTATTCAACAAAATCTCTTTCTTCGGTTCTTCTTTCACCTCTTTAGGAATAGCAGCAACTTTTGTCTCCGGTTTTTCCTTTGATGGGATTTTCAAATCCATCCCTACCCTTATGGTATTTGACGATAAATTATTTAAGTCTTTTACTTTTTCTATGGGAACATTGTAAAACTGTGAAATTCTGTATAATGTTTCTTTGCTCTCAACCTTATGAATTATATAATTGGGCTTTTCATTTTCGATTTTATCGTTATCCTTCTTGGCTGTTGATGGAGGTGAAGTAACCTCACTCACGTTAGCTGTTACACTTTGGTAATCGGTGTCAGGTAAACTAATCTTAAATGAAGAATTCTTAGTCGGATAAAGCAACTTTACCTTATTAAAGGTATACAAAGGGTTTGCATCTATATTAACTTTAAAATCGGGACTACTTGTATAAAGTCCTATTCCACTTAAACCGACACATACATCCGTCACCGGATAAATATTACGACGACTTTCCCATATCGTGTTGGAGGTATATTTAATATAGCTGGTACCGTTGGTTTTAGCTAAACTATAAGGAAAAGTAAAACCATATCCTCCATTTCCAAATTTAGCTTGGAGAAGTTGACGTATTACATTGGTAAACATATCGGCCTGCACATGCGAATCGCCTATATGAACAATATTCACTTTACTTATCTTATTCTTCTCTAACTGATATAATTTCTCAAATACAGGAGCCAGCAATTTAACATTCTTAAAATCACTATTTACACCGTCTTTTGCATCTTTGGAAAATATGCTTGAAGACACTGTACAAAAAATAAATAAGAAGAATATTGCTTTTTTATAAATCATCCGATTGTGTGGAATTTTTAGGTCGAGCCGAGATTCGCCCCGACTCTCTTAATTTTTTATATTCAAAATAGCCTTTATCTAATTCACCATAGATAAGACCTCCGATTTTTTTTGCTCCTTTTTGATTAAAGTGAGTATAATCTTTATTAGCTAAAGACGGATTTTCTTGTACCCATTTTACCATGGAACCATAACCACCCATTAAGGTATATAAATTTATAAAGCCGGAATGAGTACCCTCTGCATATAATTTCTGATGCTTAACTAATGGCTCTACCGCCTTATCTGTCTGCATCTCCATATTCGTTTTTACAGCCCTGTCACCTGTCGAGATAATCAGGATACTGGCATTAGGAAAACATTGTTGCAAATGATTTACAACTCCCGACATTTTAGATTCATACCAACTATAATCTGTAGTGCCATATCCTAATACATTTGTGCCATATTGCAAAACTATAAGATCATAGTTTAAGACCTTATCAAGTGCATTCATAAGATCTTTATTAAACAAAGAAAGGGGTAAACCGGAGTTGCCACGCAATGAGAAATTATCGACATGCACACCTGATCCATCATCAAAGTTGATACCATAGAAAGGAATAGAATCAGCTTTTTCGAAAGTAGCCTTTAACGTTTTAGTTGAAGGTGATAATTTCAAGGTATTCAAAAGCTTGGAAGTAATCAATTCGTAGCGTACCGTAGAATCTTTACTAAAAGAAATATTTACTGAAGCATTATGATTTGAAGAGCTACCATAAAACAAGGTTGGATTATATAATAACGTTGCATTAGCCACGTCATTCGCTGTATATTTTAACCAGGTCTGACTTCCACGCGGTACAAACGAAACCTGTCCGTCAACGCCAAATGCTCGCTTAGGCTTCTTTACATTCAGAAAAGACTGGGTCTCCCAATTTTTGGAAAATTGATGTGTTACAGAATATCTGGCTGAAGCAGAAAGAGAAGTTATTCCTACAAATCCGACTCCTTTACCTCCATATTGATTTTGATAGGCACTGCGAATATCCTGAACAATCAAATCGCCGTCATTCATCGAATCGCCAAAGTAAGCTATGCGAACTTTGCCTTTTCCTGAAGTTTCGAGATCATACAGTTTTTCGTAAAAATTCACTAAGTTACCAATGCCTTCACTATTATCTGATGTTTCTATCTTAACTCTGTTAATTAACGTGTCACTTACTAAAGAATCACCCTCTGATATCGATAACGAATCGGCAGACATAGCATCCAATGCCAGGCTATCAATAACTATCCCCGGAATTGCAGCAGTACTTTCGGGAAATAGTCTGCCCGGCAAAACCTGCTTAAGTCCCCAAAATACGCCTATAGCAATAACAATTGTCAGAAACGACTTAAAAAAATAATTATTAGCTTTTTGCTCCATACCCATATATAAAGGTCACAGACCTATTTATTACTTTGATAAACATTGAAATAATCTGATAATAAATAGTTGAAAGTACTTAATTCATTCACAACAAATTAAGAGTCCAATACGTCAATTATACCGTGTGTTTAAAAATGCGATGCAAAGCTAGTTACTTTATTCAAATTTCGGATATAGTATACAACAAAAAAACTGCCTCTCGGCAGTTTTTTATAATACAATTTTCGTCATTTGTATATTAGGAAGGTAAAGTTTATTTCCTGACTTTATATAAGACTAATTATTAACAATTAGCTATAAAAGTTATGCAACCTTAGAATGAAAAATCAACTCCTGCACCAAATACTTTATTTGTTCGGGAGAATATATCTTTAGATATAACTGCCGGCGGTACCGGTGAATTTTTTGTATAGTCTGAATAAGTTGTCCAGAAATATCCAACATTGATTCGTACTGAAGGAGAAATATTTACAGCACCCCCTAAACCGATAGAATATGAATTACATGAAAAACTTAAATCTTTTTGGAAAATATCGCCAACGCCATATCTTGTAATCTGTCCTCCGGCACTAACCAAAAACATTTTGTCTATTTGGTATTCCAAACCTGCCAGATACTCATTGGTTGAACCTGCATCCTTTTGCTTATCGCTATCCATTTTAGCATGTGAATCAAAAAAACGATGATAACCAACACTTGCTAACAGCTTATCAGTAAATTTATAAGAAGCACCGATAGTTAACAAAGCAGGAATATCATGTGCAGTATTAACACCATCCGAGAACATACCTGTATCGTCTCTCTTTGTATTATTTTCAACATCCAAAGAAGTCTTAAACTCATACTTAACACCAATGTTCAGTTTATCGTGATTGAAGTTAAATCCTAAGATAGGAGCAACTCCCCAGCCGCTTTGCTTACTGTCAAGCATTGCCCCTTCATCGCTGGAAGCCTTTGCCATTAAAAGTATCTGTTGTTGCTTTACCGGATCGGCTGCAGCACCAACAGCAATTTGATTTAAAAGTTGATCTGCATACACCATATTCTGAGAATACTCAGAACCAACAGGAGTCAAATTTAATTTTAAACCTCTCAAATATCCTTCATATGAGTTTCTTACAACATTCAACCTGAAACCTGCATAAGCAGAAAACATATCATTGATTTTATATGTTCCTCCCAATTGACCTCCAATAATCATATTAGAGCCTCTCATATATTGATCTACCTGATATCTATTAGCTGTAAGTTTTGTAATCCCTTGAGTTTGTTGAACCAAAGCAGCACTACTACCAGCTAAAGCTTCAAATGAAGGTAACCCATCATTGAAAGTAGCTTTTCCGCCACCGCCGGATATAGCTATAGATCCTGACAATACCCATTTGCCCTTTTTATAAGCACCCTGTAAACTTGGAATAATAGGTACGGAAGCTTTACCTTCAAATGTTTTGGTATCTAAGCCTCCATTCATTTTGAATATAGGAGAAGTTGACGTTATAGTTCGTGTTTGAAATGCACTTTGGTTGTTAAATGAAAAATGGAATCCATCTGTAAGCTTTATTAAACCTGCCGGATTAGTATAAACCGCATCAATTTCGGTAGAAGCATCACGAGCGGGGTTTCTGAGAAAATGAACGCTTTGATTGGTATTGGTAAGTATTCCTCCTGCAAATAGTGCAGAGGTAGACATGCAAAGAGCAGCAATAGCTACTAATTTTGATTTATTCATGAATTCTATTAATAAAGTGAAATTGGGCAGCAAATGTATTAATATTAATTTTAGTTTCAAAAGAAACTAAAACAATTTAATTAGCTGATACACAACATTAATATTGCATACACAACTATTGCAGTGCGTCCAATTGTTTCAACCATAGAGCAGCAGAGGCATCACTTGCCATACGCCAATCACCACGTGGAGAAAGGTTTATCGAGCCCACTTTAGGCCCATCGGGAATACATGAACGCTTGAACTGTTGTGAAAAGAATCTTCGGTAAAAAACTTTTAACCAGTTAAGTATTTCTTCTTTCTGGTAATCGTCCTTAAATGCATACTGAGCCAAAAAGTATATTTTCAAAGGTTCATAACCAAAACGAAGCATATTATATAAGAAAAAATCATGCAAAATATATGGGCCTACAGTATCTTCGGTAATTTGTACAATCTCGCCATCTTTCCCGGCAGGTAATAATTCCGGACTTACAGGAGTATCCAAAATATCCAGAAGGATGTGTTCTGAGGCTATATCCAACTGTGTATCGGAAATCCAGCGAACAAGAGTTTTTACCAATGTTTTGGGAATACCTGTATTGACAGCATACATAGACATATGATCGCCATTATAAGTACACCACCCTAAAGCTAATTCGGACAAGTCTCCTGTTCCTATAACAAGCCCGTTTACTTTATTGGCATAATCCATCAATATTTGGGTTCTCTCACGAGCTTGAGAGTTTTCATAAGTTATATCATGAATAGTTTCATCGTGGTCTATATCCTTGAAATGTTGAATAACCGCATCACGTATAGATATTTCTTTGATTGTCACACCCAATGATTTCATCAAATCTAAAGCATTATTATACGTACGGTCGGTAGTTCCAAAACCAGGCATGGTAATACCATATATATTCTTTCGCGAAATATTCAGTTTATCGAAAGCTTTCACCATCACCAGTAAAGCAAGTGTAGAATCTAAGCCTCCCGATACACCTACTACTACAGTTTGGCAATTGGTATGCAATAAACGCTTAGCTAACCCGCCTACTTGTATAGCGAAAATTTCAGAACATCTTTCATCCAAATTCAAAGGAGATGGTACAAATGGTGTCTTGTTTATTAATCGTGTTAACCTAAAGTCGGCATCAACTTTAGATGTTCCAACCTTAACTGTCCGATATCTAACCTGATCGAGGTTCTTATATTCTGAAACTGAAAACGATTTATTTTTTAAGCGATCGTTTCTTAAGCGATCAACATCAATTTCTGTAACACAAAGTTCACTATCAAAAGAAAAACGTTTGCCTTCTGCTATAATTTCTCCATTTTCGGCAATCAGACTACTTCCACCAAAAACAATATCAGTAGTTGATTCGCCATTTCCGGCAGCGGCATATACATAGCCTGCAATACATCGGGCAGATTGTTGACTTACCAACGATTTCCGATAAGAATGTTTACCGATGGTCTCGTTACTTGCCGACAGATTGAAAATAACCTCAGCTCCATACAACGAATGTATACTTGATGGAGGGAGAGGAGTCCAAAGGTCTTCACATATTTCGATAGCAAAATTGAAGTCGGGAGTCTGAAAAATAAGGTCTGTACCAACAGGGACATCTTGAGCACATAATTCAATAGTATCACTTGTCAATTCTCGGGGAGAAGAAAACCAGCGTTTATCGTAAAACTCATTATAGTTTGGTAAAAAAGTCTTAGGAACAACACCTAGTATCTTTCCATAATTAACAGCGACTCCTACATTATACAATTTATTACTGATTGCAAGAGGCATACCCACTATTATGATTATCGACGACTGTTCACTAGCCAGACGTATTCTTTCTAAAGAATACAATGTTTCGTCTAATAATGCACGCTGATGTAATAAATCCTGAGCTGTATACGAGGTTATACAGGTTTCGGGAAACACAATAGCCGAAACTCCTTGGTTTTCGGCATCAGCTACTACTTTCAATATTTCGTCTGTATTAAAAGCGCAATCTGCAACCTTCAACCGAGGCGAAGCCGCTGCCACTCGTACATACCCATAATTATTCATCATTGCCAACTTAGTTTTATACAAAATTACGAAACAAAATTCAAATCAACGCCTATTGCATTTATTAAACACAAAGGTGACACTTCTATTCTAAACATTCACTCAGCCTAACTTACTATCTTATAACAAATAATCAATTCAGAAAGGTCGAAATCCCATCAAATGTATTCATAAAGTTACACAGAAAGGTGACAAATTTCTTTATTTGATACACTTTTGTCCATTTATTAAACCTCTGTTATTCAATAAATAAAATCTAAAAAAGTTACAAAGGTGACAAAAGTGACACTTTTTTGAAGGATATTTTTTTGTCACCTATATACTCTAAAGTTCTCTTATTATTCATAGATAAACCTATCCCTAAAAAAGTAAGCCGCAACAATTAACTTGTTACGGCTTACTTCATATGCAAATATTACAAATAAAACTGAACTTATTAGTGGCTATGCGATAAGTAATCTGAAATACCTTCTTGAGTAGCTTTCAAACCTTTTTTTCCTTTTTTCCAGTTTGCAGGACATACTTCGCCATACTCTTCTGTAAATTGAAGTGCATCTACCAAACGAAGAGTTTCTTCAATACTACGTCCCAAAGGCATATCATTTACAACCTGATGACGTACAACGCCTTCTTTGTCGATCAAGAAAAGACCACGGTAAGCTTGTGGAGCACCTACAAATACTTCTTCACCTTCGTCATTATAATCAGTATCACCAGCCAATACATCATAGTTTTTAGAAACCATCAATGTCTGGTCTGAAATAATAGGATACTTCACACCTTGGATACCACCTTGGTTTTGTGGTGTTTGAAGCCATTTCCAATGAGAGAAAGCTGAGTCAGTTGAAGCACCTACTACAGCTACATTACGAGATTCGAATTCTGCAATTTGATCCTGAAATGCGATCAATTCAGTTGGGCATACAAATGTAAAATCTGCCGGATAGAAGAAAAATACTACATATTTTTTTCCTATAAATTGGTCTAATGAAAAGTTTTCTACAATTTCATTACCGTTAACAACTGCACTTACATTAAATACAGGAGCTTTTTTTCCTACTAATACTGCCATGATTCTTTAAGTAATTTAGTTTTGTTTTTCTTATTACAAAGAAACAAATTCTGACCCAACAAATCAAATAGATATTCGCTATATACTCATAGGTAGAACCAATCGGAATCCATTGTCCAGAGCCGGTTAGCGAGATAATTTCACATCCAACAATACAGGTCTGTGATCTGATGCTTCAGGCTCATTTACCAGAAAACTATTTTGAAATAATACATACTTATAACTGCGTCTATCTATAGCAATATAATCTAAACACTCTTCGGGTTTATCTGCCGGATATGTTTTTTCGGGAGGTGTCAAAATCTTGAAATCTTTACTCAGAAGTTTCATTACATCAGAATCCGGATGTGCATTAAAATCACCTGCAATAAATACAGGTTTCTTTATTTTCGCCAATTCCTGCTGAATAATACCGATTGAAGTCAACTGATCTTCGGAAGTAAGAGAAAAATGTACAACCAGAAAAACAAATTTGTCAAACTCTGCAATAAGCAGAACACGGGCTTCTTCTCTTCCCGGCAATGGCAAATAATGAACATGCAAAGGTTTTTCATTTGACAATACCCCTATCCCATATTTTCCTCCATCATAATGTATAGCCGGAGCATAAAAGTAATGCATTCCTGTTAATTCACTCAGTTCACCTAACACAAAACGTTTACTACTCCGGTTAGTAACACTATCTATTTCCTGAATGGCTACAATATCCGGATGAAATCGATTGATAACATCAGCCGTTCGCTTATAATCAGGTTTCATATCCATTCCCATCCCATTCCGTATATTATAAGTCATAATACGCAGATCGTTTTGAGAATCGGCTTCAACTGAAATGAAAAATAAAAGAGCAGTTAATACAAAAATTAGTTGAGTTTTCATATTGTTAATAAATTAGATATAAGGTGATAATAAAGAGTATTGATATCTAATGATATTTCGAATTACATATTATACACTAGACAAATATACAATTCAAAGTGAAACATTTCGTGATTCATTGCGTTATAAATAAATACTTTAATTTCAGACAATCATGAAATCAAAAACAGACATGCCCAAACCTACAACAGTTGATGAATACATTGCTGTAGCAATTCCTGAAGTAAAGGAATACTTAGAACGACTAAGAAGTTCTATCAAACAAGCCGCACCACAAGCCGAAGAAGTCATTAGTTACGACATGCCGGCTTATAAACAAAATGGTATGGTAGTTTACTTTGGTGGCTTTACAAAACATGTCAGCCTATTTCCTGGTGCAGAAGCAATAGAAGTATTTAAAAACGAATTAACAGATTATAAAACCTCTAAAGGAACGATCCGTTTCTCTATCGATAAACCACTTCCAATTGCATTAATAAAGAAAATAGTAAAATTTAGGATAGCTGAAAATTTAGCAAAACAACAGAAGAAACAAGCATCTAAATCACCAACAAATAAAAGCTAATCATCCCCTTTAAGAATGGGCAGCCTCCAATGAAATTTAGTTGCCAAAATACGTATAACAAATACAAATATCGCTGTAGATACCTGAACTATAGGCATGCTTACTCCCCAATAATTCAACAAGCAAAATAAGAGTCCCCCCATTATACAGGCTACTGCATACAGTTCCTGAGTAAAAATAATGGGTATTTCATTGATCAGAATATCTCGAATAATTCCTCCGACTACCCCCGTAATAGTTGCCATTATTACAATTACCCAGGGAGCATATCCCAGAGCCAGTGTTTTTTCGGCACCTACGACAACAAATAATCCCAGTCCAATACTATCGAACCAAAAAAATGTATTATTCAGCCTTACCAAAATTTTGCGATATACAATTACACAAAACAAAGCCAATACCGTACACCAAAGATATACACTCGAAAGCATCCAGAAAGGGGTAATACCCAAAAGAAGATCCCTTAAAGTCCCCCCTCCTATTGCCGTAACCAGTCCTACAACCAAGGCTCCAAACCAATCGAATCTCTTAGCCGAAGCCAAGCGGATACCACTTATAGCAAAAGCAAATGTTCCTAAGAACTCAATGATATCAACAAATTGAATATTATTCCAAAAATCAGTAATCTGATTCATATGCCAAACATTAAGCAATAAATGGTACTACCTTAATCAGCCTGCTCATCGGCTATTACGCCACTCCCCAAGCATAACTTCGATTCTTTATCATATACAACACCAAACTGTCCGGCAGCAATACCTTGTATCTTCTCATCTGATTGAATACGATATATATCACCTATTTTTTCAATAGTTCCTGTTGTAAATTCAGGTGTATGACGTACTTTAAAAGTAATGTCTTTTTTACCATCAAAATCGCCCCAAATGTCTTCGGTTATAAATGAGAAACCTCCCAAATTTACAGTCTTTCCGTATTGTGTCTCAGGATCATACCCATTAGAGACATATATTATATTTCGTTTTACGTCTTTTTTGATCACAAACCAAGGTCCTCCGCCTAAGCCTAAACCTTTTCGTTGCCCTATGGTATGGAACCAATACCCATTATGACGACCTAAAACTTTTCCTGTCTCAAGTTCTACAATTTTACCCGGACGTTCGCCCAAGTATCTGCCGATAAAGTCATTGTAGTTGACCTTACCCAGAAAACAAATTCCCTGACTATCTTTTCTTAAAGCCGATGGTAATCCTTGCTCGGCTGCAATAGCTCGAACTTCACTTTTCAACAAATTACCTATTGGAAACATGAGTTTTGATGCTTGCAGATAATCTATTTGTCCCAAGAAATAAGTTTGATCTTTCACATGATCCTTTGCTGTGGAAAGCCATGTTTTACCATTCAATTCGGTAGTAGTGGCATAATGACCTGTAGCTATTTTATCGAACTCATGTCCCCATTTTTGTTCGAAACAGCCAAACTTAATCATCTTATTACACATAATATCAGGATTAGGTGTCAAGCCTCTTTTTACAGCTTCGATGGTATAACTCACCACATTTTCCCAATACTCTTCATGGAGAGATACAACCTCCATTTTACAACCATATTTTTTAGCAATATAAGTTGTTATTTCAATATCCTCTTCGGCAGGACAGTCGATATAACCGTCTTTATCCTCCATACCAATACGTATATAAAAAATGGTAGGATCGTAACCTTGTTCTTTCAATTGGTGAACAACTACCGAACTATCAACGCCTCCCGATACAAGAGCTGCTATTTTCATTTTCTAAAAGCGACCTCCTTTGGTCATTATTTCTTTAAATATTCAATCAGGTCTAAGACCTATTATCTCTTTGTATTTTATTAGATTAAGGTTATGAAGGGAATGAATACGCTACCAAATCTTAGTCTTGGCAAACATCTTTAATACTCCCAATCCAAGACCGACACCTGCTCGAACAAAAAATTGATTCTGTCCGTTGGTAACATCAAAATCATAACCTGCTTTAATAAAAAACATCTTATAATCAACATACACATTAGGTGTAATTACAATTCCATTTCGTCTTCCTCGTCTGAAATCGAAGAGATATCCTCCATCCACACCTACCAGAATAGTATAAGGATTATTGTTAAAAAGATCTTCACTCAAAAATGATTTAATCTGAATCGGCTTCAAATGCAAACCACTCATTTTAGCACCACCCGATGTTGTGAACTCCAGACCGCTGGACACAAAAGTATTCAGTTTGTTTTTCTGATGGAATGTCGGAAAAGCCATACTTGTAAAAAACTGTCCATTTGCACCTTCCGAATATTGTCCCCCTAAACCAATCAATTGTCCATAACATAGAATAGGTAAAAGGAGTAACAATAATAATATCTTTATTTTCTTCATCTGGGTTATGTTAAGTGAAAATTAGCACTATAATCATTACAGCACAATATATAAATAACCTTCTTCGAATACGGGTCTAAAAAGATTATCTATCATATTACAAAAATAATGCTTTCTTTTAATATCAAAGCCTTTTTCCCATATACATTATCTATATAAAAAACGAAAGTCTCTATACAAAAGTTAGTATAAAGACTTTAATCTGTTATATTATATCGTTATCAGGCATCCACCACCCTCTTTCCAAAGGGAAATAATGCTAATTTGATAAATTTGAAATGCTGTAAACCAAATGGTATTCCAATAATAGTAATGCAAAGAAGAGCCCCGAAGAAGACATGAGTCAAAGCAATCCAGAAACCACCAATAATAATCCAAATAACATTCATTATTGTATTGAGGCATCCCGAAGATTCTTCGATAGTAACCACTTTACTTCCAAAAGGCCATACTGCCAATACTCCCAGTTTGATCGATTGCAATCCAAACGGAATACCTATAATTGTTATCATCATGACAATACTAGCCATAAAATATTCAATAGCAATTGCCCATCCTCCAAACACAAGCCATATAAGATTACCTATCAGATTTCTCATTTTCGGAATTTTTATTTAATACACTTCTTTAGAATTAGCGATTATCGGTAGCTTATGAGAACTAGCGAACTGCAATTATTTCAATTTCTACCATTGCAGCTTTAGGAAGATCTCTTACAGCAAAAGCCGAACGAGCAGGAAATGTTCCTTCGAATTGAGTCGCATACACTTCATTCATCGCTGCAAAATTGGCGATATCGGAAAGTAACACAGTCGTTTTTACAATATTGCTGGTTGTAAGACCTGCTTCTGCAAGAATAGCCTTTATATTTTTAAAAACTTGTTCCGTTTGTTCTTTAATACCTCCGGCTACAAAATCGCCCGTAGCAGGATCAATCGGAATTTGACCCGATGCATAAAGTGTTCCGTTTACTTCTATTGCCTGACTATATGGACCTATTGCCGCAGGAGCATTATTCGTTGATATTATCTTTTTCATCTTCTATATTTTTTAGACTATAAATATATTATGCGTTCAAACCTTTTTGTCGGATCGATTCATAGATCAACACTCCGGCAGCAACCGAAACGTTTAATGAACCGATAGTTCCAAACTGAGGAATTTTAACTAGTTCATCGCAAATGCGAAGGTTATCATTAGAAACTCCAACATCTTCGGCTCCCATAACTATGGCTATAGGACCTGTATAATCTACCTCCGTATATGATTGAGCAGCACGCTCTGTTGCAGCCACCACCTTTACTCCACTATTTTTAAGGAAGTGAATCGCTTCAGTAAGGCTATTTTGTTTACATACGGGAATTTTCATCAATGCTCCGGCAGAAGTTTTTACCGCATCGGCATTTACCGTTACGCTTCCACGTGCAGGTATAACAATTGCATCTACTCCGGCTACTTCACAAGTACGGGCAATTGCTCCGAAGTTACGCACATCGGTCAATCCATCAAGCACAAGAATGAAGGGGCTTTTTCCTTGTTCATATAGAAAAGGAATAATATCTTCGATTTTTTCATAAGTAACCGCCGATAAAAAAGCAATTACACCTTGATGGTTTTTGCGTGTATATCTGTCGATACGTTCCACAGGAACCCTCTGCACTGGTATATCGTGTGACTCTAAAGCAGCAGTTAATTCTCTGAAAAGGTCGCCTTGAAGCTCTCTCTTTACAATTATTTTATCTATTTCCTTTCCTGCTTCTATAGCTTCTATAACGGCACGTATGCCAAAAATCATTTCTTTTTCTTTCATTCAAAGTATATTATATCGTAAGGGCGTTGCATATGCCCATTTATTTTATTTCTATGTTTTAAGAAGACGCATGTAATACGTCATCTACTTTAGTCCAACTGCTGAAAACCAAACTTACTTTTGAAGTCGGACAAATCAAAATCTTTTCGTGTACTCAAGTATATTAAATCGTCTACATCTGTATCCAAATCCTGAACAGAATAATAAAGTAGCAGTCCGTATTTACACCAATAGATTACCAATCCGTTTCCATCAACAACCTTTTCCCATTTTTCGGATAGGTCTTTCTGAAACTTATCCCATAATTCGGCATTTTCGAGATCGCTTTTATACCCTACATAACTCAAAGGATAACCTCCTTTTGACCTTGTTTGCAAATCAGCATCTGCACTGGCTGCCTGATAGAACATGATTAGTTCTAAAAAATCGGGCAAAGGCAAAGCCTCAGTATACCAGATCACTTCACTTTCCTGATCGCCGATATTGGGCGAATGATAAACGGGAACAACTTCTTTTCCCAAATCATTCAAATCGATACCCCAAGAAAGAACTGCCTGATTTTCTTCAAGAAAAACAAGCTTATTACTCTTAATATATATTTGCTTGGGCTTTGCGAAAAACTCGAAAGCATCAGTAAACAAAGCTAATTTACCGACATTCAGATAGAAGTCCTTTAATGCTTGAGGAAACTTTACATTCAGTTTCTTTTCGGCAACCTCTATAGATTGAATATCGACTCCTTCCGACGCTTCTAATGGACGTCCGAGTATTTTTTCTGCTGTTTGTTTTATTCTATTCATTTCTTTCCTAACATCACTTTTGCATTCTCAATGGCAGCATCGGTTACATGCGAACCGCTCAGCATTTGTGCTAATTCTTTAATACGTTCTTCCTCTGTAAGCTTTCGCAGGTTGGTAGTTGTACTGTCTCCTTCGTGCGATTTGTAGACAAAATAATGAGCTTTACCCTTTGCTGCTATCTGAGGTAAATGGGTAATGGCCAAAACTTGCATCTGACCTCCAAACTCCTGCATGATATGTCCCATCTTATCGGCAACCTCACCCGAAACACCTGTATCTACCTCATCAAAAACAATGGTTGGAAGTGCCGTTGCACCCGCTATCATCGATTTCAGACAAAGCATCACACGTGAAATTTCACCACCCGAGGCCACTTCTGCAACAGGTTGCAGAGGTACATTCTTATTGGCTGAGAATAAAAACTGCAAATCGTCTATACCCGAAGCATCGGGATAGTTTCTGGCAGTAATCTCGCATTCAAACCTCACATTGGGTATGCCTAAATAAGCTACCTTTTCGATCAGTTTCTTTTCTATATCTTTTGTTGCCGATTTACGTTTCTTACTCAATTTTTCGGCTTGAACTAACATTTTTTCTTGCTTTTGAGTCAGGTCTTTTTGAAGTTCCTCAATCTTTTGATCATACGAATCAATACTGGTTAGTTTTGTCCGTAAATCGTTATATAGTGCAATCAATTCATCAACAGACGACACTCTGTGCTTTTGTTGCAATGTATAAATCTGATCTAAACGCTGTTCTATAAAAGCAGCACGTTCGGGGTTAAATTCTACATCTCCCGCATAACGTTCGGCTTCCGTGCTCAAATCTTTGAGATCAATATAAGCTGTCTCCAGACGTTGAGCAATCGCTTCGGCATTGACATAAATACCCGATAAACTTCGTGCCGCTGTTAACCCCTCCTTTAAAGAAGAAACAACACCTTTATCATCGTCCGAAAGCAATGTATACACTTTATATAAAGCCGATTTTATATCTTCAGCATGGTTCAGTGTTTCTTGTTCCTGTTCCAACTCCTCAAGCTCTCCTTCAACTAATTTAGCTTCTTCAAGTGCCTCGAATTGAAAACGAAGGTAATCCTCATCCTCCTTGCTTCTGGCTGCTAAATCTTTTAAATCAGATAATGCAGTATCAGCATGTTTATATAATTTAAAAGCTTCTTTATATTCCTTTAAAAGAATCCCCGTCCCTGCCAATAAATCAACAACCTGCATTTGAAAACGGCTGTCGCCCAACATCAGATTCTGATGTTGAGAATGGATGTCTATCAGCTGACCTCCTAGATCTTTTAAATCATTCAACGACACGGGCGTATCATTTATAAACGCACGTGATTTTCCTGTCGATAATATTTCACGACGAAGTATATATGTATCCGGGTCATAATCAATTCCGGCTTCTTCACAAAAACCTTTGAGTTCATATGCCGATACATCAAAAGTACCTTCGATAATACACTTTGTTTCGCCTTGTTTAATAGTTTTAAGATCGGCACGTTGTCCTAAAATCAGAGATAAGGCTCCAAGTATAATAGATTTACCTGCACCTGTTTCTCCTGTTATGACAGAAAATCCAGACTCGAAGTCTATTTCGAGACTATCAATTAAAGCATAATTCTTTATATATAATGACTTTAGCATATATTATTTCCTAAGAATAAAAAAGTGCAACTGTTATAATAAACAAATACAAAACAAAGGTAGTGAAATTTCATCATGTAGAAACACCTTTGTATCTTCGCATTTTAGATAAGTAACATTAAATATTTGTGGTAAGATTTCGGAGCAGTAACAATCTCTAGTTGCCACATTTATCAAAGAAATAAAAGGTCTGAGACCTTAAAAACAGCAGTATGGATTACAAAATAAAAGTAAAAGCTCTAAGAGAAATAATGCCAATCCCAATGGCTGAGGCACTAAAACTTCTCAAAGAAAACGATGGAGACATTAAATTATGTGCTGATATATTCAAAACAAAATCAATCGAATATATTTGTCTTGAAACCGGTTGTTCTAAAGAAATGGCATTAGAGTTTTATGAAAAAGAAAAATTTGATCTGAACAGAACTATTTCATTTATTAGAGAAGAATTATTCGATCAAAACTATAAACCTATACATAATATTACTTTAGAGAATCTCAACAAAACACGATCATGGATTGCCATAGTCCAGGAAAAAGATTTTGCGACATCTCTCGACTACAATGAATTGGCATCTGTTATACAAACACTGGCAGCAATCCCTTCCTTGAGAGAAATAGCAATGGTATTGAAACAAGCAAAAAAAATAAAAGATTCTATTTTCAAAGGATATAGTGACAATCTAAGTATCGATGAATTTGTCCGTCGAAATGTCAAATTAGATGATGATCCCGACTTTCAAAAGGCATATCACAGAATAAGTTTAAGTACAACAATCATTATTGATGAAATTAACCGACATCGAAGAAACTTATCATAGAAAGTAAAAAAGCATATACTCAGATTGAGTATATGCTTTTTAAATTAAATATTGATAGGTAATTATTTAACGCCTCCGCCAAGTGCTCTGTATAAATCAACCGTAGCTTGTAGCTGCTCTAATTTATCACTAACTTGTCCCAATTGGGCACTCAATAAATTTTGTTCAGCAATCAATACTTCCGTATAATCAGCCTCACCGGCTTTCAATAACTCTTGGGTAAAATAAACTGCCGTGCCTAAAGACTCTACTTGTTTAGAGCGAGGAGCATTTTTACTCAATGAAGCCTCATAAGTATACATAATGTCAGACACTTCTTTACCTGCTGCTAAAACCGTCTTTTGGAATGTCAATAAAGACTCTTCTTGTTGAGCCTTACGTATTCTCAATTGACCGATCAACTGCTTTTGAGCAAAGATAGGCTGAGTAAGGCTACCGATGATATTTGCTATAATATTCTCAGGTTTAAAATTTTCTACAAACCCAATCATAGACCCTGTATTAAGTGTCAATGAAGGATAAAAGCTTGCCTGAGCTGCATTAGTTAATTCAAATGCACTTCTAAATCCAAGTTCCGCCTGTTGTACATCCGGACGTTTTGCTAACATCTGTACTGGCACCCCGAATGATATTTCTTCCGGAACATTTTGATCTTGTATAGATGAACGTACTACCGAACCTGGTTTACGAGCCAACAACAAACAAAGGCTATTTTCTAATGTTCTAATCTGAATTTCAAGACTAGGAATACTTACTGCAGTACCATACAGCAAACCTTTACTTTGTTCTACTGCTGCACCATTCAACATTCCGGCATCTTTCAATGCCTGCATTGTTTCGCTGCTTTGCCTTAGTAAGTCAACTGTTTCCTTAGTAACCCGCAATTGCTCATCTAAAGCCATCAAAGAATAATATGATGTAGCAATATTAGATATTAAAGATGTCTGAATCAAATCTTTATAAGCCTGACTCGATAACATTTGAGCAAACGAAGCCCGAGCCTGCCTGTTAATTTTACCCCAAAGATCTGCCTCCCAAGTAACAGCTATTCCTAAGCCATATTGTGTATTACTGTATCCCAAAACATCTTTTACTCCAGCATTGTTTACACTGGTTCTTGATTGATTGAATTGACCTACTAATGCAACATTTGGAAAATAAGCTGCTCGAGCCATACTCAAATTAGCTTCTGCTTGTTGAATACGAGTATAAGCAATTTGTAAATCAAAGTTTTGAGCCAACCCCTCTTCAATCAAAGCCTGAAGTATGGGATCCTGAAAGTATTCTCTCCACGATAAATCTGCGACAGTAGTAGTATCAGTAGGATTCTCATCTCTGAATAACTCCTCTGAATCAACTTCCGGAGTTTTGTATTTATTGACAACCTGACAGGAACTGAATCCTATTGAGGCTGTAAGCCCCAATAGAACGATTCCCTTGATATATTTCTTATTCATATTATTTCTATTTACTTGCTTGCTATTGTCTTATCATCAGAATTCAACACACCCGATTTACTAAATTTCTCTTGTATATTTTGGAAGATGATATAAAGAGATGGTATCACCAATACTCCAATCATCGTTCCTATAAACATACCACCGATAGCACTGATACCAATTGATCTATTACCGATAGCACCGGCTCCTGATGCAAACATCAAAGGCATAAGACCAAAGATAAAGGCAAAAGATGTCATCAAGATAGGACGCAAACGTGCAACTGCACCATTAATAGCTGCATCAACAATACTCATACCTTGTTGACGACGCTGTATGGCATATTCTACAATCAAAATTGCATTCTTCGAAAGAAGACCGATCAACATGACCAGCGATATCTGGACGTAGATGTTATTCATAATTCCACTACCTCCTATCATGGCAACAAATATAAAGATGAATACTCCCGCAAGACCAACCGGCAAGGATATAATAACTGCCAATGGTAGAATATAACTCTCATAAAGAGCTGCCAACAGTAGATAAACAAAGATTAAACAAAGACCAAATATCAGGATTGTTTGGTTACCACTACTTACCTCCTCGCGAGTCATACCCGAATATTCATAACCATATCCGGCAGGAAGCGAAGTTTTGGTAATCTCATCAACCAATTTTATTACGTCTCCGGTTCCATAACCTTTAAAGAAGTTAGGTATAATAGTTACATCCATCGATGAGAACATATTGAAACGAGTCAACGCCTGAGGACCTGTTACATCAGTAAATGTAAGGAACTCCGTAATAGGTGCCATTGTTCCATTAGCTGTAGGTACAGATATCTTATCTAAATCTTCTAACTTAGATCTATACTCGGGCGAAGCCTGAACCATTACCCTAAATTGTTTTCCATACAAGTTAAAGGTAGATACATACATACTACCGATATAAGCCTGCATAGTAGTCATCACCTGTGTAAGAGTTAAACCTGACTCTTTTATCTTCGCCATATTCACCTCTATCTGTTTTTGAGGAAAACTTGGGTTAAAAGATGTCATCGCCATCATTACCTGCTCTTTGGACTTAACCTCATCCAAGAATTTATTAGTTATCTCATAGAATTTATTAATATCTCCCCCTGTTTTGTCCTGAAGTTTCATTTCAATACCCGGAGTCATACCAAATCCTTGTAGAGTAGGCATTCCGAAGAACATAAATGTAGCATTCTGTATATGAGCGGTTTTAGCCGTCAAAGTATTGGTTAGCTCATCTATAGTTATCTTACGTTCCGACCATGGAACCATTTTTATAATAATTGAGGCATAAGAACTTCCCGATCCGCTCAAGAAACTGGTTCCTGCAATACTGGTAACATCACTCACGCCTTCAATACTTTTCACAATTGCTGTTACCTCTGCAACAACAGAATCTGTTCTCTCAAGAGATGAACCTGGAGGCAAAGTAATCATACCCATCGCATTACCACCATCTTCCTGAGGTACGAATCCTTTAGGTATTATCATCACCATCAATACATACAAGATTGCAGAGCTTATCAGAATTATAAGTACTGTAATCCAACGATGTCCTCTCTTTCCTAAGAAATGTAGACTTGATTTATATTTTTGGGTAGCAGCATTAAAACCAATATTAAAGCTATAGTAAAAACGTTTGATAAAACTTTTCTTTTGACTATGCTCTTCACCATGAGGTTTAAGGAATAAAGCACATAAAGCAGGACTTAATGTCAAAGCATTAATAGCTGAAATAACAATAGAAATAGCTAATGTCAAACCAAACTGCTTATAAAATATACCACTTGTCCCACCGATAAAACTTACCGGAATAAATACCGCTGCCATTACCAATGTAATAGATACAATAGCCGGAGCAATTTCTTTCATCGCATTCATTGTAGCCACTTTGGGGTCTTTAACTCCCGAGTCAAGCTGAGCATGCACCGCCTCGACGACGACTATCGCATCATCGACGACTATACCAATAGCCAGAACCAAAGCAAACAAAGTCAGCAAGTTAATAGAAAAGCCGAATAGTTGCAGGAAGAAGAATGTACCGATAATAGCTACCGGAACTGCAATAGCCGGAATCAACGTAGAACGGAAATCCTGAAGGAATATAAACACAACGATAAACACAAGGATGAAAGCTTCAATCAAAGTATGGATTACTTTTTCGATAGATGCATTCAAAAAGTCATTTGCATTAAATAGATAAGTCAGTTTCAAACCTGGAGGGAACGAAACTTTAGCATCTGCCAATGTTTTTTGAATATTGTCGATAATCTCCGTTGCATTTGATCCTGCTGTTTGACTAACAGCGATAACCACAGATTGCGTTCCGTTTGTAAGGGAATGGATTGTGTAATTAAGTGATCCTAATTCAACATCCGCAACGTCTTTGACACGTAATATTTGCCCGTTTTGCGAACGAATTATAATATCCTCAAATTCCGTAGCCAATTTTAGACGCCCCGTATATTTCAATGTATATTGAAAAGACTGATCACTATTTTGCCCCAATTCACCAGGAGCGGCCTCAATATTCTGATCTTGTAGAGCAGCAATAACTTCCGAAGGCGATATTTGATAAACGCTCATCAAGTCAGGTTTAAGCCAAATACGCATCGAATAATCCTGTGCACCATATACCATCGCTTCTCCTACCCCAAACACACGTTTGATCTGAGGTAAAATATTGATATTCGCATAATTCTGGATAAATCGTCCATCATAATCCGGATTATCACTGGTTAGCGACATAAACATAATAGTACTACTCTGTTGTTTTTTAACGGTAACACCAACTTTTACTACCTCTTCAGGTAACAAAGGTGTTGCACGGGCAACCATATTCTGAACATTTACTGCAGCAATATCAGGATTAACTCCTTGTTTAAAGAATACAGTAATAGTTGCTTGTCCGTTATTCGAAGCTGAAGATGTCATATAAGTCATCCCTTCTACACCATTTACTTGCTCTTCGATGGGGATAACAACACTGTTCATTACCACGTCAGCATTAGCACCACTATAATTGGCGGTAATTTGTACCGTGGGGGGGGCAATATCAGGATACTGGGCAACAGGCAGCGTAAGCAGCCCTATCAGCCCCAATATCACAATAATGATTGAAATCACTGTAGATAATACAGGTCTTTCTATAAAGGTTTTTAACATTGTATTCTTTTTATAGTTTTAATTTTTATTCAAGTAAAGTCCAAGAACTCTTATCTGTTGGTTAGGTATAAACACAACTATCTATTACAATTAAGAATGTTGCAAAAAATACTCACCTCCATTTATAAACTTACTGAACTTTTATTTTCGCACCATTACGAAGAGTTATAACTCCATCAGTTACGATACGGTCTCCATTAGAAAGTCCACTTGTTACAGCATAATCTTGTCCACCGGGTATTTGTAGTACCGATACGATAGTTTGCACAACCGAATCTCCCTGAACCTTATACACCAACACTTTATCCTGTTGAGCAAATGTTGCTTTTTGAGGAATAATTAAAACATTCTCTAAGTGTCTAGGTATACTAATTTTTCCACTAGTACCACTTCTCAACAACCCTTGAGGATTAGGAAAATCAGCTCTAAAGCTAACCGATCCGGTAGCAGTATTTACAAGCCCCGAGATAGTTGAAACCCTACCTTTTTCAGGATATACTGTTCCATCTGCCAGAATAAGTGATAATTCGGGCATATTTTTAATTTTCTCTGCCTGAGTATTTCCGGGTGCTTTTTGTAAAAAGTCCATTAAGTCCTTTTCGTTCAAGGAAAAATAAACATATACATTACTTGTATTTGCAACAGTAGTCAAAACATACGCTTTATCAACAAGACTTCCCAAACGGTAAGGTATAGCTCCTACGATACCATCAACAGGGCTAGTTACACTAGTCCAAGCAACTGTAGATTTTGCCTGTGCCAATGTTGCTTGTGCCTGTGCCAATGTTGCTAAAGCCGATTGGTAAGAATTTTCGGTAGTTTCCAACTGAACATTACTTACAATACCTTTTTGAGCCAAAGGACGTATACGTTCCACATTAAGCTTAGCCGTATTTACAGCTGCTTGAGCACTGGCTACCGATGCTTGAGCTGAAAGTAAAGTCTGCTCCGATTGCGGCGAATTTATTTTAAATAAAGCCTGTCCCTTTCTAACAACAGCTCCTTCATCAACGTAGATTGCTTCAATAAAGCCATCGATACGTGGTCTTATTTCAATATCCTCTTGCCCTTTTATTGTTGCAGGATATACAGATTCCAAAACTGTATTCTGCTCACTCAATACGGCAGTAGGATATACCGATGCCTCTTCTTTCGGTGCTTCCTGCTTACTGTTTCCACAAGAAACAAGTAACAAGGCTACTAATACCCCAACACTTAACCTATTCAAAAACATACCTAATATTATTTAATTATTTAACTTGTTTAATACATCCAATAAAGATCGTAATTGCGCTTTTAAGGCATCACCATCCATGTGCTCTAAGAGTTCATCTGTTGACTGGTGAACTTTATTTATCGCTTTTAGAAAAAGCTCTGTACCATCATCAGTTATTTCAACAATACGTGCTCTTGTATCTATTTTACTCGCTTTTCTGTCGATCAATTTTTTCTTGTGCAGATTTCGAAGAATTGTCGATGTTGTCATTGGATCAACATTTGTTACATTCGAAATTGCAATTTGTGTCACTTCTTGTTCTGTTTGGCTCAGATGATAAACAGCAGACAAAACTTCCATTTGAGATCCCGTCAATCCAAATTCATCCAAAAGTTTATGTTTACCTCTTTGCCACGATTTCATTATTTGCCATATAAGAAAACCTAAATCATTGTATGGATCCCCTATTTCACAACCTTTATTCATTATTTACCCATTATCTATTATAGTTTATGGGTGCAAATATACTAAGTGCACTTATAATAAGTACACCTACTATCAAGAAAAATGAAAATATTTAACATCTTTTTCATAAATTCTAACATATCCAAGAATGAAAAATAGAGGGTTTGAATGTACAAAAAAAGGACAGATTGCCAAAAACAACTGTCCTTTTTTTATTTATTAAAAAGAATATTTACTCTTTTAAATCTATAACAAGCTGTAATTCTTTCAATTGTTCATCATCAATAACAGATGGAGCATCAAGCATAACATCACGCCCCGAATTATTCTTAGGAAATGCAATACAATCTCGGATCGAATCCAATCCGGCAAATATTGAAACCAACCTGTCTAATCCGAAAGCAATACCAGCATGGGGAGGCGCACCATATTTGAATGCATTCATCAAGAAACCAAATTGAGCCTGAGCTTTTTCTTCAGTGAAGCCTAAAACTTTAAACATTTCTTTTTGTAATTCACTGTTATAAATACGCACCGAACCTCCACCTATCTCAACACCATTAATTACTAAGTCATAAGCATTGGCTCTCACATCTCCCGGCTCTGTTTTGAGAAGTGAGATATCTTCTTCTTTAGGACTTGTAAAAGGATGATGCTTTGCAAAATAACGCCCTAGCTCTTCATCTTTTTCCAACAGAGGGAAATCAATTACCCATAGACAGTTAAATTTAGTTTTATCTCTTAAACCTAAACGCTCTCCTACTTCGAGGCGAAGTTCACCTAACTGCTTTTGAGCTTTTTCTGTATCTCCACAAATGATAAGTACAAGATCGCCTGGTTCTGCCCCGCAACGATCTGCCCATTTTTTCAAATCTTCGGGAGTATAAAATTTATCTACGGAAGATTTTAAGGAACCATCTTCTTCATATCTCAAATACACCAAGCCTTTTGCTCCGATTTGCGGGCGCTTTACAAAATTGGTTAATTCATCCAATTGTTTTCGGGTATAAGAAGCACAACCTTTCGCACAAATAGCTCCTACATATGCAGAGCTATCAAAAACAACAAAATCTTTACCTGTCGTTAAATCCTTCAATTCAACAAATTTCATTTCGAATCGAGTGTCTGGCTTATCTGATCCATAATACTTCATGGCATCAGCATACGTCATACGAGGGAAATCCGGTACATCTATATCCTTCATTTTTTTGAATAGATTTTTTGTCAACCCTTCAAATATATTCAAAATATCTTCCTGACCTACAAATGACATTTCGCAGTCTATTTGGGTAAATTCAGGCTGACGATCCGCACGCAAATCTTCGTCTCTGAAGCATTTTACGATCTGAAAATATCTATCAAATCCTGAAACCATCAACAGTTGTTTCAATGTCTGAGGCGATTGAGGCAAAGCATAAAACTCTCCCGGATTCATACGAGAAGGCACAACAAAATCTCGTGCTCCCTCTGGAGTAGAACCTATAAGTACAGGGGTTTCTACTTCCAAAAAATTCAATTTATCTAAAAAGCTGCGCGTTTCAAATGCAATTTTATGTCTAAGTTCTAAATTTTGTCGTACTGAATTACGCCTCAAATCTAGATAACGATACTTCATACGAATATCATCACCGCCGTCTGTTTCGTCCTCAATTGTAAAAGGAGGCGTTTCGGAAGAATTTAAAACAACTATTTTAGTTGGAACCAATTCGATATCTCCGGTTAGCAAAGTACTGTTCTTGCTCGAACGCTCTTGAACGATTCCAGTTACTTGCAAAACCCATTCACGTCCAAACTTATTAGCCTCTTCATAAAGATCAGTATTTGAATCCTTATAAAAAGCTAACTGAGTAATGCCATAGCGATCGCGAAGATCGACAAAAGTGATACCTCCTCCCAACTTACGCACTTTCTGCACCCATCCCGACAGGATAACTTCCTTATTTTCATCTGCTAGCCTAAGCTCTCCGCATGTATGACTTCTATACATAGTAAAATTTTTGACTAATATGTATTCTATTTCTTGAGTTACAAAAATACGTATTTTATTGTGCTGATCACATTTTTTCAAAAAAAAATGTTCAAATATTTTGTTATTAAAAAATATGTCATACCTTTGCATCGCATTTGAGAAATCAAACACGGGATGTAGCGCAGTCCGGTTAGCGCACCTGCTTTGGGAGCAGGGGGTCGTGGGTTCGAATCCCGCTATCCCGACGAAATTAAAAAGCTGATTTTCAGCAATCTAAAACAAAAGTGATCTGATGTATTTTATGCATAAGGTCACTTTTTTGTTAAAAAACGGTCGTTTGTACTTAGTATTATGTAAAATCAATGCTATAATTTCTATAACTATTCTATAACCGTTTTTTTCCTAAAGACTTTTTTCATAGATGTGTTTTTGCCTGCCAAAAATAAAACAACTATGGCTACATTTAAACCTGTAGTATTTTCATCTGCCAAACATTTAAAACAAGATGGGACTACAAATATCAAAATACGTATTTATCATAATAGTTCTACTCAATACGTACCTACACAATATTATATTTCCCCGAACCAATTATTAAAATCCGGGAGTATTGCTGAAGATGCTCCATATTCTGAGAAGCTAAATTTTGAACTAACAGATATTATTCAAGGATATCGAGGCGTCTGCATAAATTTAGGAGCAAAAAGAATGGCTAACATGAGTTGCATCGAAGTCCGTGATCAGATCGTTGCTGCAATGGAACCCGATTATGAGTTTATCGATTTCGTTTCTTTTGCACAAACCATTATTGAAAAATCAGAAAAACAAAAAACAGCTGATTGGTATCAAACTTCACTTGATGCACTTTGTTGGTTCTATGGACGGAAAAAAATAGATATTAGAGATATAACAGCAAACCGGCTCAATGATTTTAAAGACAAATTATCCGTTGCTGGTCAATCAGGAAAACCTCTTTCCTCAGGAGCAATAAGTAATTATCTTAGAGGTATCAGAGCTTTGTTTAATAAGGCGAAAATTCATTTTAACAATGAGGATTATGATATAATACGTGTTCCAAACAATCCTTTTGTAAAAGTGAAAGTTCCTAAATATAGGAGATCCAGGAGAAATCTTTCAATAGAAGATATTATTCGAATAAGAGATGGTAAGTTTTCAACTGGTAGAGCCAATATGGCACGAGATGTATTTATGATAATGATCTATTTAATGGGCATAAACATTAATGACTTATACAAACTTAAGGGCTTAGTCCGCGGACGCGTACATTACGAACGTAGTAAAACAGATACAGAAGATGGAAGCAAATTTCCTCTCAACATACGTATAGAACCTGAATTGAAGTTATTAATTGACCAATATAGTGACATTGCATTTTTATCTTATTTCCGTAGACAGTATTGCAATGATTATAACTTTATGAAAGCAGTCAATAAAGGCTTAGAGCAAGTTTCAACTGAATTAAATTTAGGAGTCAAAGTTACTACCAACTGGGCACGTCACAGCTGGGCTACTATTGCTAGAAATAAAGCAGGAATTCCAAAAGCCGATATAGATTTCTGTTTAGGTCATGTCAATAACGATTATAAAATGGCTGATATTTATATAGATATAGACTACTCAATATTTGATAAGTCAAACAGAGCTGTTTTAGATTTATTGAAAAAATAATGAGGAATAATTTTTTAGTTAAAAAAAAGGCTTTATATTTGCCATTGTAAAAGTGATCTGAATTTTATGTGAAAGCATGAGATTCAGATTTTTTGTGTTTATACACATACCCTCATATTTTCTTGTAAACACCTCCCCTCTTGCATGGATGCCTTTAAAAACAATTAGGC
Organism: Dysgonomonas sp. HDW5B; assembly: GCF_011299335.1. Classification (GTDB taxonomy): domain Bacteria; phylum Bacteroidota; class Bacteroidia; order Bacteroidales; family Dysgonomonadaceae; genus Dysgonomonas_A. The sequence goes on from NZ_CP049858.1 coordinate 4,333,666, forward strand.
ATTATGTTAATAACAATCACAATTTCAAAATCAGAATTATTAAGCCGATTAGTTTCGGTCAGCAAAATTATTTCTTCTAAACCGGCTACTCCTATAATGGAAAATATCCTATTGGATATTCAAGATGGGAGAGTCAAAATATCGGCAGCCGACTACTTGGGTAGGATGAATACTTCTATTGAAGGAATATTAACTGATAATAATATTTCCTACTGTATTGAACCTAAATTAATAATTGAAGCTTTAAAAACACTACCGGAACAACCAATTACCATTACAATTGGTGAAGGTTATGGAATAGTAGTCAAATATAAAGGCGGAAAATTCGAAATGACTGGCAAGCCGGCTGATGAATTCCCAAAAGATAAAGACACATCCAAAGCAATTAAACTTTCTATTCCAGCTAAAGTTCTCTTATCAGGTATTGAGAAAACTTGTTTTTGTTCAGCCAATGACGAGCTACGCCCTGTAATGAATGGTGTGTATTTTGATATATCAGCAGGACTGATCAATTTTGTTGCTTCTGATGGCCACAAATTGGCTTTAGCTGAGTACACAGATGAATCCATAAACGAAACTATTAATTTTATCCTTCCTCAAAAAATAGCAACGATTCTAAAGAATGCTATATCACCGTCAGATGAATTAGTCGATATTTTTATAGATAACCGATTTGTTCGTCTCGAATATAATTCGGAGAGCATTGAAGCTACTTTAATCGAAGGTAAATATCCCAATTACCGCTCTGTTATTCCCCCCAATAATGATAAGTTTCTTTCTATTGGTGTACCTGAATTAAAAGGTGCATTGAAGCGTGTATCTGTATTCTCAAATCAGGCAAGTAGTTTGGTTAAGCTGCAGTTATCAAATAACCAGATTATGATATCAGGACAAGATATCGACTTTTCAACAGCAGCGGAAGAAATTGTTGATTGCGAGTATAATAACGATCCACTAGCTATCGGTTTTAAAGGTCACTTTCTTTCAGAGCTAATAGCTGCTATTCCAACGTCTGATCTTCAAATGTCGTTCTCCGATCCAAGTCGTGCCACTCTCATTACCCCTGTTGATAATAAATCAACCGATAAGTTGACCTATTTATTAATGCCAATGATGCTAAATGATTAAGAAATGAAAAAATTAGGATCATACAAAGGGTTTGAAATTTCAGTTGTCGCTATCACTGATAATAGCCAGAAATATACCGGTTATGTTGCCACAAGAACAGGAATCAGAATTGAATCTCCCAGCAACAACCCTCTAAATCGAAGAGCATTAAAGCAATCAATTAACGAATTAATAAGTAAGAGATAACAGCCATGCTAAAAACAGAATTACAACGCAAGATAAAACTCATTCTCAAATTAGAGAATATCAATAAGGAAGTGAATGCAGGAGCTAAACAAGGTCTTGAAAAGGCTCTGGAGATACTAGAATCGAATCAACGTGATTTATCCGGATTGGATGAACTCGATACTACTCAAGCAAAAGCGATCGCAAAATTTGCAATTGACTTTAATAACCTACAGCATAATGGAGAATTCTTTGTCTCACTTAGTGAATCGATTGAAGGGAAAATTCCTAATGAGAAATTCTACAAAAAGCTATGGAAGATTATGGACGAACAAAATAGAAACAATCATGGCAACAAGTAATAATTCAGTCAAAGACAAAATAAAGGTATACTTAGATAAGCGAGCAGAAGAAGATCCTCTCTTTGCTGTAACGTATGTAAAAGAAAACAAAAACATTGATGAATGTTTCTCTTACATCATGGGAGAAGTGTTGGCCGATTATTCTCTCAGTTCTTGCAAGATAAAAACTCGGAATTTTACACAAGAAGGAGTAAATATCCACATACTTTTCCTGATGGAAGGGTATTGCCGGCTTATATCTATCATATTGATGCTTTACCTATGTTTATACGTTTTATAAACGAAGACTGGATTCCTAATCATGCTCAAAGGTATTTTAAAGATAAGGATTCTTTAGCACTTAATTATCTCCCTAAGTTACTGGGTAAATAATAACAGCCTCCCTTTCGGAGGCTTTTTCTTTCCCTACTCTAATTTACTTCTTAATTCTTGTATCAATTCCCCTTGCTCTTTTACGGTTTTATTTAGCTCAATTGTATACAAAGTCAACTCTTCAATCTTCTGCAACAATTTAGCTTGCATTTCACCTAAACTTACGCCATTTTCTTTTACTTCTTTTTCAGATGGAATCTCTGGTAGATGTTTGTGTTTGTTGATATGGTTTTCTACTTCTTGAAGTGTTCGTAGTTTGTAGTCCTTATCGAAAACGAAGTCTGGCCATTTTGTAGCTTCAACTTTTACCTCATTAGTATAAACAGTACCATTAACATACATTGAATTGGCCTTGATGTTACCATTTATATCCAATCTTTGAGTGGGACTATTTGTACCGATGCCGATATTACCATTAGCCAAAATTTTAAGACGAGCAGCTCCTCCAGCAGCAAGAACTAATGTTCTTTGTCCTTCACCAGATTGTGTACCTACCGATACTTCTTCGATACTAGAATTACCTGAAATACCCATTACCCATACATTATTATTGCTTCGGATAGCAGCAGTACCGGTTCCTCCATATGTCATTGTTAAAACCGAAGAAGTTGCAGAATGTAAGTGTAATGTCCCTATTGGACTATCTGTTCCAATACCAACATTTTGCGTTGTTGTTAATTTAGTTCCTCCATCTTTCCATTGGGCGTGAGAGATTGTAAATAAAAACAATAGAGATACGGTGGATAATACTTTTTTCATACTAAAATTTCGTGTTGTAAATAAAGTCCAAATGTAAGAAAAAAAGTGAATATCAGTTTCAGAAAGATTTCAGATATAATGATACCGGGCATAGCTTTGGTTTGAAGTATAAGTTTTAGACTAATTATTATAATATAATAGAAATAAATGAGAAATTAGTTAAGAAGTGTTTCTGTTTTTGTCTTTACATTGCGATAATAAACTTTAATACAAATAATTATGAAAAAACTATTGTTATTAACTTTATTGTTTGCAATTTATATCACAGGATCAGGACAGACAACGATAAAGCTTTCCCCTAAAGACTTTTGTGGAATAACCAATAAATCAAACGTATTTGCAAAACAAACACTTGCTAATGGTATTATAATTGGCAATTATAACGGCTCAATAGGAAGAGCATATTTTGAGTTTGACCTTTCTGGTATACCCAGTAATGCGAAAATAACCTATGCAGGAATAAGATTACAACCAAAAGCCGGACAATATACAAATTTTGGAGGTAAAGTGAGATTAGAAAGAGCTCCAGACGGAATGACCGATGCCAATACAACAACTTGGAATTTGATTAAGACAGTAGGTAACTCGGGCGATTATATAGGAACTGAAGTTGAATTTCCTAATACGGCTTCAATCAAAACTTTAGGAGAATCCTTTCTACCTGCTCATATTCAAAGCAGAATAGGTAAGAAGATCGCTTTTTTAATCAACCATAAAAATGAGCAAAACCAATTCGTATATTTAACAGGTAATAAGTTGGATTTTTATTTAGATATATCATATACCACTCAATCGATCTTACCTCCAAACCCTGGTGAGAGTGGTACGTTAAAAGGACCTAAAACAATGTATGTTGGAGATATTGTAACTTACAGCGTAATTGCGGATAAAGATTTTGATAAAACAGTATGGTCTTATAATACTACTATATTCGAATTGGATCGCAGAATCCAATATCAATTCGAAGACAATCTTCAATTAAAAGTAAAAAAGGCAACATCAGCTACAATAATTAGCGTTAAGGTTACCTCTAAAGATCCAAACTATTCTTCTATGAATAAAAATGAAGAAATGGAAGTGGTGGTAAAACCAATCCCCGATTTTACAATAAAGCCAGTTGTAACAGGATTTATTGTAAGTAATAATAGTGAGATCACATATAAAATAGAAGGTATTGTTCCTGAAGGTGCTAAAATAACATGGACTGCAATTTCTAACCTTACATACATCTCTGGTCAAAGCACAACTACAGTAAAATTTAAAACGCCAAGTTATGGTTGTGCGAAAATTAAGGTTGACATCGAATATGTAGGGAAGAAATATACTCAAGAAAATGCGGATGTCTGGGTAGGAGCACCTCCTAAATTTACACTATCTTCCTGGCCTTTTCCATGTGGTAGTGCAGGAGCCATTAAAATCAATGATCTCGCATTAGGTTATTCCGAGAAAGCATTAGCCGAATCAAGTGTTTCCTGGAAAGTTAGCGGAGTTGATGCTTTTATTGCTTCTCAGAGTAAAACAACATGTAGTGCCTTTTGTAGATGGAGTAATTGTATAGTGATCAATTTTTCTATGACTAATAAATATGGAACAACATCTGCTGATACTTATTATCCCGTAACAACTGGTACATGTAAACAACCTGACCCGGGAGGACCGATTACTCAACCGGGACGTGAAAGAAGTGCATTAGCACCTATTGATCAAACCGAAATCAAATCAGTAAAAATATACAACCTATCAGGTGTACTAGTATATTCTGACAATGCAGTTAATGGCAGTTTCGATATTAAATCGACTATTTTAACCGATGGAGTTTATATCATTGAGAAATTTGATGGAGAAAACAGAACTTCCGAAAAGATAATGTTAAAACGATAAGATAATAGATTTAAATAGTAATTGGAAGCCTCCCTTTCGGAGGCTTTTTCTTTCTGTTTTATTCTAAAAAACTACTTATTCAACTAATGTATATATGCTGTTATCTCGAGTATAAGATGATTCAGAAGGAAACCCAATCATTGTCTTTGAATGAATAAATAATAGAGTGAATTCTCCATCCATTTCAATTCCATAATTTAGATTGTTATAAGTTCCTGACTTATATAGATTTTTTGTTTTACGAATCTTCTTCCCATCAACATCTACGATTTCAAAAAACTCAAAGGTATTATCTGATTTAAACAAATAAAGAAGGCCTCTCGGGGTAGGATTATTTTCAAAAATTGTAACCCATTGCCCAATAAGAAATTTGTCTTTTTCTGCAGGTGACATATTGTTTAATTGTTCTGTTTCGTCATCCTTAGAACAAGCAATAATTAAAAGAGGTAATAATAGTAATATAAGTAATCGCTTCATTATTTAGTTATTGCTACAAAGATAGAAAATAGTTCAAATAATAATTCAGAGCATAGCTTCGGATTGAAGTATAAATTTTAGTTGTTTTGGTTTATTTTGACTGTTTTTAACAAGATAATTTTTCTTTTTTGACAAAAAGAAGAGATAAATATTATCGATTAATTGTTTGTTTTTCAACAAATTTAAAAGATTAACTTTAAAAATAACGATTATGAAAAAAATCATCTTTTTATTTCCAATTTTTCTATTTATTAGTATTAGATGCTTTTCACAAGAAGTGAAGGAGATAAATGGTCCTGTAATTTGTATTCCTGGCCAAGTATACAAATATACAATAGTATTTACAGCTAAACTCGCTCAAGCAACCCAATTTATTATCAAATCAGATAATGGAAAATTTAGTAATGGACTAGCTAGTTTTAGTGAATACGTTAGTCCCGGAAAAAGCGAAATAGCATTAGATTTCACATGGAATATGGGTCTTAATGGAGACTATACAATTGAGGCTTACAGAGGAGGCTCATCAACGAAAATAATCAAAAAAGTAAAAGTTGCACCAGGAGAACTTACAATAGAGGGACCTGAAGTTATCAAATATGGACAAACTGTAACTTATAATTTCAAAACCAATCAAAAAATTGAAGAGTGGGGCAAAAATGGTACTGATTCAAGATTATCCTTTGGATCTATGACCGCCAATAGTACTAAGGTTTACATTGATACTCCGGTGAATGAGCCTGTTATATTAAATGAAGGTCTGGTTATTACAATTAATCCTTCGACTTCCCCATTGACTGCAAAAAGAAAAATAATTCTAGAACCCGATCCTCTAATAACAACGGATAAACGATCAGTATGCTTAGGAACGAATTTGTCTTGTTCAATTAAAGACCTACCATCTACTGCTATCGTTACATGGACTTGTAATGCAGAAACTAAACAAGGGAATCCTGCAACATTTACTATATCAGCAAAGAAAAATGCAGATATAACAGCTTCAATAAAGTATAACACCGGATATGTGATGAATGTTAGTACTCAACTATCTTATTATGATTCCCCCACTGTAACTAGAGGTCCTATGTATGATCCAGATGATGCAATTATTCTACCTAACAACGCTAACTCTGTTGAAGTTCTCTCATATATAAAAGGAGCTACAGAATACAAGTGGACATTTGTAAAAGGACAAGATAAATGTATACTTTATGAGCCTAATCCTGGTAATGACAGGGTCTGGTTCAGGCCATCGAAGCCCTCTGGATCTGATATATATAATGAATATGTATTTGAGGTTTTAGGTACAAATTCTTGTGGAACAGTATGGAATCGAATTTTATTTATCTATCCGAAGTATAGTACAACAAGATCTATTCAACAAGAAGATGTTATGGACGAACAGTATTCGGTTAAAGTATATGATCTCCAAGGAGTATTAGTATATTCAGCTAAAGAAGATAACAATTTCAATTTTGGTTCAACAAATCTCCCAGATGGAGTTTATATTATTGTAAAAATAGATCAAAAAGGAAATTTTCAGCAAGATAAAATAATGATAAAACATTGATTTATTTAAGCCTAGCCTCTCAGAAATGGGAGGCTGTTTTTATTCCAGGTACCATTTCAATGTATCGATAGCTTCTTTAACGGATCGGACAACTACATACTTATTACCGTATTCTTCTGCTTGATATTGAAAAGCAATCTGTTCATCTGATTGTCTGCTTGTTGGAGTTTTAAACTCAATGCAAAGACATGAATAACCTTTCTTTGGTATAAGAAGAAGCACATCACTAACACCAGACTTTACACCTTGTGCTTTGAGATTTTTGGCTTCAATAATATTTCTGGATCCACCGTTGGGAACAGTAAAAAGGAGCTTGTTTGGTAATTTTGGAAAGAATATAGGTACCTGATTAAAGAACTCGATCTGCATACGTTCTTCCGGCTTGTCATGCTTTTTTTCCTTTCTTGGATGGGTTTTTCTTTTCTGAAAAACACTGATAACAGAGAGGTCCTTCTTGAGTAGATATTACGGAAACAGTTTGTTTTCCACATTCAGGGTTTAGGCAAGTTTGAAGAGTAGCCATTTTACATTTAAAATATAAAGGCATAAAAAAAGAGCACTCTTTTAAAGTGCTCAGTTAAATTTACGATGACGTTCTATAAAGGTTGGATAGTTAAGTGTCCAACTTTAAGTATACGCTGGAACTCATGGACTTCTTTTATGTCATTTTCTGAAACTAATTCGGCATATGTTTTCCCTGATTCAGCTACTACGTCTTTCAAGTAATCATAATAGTAACTACGACTAAAGTCTATGAGTGGTTTTTCACTTGTTGAATCAGCTAGAACAGGAGCTCTTTGAATAGGTAGAACATAAAAGATAGATAAATCATCAACCCGATTTATAGGAATACCTTTAATTTCTGTACTAGGTATTTCTTCAGCGATATCAGATAATTTATAAATCCCATTTAGACTATTTTCAACTTTGAATACATTAACTTTAGCTAAAGTTCTAGAATTTCTTGTATTCTTATATTTACTTGCGTCTTTAAACATTACGTACTCACCTATTTTAAATTCCATATATTAGATTGTTTGACTGTGATAATTAATAAATAATGAATTGATTACATTTTATTTCACAAATATTTCAACGATTGTAAGCGCCCAAATATTTAGGCTATTAATGCAGTCTTTCGCATCTTCTCTTGTTTCAAAATAACACACCCAATGATCTGTAGCTCTTATTGCATCATGATTATTTCTTAATTCATAAGTCCCACTCTCATTTTTTCCAATTATGCCTTTTTCGCCAACTTCTTTTAAAATAAATTTCTTTTGCATATGTAATTTTGTATAAAGATTAATGAAGCACTAAATTAACTATATTTAGTGCTTCAATTATGTAAATTATCTTTTATTTTCACATGTATACTTTTCTCTTTTTCACATATGCAAATTGCAAAAAAGTATATTAAGCTAGATTGTCTTTTCGTTTAAATACTTCCCTCAATTGCTTGTTTCAGATTCATATTAGCAGCGTGCCAATCAAATGATTTGAGTACCCATTCTCTATACTCTTTTGGGATATCCTTAAAGTTTTTGCCCTTATGTTGTCCGAATGGCATTGTATAAAGCGGTTTGCCGATGTTTGAACTACTTTTTTGTACTTCTTTCTCTACATCGCCTTTCTTCATTGTACCAATCTCGTGTATCGGAATACCGGAAAGAAGCCTTCCTCAGTACCGTACATCTTCCAGATCCGTTCTTTTTCGAATGTGATATCTTCGGCTTTACCGAATCGATCAATATTGTCGGCAAGGTCTGATATTAAGCAATTCTATTTTTCATCATCTATATGTGTTCCTCGTCCTAATATCTGATAATACAGAGCAATAGAAGCAGTAGAAATTCCGAGAACAATACCGTTGACTTAGTATAGCCAACCCCTGTTAGAGAAAATACACAGAATAACTCATTATTTATTTTCTTTTATATCAATGAATTTATTAATTTAAAGGGTATATATAACCTGTTATACTATTTCTTGCCCAACCTGAAAATAATACATGTATGTTAGGGTTTGTCGATGTAAAGTGATTACGTCCACTTTCATTATAAAATTCATATAGAGGAACCGTAGATATATCAGTAGAGGGAGATTTGTAAACATATCCTGCAATTCCTTGTTTCTTCCACCCTGAATAGGATGCTACATTCGGATCAGTAGTAGTATAATGATCAAAAATACCATCATTGTAATATTCATATAATGGAATTGAACCTGCCAATTGATTTTTTAGAATATACCCCTCTACCCCGTTTAACGTCCAATTGGAATATTCTTTATGAATTGTTGGATAGGTTGTGGTATAATGATTATGTCCCTTCTTTTTATCCGAATTGTTATAAAAAACATATAATGGAAGCAATTCAATAACATCTATTTTCTTACTTGCAACGTATTTCTCTACAGCCGCTTTTATTTGAGTTTTTTTTACTGGATCTGAAACAAAATCATATATCGGATAGGCTTTAGACCAATTAATATCAACTAATGCAGCATTTTTATCTGTAACCGATTTTTTCCAAGAATCTAAATTAAATGTTGTGGTAGGATATCCTGTTTCAGAACTAAATGTTTTGCTAATTCCACTGCCTTCTCCTCCATAATAATCTACCTGGGTCCTCCAGTTTGCATTTTTGCTATTTAATTGCTTAATGGTTTCTGACTCATGTGACTTCTGTGCATCTGCACCAAATTTGCCAATAGTAAATTTTAAACCACCTTCTACTATTTCCTTTTTACGGCTATAATTGCTTTCTTCTGTTACTGCCGACTTATAAGTAAATGTTAGTCGTCCACCGATAGTGATATCTGTCAAGACATGTGTACCATACATCTTCACAAAATCATCGGCAGAATATTTATTTAAGTCTTCTTTAAAAGAGTTCTTCAAATATTTAGATAGGGTCGTAACATCGGTATTTAGATAAAGCCTTTTTACTCTTTTCACAACATCTCCTCTACTGAATGAGTATTTGGACGAATAAGCATACTTTGTTTGTGATTCCTTTTTTTTAGTGACACTTCCTGAAAATACTGCACCAATATTCAATCCTCCACCAGCAGATGATTTAGTCTGCATCTCTTGAAGGAAATCTGTTGCTGTTGCTCCTGAATAAAAATTAATACCTCCAATTGTTGTTCCAGGATTGTAAAAACGATCTTTATTTGCAGCTACAAAAGCGTCCACATCTATAACCATATAACGAGCTTCATCTACATGAAGATAGTCCCCTGTTATGTCATAGCTAAACCCTAGCAAATCATATTTACCATCGGAAGCTTGTCTTAGAGAATACTTATATCCTCCATCAAGCTTTTCCTCAAAAACAGATTCATCCGTACATGCAGATAAACCAATACATAGTATTAAAAATAATAGAATCTTTTTCATAATTGTATTTTTAAAGTTTGCAATTGCAATGTAATGACAAAAAGGGTAACATTCAATAAATAATTTCTCCTTTATTTTTAAAATTAACATAGAAATTTTGATCCAAAAGATGGATTATCCAACAATAAGTAAAACGTATGAGCTTCCCATGCAAAGCTCCGATTACTCAATCTGGATGTAAAAAGGGCATTAATCCTATTTACCAAGCAGAAATCAAATCAGTAAAATATATAGCCTGTCTAAAGTACCAATATATGCGAATAACTCAGTAAACATACCACTCGATATAAAATCGACTGTTTTAAATGATGAGGTTATTTTATATAAAATTGACGGAGAAAACTTCACCAATCCCCCTCTAATACCTAAACTATTTTTAGGCTATTTTGTTAATTAATATATTACAAGTTTTAAATTATTATCTTATATGGCTACTAATACAAACCAGGCTGTAAAACTGGGAGTTTTTACACTTGTCATTATGAATATTACTGCAGTAGTTTCCCTAAAAGGACTTCCTGAAGAAGCTGTTTATGGATTAAGTTCTGCATTTTATTACTTATTGGCAGCTCTTGTCTTTCTTATTCCTACGTCATTAATAGCTGCCGAATTAGCAGCCATGTTTCAAGATAAACCAGGAGGAGTATTTCGCTGGGTTGGTGAAGCATTCGGCAAGCATTTTGGACTTATGGCTATATGGCTCCAATGGACTCAAAGTATATTTTGGTACCTCACAACATTAATATTTGGGGCTGTTGCAATAGCTTTTATTGGGCATAATAGTGGACTCGATGCAGAGTTATCAAACAATAAGTATTATACATTTCTTATTGTTGTTGCCATGTTTTGGATTGCAACTTTTATATCGATGAAAGGTATGGGATGGACAAGCCGGATATCGAAGATAGGAGGGCTTATCGGAACTGTTATTCCGGCTGTATTACTTGTTATTTTAGGTATAATGTATCTTGCTAGTGGCGGGCAGTCGCAAATGAATTTTCATACAAATTTTATTCCTGACTTGTCTAACTTCAATAACTTTGTTTTGGCAGTAGGAATATTTTCATTCTATGCCGGAATGGAAATGAACAGTATACATATTACAGAGATGAGTAATCCTGCAAAGAATTACCCTAAAGCAATTTTCATCAGTGCACTTATCACTGTAGTTGTATTTATACTGGGTACTTTTGCCTTAGGTATCATCATTCCACAGAAAGATATAAGTCTTACTCAAAGCCTTTTGGTTGGTTTTGACAACTATTTTGCATACATCAAAGCATCCTGGATGTCTCCCATTATTGCCGGGGCACTTGCAATAGGTGTATTTGCAGCAGTATTAGTTTGGGTATCAGGGCCGTCAAGAGGACTTTATATTGTAGGAAAAGCCGGATACCTTCCCCATTTTTTTCAAAGAACGAATAGTAATGGGATACAAAAAAATATACTTATTGTTCAAGCTATTATTGTAAGTGTTTTAAGTCTTTTCTTCATCATATCACCATCTATTGATACTATTTACCAAATATTTACACAGATAGCCATTATTTTATATCAAATAATGTATATGTTTATGTTTGCTGCTGCTATAATACTACGTTATACAATGAAAGATACGGATCGCCCGTTCCGTATCGGTAAAAAAGGCAATTCACTTATTTGGATCATAGGAGGTTTAGGCTTTATAGGGTCAACTCTTGCTTTTATCATCTGTTTTATTCCACCGGCACAAATCAATATTGGAAGTATCGTCGGTTGGTATGCTATCCTTATTGTTACCTGCATGTTATTTGTGATAACTCCATTTGTAATATATACTTTTAAGAAAAAATCGTGGACTGACCCTAATCAAGGAATAGCTCCTTTTCACTGGGAAACTAAAAAGAAACTGCTTAAGCTATTTAGGGATGAATTAAAACAGGACGAGAAAGAATAAGATAAGACTAAATAAAACCATGACTGTTTTATCAGATTATGAAAAATAGAGCTCTATTTCATAGAGTTCTATTTTTTTAGGAGATTATCATGTCGCTATAGAAAGCTCCTTTTTTATAACTTACATACGAGTAAGGATCAACATTTTTTAACAAACAAGAAGATAATAATATACTATATTAGGATATCAGTATCTTTAAGTTTTGTACTTTTAATTTGAAATAAAAAATTAGATTTATTTTATTTTTTCACATACTCAATTAGCCTGTCTCGTGGAATAATATTAAGTAAGAACACATATATTCTATGAATACAACATTACTTGAACTACTTGATCGAATAAAAGGAGCTAAGCTTTACTCATCATCTTATAGAGCTAGAGTATATATTCCTTATTCTATAGATTACAGCCCTTTTTATGCAAAAACAAAAGTCTACTTTGAAGTAGTGAACGACAAATTAAAGTTGTTTGTTGATGTATCTTCCAATGACTACAATGAAGAATGGTGCAAACAGGAGTCTGAACGTTTAGAGCAAATTATCCACAAACAATTTTATGAAATTATATATAATTGCGAACTTAAACGCAAAAACAGTCCTTTACATATTCGATTAAAAGATAATCTCAGTCTCTTAACACAAGAAACAATACCTTATTACGATGGAGCACTTAGTTTCTTATCAAAGATGAAAGTTTCAGCTTTAGTATCCGAATCGCAAACTGACCGTTGGTATATTTCGATACGACTTGCACAAAACAGATATAACGCCAAATATATAAATAAACTACATGTATTTTTATCCCAAGTCTCTATAGAAGATTTTAAGCAGCAATTATTTACAATATGGCCCAACTTAACAATGCCGATTCTTTTTACCAGCATTGAAAGTCTCAGCTATAATATGCAGGTATATTTAAACTTGTTAGAATATACCGACGGGTCTACAATGCTGATTATTGATGATTGCCACATGTTTAAATCACCTGATACCATACGTTCTCAGCGTATATATAAAATTGCGCGCTTGTGTAGCTATAAACTGGTGATGACAAACTCCCTAATTGTTAATAACATTCATGATATCTATATGCCCTATAAGATTTTGAGTGACTTAATTCTAGGGTATTATCATTGGGATGACTTTTCGAAAATGCATATTATTTACGGAGGCTTTGATGGCTCTGAAATACTTGGTTATAAAAATCTATCTTATCTCGTAAATATGACAGAACCATATACATATGCGTTGGAAGAGAGAAAAACGGCTAAACGATCAATCTCAATCAAAACATATATATGTGACCTGACAGATAAGCAGAAGTATTATTATAAGAGAAAGAAGAATGAACTGCTAACACTCATCGATCAAAATAAAGTTCAACTCCATGATGTGTACAGAATACTTATAGAGATGCAAAAAATAGTTTGTGGATATGTTCCTATTAATAAGTTTGATAAGATTAATAAGTTGGCATTACTCAAAGAACATACAGGAGAATATCAATGTATAATTCTTTGTAAATACCTATTTGAGGTCGATTTGTTAATCAATTTTCTAGGAAAAGTAAATTGTGCTGTTTTCTGTGGTAAAAATAGTAAATGGAGAAAAGATGAGAAACTGATGTTTGACCACAGAGAAAAGCGATATTTAATTTCGACACTCGCTATGCAAGACAGTAAATTAAATGATCTGAAAGGCTATTATGATATTGTATTCTTTAGTCCGTCTTTTAAATACATCGAATATAAGCGTTGTTTAACATATATAAAAAACAGTCACTTAAGAGGTTCAATATCGGTAAAACGCTTCATGACAAACTCGGGCATAGACCGAAAAATCATGGAAAATTTGAAACGTAAAGAAAAATTAGCCGATCAACTACAAGAATTACTCGTAAATAAAACCAAACTTAAAGATTTTGTAGCATGCCTATAAATGAAACAGATAACAAGACAATGCGAATAGAAAAGATATGGGGAACAGACCATGCCCTTTATAATCTGATAGGACCTTTCGTTATGAATCCTGATGTTATACGCATCAATGGAGGATACCCTTTTAAAAACACTGAAGACCACGTCTGGTATATTTCAATTACAGGAAAAAACATGGTTACAGGCTTTATTTCGATTGCCAATAACAAACTATGTAATGATTTTACATGGCAGGACTACAATTTATTGGAGCTACTTATTCTACGAGCTATAGCCGATCTCGAAAAAGATACGGTTGTTTCCTTCATGGCTCATTCAGATGAGCTCCCTACCCTTCAAAGACTAGGCTTTGTAATCGTAAAACCGGGTATCAATTATTTTAAGATGAGCAAAACGATATGAATATTCAAAAAAACAGAAATGTTTACGAAATGGCTATTGAGCGCATTGAGTATATTTTTTCGAACTTCGAGAATATTTATGTTTCTTTTTCCGGAGGAAAGGATAGCGGAGTAATGCTGAATCTGATTCTCGACTACATGAGGATTCATCATATAAAACGAAAAATATCCGTTTTATATATTGATGTCGAGGCATCATACTCGAAGACCGTAGAGTTTATTGAGGAAATGTTTCTTGACAATCTTGATCTCATAAATCCTTATTGGGTATGTTTACCTATGATCACGACTAATGCCGTTTCGATGTATGAACCTTACTGGATTTTTTGGGATCGAAACAAACAGGAGAAATGGGTAAGACCAATGCCTCCGCACGAATTTATTATCAATGAGAATAACAATCCGCTTGACTTTTACAAGAAGGATATGACTTTCGAAGATTTCATCACTTTGTTTGGCGATTGGCTGGCAAATCGGTACTCATCAAAAAAAGTAGCCTGTTTAGTAGGTATCCGTTCAGATGAAAGTCTCAACCGATACCATGCCATAAACAGAAAAGATAAGTCATCGTACCATAACAAAAGGTATTCAACCCAGATTACCGAATTGACATACAACTTCTATCCTATCTACGATTGGAATGTGGAAGATATATGGGTTTATAATGGAAAATTTCACAAACCGTATAATCGTATCTATGACCTGTTTTACAAAGCGGGAATACCTCTTTCAAAAATGAGGATATGCGAACCTTATGGGGATGAACAGAAAGCAGGATTGAGCCTATTCAAAGTATTGGAGCCCGAAACATGGATCAAGGTAGTAGATCGTGTTAGCGGGGCTAATTTCGGAAATATTTATTGTGGTACAAAAGCGTCTGGAGCCAGACGTATTGATTTGCCCGAAGGGCATACGTGGAGAACCTATTGTAAATTTTTACTGAATACTTTGCCCAAAGAAACGCGAAATATATATGTCCGAAAATTCCGAAAATTTATTCTTTACTGGAATAAAGTCGGATCGCCCGTTGCCGATGAAGATATTCTTCAGTTAGATGAGAATATAATCATTAATACACATACTTTTAGCAACAGAGGAACTAAAGATAAATACGTGATTAAATTCAGAAGTATACCCGATGCTTTGCCCGGTCTTGACAATAAAACTGATTTTCTATCATGGAAACGTATGTGTATGGCAATTATTAAGAATGATATAACCTGTCATTCGCTATCCTTCGCACTTACAAAAAAACAAATACTAAGACAACAAGAATTGATTCGTAAATACAATGAAATGCTATGAAAGATAATATACGGGCAACAGTTGATCAACTATGTCAATACATAGAAAATACTCCCGATGTCGAAAAAAAAATAGATACTTTAAATTACATCCGTGCTATGCTGCATAGAGTAAGCCCACTGAAACATCACCCTGTTGATTTTATCGCTTGGGAAAAATCAGAGAATATAGAAGGTAATAACTATAATCCAAATAGTGTAGCTCCTCCTGAGATGAGATTATTAATTACATCCATAGAGGAAGATGGCTATACAATGCCCATCGTTACCAGTCCTGAAAATGAATCATTACGAATTGTAGACGGATTTCATAGAAGGCAATCGGAAATAAAATCAACTAAAATATCAACTAGTACATATGGAAGATTACCTGTAACCTTTATACGTGAGGAACAGCGAGGGCTAAGCGATAGAATGGCTTGTACAATACGTCATAACAGAGCCAGAGGGGCACATAATATTGACCTGTTATCAAGTATTGTCAGAGAACTGACCCTAATTGGAAAATCGCCCAAATGGATCGCTAAAAACATAGGGATGGACATGGATGAGATACTTCGCCTCAAACAATTAACCGGTATAGCAGCTTTATTTGCTGATGAGGATTTCTCGATAAGCAGAGAGTAGAATTATCTACTTTGATAGTATATTTTAATTACGAACTATTTATGTTATTACATGAAAAGCAATAAATATATAAACTTATTTAAGTAAATTAATGTTTATACTTCATATAGTATTTACGTTATGAATAAGACATCTCATCGCTGTGCGAATTGTAATAATGCTGTAAAAGGAGATTTTTGTAATAGATGTGGACAATCGATTAAAGTCTCTCGCATTAATCTGTCTCACCTTGTTGAAGAACTGCAATTCAGCTTCTTGCATATAAACAAAGGGATGCTCTACACAATAAAGGAACTGTTGCTAAGACCCGGATACACAATAAAAGCCTACTTAAGCGGTAAAAGAGTACAATATTTCAAACCTTTTGGTTTCCTTCTTATATGGGGGTCAATTTATAGTCTGGTACTTCATTTCTTTAATGTATATCCTGACTCCGAAATGAATCAACAGGATAATCCGATTTTTGATAATGACTTTATCTACAATTGGTATTACTCTCACTACTCCATAGTTCAGCTTCTCATAATACCTTTTTATGCTTTATCGTCTTATATCCTATATCGAAAAAGCAACTATAATTATATTGAACATTTAGTAATATACTCTTATATAGACGGTATAAAAGTGATTATTCTGATATTGCTTTACCCTTTATTTTATTATACCCACTCAAAGGATATATATTCAATTACATTGGCGATTCTCTATCTATACAACACATACGTTCTGGTACAATTATTCAAAACCTCATCATGGACTAAGGCAATTTTAAAGGCTGTACTAAGTATCATTTTAACTCTGGTCGTTGCTTCTATTACAATAATAGCTATTCTGGAAGGTATTCATCATTTTCTAAAAGTATTCTGAAAATAGATTATCGTCACTCAATACCTATCCACCATTGGCGGAATGTCTGGGTAGAATCTTTTAAATGCACAGCTTCACCGATCATAGGAGTAATAAGATCTTGTGCATTATCTTTATTGGCTTCGGTGATTCTTATTAAAGGTTCATCCCAAGGATGAGTTGACAACGCGAATTTAGATGAATGTACAGGCAACAATCGTTTTGCATTTAAATCTTTAGATGCTTTCAAAACCTGTTCGGGCATCATATGAATGTATTTCCATCCTTCGCCATACTGACCATTTTCGAGAATAGCCAAGTCGATACCTTCAAAACGTTTACCTATAGCTGCAAAGTGAGAGTCATAGCCGCTATCACCTCCGATGTATATTTTAAATGTTGGGGTCTGCAAAAGAAAAGATGACCACAACGATTGTTTAGGAGATAGACCTCTTCCTGAGAAATGACGTGCCGGCAAGCAATAAGCAGCAAATCCTGAATCTAAAGCTGTGTCCTCATCCCAATCCATTTCAACTATTTTGCCCACATCGAAGCCCCAATATTCGAAATGTTCTCCTACACCTAAACTGCAGATTATTTTGCCAACCTTAGGTTTCAATTTTATTATTGTTTCATAATCGAGATGATCCCAATGATCATGAGAGATAAACAAATAGTCGATATTCGGAAGATCGTCTACACCATAACGGTCTGTACCTTTAAATGCTTTGGTAGTTAATGAAACAGGTGATGCTGCTCCACTAAAAACAGGGTCAACCAGAATACGTTTACCATCTATCTGAATAAAATACGAAGAATGTCCGAACCAAACCAAAATATCTTCACTCTTATCGAGAGTTAATAAATCAGTCTTCATTGAAGGTATTTCATCTATGGGTTTAACTCGCTTATGATCTCCGAATAGAAAATCATACATTACTCCAACATATCCCTTTTCTCCTGTTAATTGCGGAGTTAGACTCTGATTCTGAAATTTTCCGTCTTTGTAGTGAGTTGAATTTTGTACTCGTATCAATCGATCACCCGATGGAGTTTTACCAAATTTGGCTTGCTGTAGAAATACAAATACGATAATTACTAAAACACCTATAATAGAAAGGGTTACCCACATAATCTTTTTTCCTCGTTTCTTTCCCAATTGCTCAATTCTAAATAATGAACAGCAAAACTATTAAAAATAAAGGAAAGAGAAGTTATTTGAGGATTAAAAGAAATAGAATTTATATTTCATATCAATTATTTAAGGTCTCAAACTAGAGGTATATAAACTACATATTCTATGCTATTTATTTATCTTATCCAAATAGCTGGTAGGGCTTTCATCATAAAACTCTTTGAAGCATTTTGTAAAATAAGAAGGCGATGAGAAACCTGCTTCATAAGCAACCTCTGAGATTGTTTTACCCTTAGAATTCAACAAATGTTTGGCATATTTTAGACGAATAATCCTGATTAATTCATTGGGCGAATAATTGGTAAGCGACTTTATTTTTCGATATAATTGGGATTTAGATAATCCGATACTTTTCGCTACATCATCGAGATTCAACTCCGAATCGGAAATATGAGACTCTACATAACTTCTAAAGCTATCTATAAAACTCTGCTCACTTTCAGCCAAAGTCGTTTTCTTCGTGTCATTGACCAAGCTATGTCCAAAAGCTTCTTTTATCTTTTGCCTGTTTTCTATTAGTTTTCGAACCCTTATATTTAGCAAATTAGCATTGAAAGGCTTCGGTATATAAGCATCGGCACCACTTTCGAAACCTATTACTTTCTGCTCATCGAGCGAGCAAGCTGTCAACAAGATTACCGGTATATGGCTGGTTGAAATATTTTCTTTTAAGTAATGACATACTTCAAATCCATCTTTTTGGGGCATCATCACATCACTGATTATTAGATCGGGAATATATTTCTTAGCCTTTTTAAGTCCGTCTTCGCCATCCTCAGCTTCTATTACAGTATACTCGTGATTGAGAATATGATACATAAAGCTTCGCATATCTGCATTATCTTCGATAATAAGTACAAGCGGCTTATCTCCTTGCAAATTACTTTCAGGCAAAATTTCGTCCTCTATAACTACGGAGTCTAATTCTAATCTGGCTTGAGTATACCCTTTTTCATAGGCAGTTGATTTATCCGATCCGTTATCTTCCTGATTGAATGGCAGCAGGACATAAAATGTAGTGCCTTCTCCCTGCTTGCTTTCAACGTATATCTTACCCCGATGAATATCGACCAAAGTACTTGTCAGAGCAAGCCCGATTCCTGTACTACCGTCACGAGAATCAATTTTATAGAAACGATCGAATATATTCTGTAATTCTTCTTGGGGAATAAACGAGCCGCTATTAAAAACCGATAGTTTTGCATATTCAGTATCTTCAATAACCTCTTTCCTTAAATTTATATTTATTACACCTTCCTTATTCACATGCTTAAGTGCATTTGATAAGAGATTGAAGTAAATTTTTTCGACCTTTTCCTTATCAAACCACATCTTAAATTCCAAACTTTCAGTCTCGACCGATAAGGTAATTTGCTTTCTCTTTATGGAATCATAAAACAAAGGAGTAAGATCTTCGAGAAAAGTCTTTAAATCGTTGTTGGAAAAGTAGGTCTTCATCTTTCCATTTTCATAACTTCTGAATTCTATTATTTCAGAAATAAGATGTAATAGGCGGTTACTGTTACGTTTGACCAATGTTAGCAACTCTATTTGTTCTGCTGTCAATTTACCCTCTGCAAGCAATGCTTCTACAGGTCCTAAAATAAGAGACAAAGGAGTTTTGAATTCGTGCGAAATATTGGTAAAGAATACCAATTTGGCGTGAGTAGCTTCTTCCAATTGTTTGGATAAAGAGATCAGTTGTTCTTTTTGTTCGGTAAGAATTTCCGCCTGACGTTTTATTTCCTCATTTTGTCGTTCCAATTGTG
This sequence comes from Dysgonomonas sp. HDW5B, assembly GCF_011299335.1. GTDB lineage: Bacteria > Bacteroidota > Bacteroidia > Bacteroidales > Dysgonomonadaceae > Dysgonomonas_A. The sequence continues at coordinate 4,353,794 of NZ_CP049858.1, forward strand.
TATTGGCTCGGCTTTTGGCTTTATAAGCCTTATAGGCTAGAAATAGTAATAAGGTAATCAGACATAAAGCAATCAACGAAATATAAAAAAGAGTCCGCTGATTGGAATATTGCAACAGGCTTTTATCTAAAAGACTATTCATTTTATCAAACTTATGTTGATGCTCGAATATCTGATTGGTTTGTAATTGCAATACACGCACATTGCTCTTATCTACAACTGCCGTGTAAAGGATATTCTCTTTATCGAAAGACTCTTTGTTTAAAATACGGCTGGCAATATCAATGACCTTATCGCCTCCTGTCGGATAAATAAAAGAAGCATCGATCAATCCCTTTTGGATACTTTCGATGCCCCCACCCTCGCCGGGAAGTGCATCGATACCAACAATAAAGGGCGATTTCCCACTATATTTCATCGCCGCATTATGTACACCGAGAGCCATAGGGTCGTTCATCGCAAAAATCAGATCAACAGATTCATGATTCTTAAAAACTTCTTCCATCTGTTGTTCTGCAACATTTTTCAGAAAGTCACCCCGTTTTTCAGCTATGATCTTTATATTGGGGTACTTGCCTATAGCATCCATAAAACCTCTATAACGCTCGTCATCGGCTGTAGAACCTTTCCAACCTCTCATTATAACAACATTTCCTTTTTCTTTGAGGACATCAGAAACATATAAACCAAGCTCGTAGGCCAGCTGATAATTATCGGCACCTACATAGGCTGTATAATCATCAGTATCTATTTTCCGGTCTAAAAGAATAACAGGAATACCCGATCTGTAAGCTTTCTGTATAATGGGGGTAATAGCAGTAGACTCATTAGGTGAGACAACAAGAAGATCTACCCCTGCATCAATAAAAGATTCGATATCTTTTACCTGCTGCCGGGTATCATCTTTTACCGTTTTTATTTGGACTTGCATATTCTGAAAAAAAGAAGCTTCTCTCAGAATCTCTCCATTAACCGTTTCTCTCCAGAGGTCGTCGCTGCATTGAGAAACTCCAACCACATATTCCGACTTTTTATCCAATCGGCATGCGGTTTGTATAAAGGATAATAGAATACAGAAGATTAACAATATACGTCTCATGGTCTAATGATCTCTGGTAGAAAAACAAAAGTAAGAAAAAGCACTACAACCCTACAATGGCTATAGTGCTTTAAAATATATAGAAAGGTTATTTTCTGAACAATTCCAAATAAGAGTCTGCCAACTTAGGCATAGCACCGTGTTGCAAGCAAACATAAGCCGATACCTCAACAGCCAGTTGATGTGCGTCTTCGATACGTTCGCCATGCAGATAAGCAGCAACAAAGGCCGCTGTAAAAGAATCTCCTGCTCCAACCGTATCTGCTACATGCACTTTAGGTGTGGGCTGATAAGAAGTCTGACGGGGAGTGAATACAAAGCTACCATCCGTTCCTTTTGTGAGTACTAGTATATCTAGCTTATAATCTTCAAGAAGTCTGCCGCAGATTTCCTGCTCATCACCTTTCCAACCATAGAGATTAGCTACTTTGATAACTTCTTCGTCATTGATCTTCATCATATTCGACATCTCCAAAGATTCGTGTATAATCTCTTTTGAATAAAAATTGAGACGCAGATTAATATCGAATATCTTCAGACTATCTTCGGGCATTGCAGCTATAAACTTACGGATTGTCTCACGAGATACGCTGTTTCGTTGAGCCAAAGAACCAAAACATACTGTTTGTGTGCTTTTTGCTAGATTCTCGGTGCGTGCAGTAAAGGGAATATTATCCCAGGCTACATTCTCACAAATTTCATATTGAGGAACGCCTGCTTTATTTAATGTCACCTGAACAGTTCCTGTCGGATAATCGGTCTTCTCTAATAAATAATTCAATCCTTTTTCTTCGAGACTGGTTAGAATTTCTTTGCCTAACAGATCATCTCCAATTGCACTTACAGCATAGCCATTAAAGCCAAACTGCGAAGCATGATAAGCAAAGTTGGCAGGGGCACCCCCCAGAACTTTTCTTTCGGGAAATACATCCCAAAGGATTTCGCCTAATCCTACTACTGTATTTTTCATGTTTTATTTTTATTTATTGTTATCTTTTTATTTACTGCAAATCGCGAATAATAGGGCGAACACATAGGTTCGCCTCTACCTTAGGCTTTTTCTTTCAATTTAAATGACATCAAAACCAAATAGAATATACCAACAGCTAATATCAATAAAGCTCCTGTTTGTGAAGATAGTAAATCGGTCATTAATCCCATCAATAAAGGGAAAACAGTTCCACCGAAAAGTCCCATAATCATAAGCCCCGACACTTCATTTTTCTTATCAGGCATATATAAAAGAGCCTGAGAAAGAATGATTGGGAATATATTCGAATTACCCAAACCGATAAGTGCTATACAAATATAGATCATTGTGAGGTTATGGAACATAAATAATCCAATAATCGCCAAAACCATTAAAGCAACACTCATCATAAAGAATTTCTTGGCAGAGAAACGAGCCAATACAAAAGCTCCCGTGAAACACCCGATAGTACGAAAAAGAAAATAAACACTGGTAGCATACCCTGCTGCATCTAGAGTCATCCCGAAACGCTCCATTAATATTTTAGGAGCTGTTACATTAGTACCCACGTCTATTCCCACATGGCACATAATCCCGATGAAAGATAAGAGTATAACCTTGTTGCCTAACAGAGCAAAACATTGGGCAAATGTAGAACTTTCGCCCTCCTCATCTGTTTCCGATACGGATGTCATGCTTAACAGTAAAGTCGCTAATATAGCTACTACCATAAAGATAGGGAACAAAAACTTCCAGTCGCCTAACGATGCTGCCGCCCATGCTGCAATAATAGGAGCCAGAAACGATGCTATTGCTTTTACAAACTGACCGAAAGTAAGTGTACTTGCCAACTTATCACCACTCACGATATTGGATAATAAGGGGTTTAATGAAACCTGCATCAACGTGTTTCCAATTCCTAATAAGGAGAACGAAACAAGCATAGAAGTATAAGAATAGCTGACAAAAGGCAGCAATAATGCCAACGATGTTACAGCTAAACTGATTATAACCGTTTTGCGTCTCCCGATTTTATTCATCAGCATTCCTGTTGGAACCGAAAATATCAGGAACCAAAAGAATACCATTGACGGAAATATATTTGCCTCTGTTTCTGACAGCGAGAAATCTGCTTTAACATAGTTCGTGGCAATTCCTACCAGATCAACAAATCCCATGGCAAAGAATGCCAGCATAAGAGGGAGTAACTTAATATATATACTTTTTTCTTTCATCTTATTTTAATTCATAGATGTTGATATTCTCTACTGTAACATTTCCTTCTGATTCAAAAACCAACGAATTATAAGGCTCTGACGGAAACATGGTATTTGTCTGTACCAGCTCACCATCGTTTATAAACAATTCGGACGAAGCCTTATCAATAAGCAGTCTTATTTTATACGTATCTTTTTTCACCAAAGGAGCTTTTATTTCAGCAGATGCAAAATTTTTACTGAAATCGGACAATCCACTGTTGGATCTGTCTACCAGTAAATTTCCTTTTGCTAAATCGAAAGTAAATTTAAGATTTTCGCCTTTCTTATTCACCAGTTTAAAATTGAAATTAGCAGTTGGCTTAATCGTCATTTCTATTTCATAAGCTCCCTGATTATCTTTCAATAATCGGTCAATTGTATAAGTTTTATCCACAGTGAAATCTGATACTTTTTCTGTAGCTCTTCTCAATTCGGCAATCTCTTTAACAGGAGCGTTAGCTACAACCAGATGCTTTCCGTTATTAACAATAGTCAGCTCACGAGGAATGGTCATCGCATTGCGGAAATTAACCGTAGGCACATGATTGGTATAATCCCAGTTACTCATCCATCCAATAAATACACGCCTATTATCAGGAGCATCAGACCAAGTAACGCCTGCATAATTATCGCGTCCATAATCCAACCAAAGAGGATATGGTAAATTATCTGCTTTAAAGGTTTTACCATCAAAATCTCCGATAAAATACTGTGTTGCACTGCCTCCATTAGGTCCTCCGGGATTGATACTTACAAATAATACCCATTTCGTCTGTCCATTATAGGTAAGCGGAAATAAATCAGGACATTCCCATACTCCGCCATGATCGCCTATACCTTCGCCAAACTCACTTAGTTTACTCCACTCTTTCAGATTTTTTGAACCGTAAAAAGTAATAGTCTGTGTAGTTGCCAATGACATCACCCATTGGTTTGTGCTTTGATGCCAGAACACTTTTGGATCACGGAAATCGACAAAATTAAGATCCGACAATACAGGATTTTTATCGTATTTTGTGAATGTACGTCCATTATCCAAGCTATAAGCAATACTTTGTGTTTGAATACGTCCTGCCGAGGTATAAATAGCTACCATGGCGTCTTTTCCGAATCCTGCCGTATTGTTTTTATCAATTACCGCACTTCCTGAAAATATTGTACCCAATGAATCGGGAGCTATAGCCACAGGCAGATATTCCCATTTCTTCAAATCTTTACTAACTGTATGCCCCCAGTTCATATTTCCCCACATCGATCCGTATGGATTGTGTTGAAAGTACAGATGGTATTCGCCATTGTGATACACCATTCCGTTAGGATCATTAGTCCAGCCGTATTGAGGTGAAAAGTGATAAAGCGGACGGTATTTCTCATTATAATCGAAATCAAAAGTATCTGATTGCTTTATTTGAGAATACCCTATATCACTATTTTTTACATGAGCGAATAAGAGTGTTAAATCTTGCCCTTTATATTGTTCTACATTTATAGGCACCCAATAGTCGATCTTTGTTTGTGCAACACGTATGCTCAAAAGAGGACTTACTGCTTTACCATCTTGTTCCAAATAAATTTGCGACTCGGGCCCTCTATCTTCAATGGGTACAAGCAGGTATTTTTTATCTATCTTGAATGATAGTCGATGGTCTACCATAATATTACTTTTGGGAGTGTTACTCATTTCTATCTGGTCTACAAGAATATGTCCCCAACCGCCTCTTTGATTGTCGACAATCTTTATAACGGCTTTCTTTCCTTTATAGTTTTTTACATCCCACGTCATCCAAAGTAATGATTCGGTTTCGACAATCGATCTGGATACGTATACACTTTTACCTTCGACCAATAATTCTATATAAATATCGGCATGCATACCACCACCTATCAGGTAATTAATATAGTCGCGTTCGATTGTAAACTCGGGAGAAATAAGAGTACCTCGCGAATCATCGCCACCGTGATAGCTGTTTGCTAAACGCTTTCCTTCGAAACCTTTTACGTCCTGCTGTCCCGGAAGGCTTCCTTCTGAGGGACTTGTACCAAAGGCTTCGCCCTCAACGGTCCAATTCTTATACGAATCGCTTTCAAAATCTTCAATTACAATATCAGATTTTGCTGAGCAACCGATTAAAGAAAGAAGCCCTAAACAAAAAATTGATTTAAAATATATGTTCATAATTTCTATATATATGTTCTACTACCTTATTTTGATAAGTTCAGATTCGAGAATGTTACTTCTCCATTATCAGAGAATATACCCCATGGATTCCAATTCATTTTATAGATACGGTTTGTAAATGCTGTTTGATGATTTACGTATACTACACAAATAGAATTTTCGACCATGATAGTTACATCAAATTCTTTGTTATCCGGCACATTTAGTTTTACGTTATCGATACGCAAAGGATCTTCGCCAAAAACCCGTCTTTCTAATCTTAATTGATGTTGCTCCAAATCAAACACAATGGTATAGACTTCTCTACGATTACCGCACGATCCGAATTCGAAACCAAAGCTATTGGATGTTGTTGCCTTTACTTTAGAAGATATCTTGTAAGTACCTTCTTGTCTGTCAAAAACTGAAACAGCTTGTTCGCTCGAAGCTTTTAATGTAAATGAATTAGATTCTATGTTAGTATTAACCGAACTAGTCCTATTTAAGTTCTGACTATTAACCAATTTATCATTTAAGCCATGAGGATAAGTCATTGCTATTGTTCCATCGCCATTTTGAATAAGCTTGTGAGTAATTAACGAGCCTGCCCAATTGAAATTGGTATAATCTCTATGGTTTTCTCTTGTCGGGCACCATGCTGTTATATATCGATCCGTTCCGTCTGAAGCCGTTTTACCTGCATAAAATGCTATTCCATCCAAAGCACTGTTTGAAGGAATTGTCCATGCGCCTGTTGTTCCTTTTCTGAATTGATAATGTACTTTACGATCATCAATATTCGAATAAATAAAGTATTGATAATCACCCATTGTAAACACATCGGGACATTCCAACATAAAAGTGTTTGGATCATCATAAAATGGTTCTATCAGTTTCCAGTTTCTTAAATCGGTAGAAGTATATTGAGCGATAACCGCTCTCCATGAACCCTTATAATCGGCACGTGTACTAATTAGCATTCTGAAAGTTCCCGAAGCTTCATCTTTTATGATTAACGGATCACGAAATTCATTACGATCATATCCATCTGAGGCAGCCAAATGGAAGGACGGGTCCTTAGTCCACGTATTCAAATCGGTAGATGTAGCCAACATAATTTTTTCATGGGGATCTAGATCTCCATTATGTCCTGTATAGAAACCATAATATACTCCGTTATGTTTAAATACACTTCCGGTACCCAATGCACGATCTTGTTGCTCAATTGTTCCCGTAGGAATCATTTCGCCATTATCCGTGAATGATGAAAAATTCTCTGTAGTTGCCTTATACCACGGGTGGAAAGTAGGCGAACCGTCTCTTACATCGTGAAGATAAAAGATATGGAATTTTCCATTTTCATAAAAAGGCATAGGGTCTCCCACCCACCCTTTTGCGGGTTTAAAGAATGCCGAATAGGTTGAATACAAATCATTCACATCGTAGCAAGTAGGAGCTCCGGCTTCTGCCGATCTGGGGTCGTTACTTACATAATCCATATTATTATTGCATCCTGTCAAGCCTATCAGGCATAAGGACATACTTAAAAATTTATTTCTGATTTTCATGGTTTTATAAAACTTGAATAGTTAAGGTCATAGACCCATTTGGTTTACTTTTTATAATACTCACTTCAATAGATAGTTGAAAATATTAGAGGTCAGTGTTTCTATATTTCCTTTATAAGGATTTACGATAGAACCATCTTCGTTGTACCAGTCATAAGATTCAACTCCAATACAGATTGCTATTCCCGAAGTACCTACTTTAGGATATTCGAACATTACAGACCGTCCTTTAAGTTGATCATCCCAATGATAGCTAGCTAAATTGATCGCTCCATTCTTAGTAGTCCATAGAGGAATATTATTTGCATAATCGCCCCATTCGAAATTCCAGATCGCATTATGACCTCTCGCTTTTACACCCTTACCCAATAGGTATACTTTGTTATTTACACCTATAGGTTTCTTTAATCCTGCAAATATCGGATGAGATTCTTTTCCGGTGAAACATAACCCCCAGTCGTCGCCTATCGGTGTAGCATTGTTACCTTCACCCCACATATTATTTACGGCTTTTCCGTCTTTAGTTATACCCAGTGTTGCAACATACTGAACAGCCCATGAAGAGAAAAAGAATGAACCTCCCTTTTGATAATATGTTTTAAGGCTTGTAACTATGGTCGGCTCTAAAGCTACCGCCGGCAAGGTTTGTGTAGTACCATCAGAATGCCACCAAATAGCTGCGAAACCGTCTAAGTTTTTACCGTTTTTAATATCATTGAAAGAGACATACTCAAAATCGGGCACATTGGCTGCAAACCAATTATAAGCTGCTTTTTCATCCATATTTTCTATTGACGAAGCATTGTTTGCTACTCCTAAAAATGCAATCGGTTTTATGTCTGCTTTTTCTACAGTAACCACATAAGGAAAAGTTTCATTCATGTAGGATATTGTATAAGTCACAGGTTTTGTAAAATCAACCGTTGCTCCTTGTGCAGGTGTTACAGTAGCTCCATTTGTAATTGTAAATTCAGGAGTTAGTTTTGTTACATCCTCTGTTTTTGGATATCTTACATGAACAGTTCTCTTATCATTATCAATCGTTCCTTTGTATTTACCGATGCTGAAACTCAATATCTCACCCTTGATATGAGAAGCTACCACCATATAATCTTTATACAGATTACCGTTTGTTACTCTGAATTTTGTAGCTTTCGATAAATCCATCGCTTCATTGCCTGCCGGATTTATAACTGCCCGATCCGATAATGTAATCTGCGGTGTTAACTTTGTCAGATCAGTTCCCAAAGGCAATAGTATCTGTACAGTTCCATTCTCATCACTGATAGTTCCATCTGTCCCGTTTATTGAGAAAGATAATATTCTTACGCCTCCCGACAAATCGAGATTTTGACGGTCATCATCGCTGCAAGCAATGAATCCCAAGCAAAAAATCAGGGAAAAGATAAAAGGCAATATTTTATTTATTCTTTTTTTCATTGTATCCTTATTTTTTAGTTTTCATGGCTATAATAGCCTTTAGTTACTTTACAAACCAAAGTAATAAAGAAGGTCTGTGACCTTGACCTTACCAGCCATAGTTTTGTTTGTAGATTCCGTTTACAAAATTGATTTGCTGTTGAGGGATCGGAATATATTCATTCTTGCTTTTTGTAAAGTTTCCACTTCTCAAGAATGACCGTCTTGACGATTCTGTTTTGAAGTAGGCATTTATCACCTGATCGGCAATACCCCAACGAACCAAGTCGAAGAAACGGCTACCTTCCATAGCAAACTCAAGGCGACGTTCCCAACGCAAAGCTTGACGGGCAAAATCGTTCGACCATGTACAGTTAACTCCCGGTTGATAAAGTGAGACGCCCAATTTAGGAGCATAATCAATCATGTCGGTACTGCGTTGTGCTCTTTCTCTTATTTGATTGATAAGCGGTAAGGCTTCATTATGACGTCCTAATTCTATTAAAGCTTCGGCACGCATTAAAATAGCATCTGCATAACGGATAATAATTCTGTTTTTAGAGTTTCCGTAGAATGGGGCAACATTCACAAAGCAATCACACGAAGGATCAACGTTTTCTTTCAGAGATGCATAATATCCATATACGGTAGGATTACGGTTCCATCCTTCTTCATAAATCAATTCTTTATTGTATTTATAAGGGAATCCGGGCATAGCGACAGTATGGAATAAACGTGGATCAACAGTGTTTGCTTTCGAATCATAATTCGTATTATCGAACGAATCGAACATAGGTAATCCTGTTTTATCTGTTTTATAAGCATTCACCAAGTTTTGACTCGGTTTGTGAAAATCACAACAGCCAACCCCCATAGGTACTGATAATACATCGCCCCAATTTAACCGACCGAACATAGTTCCGTCATCAATTGAATACTGTACTGCAAATAACGATTCTTTACCATTTTGATATGCTCCCGGTAAGAAGTTATATGCAAAATCATATTCTAAACCATATCCCGAGTTAAGAACTTTCTCTGTGTATTTAAGAACTTCCTCTAAATCGGCACGGTTTATTTCAGTTAAATTATTTCTTTCATCTTGTCTGTAAGCTCTATATAAGTTTGCTTTTGCCAGATAAGCTGCCGCTGCTATTTTATTGGCACGTCCAAGCTGATCTTGCTTTTCGGGAAGCAAATCATATGCTTTCTGAAAGTCGCTTACAATCCAAGCCCATTGTTCGTCATTAGAAAGTTTGTTATCTACTTTATCATAGTCATCAATCGGCAAGTCTTCGTCTACAAAAGGAATATGCCCGAATACTGTTTTAAGTATAAAGTAAAAATGACCTCTCAAAAAATACATTTCACCCATACGGGTATCTCTCAATGGAACATCATTTGTCGATACCGTTTTCAGTACACTCAAAGCGGTATTTGTTCTCGAAATTGCTTTATAAGAATAAAACCAAAGCCCATCGGCTTCACCAAAATCGGTCTTTATATTTTGAGCTATTTCATAGAAATGGAATGCACTGATGTCATTTTCGTCATTTCCTCCTTTATAAGCATCATCCGAACGAACATTACCGTAAGGCCATAAACTGAATGGCTTATCATAGTGATCGTTTCCTAATGAAGAATAAGCTGCTGTAACCAATCCTTCTACCTGATCGGGACCTTTTACCTGCTCATCGCTCAATATTCCCTGAGGATCGTCATTCAAGAAGTCACAGCTCGAAGCCATAACCATTGCTGCAAAGAGTACAGCTATATATTTTATCTTTTTCATTGTGTTGTACTGTTGGATTAAAATGAAACATTAAGCCCGAAAGTAAATGTCATCGGAATAGGATATCCCCATGCCGGATTTTCAGGATCTACGCCTGTAAAGCTTTTACTTTTGATAGTCAGTAGATTTTGAGCACTTACATACGTACGCAATCGGCTTAATCTTATTTTCTGAATAATATGCTTAGGTAATGTATATCCTACTTGCACGTTTCTGAGTTTCAGATAAGAACCATTCTCTACAAAGTAAGTAGACATACGTGCCTCATTATTTGTATCGGTATAGGATAAACGAGGGATATTTGAATTCGGGTTGGTTATAGGATCCCATGCATCCAACAAGCGTGTACCTTTATTGGATCGTGTATCGGAAACACTCCAGAAATCGGTTGCATATTTCACGGTATTTATAACATCCACATTATGTATTCCTTGAAGAAATATAATGAAGTCGAAATTCTTATATGCAAAGTTCAGATTCAATCCGTATGCAAAATCGGGGAATGGATCACCTATCCAAGTACGGTCATCGTCATTTATAACACCATCGTTGTTTATATCACGATAACGGATACGACCTAAACCTTTTCCATCTTGTTGAGCATGTTTATCTAAATCTTCTTGGCTTTTGAAGATACCATCAGCCACATACCCGTAAAAAGATCCTAACGGACGACCTAAAATATTATCCCATTTTCCATTTCCACCGTAGGAATTTTTAACGGATTCAGGTAAAAAAGTCACTTGGTTTTTATTGGTTGATATATTTCCCGACACATCATATGTTACACCTGTCGAACCGATTTTACCTCTATATCCAACTGTGAACTCAAAACCTTTGTTTTCCATGCTGGCTCCATTGTACCATTTGTTAGCTCCTTCGCCTTTTATAGCTGCGTAGCCGGGAGAATAGAGAATGTCTTTGGTACTTTTCCAATAGTATTCAGCCGAACCATAAAGTGCCTGACCAAAAAACCCGAAATCGAGACCAATATTTGTTTGAGTGGTAGTTTCCCATTTCAAATCGGGATTTGATAATTGCGAACGTTTAAATCCAGAGGGCAATAACCCTGCTCCTTTTCCATTCAGATCGTAGGCTGTTCCCCAAACCGAATCCCATGTAGGGTTTCCTTTACCATAATCGGTTACATAAATATCATATATCGCTGTATTGTTTATGTCCTGATTACCATTTTGTCCCCAACCGAAACGCAATTTCAGGTCAGATAAGTAATCGCTGGTTGAAGCCATAAAAGCTTCCTGACTTATTCTCCATCCTAAATTGAATGCAGGGAATGTTCCCCATCTGTTATTCTTTCCAAAACGAGACGAACCATCACGACGAACTGTAACCGATGCCAGATATTTATCATCATAAGCATAGTTTATTTTACCGAAGAAAGACATCAGCGAATATCCAGTAGATATACCTGTACCTTCACTTAATCCTGTACCCAGATCAGGCCACATATAATCAGGTGTTTCAACGGCAAAACCTTCTCTTTTAGCTGAAAAGTTTATATCCTCTTGGTTGAACATCTCCATACCAACCAGTGTTTCGAAACGGTTCTTTCCTACTTCGAAGTCATAAGTAGCGGTATTACTCCAAGTCCATTTAGTCCAATGTGCTTGTTCCATCAACGAAGCGGTTCTATCACTTTCAAGAAAGCCCGACTGATAACTGTGTGTAAGGCTTCTTTTATAGAAGTTACCATAATCTAAACCGAAACTCGAACGGATATTTAATTTCTTGATAGGTTGCAAATTCACATAAGCATTACCAAACATACGCCAGTAACGATATCTGTTATTCTGATTATCGTGAATCAAACGAGCCGGATTTTGTCGGTCGGGCAATCCAGTGATGGGTCCTCCCCATCCTGTTCCATCGGCTGTATGTACCGGAATAAAAGGAACAGCAATTAAAGCCGATTCTATTATTTTATCAGGTTGAGCAACTTCGGAAGTTCTGTTCAGTGTAAAATTTTCTCCAATGGTAAGAATATCACCATACAGTTTGTAGTCGCTATTCATACGTACCGAAAATCGAGAAAAGTCAGTATACTTTATCAATGCGTCATTTCCAAAATGTCCCAATGAGAAGTAATAACTGCCTTTTTCTGTTCCGTTACTTACTGCAAGGTTATAAGATTGTGCTACCCCTGTTTTTGTTATCTGATCGAACCAATCGGTATTAGAAGTTCTTAATGTTCTGTTTTTATCTAAGTATTCAGGAAAATAGACGTTTTCTAAAACTCTATTGCCTTGAGCACCTATTCCGTCTTTATATACAATTCCTAAATTGTTACTATTGGGGTCAATTCCCGAATTAACAGAAGCCTGCCACATGGCTTGTGCATATTCACGAGAATTGAGAACATCTATTTTCGTATTGTAATTGGCTACAGATACAAAAGCATCAAAATCAATTTTGAGAACTCCCGCTTTCCCTCTCTTTGTAGTTATAATAATTACGCCGTTTGCAGCTCTCGACCCATAGATACTGGCAGCCGAAGCATCACGAAGTACCTGAATACTTTCAATATCATGAGAGTTCAACTCGTGCATACCTGCCTGAGATGGAATTCCATCGATAATATACAATGGGTCATTATTATTCAAGGTTCCTATACCACGAATACGTACAGTAGCCGATCCGCTCGGATTTCCGTCTGCTGTAACTTCCATACCAGCAACTCTCCCCTGCAATGCTCTGATGGGGTTATTTTCCGGCTCAGACATCATATCATTTACTTTCACGACCGATACAGCACCTGTAAGGTCTGCCTTGCGTTCGGTACGATATCCTACAGCAATTACTTCATTCAAGACTTGCGAATCGTCTGTCATTAAGATATTAATTTCCTTTTTACCATTTACCGGAATGTTTTGAGTTTTAAATCCGATATAAGTAAATTCGAGAGTAGCATCGGGGCTGGCTTTCAATGTAAATTGACCGTCCAAATCTGTAGTAGTCCCAATACTTGCATTTTTCACTTTTACACTGACCCCTATCAGAGGTTCATTGTCTGTTGCAGATTTTACAACTCCTTTTATGTCTATCTCCTGAGCTTTTATAAAACTACAGAAAGAGAAAAGGAGCAGTATCAAGAAAAGGTTTCTCATACTCATTTTTCATTTTTGGTATTAAATTAATAAACGTACTTGTTAACAAAGGTCTATGACCTATTTATAGTTTGTGCAAGTATTAAATGATAGTTATAATTAAATGATCCGGCATTAAATACTTCCTCTAACTTACAAGCACAAAGAACTAAATTAGAAACTTTCTTACCTATAAAAATTAGGTCAAAAGCATGCATAAATAATGCATTCACGATTTTACACAAACAATATTCGACTAATAAACAGACTATTAAAATATTCTATTATATAAATCTATTTTATAACTTATTATTAAATTTTCAATTTTGAATATTCTTCGAAATGTAGAGATTCTACCAAAAGAGAGACCGTAGTATGATTTTATATTGTAAATTTGAATTTGAAAGAATCAAGAAAAATAAAATTTAAATCAAGTAATGACTGATAAACAATATTCGCAGAGGGAAGAGCTTCTCAATGCTTGGACTCATGGACTAGGGATTATTTTTGGAATTATCGCCGGATTTTTTCTTGTTAAACAAGCAATACAAACCGGAAACACATGGGCTGTTGCCAGCGTTTTCATCTATATTGTTTGTATGCTTATGTCTTATGTCACTTCAACCGTCTATCATTCTTGTACCCATCCTACCAGACGGGTTCTTTGCCGAAAATTCGATCATGCTGCTATTTATTTTCACATTGCAGGAACCTATACTCCTTTTACTTTAATTGTATTGCGAGAAGTAGGCATCTGGGGTTGGTTGGTATTTTCAATTGTCTGGATAGTTGCCATAGTGGGTACGGGGCTTAGCTTTGCTCATTATAAAACAGGCAGTAAATTAGAAACCATCTGTTATGTACTTATGGGATCTATTATTCTTATAGCGTTAAAACCTCTTGTCGATACATTATTATCAACCACCGGCTCTTTGGATTCAATATATTGGCTCTTAGCAGGAGGTATCTCTTATATAATCGGAGCCATATTCTATTCATTCAAAAAGATAAAGTATATGCACTCGGTATTTCACCTCTTTGTTTTAGGAGGAAGCGTATGTCACGTACTAGCCATCTGGGATATACTGAGATAATAATTACAATAAAAAACAATAATGCAAAAAATAGCAATTATAAGTGATATTCATGGAAATCTGCCTGCATTACAAGCAGTTCTTAAGGATATTAACACAGTGTATAAAGCCGATCAGATATATTGTTTGGGCGATCTTACCGATGGTGCACCCTGGCATAACGAAGTTATTGAACTGATTCAAGAACTTAATATTCCCACTATAATGGGAAACCATGATGAAAGGATAGCTTTTGACTATGCTGTGCATGCACTTAGTAAGCATAGCCTTGAAGAACAAGATGCTCGCTTAAAAACAATTAATCATACCAAAGAGACTATCAGACACGATAATAAGCAATTTTTATCAGGTCTGGTTCCTGATATCCGGTTGGATTATGATAATCTTTCGTGCTTGCTGGTACATGGCAGTCCTCGTAGTAATGAAGAATATATTTATGAAGATCACGACGAAAGTTTATTGATTCAAATGTTCGATGAAACCAATTCGGATGTAATAATAACGGGTCACACTCACCTTTCGTTCATTAGAAGTATTTCAACCCATGACCGTAAAGATAAATTGTTTATAAATGCAGGTTCGTTAGGTAGAACCAAAGAAAAAAACGGAGGAAGAGCTGTCTATCTCAGACTTACTATTAATGAGACAGGCGAAGTAAACGATATTCAGAAAAGAGTAGATGCTACTCTTTGTGAAATTGACTATAGTATTCATGAGGTAATTTCAGGTATAAAAGAAAGTGAAGTACCCAATTTCTATGCCTATTTTTGGGAGAAACATTTGCAATATCCACCAAGGTCTCAGAGCTATTCATAGTCTATCTAAGTATATAATCACAATTGACATTTATAGTTTTAAAATACAAGATTAAAAACTATCTGTTACTTAATTTAATAAGTGCATCATTAAGCAATAGTTTATCTATACATTGAAGCGCTCTTTGATATAGGTTACAGAAAAGTAACAAAAGGAGACAAAAGAATACAGATAGTTGTCACTTTTGTCACCCTAAAACAAGCTAATATACTGACTATAATCAATATAAAAAAAATTGAAAAACATAAAATCTATTTTGAGTGTAACTTTTGTCACTTTTGTAACCTTTTTGACATTAATCATCTATTTATAAACGATTTACATAAACAAACAGAGTAACTTTTTTGTCACCTTTTTGTCACCTTTTATTCGTATCCTAATATTGGCTAACTGTTAATTAACATAAACAGTCATAACTTTTGCATTGTTGCTTGATCATTCAATTTATTCTTATTATTTTAGTATACCAATTAACCTAAATACCTGATATTCCATGACAAATTTCAAGAGGATTAGTTTAGTAATCATTCCAGTATCAGTACTCAGCCCATATGGTTATGGACAAAAGGAACAGAGTAGCAAAGATCGGTCACGTCCCAATATTATTCATATCATGACGGACGATCATTCTTTCCAAACCATCAGTGCATACGGGCATCCTATCTCTAAGTTGGCTCCTACTCCTAATTTAGACCGATTGGCTAATGAGGGGATGCTATTCCAGCAAGCCTTTGTCGAAAATTCACTTTCCACCCCTAGCCGGGCATGTCTTATGACTGGTTTATACAGCCATCAAAACGGACAACGCCAATTAGGAGCAGGTATAGATACAACCAAAACTTTCTTCTCGGAATTACTTGCTCAAGCTGGATATCAAACGGGAGTTGTAGGTAAATGGCATATGCAATGCGAACCAAAGGGATTCAATTATTACTGCGTTCTGAATGATCAGGGAGATTATTACAACCCCAGTTTTAAGACCAAAGACTCTCATGGTAAATATGTGCGGGAGGAAGGCTATGCAACCAATCTTATAACAACTCATTCGATAGAGTTTATTGAAAACCGGGATAAGAACAAGCCCTTTGCTTTATTGGTACATCATAAAGCTCCACACAGAAACTGGATGCCTGAAGCTAAATATTACGACTTGTATGAGGATATAGAATTTCCAAAGCCCGAAACATTCTATGATGATTACGAGAGCCGTTGTTCTGCTGCCCGTACTCAGGATATGACTATTGACAAGACGATGACATTCATTTATGATCTTAAACTAAATGAATTAAAAGATACTGCTCCTTATAATACAGAATGGAGTGACGGAGGTTTGCAACAAGCAATAGATCAAATGACTCCTACACAGCGCGAAGCTTGGGAGAATGCTTATCATCCTAAGAATATGGAATTCATTAACAGCAACCTCTCAGGTGATGAATTGCTCAACTGGAAGTTTCAGCGTTATATGAAAGATTATCTTCGCTGTATAAAATCAATTGATGATGAAGTCGGGCGTTTGATTGATTATCTGGAAAAAGAACGTTTAATGGATAATACTATTATAGTATATACTTCCGATCAGGGTTTTTATATGGGAGAACATGGATGGTTCGATAAACGTTTCATGTACGAAGAATCGTTCCGAACACCACTTATCATACGTTACCCCAAAGCTATAAAAGGAGGTATAAAAACCGATGCCTTAGTTCAAAATATAGATTTTGCACCTACTTATCTATCATTAGCAGGAATAGAAAAGCCGAGTGAGATGAGTGGAGTTTCTCTTGAAGGACTTTTTAGTGGAAAAACACCTAAAGACTGGAGAAAAGATTTATATTATCATTATTATGATTATCCTGCTATTCACAATGTACGTCGCCATGATGGAGTAAGGACAGACAGATATAAGCTGATTCACTTCTATGGTAAGGGAGAAATAGGGAATGATGAGGACATCAATTGTAACGAGCTGTTCGATCTCAAAAACGATCCTACTGAATTACATAATTTGTATGGAAAAAAAGGATACGAAAAAATAACCGAAGAATTACAAGTCACTCTTGATAATTATAGAAAGAAACTAAAAGTGGATGAATTCTAAGAGAGGTCGTACGCCTTTTTATATAGCTTTCTATGTCAACCGCAAATAATATCACTATCTAAAAACTTGGCTATATGTCACCAAAAACATATGCTCCTTTTGCAAAGCCTTTGTATGTAATGCTCAAACCAACAGGAGCTATTTGTAATTTAGGATGCACCTATTGCTATTATCTGGAGAAGAAAGAACTTTATCCGGATAAAGGCAATAAAACAATAATGAGCGATGATCTACTGGAAAGATTCGTATCTCAATATATCGAGGCACAAACCATGCAACCTATACTGTTTACATGGCATGGGGGCGAACCTTTGATGCGTGACATTTCATTCTACAAGAAAGCATTGGAGTTGCAGCGTAAATATGCCAGAGGCAAACAGATAACAAATACTCTGCAAACCAACGGAACCTTGTTAAACGATAAGTGGTGTGAATTCTTTAAAGAAAACAACTTTCTTATCGGTATATCTATTGATGGGACTAAAGCCTTTCATGATAAATACAGAACAACAAAGGATATGCGTCCTACTTTTGATCATGTTCTACGGGGTATTAATCTTCTTAAGAAATATCAGGTAGAATACAATATAATGGGAGTTGTAAATGATTTTAATATTGATTACCCTCTTGAGTTCTATCAGTTTTTTAAAAATATCGATTCTCATTATATCCAATTCTCTCCGGTAGTAGAAAGAGACAGCAAAGGTAATGTTACGGAATGGAGTGTTACTCCTGAAAAGTGGGGTGATTTTCTTATTGCAATTTTCAACGAATGGGTAAAGAAAGATGTCGGAACATATTTCGTTCAATATTTCGATTCAGCACTAGCTAATTGGGTTGGGGTAAATCCCGGAATTTGTATCTTTGCTAAGAATTGTGGGCATGCAGGAGTTATGGAATTTAACGGTGACGTATATTCTTGTGATCACTTCGTTTATCCTCAATATAGGTTAGGCAACATAAAAGATAAGACTTTGACCGAGATGATGTATTCGAAGCAACAGACCGATTTTGGATTGGCTAAATCAGAATCTCTTTCTTCCCAATGCAAGCAATGCAAATATCTATTTGCTTGTCGTGGGGAATGTCCTAAAAACCGGATATCGAAAACCCAGTCAGGCGAAGAAATAAATTATCTATGTAATGGGTATTACAAGTTCTTTAAACATATAGCTCCCTACATGGACTTCATGAAAAAGGAACTGGAAGCACAACGTGCTCCCAGTAATATAATGAAGGATTTTAAATAATTGTTATAATGAGATTTTTATGTACACTTTTGTTACTTTTATCTTATACTGCAATATTTGCACAGGAATACCCTGATGGAGTAAAAAAGTTAATCGATGCTTATCCTGATTTTGAGATAAAGTACAACGGTAAATATATTACATTAAAAGGTGGGCAACAATTTGTATATGATGACAAAATAATAAAATCAGGGGAGGAACTTTTGAATAAGCCATCTATCTCTGATATGCTTAAACAGAATTATCCACAAAGATCGAAAGGTTATATCCCATCTAAAAACAGTGATCCGGGAAGAGTTAGGAATGAAGAATTTATGAAAGCCATGTATGGAAAAGATTCTAAAGAAGTACAAAGTAGCTTAGTTACAATAACATGGTGCCCCAAATTGGTAGGTAACAAAATAAGGATTACTAAAGTCAATAATGTTCATCTACAACTACAGAAGGTTTCTGAAGAGTTAGATAAACATCCCGAATTACAAAAATATTTGCAGGGAGCTACTACTTTCAATTGGCGAATTATAAAAGGGACCAGCAGGTTAAGTACGCATAGTTTTGGTACATCTATAGATCTTAATGTAAAGTACTCAAATTACTGGCAATGGGATTGCAGATGCACAGATGAAAGTCACGATTTAAAGTATAAGAACCAAATACCTCAATTAATTGTAGATATTTTCGAAAAATACGGATTTATTTGGGGTGGAAAGTGGTATCATTATGACACCATGCATTTTGAATATAGACCTGAACTATTAAGTCCAGGTCTATTATAGTTTGTATCCTTATTTTGACATAACTGTATTATAAACTACTTTTCTTAGAGTTCCATCTGCATCATCACAGCTATATTCCCAATACATGGCACCAAGCATACCTTTCTTAAGAAGATATTCACATTTTAGCTTTAGTGATCTTGCGTCATCGTATGAGTAAACAAAATCCCCTTCTGCATCAACTAAATAAGGTACTTGTCCTAAAGAATCCCATTTCTCAGTATATCCTTTAAGTGAAGGTATATCTTTATAATCAACAAAATCATTAATGCCTTTAATACCGTGACCATAGAATGGCAATCCTAAAGTCAATTTATTTAAAGGCATCCCTGCTGCCACATGAGCATCAACCGACTCTTCAACAGAAAGACGTTTTGTATGTTCAGATCGTGATAAAGGTGCATTATGATAAGGAGGACGTCCCATATCATAGGTCATTATATTAACAAAATCTATGTATTTATCAATTGCTTTAAAGTCATAATATTGAGCAGAATAAGCACTAGCCAAAGTCAATAACTTGTCTTCACCTATAACCTCACGGATTTCTTTCATTAAGGAAGTAAAATTCTCTGTATCATTGGGTGATGAAGAAATATCGGCAGCACTGCTTGTTGGATATTCCCAATCAAGATCAACTCCATCTAAATTAAATTGATCAATTACCCTTTTGCAATCATTTACAAAAGATCTACGAAGAAGTGTATCGGCTGCCATTTCACTAAATCGCCCACTTCCCCATCCTCCGATAGAAAGTAATACTTTTAGTTTAGAATGTTCTTTTTTAATATCGGAAATTGCCTTTAAACGATCTTCATTCTGTATAACAATACTATTAAATGAGTCTGATACACGGCCAAAAGCATAATTAATATGAGTCACTAGATTAGGATCTGGCATAATATCACTCGAAGCAGTAACATAAGCTAGGACTATAGGAGTTTCGCCCAATCGATTGGCAGCTTGTGATGGATCATTCTTTTCTGCAGTAGACCTATTGCTACAAGAAAAGAAAGTAAATAAGATAGTAATAAATAACAAAGCTAGATTTTTCATAGTTAAGAATTTCTATATAATTCGTAATGTTTATAACGAAAGTAAGAAAATAAATCCAAAATGGCTAATAACAGAAGAGATTATTAAGAGTGTAATAAAGTATATATATAAGAAAACACTCTGACTAGTTTTCACTAATCAGAGTGTTTCAAAAGAGGGCGGCTATCTACTCTCCCACCTAATGGCAGTACCATCGACGTGGTTGGGCTTAACTTCTCTGTTCGGAATGGGAAGAGGTGGATCCCCAACGCTATAACCACCTTAATATTTTTAATTAAATCTCTATAAATAGATATTTAATTGAGATGATGTAAAAGAGCTTTCAAATAACTTGTATGTAGCAAACCTGGGTCAATCAGGCGAGACTCTGGGCAGAGTCATGGAAAAAAGTTTCGGGCAATTAGTACTACTCGGCTATGACATTACTGCCTTTACACCTGTAGCCTATCAACGTCGTAGTCTTCGACGACCCTTATAAGGATATCTTATCTTGAAGCCGGCTTCGTACTTAGATGCTTTCAGCACTTATCCGATCCAGACTTAGCTACCCGGCGATGCTCCTGGCGGAACAACCGGTAAACCAGGGGTCTGTCCAACACGGTCCTCTCGTACTAGTGTCAGATCTCCGCAAATATCCTGCGCCCACGATAGATAGAGACCGAACTGTCTCACGACGTTCTGAACCCAGCTCGCGTGCCACTTTAATGGGCGAACAGCCCAACCCTTGGGACCTTCTCCAGCCCCAGGATGTGACGAGCCGACATCGAGGTGCCAAACCATTCCGTCGATATGAGCTCTTGGGAATGATCAGCCTGTTATCCCCGGAGTACCTTTTATCCTTTGAGCGATGGCCATTCCATACTGAAACCACCGGATCACTATGCTCTAGTTTCCTACCTGATCGACTTGTCGGTCTCTCAGTCAAGCGCGCTTATGCCATTACACTCTACGAACGGTTACCAATCGTTCTGAGCGCACCTTTAGAAGCCTCCGTTACTCTTTTGGAGGCGACCACCCCAGTCAAACTACCCACCATACAGTGTCCCCGTATCCACGGGTTAGAATTCAAACAATTAAAGGGCCGTATTTCAAGGGTGACTCCACAAATACTAGCGTACCTGCTTCATAGTCTCCGGCCTATCCTACACATCAAGTGCCCAAATTCAATGTAAAGCTATAGTAAAGGTTCACGGGGTCTTTTCGTCCCATCGCGGGTAATCGGCATCTTCACCGATACTACAATTTCACCGAGCTCACAGTTGAGACAGTGTCCAGATCATTACACCATTCGTGCAGGTCGGAACTTACCCGACAAGGAATTTCGCTACCTTAGGACCGTTATAGTTACGGCCGCCGTTTACTGGGGCTTCAATTCAAAGCTTCTCATTGCTGATGACTTCTCCTCTTAACCTTCCAGCACCGGGCAGGTGTCAGGCTATATACTTCTTATTTCTAATTTGCATAGCCATGTGTTTTTGTTAAACAGTTGCCTGGACCTATTCTCTGCGACCTACATTGCTGTAGGTACCCTTTCTCCCGAAGTTACAGGGTCATTTTGCCTAATTCCTTAACTGTGAATCACTCGAGCGCCTTAGTATACTCAACCCAACTACGTGTGTCCGTTTTAGTACGGGTACGATATAGATTAGCGTTTAGCGGTTTTTCTTGGCAGTTTGTTTACCTACATTTTTAACTTGCCACAAGGGCTCGTCATACTTTCAAGTTCGACTCTCTCGGCGGATTTGCCTACCGAAATCAACATCTACACTCTTTAACCATCTATTCCGTCAGATGGCAGTAGTTTCACTTCTGCGTCCCCACATCACTCTATACAGTAGTAACGGAATATTAACCGTTTCGTCCATCGGAATCGCCCTTCGGCTTATCCTTAGGTCCCGACTTACCCTGATCCGATTAGCGTTGATCAGGAAACCTTAGTCTTTCGGCGAGGAGGTTTCTCACCTCCTTTATCGTTACTCATACCTACATTTGCTTTTCCGTACGCTCCAGAGTAGCTTACGCTACGCCTTCTACGCTGAACGGAATGCTCCCCTACCGATAATATTTTATCCCATAGCTTCGGTAACATGTTTGATGCCCGATTATTATCCACGCATCGCCACTCGACTAGTGAGCTGTTACGCACTCTTTAAATGAATGGCTGCTTCCAAGCCAACATCCTAGCTGTCTCTGTAGCAACACTTCGTTAATTCAACTTAACATGTATTTGGGGACCTTAGCTGATGGTCTGGGTTCTTTCCCTCTCGGACATGGACCTTAGCACCCATGCCCTCACTCCCGGTAAAAACTTATGCCCATTCGGAGTTTATCTGGACTTGATAGGCGGTGAAGCCCTCGCATCCAATCAGTAGCTCTACCTGACATAAGTTATAAGCCGAGGCTGCACCTAAATGCATTTCGGGGAGTACGAGCTATCTCCAAGTTTGATTAGCCTTTCACCCCTACCCTCAAGTCATCCGAAAGCTTTTCAACGCTTACCGGTTCGGTCCTCCAATTGGTGTTACCCAACCTTCAACCTGCTCAAGGGTAGATCACTTGGTTTCGCGTCTACTCCCATTGACTAAGCGCCCTGTTAAGACTTGCTTTCGCTTCGGCTGCGTACCTAATAGTACTTAACCTTGCCAATGAGAGTAACTCGTAGGTTCATTATGCAAAAGGCACGCCGTCACCATTACTGGCTCCGACCGCTTGTAGGCACATGGTTTCAGGGTCTATTTCACTCCTCTGTTCGAGGTTCTTTTCACCTTTCCCTCACGGTACTGGTTCACTATCGGTCTCTCGGAAGTATTTAGCCTTACCGGATGGTCCCGGTGGATTCATACAGGATTTCTCGTGTCCCGCACTACTCAGGAGTCTGCTAGGCTTGGTTAGGGTTTCGTATACGGGATTATCACCCTCTGTGATCGATCTTTCCAAATCGTTCTACTACTCTAACTTCTTGCCACGACGCAGTCCTACAACCCCAATAATGCCGAAACATTATTGGTTTGGGCTAATCCCATTTCGCTCGCCACTACTCTGGGAATCACTTTTGTTTTCTTTTCCTATGGGTACTTAGATGTTTCAGTTCCCCACGTTTGCTTCTGGTTAGACCAGATGACGGTTTCTTCAACCGCCGGGTTGCCCCATTCGGAGATCTTGGGATATAATGGATATTTGCTCCTCCCCCAAGCTTTTCGCAGCTTATCACGTCCTTCTTCGCCTTCGAGAGCCTAGGCATCCCCATGTGCCCTTATTTACTTTTTTCTTCGCCTGATTTATAAGTGTTCCGTAGAACGCTTATATACCGGTTTGATATATACTCGTTATATTTTTACTTGCTCTTTTTTACATCATGTCAAAGATCGTTTACCTATTAGATAGGTATTGTGGAGAATAACGGATTCGAACCGTTGACCCCCTGCGTGCAAGGCAGGTGCTCTAGCCAGCTGAGCTAATCCCCCGTAGTGGGAAGCGTGACTTCCTTCGTACTTTGTAGTCCCAGGCAGAGTTGAACTGCCGACCTCTACATTATCAGTGTAGCGCTCTAACCAACTGAGCTATAGGACTGGCTTGTTCTTGTGCGCCTGAAACTGTGGATACACAGCTTCTCTGTTCTCTTATTTTGTTAGGTTGTACATAGTTATTGAAACATTGAAAAGACATTAGACATCGGGTAGATTCCTTTTCTTTAAAAGGGTCTCTTTTTAAGACAAGGCTTCTCCAGAAAGGAGGTGTTCCAGCCGCACCTTCCGGTACGGCTACCTTGTTACGACTTAGCCCCAGTCACTAGTTTTACCCTAGGACGCTCCTTGCGGTTACGTACTTCAGGTACCCCCAGCTTCCATGGCTTGACGGGCGGTGTGTACAAGGCCCGGGAACGTATTCACCGCGCCATGGCTGATGCGCGATTACTAGCGAATCCAGCTTCATGGAGTCGAGTTGCAGACTCCAATCCGAACTGGGAATGGCTTTGGAGATTGGCATCCTGTCACCAGGTAGCGACCCTCTGTACCATCCATTGTAACACGTGTGTCGCCCCGGACGTAAGGGCCGTGCTGATTTGACGTCATCCACACCTTCCTCACAGCTTACGCTGGCAGTCTTGTCAGAGTCCTCAGCTTGACCTGTTAGTAACTAACAATGTGGGTTGCGCTCGTTATGGCACTTAAGCCGACACCTCACGGCACGAGCTGACGACAACCATGCAGCACCTACACATCTGCTATTGCTAGAAGGCCTGTTTCCAAGCCGGTCAGATGCATTTCAAGCCCGGGTAAGGTTCCTCGCGTATCATCGAATTAAACCACATGTTCCTCCGCTTGTGCGGGCCCCCGTCAATTCCTTTGAGTTTCACCGTTGCCGGCGTACTCCCCAGGTGGATTACTTATCGCTTTCGCTTAGCCGCTTATTGTAATATCACAAACAGCTAGTAATCATCGTTTACGGCGTGGACTACCAGGGTATCTAATCCTGTTTGATACCCACGCTTTCGTGCTTCAGCGTCAGTTATAGTTTAGTAAGCTGCCTTCGCAATTGGAGTTCTTCGTGATATCTATGCATTTCACCGCTACACCACGAATTCCGCCTACTTCAAATATACTCAAGAAAAACAGTTTCAACGGCAATTTTAAGGTTGAGCCTCAAACTTTCACCGCTGACTTATTATCCCGCCTACGCACCCTTTAAACCCAATAAATCCGGATAACGCTCGCATCCTCCGTATTACCGCGGCTGCTGGCACGGAGTTAGCCGATGCTTATTCGTATGGTACTTGCAATAGGTTACACGTAACCTTTTTTACTCCCATACAAAAGAAGTTTACAACCCGTAGGGCAGTCATCCTTCACGCGACTTGGCTGGTTCAGACTCTCGTCCATTGACCAATATTCCTCACTGCTGCCTCCCGTAGGAGTCTGGACCGTGTCTCAGTTCCAGTGTGGGGGATAAACCTCTCAGTTCCCCTATCCATCGTTGCTTTGGTGAGCCGTTACCTCACCAACTGGCTAATGGAACGCATGCCCATCTTCTACCGATTAATCTTTAGCAAATATTACCATGCGGTATCCCTGCGTTATGGGGTATTAATCCGAATTTCTCCGGGCTATTCCCCTGTAGAAGGTAGGTTGCATACGTGTTACTCACCCGTGCGCCGGTCGTCATCAAAGTATTGCTACTTCATGCTACCCCTCGACTTGCATGTGTTAGGCCTGTCGCTAGCGTTCATCCTGAGCCAGGATCAAACTCTTCTTTGTATATCTTTTTTATATTCTTGGAAGCGTTTGTCTTTTTTTTTCACTCAAGGTTTTTGACGTTGAGTTAGAGTCTCTAATCTAAAATTAGTCTCTACCCGTCTAATGCTATATTTTTTGTTTCTTATGTATCAACCGTGTCAAAGATCGTTCTTTTTTTGCTTTGTTTAATAACCGTCTCTCGGTTTTAAAGCGAGTGCAAAAGTAGTCGCTTTTTATATACGCTCCAAATATTATTACAACTATTTTTCAAAAGTTTTTTTCCTTTATTCCTTAACTTATATCTAAACAGTGGTTTACATTGTGAAAAAAAATTGGAGGATTTTTTGGTTAGCTGAATTATGGGAGAATATTGCTTAAGATATGAGGATAGAGACCACAAATCGTTTGAATATATTTACCCTAAAAACATCTTCCAACCATACATTATATATATTCCATCAAATAGAATCAGCAAATATCATTAATATTCAATCCTTTTAAATTCATATAATGAAAACTAGAACTAATAATACTTTCATTTTTTTATAATATCTTTGAGCCTTCTTTATTTCGGATAAACACTACCTAGTAAATAATATACACACTAATATCAATATACTATATGTTTTTTAATTCAATCGAATACGCCATTTTTTTACCTGTTGTTTTTATTCTCTATTGGTTTGTTTTCAAGAAATCATATAAAATTCAAAATCTCTTATTAGTTATATCCAGCTATTTCTTCTATGCCTGCTGGGATTGGCGATTCTTGTTTCTTCTTGGATTTTCAACCATTCTAGATTTTGTTTCAGGCTTGCAAATAGCAAAGGTACATTCTAAAGTAAGTAAAAAAATATGGCTTATACTTAGTGTTGGCATCAACTTAGGTTTTCTCGGAATATTTAAATATTATAACTTCTTTGTTGAGTCTTTTGCTGAACTATTGGCTTCGGTTGGACTTACTGCGCATTTTTCAACATTAAATATTATTTTACCGGTTGGTATATCGTTTTATACCTTCCATGGACTTTCGTATGTATTTGATATATATAATGACAAAATAAAACCTTGTCATAGCTGGGTTAATTATAGCTTATTTGTAAGTTTCTTCCCTTTACTTGTAGCCGGACCAATTGAACGGGCGACACATTTACTTCCACAAGTTGAAAAAGCAAGGACTTTTAATTATAGTAAAGCAATTGATGGATTAAGACAGATTTTATGGGGATTATTTAAGAAAGTAGTAATTGCTGATAACTGTGCTGTTCTGGCAGATAATGTATTTAACAATCCGGATCAATATCATGGAAGTTCATTGGTGTTAGGAGCCATATTCTTTACAATTCAGATTTATGGTGATTTTTCCGGTTATTCTGATATTGCTTTAGGTTCTGCGCGATTGCTAGGTTTTGAGCTATTGAAGAATTTCAGCTTTCCTTACTTTTCAAGAGATATTGCTGAATTTTGGAGGCGATGGCATATCTCCTTGTCTTCTTGGTTCAAAGATTATGTATATATTCCATTGGGAGGAAGTAGAGGTACTATGCTTAAAACGATCCGAAATACATTTATTATATTCTTAGTTAGCGGATTCTGGCATGGGGCTAATTGGACATTTTTAGCATGGGGTGGATTAAATGCTCTCTTTATAATGCCTTCAATACTATTTAAGTCCAATAGAAGAAATCTGGATGTAGTGGCACAAGGCCGTATACTGCCTTCGTTAACTGAAATATTTCAAGTACTTTCAACTTTCTTATTATCTACTTTTGCCTGGATATTCTTCCGGGCTGAAAGTATTCATCATGCACTTTACTTTATAAAAGATATTTTCACTCCTGAATTGTTTAGTTTCCCTAAAATGTATTCCGGACAAGTTTTACTACTTATTCTTTTATTCTTTTCCATTGAATGGATGGGGAGAGAAAATAATTATGCCATTGAAAAGATAGGAATCAAAGTCAAAAGCAGTTTTTTACGTTGGTCGTTCTATTATATTATTGGTATATTAATTTTCATTTACTCGGGACACCATCAAGCATTCATTTATTTTCAATTCTAAATTAATGAAGAAACTTATCTTATATACAGTGATATTCATTACTCCTTTTATTGTGACTATAATCGTAATAGAGTATTTGTTAAGAAACATACCAAATAGTCATATGGTTAAGGCGGATGAATTTAAAACAAAAGTAAAACAAACAAAAATTCTTATTTTAGGAAATTCGCATGCTGCTAATGCTATAAACCCCGAACTTTTATCAAAAGAAGCTTACAATTTAGCCCAAGGTGCTCAGACTTTAGATATTGATTATGCTCTTCTATCTAAGTATCAAGATCAGTTGGACTCGTTAGAATACATTATTGTATCTATGTCCTATCAGTCGCTTTGGTTTAAGCTTTCAGACTTAGAATATTTTAAATGGATGGCGAAATATAATAATATCTATTTCAATATAGATATAGAACATAACCCTTTAAAGATGTTTCTATTTCTTGATGAACCTATAAAAAAAGATTTAGAGTATCTAAAGTTGTATTACTGGAATAAACGCCCCATAACATTCAATTATATAAATGGTTTTATTCCTGCACCACCAACTTCCAATTTAGAGAAAATCGAAAAGCATGGTAAATCTGTTGCAGAAGGATTCACTGTTCAGGATTTAACGTTTAGATATAATGAGAATTTAAGATGTCTAGAGAGTATAATACAGATAGCTAAAAAGAAACATTCTAAAGTTATTTTTATTACTATACCTTGCTACCCTACATATATTGACAACTTAAACAAAGAGCAGTTAAACTCAATGCATCATTTAATGGATAGCATTCAGGATAATGAAAATGTTTTCTATTATGATTTTTTAGAAGACGCTCGAAGTTACACTCTTCAGGATTTTAATAATGGAGATCATCTAAGTTATATAGGGGCTCAAAAAGTTACTTGCAAAGTTGACTCTCTTATTAAAGTAATAGAAGGGAAAAATGGTAAACAATAAATTGTTGAGTATTTGAAGATGAAAAAACTAATATTATATACTCTTATATTCATAAGCCCATTTATTGTTATTGTAATTGGGCTTGAAACCCTTTTAAGAAGGTTACCTAATGCTTACATGGTTAAAGCTGATTTTCTTAAAACCAACTCCAGCAATACACGGATACTTATACTTGGTAGTTCACATGGAATAACAGGAATCAACCCCGACTCTTTTACTAAAAACGCATTCAACACTGCAAACTATGCACAAACATTAGATATAGACTATAAAATTTTGGACAGATATCAAGATAAATTAGATTCTTTAGAGTATGTAATAATTCCTTTATCATATCATCTGTTATGGACTAATATTGAAGACCATCCACAAAGATGGAGACGTAAGTATTATAATATATATTATGGAATAGATATAGAACAAAATCCATTGAAAAGATTGTTATTTCTGGACGAAACGATGAGAACTAATTTTCAGATCATTCAAAATTATTATTATAAAAAAGAAGACCCTATACCTAATTTAACGCCTAAAGGATTTGTTATTTTAAAACCGGCCAAAAGCGTGGATGTAATTAAAGAAGTTTCTGAAAAAGTTATTTCAGCTCACACTGCATCTGATTTAGATTGGAGATATTTTGAGAATATAGAATATTTAAAGAAGATTATTGAAATAGGAAAAAAGAAGAAAGCCAAAACTATTTTTGTCACAATACCTGCACATGCATCATTTGTTAAACTTCTTAACCAAAAGCAATTGAATATGTTGTATTCTGCAGCAAATGAGTTAGCTGATAATAAAGATGTATTCTACTACGATTGTTTGAACGATTTTAATAAAGAAACTGGCAACAAAAACTATGAGCTTTTCTTTGATTCAGATCATCTCAGCTATTTAGGAGCAGAAGTCTTTAGTCATAAGCTAGATTCGATCATTAAAGTTTTAGACAAAAAAGACTGATCTTATAATTTCGTGGCTCTTAAAATTTCCCGTTTTCCGGGAGGACCCGCTAAACGCTCTACATTATAGCCGGCTTGTAATAACATACGTCTGACAACTCCTTTAGCACAATAGGTAGTAAGAATACCCTCCTTGTTTGTTAAATTATATAAGGTATCAAATATTCTCTGTGACCACATCTCCGATTGCTTCTCGGGTGCAAAAGCATCAAAGTAAATTACATCAAAGGTGGTATCCAGATATAATGGAAAATCTAATTTACTAAAATCAGTTTGAATCTTGGTAAGATAAAAAGAAGATGTTATCTCATTCCTTTTACCCCAGTCACAATAATGAAGTTGAGTAAAGTATTCTTTGTCTTCAGGCTCACCGCTCTCCACATAATTTAATTGCCCAACGATGTCCATTGATAGCGGATAAAGCTCAAGACTTGTATAATCTATTCTTTTAGCTGTATTCAGGGTAACCTGTAAAGAGAGATACGCATTAAGTCCCGTACCAAAACCTATTTCGAGTATTTTTATATCATCCTTGAGCGAATGTAATAGACCTGCTTTTATATAAATATGATCGGATTCCTGTTTTGCCCCATTCACCGAATGATAATGTTCATTAAGAGAAGGAACAAAAAGCGTGTGAGACCCATCTGCTGTAGATTCTATTTTTACTTCCTGTTCCATTATCTTTTCAACATATTCGGATATTATATCTTCTCTATTAAAGCAACAGCATACGATGAAAACCCTTCTTCTCTGCCCACAAATCCCATTTTCTCAGAAGTTGTGGCTTTGATTGAGAGATCATCTACATTAATCTCCAAAATATCTGCCATCACTTTCTGCATCTGGGGTATATGAGGATTTATCTTTGGCTGTTCGGCACAAATCGTAGCATCTATATTTCCTATTCTATATCCTTTTTCGGTAAGTACCTCTAAAGTTTTCTTCAGTAGTAATTTACTATCAACATCTTTATATTCCTTAGCTGTATCAGGAAAATGAAATCCTATATCTCTAAGGTTAGCTGCACCCAATAGGGCATCGCAAATAGCATGGATAAGTACATCTGCATCAGAATGTCCCATTAATCCTTTTTCAAAATCAATCTTCACTCCACCCAGCCATAAATCACGACCTTCTACTAAACGATGAACATCATATCCAAATCCTACACGTATCTTCATTATAATTCTTCAATAAATTGTGCTTAAAAATACCTTATCTTATTTAAATAAATTTCTTAATCCATCCATATCAAACCCTAGCGAAAAACGGATTGTCTGATCCAAAGGATTAGATTCTGCTGACGAAATTAAGTATGCAGCATCGAGTTGAAATACATTCATTTTAAATCCTGCTCCAAATGAGAAATATTTTCGGTTTCCTTGTCTTTCGCTTTCATGAAAGTATCCGCCTCTAACCATAAACTGGTTATTGTATGCATACTCCATACCCGCCGACCAAGCTATCTCTTCCAGCTCTCCTCTAAGTCCATAAGGTGAATCCGTAAATGATTTAAATATCCCACTAATCGGTGATGTTTCAGCTACTGCTCGTTGACGTGCCTGAAAGTCTTCAAGACTTTCTTCATCTCCTCTTACAGGGCGAGATGGAACTAAGAGCTTATTCAGGTCCATACTGAATGCCAGTGTATTATATTCGTCCAAAGGATATGTAAGAGAAGCTCCTAAACGCATATTTGTCGGAATAAAATAACTGTTAGCACCTCCATCCATTGATATTTTAGAGCCAACATTGGATATATTGAAACCCAGTCCTAGCAAACTTTCGGCAGAACCGATCATTACATACGATTCATTGTATCCGGACAAGTCGGCAGCAAAAGCATTTCCCGGAGTTGTTCCATCATCAACTGATGTAGTATAATCTGTGCGAATATACCGCATGGCAACACTACCCGAGAATGTCTGTGTCAGTTTACGCGAATAGGCTACATCAAAAGCCATTTCGTACGGAGAGACAACTGAACCAAATTGACCATTTAAATCGACTTCAGGTATATCACCTATCGAGAAATAGCGTATCGAAGCACTTAATGCCTGATTATCTTCATTTCCAAATTTATAGAAACCCGAAGCGTAAACCATAGCTATATCTTTTACGATTTTGCGTAACCAAGGAGTGTACGACATCGATATTCCGGCCTTAGTTTCCAGAAATGCATATTTTGCAGGGTTCCAATGTTGCGAATAGAGGTCGGGCAGAGTAGCTGCTCCAACGTCTCCCATACCTCCTCCGCGTGCATCGGGTGCTATCGTTAACGATGGAACTGCCGTTATCGGAGGATTGGCCAACTCTTGTGTATATCCTGTAAGTGTACTAATCAGGAAAAGAGCTATAAATAGGTATTTCTTACTAATTCTTATCATAGGTTTAATCTTTGTTTTTGTTTAGGTCTCAGACCTTTTATATTTTAGCAAAATATAACAAATATAATGTGTTGTAACTTCAAACATATTACGAAATACTATATTTACTCATAGGTACGTGTACATATTGTAGCATAAAGATAAAACTCAATCTTAATGGGTAACAATTAATTTCTGAGATTTTATGGATGAAACCCTTCCATTGAGACTTACTTGTGCTGTACAAATATAAACACCCGGATTTAAACGTGAGCCTCCAGAGTCATTTAAATTCCAATTATAGGAATATTGTTCCAGATAATCTGCACTTTCTTCATGCACCCACATGAGGGCTCCAGTCAATGAATAAACCGATATTTTGACATCGACATTTGTTCCCGGAGTATTTGTGTTCAACACAAAATTAGTTTCATTTATTGCTGGATTACCCCATATTTCGAAATTATAGATTGCCGGTCTGAAATCATTACTTATAATAAAATCAATTGTTTGACTTGCTGAATTATTCCAAACATCCCAGACTCTCAACTCTAACGTATGATGTCCTTCGTCTAACTCGGGAAATTGATATCTTATACTTCCTTTTTTAGTTGAATTTTCATCATTCTCAAAGTAAGGAGTCATATCAATATTTGTTCGATTATTAAGAATAAGTACCATATTGTGCCCTATTCCACTTGATAAATTAATTCCGGTGTCGTCCGAAATATCAGCGAAAAAGAGGGGAGTAGGATTTACATGATCTCCATTTTTAAATTGAGGAGTATTCAAAAACATATTTGAAATAACAGGAGGATTAGTTTCTTCGGGCAAATTAGTATTTGTACCCCCTACCGTATAATTATAAAAAGAACCCTGAGCTTTTTTATCTCCGTCCTCATTATGGGCATAAAAACTCATTTTCCCTTTCCCACCTGTATACAAAATATCTTTGGGAGCTACAAAGTTAATTTCAAATGTACCTTCTTTAACTTCGACACTACCGGAGAATAAAGTATTCGTATAATCTTTATAACTCATAGCAATCTCATCACTTAGGCCATCCGGAGTATTTCCTCTTGTTCTAAGAGTCTGCTCCGAATCAAACACGATCGATTCGAGCTTACCATTAAAGTCTGTAACTATATCTCCATTCTGATTAACAATATTTCCCTTGATAATTGTATTATCTAAAGCTTGTATATTAAGATCTTTTTCATCGGCAGACAGTCCATTCATTTCAGTAACTTCAACACGATAAGTTTCATCCGGATAATTTAATCTTAATGCAGGATCTCCTAATAATTGGAACTTCAGCTTATTCATATCCTGCAACATATCTTTCTCCAGTTTAGCATTACGAATTATATCACCCATTCGAGCAGCTTTTCCGTCTTTGGGTTTCAATAAATGCTTGGTTATATTGTTATTCATAAGAGTATTATCAACAATAAATACAACTCTTACTGTAGAAAACAAAGCAATAGCACCTCCATTAGGATTCAATAAGGCAACTTCGCCTCCCGAAGTATCATCGGCGTCGAAGCGGCTAAAATCGCAAGTTGCAGTTATCCAAAGAGGTAATCTGTTATTATTCATTGCAGTTATATCCGAAAGCTTCAATAGAAACTCATGAGTCCAAGAATCTGTAGCACCATGCCCTATAAAATTCAAAGCCAAAGTCCCTCTATTTATATTATCAAGAACTGCTTGTGTAGCATCCGGATAACGTGCACCATTGGTGCTTAATACTCTTTCATAAGAATCTTGATAAATACGGTTCAATATAAAATCAGGATGGTTAGTAGCAGTGTAAGTAGCTAGTTTTTCGGCATCTAACATATGTCCTCGCTCCGATATGAGTGTGTGATTAGGAGCAATTGCATCATCGGCAATAAATGTTATATTATTTTGCCATATTCCTCTATTAGTATTCTCCATATATGCTGTTATTTTGCTTACAGCTATTTGAGCTTCATTTTCGGTTCTCACAGGCAGACGCCCTATAGAAATATCCAGCTTGTCTAAAGCCAAATCACGACCTTCGCTATCATCCAAAAATCCTAAATAGTCATCAGTTACATAAGAAGCTGTCTCCTGTAAAGACTCTTCTGTTTGATAAGTCAAAAGCATTGACTTTTTATTCTCGGCAGTCCAATTAGACTGAATAAAGCGATTATCGAATGTGCCCCCTCCAAAAAGGAAAAGATATTTAGGTCTATCTTCTTCGGAAGTACTTCTGTCATAGAACATTTTCACAAATCGACGATACGCAGTTATATCCGGATTGCCGGACGAAAACTCATTATAAATATCATCGGGACTAACAATTAACGACCTCAAACCTTCGTTCTCATGCAATCCGGCAACTTGCTCAGCATAAGATTTCAAAAAGGGCTGAACTATAATTATCATATCAGGGCTTGTACTTGCATGAAGGTTTTGATTGGACACTTTACCGACAAGTGTAGGAGAAGGAATTGTTTTAGAAATATCCACTAAAGCATATTCATGTATATCAGTGTTAGATGCTCCGAAGCTCAGAGTAGTGCCTGATAAGGATGCATCAATTTTTCGAACCGTAGTATTATCCGTAACATCCCATACCAACATCGAACTGCTGGCTTCTGAAATATTGAATTGAATATCTCCCCTATTCGCTTTATCACGAAATAAGGTCACAGGACCATATGGTTTTAGCGCTCGTTGATAATTTACTCTGATATAATTCAGATAAAGGTTCTGATCGGTGCTCCATCCCTTTGTATAAGTAAGATTCAACGTATTCTTATTTTGTAGATTTGATCTGACTATTGTATCATTTATGGTGGTTGCACGCGTATAATATTCATTCGTTACTTCAGTCTTCTGGCTTTTAACCAAACCTCCATTTACAGATACGCTAAGCATCCCAACCGGTACTGTAACTCTTGATATAAAGTCATATCTTATAGTAGCAGGAGCGGAAGTTATCCCTTCAAGAGGTAGTGTAAAGTCCTGAGAAGTTTTACTTTTAAAGCTTTCACCAAAGAATTTGCGACCGGTTTCTGCTATATTTACCAGCTCTTTTTCGTGTAAATAATAATCATCGAAAGTATTTACTTTAACAGACGCTGCAGAAGAAGCCTGCGTAGCCATGAGTTTAGGCTGATCAGTAGATTCAGTCACAAAATAATAAGCAACCTCATCAGCCTTAGTATCACTATTCTTAGAATATGGATTTTGTTCGTGTACAAACTCTTTCAGTTTTTCATCATATACCCATTTAATACCTCCACGGGCATAAAACAATATATAATCCCCTTTTCCAAAATTAGCGGGGTCTTTACTCATCCATATCGAAACCTGAGGAAGATCATCTATATAAGGTTTTGTAAAGTCCTCATCCAGAATCCAGCCTCCATAGCCATATATTTTCACATTCTGAGGGTTAGATAAACCCATTTTAGCTAACTCTTCATAAGTCAATTTATACACACCGGTACCTGGCACTTTTATTTTATACCAGTTTCCTTGTGATAGTACAGAGTTAGCTGCGTATCTACTCCCATCATTATCAACTGCTGATAGTTGAAATAAGGAACAGATACTGAAAAAGAGTAGTGTATAGAAATATCTTTGCAACAGTTTTTGTCTTAACATATAAATTAAGGTCTCAGACCTTTGTTACTTTGGTAAGCATAAATACAATTTATAATTATAATTTTAATTTTATCACTATAAATTATATCTAAGACCTTACTATTACCTATATATATTCTTGTTAGCGTACATAAAAATCAAAAAGTTTCTTGTTTTCCAAAAAACCCTCCAAGTGATCGTCTATATCGACACGTCCAACTCCGGCAGGAGTTCCGGTAAATATAATATCGCCAATCTTTAATGTAAAGAAACGGCTCACATAATCTATTATTTTATCAACTGAATGAATCATATCAGATGAATTTCCTATTTGAACCTGATTACCATTTATATGCAGCTCAAAATTCAAATTATCCATAGAGCCGGAAAATTCTTCTTTTGGAATAAACTCACCTATTGCTGCAGAATAGTCAAAACCTTTAGATAGTTCCCAAGGAAGCCCTTTCGATTTTAACTCCGATTGCAAGTCTCTTGCCGTAAAATCTACTCCAACCGTCAGTTCATCATAATAACGGTGAGCAAACCGTTCTGCAATGTTCTTACCCAATCTGTTTATACGGACAACAATTTCCAATTCGTAATGAATATCATTCGAAAAATCCGGTATAAAAAAAGGCTTATTATCCTTCAGTAAAGCAGAGTCGGGCTTGATGAAAATAACCGGATTATCAGAAGTAGCCGAATCAACTCTTCCCATCTCACGATTATGTTCCTGATAATTAAGACCTACGCAAATAATCTTCATTCTTAATGTGTCAAATTACAATACAATATACAGAATTCACAAAGATAAAAATATTTTCATACTAAAATTACGATATTAAAGGATACAACACTTATTATTACACATAAATCCATAAAGAATCAAAAAAATAGATACAATTGTATAACTCATATCTACCATTATATCTATATTTGCACTGCAATTTGTTATATTTATTTTATCCCACAGACTATGAATACTTTGGAAAAAATGACAGCAGAAAAGCTGTTGAGAATTAAGGCTATAAAGCTTCAACCATCGAATCCGTTTACATGGGCATCCGGATGGAAGTCTCCCATATATTGCGATAACAGAAAACTTTTCTCTTATCCTGCAATCCGTAATTTCGTAAAGATTGAGCTAAGCCGTTTAGCAATGGAATTATACCCCGATGCCGATGCTGTAGCAGGTGTAGCAACAGGAGCTATAACACCGGGAGCATTAGTTGCCGATTCTTTAGGCTTACCTTTTGTATATGTACGTGCTACTCCAAAAGATCACGGACTGGAAAATCTTATTGAAGGTGAGTTAAAGCCAAACAGTAAAGTATTGGTTATTGAAGACCTGATCTCAACGGGAGGCAGTAGCCTTAAAGCTGTAGAGGCCATCAAAAGAGACGGATCAGAAGTTATCGGTATGATTGCCATATTTAACTATGGTTTACCTATTTCAAAAGAAAATTTCACTAAAGCAGGTGTAGAGCTTACAACTCTTACTAATTACGATGCCGTATTAGGTGAAGCGTTGAGAATCGATTATATAGACGAATCGGAACTCGAAACACTTCAAGAGTGGAAAAAAGATCCGGCAAACTGGAAATAAGGTCTAAGACCTTTTTTGCATTACTTTGGCAAGGACGACAACAACCTGTGAAAGTATAGTACTAAATACTTTTATTTACTTAATATCGTAAAAATGGCGGAATATATCAGCGATATAAAAACAATACCTTATTCGGATCAGGATATTTTTTCGGTTTTATCAGACCTGAGAAAATTAGACCTGATTAAAGATAAAATACCTCAGGACAAAATCAAAGATTTCTCATATGATCAGGATTCCTGTACAGTTACCGTAGATCCTATTGGCAAAGTTCGATTTGTTATTGTAGAGCGTGAACCTAATTCTACAATTAAATTTGAGGCCGAACAACTTCCTTTCAAGTTGAATTTATGGATTCAATTAAAACAATCAGTAAAACAATCAGCTACAGAAGAAACTAAAATGAAGCTGACCGTAAAAGCCGACATAAATGCTTTCTTGAAACCCATGATATCAAAACCGTTACAAAACGGACTGGATAAAATGGCCGAGACATTAGCCACCATACCTTATGGTGATCTAGCCGAAAAGTAAGGGTCTCAGACCCTTTTGTTGTTTTGGGAATACTGAGAATAAATAGTTGAAATTGCTTAATTAATTAAGGAAAGCTAACGAATGAAACTTTGGCAAAAAAATACACTGGTTAATAAAGATATAGAAGAGTATACGGTTGGTCACGATAGAGAAATGGATTTATATCTAGCCAAACATGATGTAATGGGCTCGATGGCTCATATAACCATGCTCGAATCAATCGGATTACTTGCAAAAGAAGAATTATCTATTCTTCTTAAAGAACTCAAATCAATATATAATACGATAGAGGAAGGTCTTTTTACAATAGAAAATGATGTAGAAGACGTTCACTCTCAAATAGAATTAATGCTTACCCGTAAATTGGGTGATGTTGGTAAAAAAATTCACAGTGGTCGTTCGAGAAACGATCAGGTATTGGTTGATCTAAAACTTTTCACTAGAGAACAGATTAAAATTGTCGTAGAATCAGTATCAGGTCTTATTGATGTACTTTTACAGCAAAGTGAAAAGTATAAAAACGTCCTTATACCCGGTTATACTCACTTGCAAATAGCAATGCCATCGTCATTCGGATTATGGTTTGGTGCTTATGCAGAAAGCCTTGTTGATGACTTACAGTTACTTTTAGCTGCATTTAAAATATGTAACCGCAACCCTTTAGGATCTGCCGCCGGATATGGTTCTTCATTCCCATTAAACAGACAACTAACAACTGATTTGTTAGGATTCGATTCTATGAATTACAATGTCGTATATGCTCAAATGGGAAGAGGTAAGATGGAACGCACTGTAGGCTTTGCCATTGCAGGCATAGCCGCAACTCTATCTAAACTATCTTTTGATGCATGTATGTATAATAGTCAGAACTTTGGTTTTATAAAGTTGCCGGATGAATATACTACAGGATCAAGTATCATGCCACATAAGAAGAATCCCGATGTATTTGAATTGTCCCGTGCTAAATGTAATAAATTACAAGCTCTGCCAACAGAAATTACTTTGATTACTAATAATCTTCCGTCAGGCTATTTCAGAGACATGCAACTTATCAAAGAAATCTTCTTGCCTTCTTTTGATGAGCTAAACAATTGCATTTCTATGATTGGTCGTATGATAGGTGAAATTAAAGTAAACGAAGAGGTTATCAATGACGATAAATACACCTATATATTTAGTGTAGAAGAAGTAAACCGTCTAGTATTAGAAGGAATGCCTTTCAGAGATGCTTACAAGAAAGTAGGTTTAGATATCGAAAACGGTAAATTCTCACACAACCGACAAGTGAATCATACACACGAAGGAAGTATCGGTAATTTATGCAATCAGCAAATAGAATTATTAAAACAAAATATAATAGATCAGTTTGATTTTGCCTCTATAGAAACTGCAGAATCGAAATTACTAAACTCAGCAAACTAAGGTCTCTGACTTTTTATTGCTGCGAAAAGTATAAAATCAAAACTGGATATCTTTTTAGAATGTAGTATTAAAGAATTGAAACTACTTAAAATTTAAGAATGGAGGATACTGAAATAATTTTAGTTCGCATATCAGGACAAGATCGTCCGGGTGTGACCACTGCTTTAACAGCCATATTAGGACATTACAATGCCACTATACTTGATCTTGGACAAGCAAACATACATCATTCGCTATCGTTAGCAATTATGTTTGAGTCTCAAACCGAAAAATCAGGTTATATCCTCAAAGATTTACTATTTAAGGCTGACGAATTAGGTGTTAATGTCAGATTCTCCCATCTAAGCAAAGAAGCTTATTCCACTTGGGTAAATCTTCAAGGAAAGAATCGTTATACTGTTACTATTTTAGGACGTGAGCTAAATGCAACACATATATCCATAGTAACACAAGTATTGCTAGATAATAAACTCAACATTGAGAAAATTACACGTCTGACTTCTCGCATTCCCTTAAATAAAAAAGATAGAATCGGTCGGTCGTGTATAGAATTATCAGTTCGCGGAACTATCGAACATTTTAAAGAACTGCAAAAAACATTCCTTACTCTTTCTGCAAAATATCAAATTGATATTGCTTTCCAAGAAGAAAGTATGTATCGTCGTATGCGTCGTTTGATTTGCTTTGATATGGATTCAACTCTTATCCAGACAGAGGTTATAGATGAACTTGCCGATCGTGCAGGAGTAGGAGAAGAAGTTAGGGCTATTACTGAAGCTGCTATGAGAGGCGAAATAGACTTTTCCGAAAGCTTCAAAAGAAGAGTTAGTCTACTCAAAGGTTTAGATGAATCGGTTATGAAAGAGATTGCCGAAAATTTGCCTATCACAGAGGGAATGACTCGATTAGTACGTATTTTGAAAAAGAGTGGATATAAAATAGCCATTCTTTCGGGTGGATTTACTTATTTTGGTAATCACTTAAAAGAAAAATACGGATTTGACTATGTATATGCCAATGAACTGGAAATTGAAGATGGTAAGCTTACCGGAAAACATCTTGGAGATATTGTAGATGGCAAACGCAAAGCCGAGTTGTTACGTTTAATTGCTCAGGTCGAAAAAGTAGATTTGAAGCAAACTGTAGCCGTAGGTGATGGAGCGAATGATCTACAGATGTTGGCTACTGCTGGACTAGGAATTGCATTTCATGCAAAACCTAAAGTCAAAGAGAATGCACAACAATCTCTTTCGACTGTAGGACTCGATGGAATTTTATATTTCTTGGGATATAGAGACTCAATGCTCGAAGGAGATTATTAAAAAATATAATAATATAAACAATAAAGTCCCGGAGATTTCCGGGACTTTATTGTTTTACAAAAGAAGGGTTTTACTTAACCATTAATTTTATACTTCCATTCAACTCTGGATTTTTATTGTCTTTAATTGATAAAACATATACTCCTGATGGTAATTTAGTAGAATCAACCGAATGATCTTTAGTTATAAGCAATGTACGCCCCAACATGTCTATTATCCTGATTTCAGCAGTATTGGTTTCTTTTGGAAAATCAATAAATAATGTATTTCCTCTCAATACGGGGTTAGGATATACCGTAGTATTTACTCTTGTATCACTAATTAATTCAACCGTTCTGAGTGTAGATGCTAATGACTTGAACTCGATCAACAACTTAGGATGTTTATTTACATCAGATGATTCTTTCGAATAAAATTGTGCATCTGTTTTTCCATCACTACCTTTTGCGGTAGAAGATACGTGCAATGATATGATTTTATTTCCTTTCTTATACTCTGAGCGAACATATTCGGTAATATCAACCTGTACATCAGAGCCTGCCGGTAAACCATTAACAGTAGCAATAGGCTCAGCCAAAACAGAAGGTTTGTTTGCCCATGTTAAAGTCGATTCTGTCCATGTATTTGCCACCGGTACAATTTGCCAGCTGGTATTTTGAATAGAAATATTAGCGTATGAAACCGACAATTTTAAGTAAACATTATCTATTTCATCAAAACTGGTATTTTCCAGATTAAATTTAAAATACACCTCTCGATTGTATCCATCACCGTCTTTTTTAATAGTCAAAGTATTAGTTGTACCATAATTGGTATTCGCAAAACTACCATCTCTTACCCAAGCATCTTCGATAGCAATAAATTCAGACGATGCGGTATTACTTTCGCCCTTTTCTTGTAACATTAATTGTGGAGCTTTAAGCGGATCACTTCCCTCTTTCGAATAAAACTGAGCATCTGTTTTGCCATCGGCACCCCTGGTTGTTGACGAAATATGCAAAGTCAATGTTTTACTATTATTTTTAATTTCATTAAATACAGCCTGAGATATATCCACCATAACATTAGAACCGGCAGGTACTGTAGAAACTGTCGCTATTGTATTAGTAGTGACAGGTCTATTATTCCATATTATACTTTTCTCGCTCCATGTATTATCAGCAACATATCCTATATTCCATTGAGTATCATGAATTGATGTATTGGAGTTTGCTACATACAGAGCTAAAAATATATTTTGATACTTGGTTATATCAATATTCTGTAAATCAAATTTAATATAAGCCTCTCGATTATAACCATCTCCATCTTTTTTCACAACTAAAGTATTAGCTGTTCCATAATTAGTATTTGCATAATCACCATCCCTTACCCAAGAATCTTCTATTGCATAAACAGATTTATACTTAACCGATACATATTCAGGAGTATCCTGATCTATTATATACTTGAATGTAGAACCGGCATACGAATCGGGATGTTTAGGCAGTGTACATTTTAGTTCTTTTGTACCTCCAATAGTTGGGAACTTTGTCCGCAAAGTTACATTTGATTGTACTCTCGATGGATCTGAGATATAAACTTCAACTTTCGGCGTTCCTACATTTTTAAGGATTAAAGCACATCCTCTATCAGCATAAACAGAAACATCTCCATTTCTAAATGTGGCAGCTTTATAAAAGACCAGACTTAAAATATTTAACCCTTTATGTCTTACAGCCTGGATTGAATCTGTATTTGCCAATATTTCAATATCAGCACTAGAGTAGGTATTCATTTCTGCTGATGTAGTTTTATTTGGAACAACTATATAGGAGTAACTTCCATTGGTGGGCTTAACACCATGATTAAACCACATTTTAAATACTTCTTTTGTTATTACCTCATCGCTAGAAGGTGCATTAATAGATTTCCATGTTCCGGTCTGATCTTGATTAGTAATAGAAATATTTCCACCTTGAGGAAAGATATAACCTATTCCATTATGCAATACCCATGATGGATTAACATAATTATGGCTTCCTTTACTCAATATTGTTTCGGTTCCATTCGTATTAGCAATCACACTTCCTTGAAGTAAACTTTGATTAAGTGTTGTGTTTATTGTTTGTGCTGCTGTCGAAGCAATAGCCGCACCTAAGCAAACAACCTCATCATCAAAAAAGAACCATGACTTTTTAGCTGTTGTATTAATATTATAGTTATTATCATTAAGCCAATAAGTACTTACCCCGTATTTTCCGTCAGAAACCCCTCCGGCAAAAGTACTTGTACCTACTTGCCCCCACTGTGCAGGTTTTGGTATCGTTATCAAAGAAGGAGCTGTTACACCGGGTATCTTCGCCCAATCCCATACAGGGAAAATATCGACATACTCATCGCCATTGATAGCAATATCAGTTGCTCCGTCTGCAAGGAAGTATCCTTTAAGGTTCTCTTCATTACCATTCTCATTCCGACATGTGTATTTCGATGCAGTTCGTACATCAAAAGTATAACCCGGGCGTTGATGCAATGTATAATCAGACCGCCAAAAGAGAGTGTTGGTTGATTTCAATCCATATCCGGGAGATTCTGTTCCCTTCAATCGTTTTACTGCTGCTTCGTATTCTTCTGTATTCGCTGGATCAAGAGCAATCATACGGTTTACAACTGTAGCAAAACCAGATTGGCTAAGACCATTTTTCCTGCTCACTCCACGTCCCAATACATTATAAAGAAAATATTTACCCCTAATAATCGGTAGATAAATAGTTCTCATGAATTGACTCAGCAACTCTAGTTTTTCGCCGGATAATGCATAGGGAGTGCCTACCATATATTCGGCAATACTAGATATACCATTCACAAACACATGCCCATACCCACCAACATATAATTGATTACCGTGCTGTTGATAGGAATAATCATGCTGCAGCCCCTCTCCTGTTGTTAAAAATATAGGAAAGTACACCTGATCTGCACCAAAAGACAATACTGAAGTATCTTTAGTTAAACATCCTCTATATATCCAATGCGTAGCAATATCCAGTTTGTTAGCTCCGGTCCCTTGCGACCCCGGCTCATCAGGCTTTCCCCCTTCACTTTTCATACGTGCCAGAAGGTTATTTTCGAGAGTAGCAGGCAATTGCTGTGCTCCCGAACGCATAAGAATCAACATAACACCCATTCGCTGAGGGCAAGCTATTTTCTGCATATACCAATTGGTACTTAAAGGATGTTTATCATACCAAAAACCGAGCATCTTTACAATCGTATTATAAACGGCTGCATCTCCAAAATACTTGCTATTGGTCATTGTATAAGCAAGTACCATGCTCTTCATCCTGTCTAAATGACCAATCGGTTTCCAATCAGTCTGGGCATTATCTGCATAGTCAATATCAGGAAAAGATCCATCTTTCTGTATAACAGACAGATAATAAGTAGTGTTATTTTCCATAGTCGCCACATTAACACTTTTATGAGCAGATTGAATACGCCCCATGACTACTTCAAATACATCAGCTTTGGTATCATCTGATGTTTGATTTTTGGATGCATAAAGACTACTTAAAAATGTTAATCCAATAAAAAGAATAAGAAAATTCAGACATCTCTTATTCACATAGAGATGC
This sequence comes from Dysgonomonas sp. HDW5B, assembly GCF_011299335.1. Taxonomy (GTDB): domain Bacteria; phylum Bacteroidota; class Bacteroidia; order Bacteroidales; family Dysgonomonadaceae; genus Dysgonomonas_A. The sequence goes on from NZ_CP049858.1 coordinate 4,397,945, forward strand.
TTTTTAATAATGTTTTTCATGTTCCTAAATTTAAAGTTTGTAATTCTGTGTACAGTCAAGCTCTGTAAAACGGTCAAAATATAGTGTATTCTATCCAGACAACAATACTTATTCTTTAATTTAACACTTACATCAACACACAGATACATAAAAAAACTAGCCCTACTTCTGTTTAGAAGCAGGGCTAGAGACAATATATTAAATTAATACTTAGATCAATTCAGGATCAACCACATTTTGAAGCACCACAATTGCTACATTTCAAGCATCCCTCTTGATAAACTAAGGTTTCTTGCTCACAAACAGGACATTTTTGACCTTTCAATTCGGCACCGTTAGGAAGGTACTTCTTCAAAGCTCTTTCAACCCCATTTTTCCATGTATTGATTGTTTCGCTATCTAATTCCAAACCTTGAACCAGTTTTATAACCTGATCGATTGGCATACCATAACGCAATACGCCTGAAATCAATTTAGCATAATTCCAATACTCAGGATTAAACTTACTGTTCAGACCTTCGATTGTTGTTTTATAGCCTCTCTTATTCTTAAATTGGAAGTCATAGCTACGCTCTCCATCATCGTCAGTACTCTTAATAATAACTCCTTTACTTACATGTTTAGGCAACATAATACCTTCATCATCGTCATTAAGACCTGTAAATATTTCGTAAGGACGACCATCTAGAACACCGATAAAGGCAATCCATTTTTCCTTGTTATTTTGGAATCGAATTACATCTGCTTCCAGTTCTTTAGGACGAGAAGTCACCAAGATTGGACGTTCGTAACATTCATCTTCTTTTGTTTTTTTGTCATCGGCAGCCAATAATACACCTGCACGTGAACCGTCTCTGTAAACAGTACATCCTTTACATCCGCTCTTCCAAGCCTCAACATATAATGTATTTACTAACTCTTCCGACACATCTGATGGTAAATTTATAGTTACACTGATTGAGTGGTCAACCCACTTTTGAATACGCCCTTGCATTTTCACTTTTTGCAACCAATCTACATCATTCGAAGTTGCTTTATAGTACGGAGATTGAGCTACCAGATGATCTAACTCTTCCGATGAATATTTTTTAGTCACTGAGTGTCCTTTTGCTTCCATCCAGGTTACAAACTTGTGGTGGAAAACAATGTATTCTTCCCATGAATCGCCATTTTCATCTATAAAGTCTACTTTAACCTGTACATCATTCGGATTTACCTTACGACGACGTTTATAGACAGGAAGAAATACAGGCTCAATACCTGACGAAGATTGTGTCATTAAACTAGTTGTTCCCGTTGGAGCTACTGTAAGACAGGCAATATTACGACGACCGTATTTTTCCATCTCAGTATAAAGAGTAGGGTCTTCAGCACACAATCTATTGATGAACGGATTATTTTTTTCTCTTTCGATATCAAAGATTTCAAAAGCACCACGTTCTTTTGCTAAATTGACAGATGCACGATAAGCTGCAATAGCCAAAGTACGATGTACTTCTTCAGCTAGAGCCGTAGCATCTTCCGTTCCATAGCGAAGATTCATTGCTGCAATCATATCCCCTTCTGCAGTTATCCCCACGCCTGTTCTACGTCCTTGCAATGTTTTCTTGCGGATTTTTTCCCATAAGTTTCTTTCGGTTTGTTTTACCTCTTCCACTTCAGGGTCTTCATTTATTTTCAATAATATATTATCAATCTTTTCTGTTTCCAGATCAATAATATCATCCATAATACGTTGAGCTAGTGCTACGTGTTTTTTGAATAATTCAAAATCAAAGTAAGCATCATCAGTAAATGGATTAACTACATATGAATATAAATTAATCGCCAGCAAGCGACAACTATCGTAAGGACAAAGAGGTATTTCACCACATGGATTAGTAGATACTGTACGGAAACCTAAATCGGCATAGCAATCAGGCACCGATTCTCTAAGAATTGTATCCCAGAATAAAACTCCCGGTTCTGCCGATCTCCAAGCATTATGTACAATTTTCTCCCACAATCTCGAAGCATCTATTTCTTTTGTTGTAGTAGGATCGTTTGACACAACAGGATATTGTTGCGTATAAGTTGTTCCATCAACAACAGCCTGCATAAAGTCGTCATCAATTTTAACGGAAACATTTGCACCTGTTACTTTTCCTTCTACCATTTTGGCATCAATGAAAGATTCCGCATCAGGATGTTTTATAGAAACACTCAACATCAAAGCTCCGCGGCGACCATCTTGTGCTACTTCACGGGTAGAGTTTGAATACCTTTCCATGAAAGGAACCAAACCAGTTGACGTTAATGCCGAATTTTTAACCGGAGAACCTTTTGGGCGGATGTGAGAAAGATCATGCCCTACTCCACCTCTGCGTTTCATTAATTGCACTTGTTCTTGATCGATGTGCATAATCGCACCATATGAATCTGCCAATCCATCGATTCCGATCACAAAACAGTTCGAAAGAGAAGCAATTTGAAAATCGTTGCCAATACCCGTCATTGGGCTACCTTGAGGTACGATATACTTAAACTGATCAAATAAGTCATATAATTCCTGACTTGTAAGACCGTTTTCGTACTTTTTCTCAATACGAGCGATTTCATTGGCTAGTCGCCAGTGCATATCTTCCGGCGAGTGCTCATAAATATTGCCGGCAGCATCTTTTAATGCGTACTTATTGACCCAAACCTTAGCGGCCAACTCATCTCCTTTAAAGTAAGCTAGAGCTGCTTCACAGGCTTCATCAAAAGTGTAGATTTTACGTTCCATTGTGAGGATATTCTTTAATTTGAAATTTTATTCTATTGTTCTTTATTTTTCAGCAATACAAAACTACCGAGTAATAACGAATGTTACAAATTTTAAAACAATTTGTTTTCAACAATGTTCAATGTTTTCCAAAATAAAAAACAAACAACTCATTTACAGATAATTAAAAAATTAACATTGTTAAAAAGTTTTCCAAAATAAAATTACAATAAATTTGCCTCTGTAATTATTTTTCATATCAAACACCCTATAGTTATAATAAAATTATCGGATTCGGCATAACAATTTCTATTATTTCTAATGAAAAAAATTAAATAAAAAACCCTGTCCAAATAAATCGAACAGGGTCATATCATTTTAACAAAACAGATTCTATCAAAGTGTAAAATCTAAATTATACCGATTTTATTTCTTTTCCCACTTTGTATTACGCATATCTCCTGTTTCAGTAAAAGCTTTATGAAAAGCAAAACAGTTATACATATCAAAAGGAGTCTGTCCTGCAGGAGCATTTGCTATATATTCGCGCAACAAAGGTCTGTAATCAGGATGCGCACATTTCTCTATGATTTCGTGAGCACGTTCTAATGGAGACTTTCCTCGAAGATCAGCAACCCCATATTCTGAAATGATAATTTTCACAGAGTGTTCACTATGGTCTTCATGAGATACTAAAGGAACAAAAGCACTAATTTTACCATCTTTTGCGGTAGAAGGTGTCACAAATACCGAAACATAAGCTCCTCTTGTAAAGTCGCCCGATCCACCAATACCGTTCATCATTTTAGTCCCCATAACATGAGTTGAATTGATATTTCCAAAAATATCAGCCTCCAACGCTGTATTTATAGCAATGATACCTAAACGACGAACTATTTCCTGATTATTTGAAATTTCAGAAGGACGAAGAACAGTTCTTTCTTTAAAGAAGTCTAGATTTTTATATATTTTCTCAATACAAGGATTACTCACAGTTAAAGAGCATCCGCTTGCAAATTTAATACGACCCGATTCCATCAAATCGATAACTGCATCCTGAATAACCTCAGTGTAAACCTCAAAATCAGGAATTTCTTTACTCTCTCCCATTGCCGCCAATACAGCATTTGCAATATTACCTACACCTGATTGAATAGGAAGAAATGATTTAGGCATACGGCCTTCAGCCATCTCTTTGATAAAGAAGTTAGCTACATTATTACCAATCTGAGTAGTCACTTCATCCACAGGAGCAAACCCTCCACCTTCGTTAGGGGTATCAGATTTTACTACAATTATCTTACTTGGATCTACTT